>NZ_CP060397.1:612053-1224106 GCF_015840715.1 Synechococcus sp. CBW1004 | reverse complement strand
GTGCCGCCGCCGAAGTGCTCCCATCCTCTGATTGCGGTGGAATCTTCCCGAATGGAGCTTCCGATCACCTGGCTTCCATGCTGATCGAACGATCCAGCAGGCTCACCGATCAGCAGCGCTCAGCCTGCCGCTGCGCAGCAGATCGTTGGCACTACCGGCACACCATCAAGGCTTTTCAGGATGCGCTGGCGACGTGTTGATCGTCATCCCCAGGCCAGACGGCGCCTCCTGCGGGCTGGCCGACCATGCCCGGGTGATCGCCGCTGAGGCGAGCCGGCGGGGCATCCCTGCGCACGTCTGCCCCTGGCCGCAGCCCTGGCTGCCATCACCAAACACTCCCGTTCTGCTGGAGTTCACCCCACTCGCCTACAGCCGCGTCGCTCTCCCCTGGCGCTTGCTGCTGCGGGTGCTGTTGCGCCGGCTCCGCGGTGGACGGGTTGTCACTTATTTCCATGAGCTTCCCTTCACTAACGGCAACACCTGGAAGCGTCAGGTAGCCGTTCTCCTGCAACAATTCTTCTGCATTCTGTTTGCCGGGCTCAGCCATCAGGCTGTGGTCAACCAGCAGGATGGTGTTCGCTGGCTTTCATGGCTCCGGCCACAATCGCCCCCCCTCTTCCTGCCCTCCTTCTCCAATGTGGGCGAGAGCGATCACGTGTCGGAGCCCAGCGACAGGCCCTTGCAGGTGGTGATCTTCGGATCAGCGGGCAAGCGCCGGCATGCCCATCAGCTGGTGGCCGAGCTGGGCGGCTACAGACAGCTCTTCGGTCCCACGGTAACGGTTCTCGATATCGGAGAGCCTTTGGCTTTGCCATCGTCTCTGCATGAGGAGGTTGACATCCTCGGACTGCTGCCAGCAGAACAGGTGTTCGCGCATCTTGTGCAAAGTCGATATGGACTCTTTTATTCCGAGCCTTATCAGTTTTCCAAATCCGGTGTTTTTGCTGCTTACTGCGCGTCTGGAGTCGTCCCAATTATCTCCTTGCGAACTCATCAACATTGCGATCATTTCCTGTCTCTATCACAGATCACTGATTCACCCGACTTTCTCTTGCGTTCTGATGCTGTATGGGTAAACTGTCGCTCCTGGTATTGCCAATACTCAACTAAATCTTGTGCTTCGGAAGTAATCAAGGCCTTTAATCTCTCTGCAGTCTTGGCTTAATCGCTGACTGCACATATACATGCCTGTTCCTTGATCTTTTGTCGCTCGGGATCTGACATTCATCCACGTCAAACAATAGTTCATAAATTTCTAACTTTCTGTCCGTGGAGCATCTACTGCCATGCCAGTTAAAATGTTGTTTCCGGCTACAACCTTTCCGCAACCAGAACCCCCTTGATTGTACTAGATAAATTCTAATACTTTCTATGTTGTTAATATCTAATATCTACTATTTCTAAAATTCCTAGAATCCAAAACTATTCTATATTGTAGTGACTAGCTGCCTTCGCTGTGAGTATTGACTTAACTCTTTGTGTAGGCTATTCATTAGACCTTATTTGCCATTATCTATTGCCAGCCTGAGAGGTTGTCCATTGATGATCACTGGTGAGTAGTCAGCCTGCTTGATTTGTCCGAACCATCCCCGGTAGCATTTTGCTTTCCTTGAGCCCTTTTCAAATTCAAGGATGCGACCATCATCAACCCATAATTGTATTTTTGCTCCTGTTGCCACTGTTTTACTGCAAATATCGTCAGACTCGTAGTCAATCTTGACAATTCTTGGTTGCCAAGTCCAATTTATTAAGTTGAAGCCGATTATCATCAAGGCTGCAATTAAAAGTTTTGAGTTTCTTAAGCGTGAAAGAATATAAAAGCAACAGAGCAAGAGTGGTTGCAAGTAAGATAATTGCACTGGCATCCGCGCAAAAATGAGTAGATTTGATATCACTATTGCGCCCAAAAAATTAGCATCATGCTTAGACATTATTAATAATGTATGATTCCTGTTTCGCTTTGCCATCACCAGCAGTACGACGATGACAATGATAATCAGGGTTTGAACAAGCCCAAAAGCTTGAATGAGTTTCAATATGAATCTGCCGGCGAGTCCAATCAGTCCTTGATTGTCAGGTGGCTCAGCACTAATCCATGAAAGTCCAAAGTTGTGCCAGAACCAAGCAGGAAGATAAAAAAGTCCACCTGCAAAGGTTGTTGTTATTATTGTGCTCAATCTTTCTTTGAATCTTACAATCCAGTTGGCCGGCTCACGCGAAAACTTATGATCTATCAAATAAATGGATGAGATTGCAAACAGCGCAAATATGGGTCTGCTCCCGATTGCAAGGGCCATAGGAATGATAGAATTTGATCGTGCTTTTGAATTTTTAAGAGTTGCGCAACCAATGACCCAGAAAAATGTTGCCCAGGGGTAGTCTATCGAAATAATATTATCAAAAGCTAGCACGGTTGAAGTAAGTGCCATGCATGTAAATAGAAGATATCGTATTGGACTGGGTTTCGTGTCAAAGCAGAACGGAAATGTCAATGCCGTGATCAGGAAAATACCATAGTTAACTGTATTCGACAGACTGCTGCCCCCGAGCCATGCACTGGCGCCTACAGCGATTTCAGCCACTGGGTATCCAGTGAACCTTGATGGTTTGTAAACTCCATCGTGAATGACTGATAGGAATGATCCGAGCATCAAGTAGATATCGTGATGACCACCATAGTTGCTCCTTAGGGCTAGATTGATTGATATAATCGCAGTCAGCGAAGATGTGGCTGCAAGTAGAAAAACAAGTATATGTTTACTCATTCGAGATGTGCCCTCGCGGCCGTGGGATGATTTTGCTACCTCTTGTGTTTTTGGTGTCATGGGTCCGGTTGCCTCTTGATGTGTTAGTAAGTATGTTAAGACCTAGGGAAGCTCTGATCAAGACCGGGAATTGAGCGCAAGCGTGTCTCATTCTCGTCAATGAGACACAAGTGGGGTATTTTGTCCTTGGCTACTCGCCAGGTGCTCCAATCCAGGGCCTGACTGGCTTATTTCTCGTGAGTTCCCCGATCATTTTTGGCTGCTCACCCTCAAGATGGCACACTTATTCTGTCATTTACGCTGTAGAAGGACAACGTTCGCGCACCATCCAGAGATTGGCGAGGGCAAACAGCATCGTCAGCTTGAGGTTGTTCTTGCGGATGCCTCGGTAGAAGACCTTCCGAAATCCAAACTGGCACTTGATGATCCGAAATGGATGCTCCACCTTTGCCCTGACATGTGCTTTCGCCGCCTCCATCAGATCCAGCAGTCTTCCCTCTGGGGTGTCCGGTAGAACTCGGCGCTGTCCGGGCTTCATGGCGATGCGCATCTCTGCTTCGCAGTCCTTGAACGCCTCACGCTTTTCGATGCCGATGTGGCCAGAGTCGCCGTAGATCACGCGTTCCTCGCCATGGACGCGATCGGGTGCCGTGTTCAGCTCATGGACGTTGGCAGCCGTGCTCACCACGGAATGGACCAGACCCGAGGCTGCATCCACACCGATGTGGCACCGCATCCCAAAGAACCACTGGTTGCCTTTGGCCACCGAGTGCATTTCAGGATCCCGCTCGCCCGTCTTGTTCTTGGTTGAACTGGGAGCGTTGATGATTGTGGCATCGAGGATCGTGCCCTCCTTAAGCATCACGCCCTTCTCCCGCAGGCTCTGGTTCACCGTCTCCAGGATCTGCTCTGCTATCCGATTCTCTTCCAGGAGGTGGCGGAAGTTCAGGATCGTCGTCTCGTCAGGGATCCGGTCCTCAACCATGTCGATCCCAGCAAAGCGGCGGAAGCAGGGGGTATCGATCAGCATCTCCTCCATCAAGGGATCGGAAAGCGTGAACCACTGCTGCAGCAGGTGGATGCGCAGCATCACCTCCAGCGGAAACGGTGGGCGCCCGCCCTTGGCAGAAGGCCTGTGGTACACAGGCGAAATCAAGGCCAGGAAAGGATCCCAGGGCACTGTGGCTTCCATCTCATCGAGGAAGCGCTGCCGGCGCGTTTTCTTCTTGGCGTAGGTCTGCTCGTAGTCCGTGAAACCCAACTGGAGGGGGGCCGCCATCCGCTGCCAGTCTCATTATTGGAACTGTACTGATTCTATCGGGTTTTTCAGGGGTTCCCTAGTGTGCCGTCCCAGAGATTTGCGCACAAAGCCGCTGGAGCTTCTCCAGGATTGAGTCAGCTGTCGCCGTCCAGTTGAACGGGGCCTTGGTCGTGTTGTAGGCGGCCACAAACTGCTCGATCCTGGCGATCAGCTCTTTGACGCTGGAGAAGCTGCCGCGCCGGATTGCCCGCTGGGTGATCAGTCCAAACCAGCGCTCCACCTGGTTGAGCCAGGAGGCGTAGGTGGGGGTGTAGTGGACGTGGAAACGGGGACGCTGGGCCAGCCAGGCACGCACCTTGGCGTGCTTGTGGGTGCAGTAGTTGTCCACGATCAAGTGCAGGTCCAGATCCTCGGGGACGGACTTCTCGATCTGCCTGAGGAACCCCAGGAACTCCTGGTGGCGGTGCCGGGGTTTGCACTGAGTGATTACCTCACCGGTCGCCACGTCCAGCGCGGCAAACAGGGTCGTGGTGCCGTGGCGGATGTAGTCATGCGTCACACCCTCCACGTAGCCCAGCCCCATGGGCAGCAGCGGTTGGGTGCGGTCGAGGGCCTGGATCTGCGTCTTCTCGTCGACGCAGAGCACCATCGCCTTGTCGGGCGGGTTCAGGTACAGGCCAACGATGTCCCGAACCTTCTCCACAAAGAACGGATCGGTGGAGAGCTTGAACGATTTCTGCCGGTGGGGCTGGAGCGAGAAGGTCTGCAGCCAGCGGTGAACCGTGGACTTGGAGATCCCTGTTTCTGCGGCCAAAGTCCGAGCGCTCCAGTGCGTGCTGCCATCGGTTGGCTTGCTCTGCAGGGCTCGGTTGATCACCTCCGCCACCGTGTCGTCCTCATAGGTCCGCGGGCGGCCTGAACGGAGCTCGTCGTGCAGCCCCTCGATCCCCAGATCGAGGTAGCGCTGCCGCCATTTGCCCACCGTTGCGCTGCGAACGCCAAATCGCTTGGCAACTGAGGTGTTGGTGTCACCAGCTGCGCAGGCCAGGACGATCTGCGCCCGCTGAACGATCGAATGGGGCAAGGACCTTGATCCAGCCAGGCTCTGGAGCTGGCTGGCCTCATCAGCCGACAGCTCCAGAGGAGCCATGGGGCGCCCGCTTGGCATGAAACGACCCCCTCGGGAGGCACTTCATATTGTAGCGGCTATTTGCGGGACGGCACACTAGCGCTGAATGTTAGGGCCTAACGCTGATTTGTGCGATCGCTTGCGTGCCTGTTAGCCTTTTGTATTACTTTATGCGCTAAATCGACTTGATCGCTGTATGCTGAAAGCCTCGTTCCAATGTCTCTTGTCGGGCATTGTGCCGACACTTTTTCCATGCGTGGTCCGGCAACGTATTTCAATGGTTCGCTTGCTTTGCTGAGGAATTGATGAGAATTCTTCATGTGATTCCCTCAATTAGTCTCCGTCGTGGTGGACCCAGTGTTGCGGTTTTAGAGATGGCTTCGGAGCTGAGCTTTATTGGGTGTGATGTCAGTATTCTCACCACCAACGACGATGGCCCGGGCTTAGACACATCCCTTCCGCATGGCCACTGGTCTGAACGCAATGGCGTGCCGGTGTTGGCCTTCAACCGCTGGAGCCCGCCGCTGCAACCCCTGCGCGAGTATGCCGTCAGCCCGGCGCTCAATCGATGGCTGGCCGCCCACCTGCGGGACTACGACCTGCTGCACGTGCATGCCATGTTCTCGTGGCCGTCTACTTCGGCAATGGCTCAGGCCCGCCGAGCTGGAGTTCCTTACGTGGTCAGCACCATCGGCCAGTTGTGTCGCTGGAGCCTGGCCCGCAGCCCGCGGCGCAAGCAGCTCCTGCTGCGCCTGATCGAGCGTCGCAACCTTGAAGGTGCCGCCGCCTTGCACTTCACCACCGAAGCAGAGCGCGAGGAGGCCGCGGATCTAGGCCTTGGAAGCCCCAGCTTCGTGTTGCCGCTGGGTGTACTGCCGCCTTCCTCGCCGACCAACGCCCCCAATCAGACACCAGCTGCCGGCCTTCGTGATCCCCTGATAGGGCCGGTGTTTCTGTTTCTCTCACGCCTGCATCCCAAGAAGCAGCTGGAGATGCTGCTGGAGGCCCTAGCCCTCCTGCAACAGCGTCAGCCCGAGGCTGCCTGGCAGCTTCAGATTGCGGGCACTGGTGAGCCCTCCTATCTCAACACCCTGCACAGGCAGGCTGCAGCTCTCGGCCTTGCCGGCCGCTGCCGGTGGCTGGGCTTCCTGGAGGGTGAGGCCAAATGGCAGGCCCTGCGCCGGGCCGACTGGTTCGTCCTGCCCTCTGCCTCGGAAAACTTCGGAATTGCTGCCATCGAGGCCCTGGCTGCAGGTACGCCCACGATTCTCAGTCCAGGTGTGGCCGTGTCCGAGGCCATTGCCGCTGCCCAGGCAGGGCATGTCTGCGACAGCGAGCCTCTCGCGCTCAGCCAGGCGCTGGAGGCGGCCCTGGCGGGCCCGCCAGCGGCAATGCGAGCCGCCGCCCTTGACCTCGCCACCCGTGCCTACAGTTGGCCAGCCATCGCCATGAGGCTGGAAGAAACCTACCTTTCCATCCTCTCAGGCGAGAGACCTCTCCGCTCTGCCTCAGCCATCGAGGATGGCGCCGAGATTGCAAGACCAGCGCCGACGCCGTGATCAACCTTCTGCTTGCCCTTCTGCTGGCCTCCCTCGCCCTGGTTCTGGTCAGCGGCGACTGGCGTAAGGGGCTTCTTCTCACTGTTGTGATGGGCTTCGCCCAGGATCCGATCCGCAAGCTCACCCCCGATCAGCCTGCCCTGTATGTGGGCCTCGCTCTGATCGCTTTTGTCGGCAGCGCCATTGTGCTGTATCAGAGACGCGGCAGCCTGGAGCTGCCCCTCATGTTTGCCAGCAAGCCTGGCCTCGTCGCCTGGGTGACGCCGCTTCTATTGTTCCTGGCTCTTCAGGCGCTCAATGGCCTGCTTCGCTGGGGCTTGCCGATCCGTGTGATGATCGGGATGGGCTTCTACCTGGCTCCGCTGCTGGGCCTCTGGGTGGGATTCCAGCTGGGCCGTGATCAGCTCATGCTGCGCCGGCTGCTGCAGCTTTATCTCACGTTCTCCTCCCTGTTCGCGTTCACCGCGCTGCTTGATTATCGCGGGGTCGATGTGCCTCTTTTTGACGCCATCGGCGGCGCCCAGTTGATTCATTTCCGCTACGGATTTTACACAACTGGTGCTATCGGCCTTTGGCGCAGTACAGACATCGCCGCGATTCACCTCACCATCGCCGCCTGCATAGCGGTGATCTTCGCCTTTTCCGGTTTCAGAGGAGCCTCCCGCAACCGGTGGCTCATCCTTGCGGCAAGTCTCGCCACAATCAGTTTATTCACTGGCCGACGCAAGGCCATTGTGCAGTTTGTTGTTTTCATTGGTTTGTTTGTCTTGCTGCTGAGCCGATACGGCAGCACCAGCAGTCGTCGCCAGCTGCTCGGTGCGGTGGTGGCCTCCGCTGGCCTGGCTGCAATCATCTTGCTTCTCGACCCTTCTGAACTCCTGGGAGACGATTTCAGCGAATATGTGGGTCGCGCCGCCACGGCCCCGCGCGACCTCTGGGAGCGTTTCAATGCACTGGGTCTCAGGGCCTTCCTGACCGGTCTCAACGTCTCCGGTGGCCTCGGCCTCGGCGTCGGTTCCCTCGCCCAGACGGGTGCAGCCCAGGTCGGCCAGGTGCAGGTTCAGGGAGCAAACCTGATCTATGTGAGTGAGAGTGGCATCGGTAAAGTTGTTGCGGAGCTTGGCATTCCGGGGCTGATCTTGATCATCGGAATCATCGCGGGACTGTTTCAGGTGGTACTCCGCAATCTTCGCTTCATTCGCCTGCTGCCGAAGCCGATCGCCGTGTTCGAGATTGGTTTACTTGCCTTCGCCCTCTCCAACCTCCCCTTCTTCACCTCTGCCGCCGGGGTCTATGGCGATCCCTTCGTGCTGATTCTCTGCAGCATCAGCCTTGGCTCGGTGCTGGCGATTCCCTGTCTGCTCCACCAACAGTCCGAGATCTTGAGGGTTCAGCAGGAGGCCCTTGAAAGGCAGGCATACCCGACCACCACTTTGCTCCCTCGTCAAACGCAGGGTTACGGCCCGGGCGCAGGGGATGCCATCTGATCCACATGTGTTTGGTTGCGTCCGATGAAGCGGATTGCCATCGAGGCTGACGCCACAGGCGACCGGAGATCCAGACTTCGAATGCGGCCAGAATCCGGCCTCGGCACGCTGTTGGCACTTCTCTTTGTTGTGATCAGTCTGGTCAACGGAGCTCCTTTTTTCTTGGCACGCACCGGCCTGATCGACCCTGCGCCCTATCAGCGTGAACGTCAGGCGTTCTGCCCTGAGGCAGGTCCGCCCGCCGGCCTTGTGAGTGCCTGCCCCGCACGCCGTCCCCATCCATGGCGCCCTCGTCGCCTTCAGTCTTTATCTTTTGGTCGCCTGCATGAGGCGACAGAGCCCTGGAGGCCTTGGAAGTTATCCAGATTCCTCTTATTGCTGGGCCTCCCACTCGCCGCCTCGATCGCCATGGGTCGAGCCTGCCTGCCGAGCTGGATCGGCCTTCGACCCGTTTTGCCATTGCTCATCAGCACTGCCCTTGCGGCCCTGATTAGCCTTCTGCAGCTGGCCCAATCCCCGCAAGCTCCAGCTCATCAGCTGGCTTCCGGCCTGCTCGGGGCAGTTCAGGTTCTGTTGGTCAGCGCCTTGCCTGGGCTGTGGTTGCTACCCCTGTTGGCTGCCGGGCCTTTCTCAACCCGGGACTGGCTCCACCACTGGGCCCGCGCTTCATCCTGGCTGCTTTGGTTGCAGCTCCCGTTGCTGATGTTCGAGGCACTGCGGGGCCTTCCCATGCCCTTCGGTCCTGCACTGGTAGGGGGGAGTGCAGTCGGAACATCTGTGCAGGCGGGTCTTGCCATCCCGTCAAGGCTGGTTGGCAGTTTCACACAACCGAACAGCCTTGGCGTGGCTGCCGTCGTGTTGCTGGCGTTCGCTATCAGTTACCTTCCCCACCACAAGACCGGCCCGCCGCGAGCTTCGTCACGTTTCATGGCCGTACCCATGGGCTCAGATTCAGTTTATCGGGGAGGACTCTACTCAGCTGAACCTCTCAACCGTTCTGTTGGGGAAGGCCTGGATAGCCCTGCAATCGATCAGTCGGGCACTCGTTCAGATCCTTCTGTTTCGCTTCGGGGCCTGTGGATCGTCGCCTTGCTCTCGGTGCTGCTCGCCCGTTCCGGCACCGGCCTGATCGTTTTGCTGGCCCTTTTCCTCTGGTCTGCTTCACAGCAGTGGCCTGCTCTCTTCCATCGGAGCCGCCTCGCCTTGGCAGCCACGACAGTGCTTCTGATGACTTTTCTGCCCAACCTCCTCGGCCGCCCGGATCTTTGGCGGTCGCCTCTTGGCCGTTGGCAGGCTGCGGTCGAGGGCATGACTCAGGCCGGCCCGCTGCAATGGTTGTTCGGCCAGGGACTTGCTGCTAACAGCAACCAGCTGATCAGTCTCCTTGGCCCCCAGTCTGCCCTCCATTCCGGATCAAGTGATGGTATGCCAGTGCTGCTGTTGCTGCAGAGCGGTCTGTTCGGGGTCGCGGCCTTTTACGGACTACTGCTCTGGGCATGGAACCGCGATCCTGTGTCTCGCCCTTTCCTGATGGCAGTGGGCATCGTCAGTCTCACTCTCAACATCACCGAGTTGTTTCCCATCAATCTATTGTTGGCTTTCGGTTTGGCCGGGTTGCTTGCCCCATCGCCTCAATCCATGCTTCCAGTGAAGTCGTGATCTGAGTCTCAACTCTTGTCTTGAAGATCTTTCTGTTGTGGGGTGCTCTCAACATTATCTGCCAGACGATGCATTCGGTCTGCGGGCCAGCAATTCCTGCAGCCTCACGCCGTCTTGCAGAAGCTCCTCAAATGGGCCTTCGGTCAGGATCTCGCCGCCGTGCAGCAAGGCGAGCCGCGGACAGCGTCGCATGGTGATTTCCCGATGGGCGATCACCAACACACTGCTTCCAGCTGTGGTGGACTCCAGGTCTGCAAGTAGCGCCGATTCCCCGGCCTGGTCGAGGCCACTGGTGGCTTCATCCAGCACGAGCAGACCAGGCCGGCGCAGCAAGGCCCGGGCCAAGGCAAGCCGCTGGCGTTGGCCTCCGCTGAGATGCAGGGCTTCATCGCCCAGCTCCGTCTGTAAACCATGGGGAAGTCGGCGCACAAGCTCCATTAGACCGACCTCTGCCAATACATCCCACAACCGTCTGTCCTCGCCGGGTTCCTGCCAGCCCCAGAGGTTGTCTGCCAGGCTGCCGTGTCGGAGCCGAATCGGCTGACTGACTTCGGCGCATTGCCTTTGCCAGTGGCGCCGCCTGGCTCCCTCCAGTGGTTGGCCATCCAGCAGGAGTTGTCCTTCTTGTGGCTCCAGAAGTCCGAGAATCACTCCAGCCAGCGTGCTCTTGCCGCTCCCACTGGCACCCACCAGGCCCAGCCGTTCCCCCCGGCGGATCTCAAGGTTGAGTCCCCGCAGAATCCAGTCGTTCGGGCCCGGATAGCGCAGGTGCACATCCAACAGCTGCAGTCGACGCCATTGAGGTTTGGAGTCGGGCCATGTCTCTGATCCTCTCTGCTGCAGCCTGTCCCTTCCGGATTTCTGGCGCTGCCTCGCCTCCATGCCTGCCTCAGGTTCAGCTCTGGGTGTTGCAAGCACGGTCAGACGGGCAGGCAACGCACCAGAGGTCATCGGTTCCTGCAGTGGAAGCTCGAGCAGGGCCAGGCACTCCCGCAACAGGGGCACGCTCCCCTGCAACTGGTTGAGAGCTCTTGAAAGTTCCTGCAAGGGTTGGGCCAGTCGCAGCATCGCTACCGTCATCAGCGCCAGCCAGGGCAGCGTGCTCGCACCGGTGCTGCGGATCTCCGGGATCAGCAGCAGCAGCAGCACACCGGTGAGTCCCGCCGGCTCCACCACCAGCCTCGGTAGCTGCGGTAGCGCCTCGCTCAGGGCCAGGCTCTGCTCGATCTGGTGGGCGAGGCGTCCGAATCGCTCGAGCACCTGTGGCTGCGCCCCTTCCAGCAGCACGCTGCGAATCGCGGCCAGAGCCTCCTGGATTTCGGTTGTGGCGGCCACCTCCGCCTGCATTTGTCGCTCCTGCAGCTGCCTCAGCGGTTGGCGCAACAGCAGCACCAACAGGCCATACAGGCCTGCCACCAACAGCATCAGCAACAGCGCTATCGGACCGGCCAGCCACAGCAGCCCGGCCACCAGCAACAGCACCGTGGCGGCGCTGCCGATCGAAAGCACCGCCGGCAGAACCACCAGGCGGCTGACCTGCGACAACTGCTGAAGCAGCCGGGTGCTCAGCTCGGCACGGCTCCGGTTCAGGTGAAACAGATACGGCTGATTCAGCAGCCGCTCCAGCATGCCGTTGCTCAGCTGCTGCCAGATCTGCCCACCGAGCCGGTACTGCCACAACCGCAGCCCCGCCTTGAGCAGCGACACGCTCCAGCCCAGGGTGATCACCGCCAGTACCAGCTTCTGCAGGGGCTGGCCGCCACCGAGGCCGAGCACCCCCACCAGCCGCGCGATCAGCACGATCAGGCTGAGATCCAGAGCCGCCACCAGCACGGCACTAGGGGCCAGAGCCTGCAGCTGCCGCTGCTGAGCCCGGGGCAACCTGCGCAGGAGACGCCGCAGCAGAGCAAAACTCTGCGAGGCTCGCCAGCGTCCTTCGTGGCTGCTCACCCCCTGTGCAGTCATAGGGTTCCCCTGGTTCGCCGATCGATATCAGCCGCCAGTCTCCGATGTCTCCGGCCCCCTTGCGAGCCCTGATCAGCACCATCCAGCCCTCCAATGGGGGAGTGCCGGCCAAAACCCGCTGGCTGGTGGAGCAGCTGGCGGCTCTCGGCATCTCCAGCACCCTCGCCTGGTACGAGCCATGGAGCTGCAGCCCGGAGCTTTCGGTGCCGTTGTGGCGTGTGCTCTACGGTCGGCGTCCCGGGAGACGCCACGAGCCGGTGTGGCCGCAGGTTCCAGGTGAAGCTGTCGGAGCCTGGCTGCCGGAGCTGGAATTCAGCCACTACTGGGAGACACGCCCCTGGCGCCGCCTCATCGCCTCGGCGGATCTGCATCTGGTCACCACTGGCAATCCCCTCTGCGCCTATCGCTACCTGAGGGCGGCGGTGCCCTTTCTGGCCTGGGTGGGCACCCCCTGGCACGGTGATCGGGATGCACGCCTGCGCACGTTTCCCTGGCATCGCCGCCTCCTCGACCGCAGCCTCAACGCACCGGTGCTCCGTCGCATGGAACGCCGGGTGTTGCGCGCGCCTCAGGGGCGGATTCTCACGATCAGCCAGCACACCGCTGGCGAGCTGGCCCAGATCTCAGGCCGCAACACCGATGGGGTGCTGTATCTGCCTCCCGATCCTGCCCTGTATCGCCCCCAGCCGGAGGCCCGGGTGTCCTGGCGCCTTGGCTTTGCGGGGCGCTATGGCGATCCGCGCAAGCAGCTGGGCCTGCTGCTGGATGCCGTGGCCCTGCTGCATCGGCAAGGCCATCCGGTGCAGCTCGAGCTCACCGGCGAGCGTCAGGGCCTGCGGCTGATCGCTGACGCTGTTCAGCTTCGCGGTCTGAACGACGCGGTGCACTGTCACCCCTATCTGAGTCAGGCCCAACTGGCTGACGTGATGCAGCGCTGGGATCTGTTCGTGATTCCCTCCCACCAGGAGGGGCTCTGCATTTCGGCGCTCGAAGCCATGGCCTGCGGCGTGCCGGTGGTCAGCACCCGCTGCGGTGGCCCGGAGGATTTCGTGATCCCCGATCGCACCGGCCAGCTGGTGCCCCACGAGGCTCCGGCCCTCGCATCGGCGATCGCCGCCATCTGCAGCCAGCCCGACCGGCGGCAACGCCTCAGCGAAGGAGCCCTGGCCTGGATGGCCGCCAATGCCGATGCCAACCAGGCCCGCCGTCGTCTTCACCATCACCTGCGTGCCTGCTTCCCCGCCTTGCGAGACCTGGATGGCTGAGGCACTTAATCAAGTCACCCCGTTGATCCTCACCTTCAACGAGGAGGCCAACATCGGCCGCACCCTCGAGGGCCTCCGCTGGGCTCGTCGGATCGTGGTGGTTGACAGCGGCAGCAGCGACCGCACCCTTGAGATCCTGGCGCAGTGCCCTCAGGTGGAGGTGGTGCAGCGCCCATTCGACTCCTTCGCCCGCCAGTGCAATTTCGGCCTTGGGCTGATCACCACCCCCTGGTGCCTCAGCCTCGATGCCGATCACGGCATTACGTCCGCCTTCACTAGTGTGCCGTCCCAGAGATTTGCGCACAAAGCCGCTGGAGCTTCTCCAGGATTGAGTCAGCTGTCGCCGTCCAGTTGAACGGGGCCTTGGTCGTGTTGTAGGCGGCCACAAACTGCTCGATCCTGGCGATCAGCTCTTTGACGCTGGAGAAGCTGCCGCGCCGGATTGCCCGCTGGGTGATCAGTCCAAACCAGCGCTCCACCTGGTTGAGCCAGGAGGCGTAGGTGGGGGTGTAGTGGACGTGGAAACGGGGACGCTGGGCCAGCCAGGCACGCACCTTGGCGTGCTTGTGGGTGCAGTAGTTGTCCACGATCAAGTGCAGGTCCAGATCCTCGGGGACGGACTTCTCGATCTGCCTGAGGAACCCCAGGAACTCCTGGTGGCGGTGCCGGGGTTTGCACTGAGTGATTACCTCACCGGTCGCCACGTCCAGCGCGGCAAACAGGGTCGTGGTGCCGTGGCGGATGTAGTCATGCGTCACACCCTCCACGTAGCCCAGCCCCATGGGCAGCAGCGGTTGGGTGCGGTCGAGGGCCTGGATCTGCGTCTTCTCGTCGACGCAGAGCACCATCGCCTTGTCGGGCGGGTTCAGGTACAGGCCAACGATGTCCCGAACCTTCTCCACAAAGAACGGATCGGTGGAGAGCTTGAACGATTTCTGCCGGTGGGGCTGGAGCGAGAAGGTCTGCAGCCAGCGGTGAACCGTGGACTTGGAGATCCCTGTTTCTGCGGCCAAAGTCCGAGCGCTCCAGTGCGTGCTGCCATCGGTTGGCTTGCTCTGCAGGGCTCGGTTGATCACCTCCGCCACCGTGTCGTCCTCATAGGTCCGCGGGCGGCCTGAACGGAGCTCGTCGTGCAGCCCCTCGATCCCCAGATCGAGGTAGCGCTGCCGCCATTTGCCCACCGTTGCGCTGCGAACGCCAAATCGCTTGGCAACTGAGGTGTTGGTGTCACCAGCTGCGCAGGCCAGGACGATCTGCGCCCGCTGAACGATCGAATGGGGCAAGGACCTTGATCCAGCCAGGCTCTGGAGCTGGCTGGCCTCATCAGCCGACAGCTCCAGAGGAGCCATGGGGCGCCCGCTTGGCATGAAACGACCCCCTCGGGAGACACTTCATATTGTAGCGGCTATTTGCGGGACGGCACACTAGCGAGATGGCCGCCCTCCTCGCTCAGGCCGGCCCGGAGGTGGATGCGGTGCTCACGCCTTTCCGCTACCTGGTCTATGGAAAACCTCTGCGTGGCACCCTGCTTCCGCCCCGCTACAACCTGATCCGGCCCGGCGGCGGCCACTACGTCGACGATGGCCACGCCCATCAGTTCAAGCCCCGCGGCCGCACGCTGGCGATGCGGCAGCCGATTCTCCACGACGATCGCAAACCCCTCAGTCGCTGGTTCGAAGCCCAGCAGCGCTACCTCCAGCAGGAGTGCCACAAGCTTTGCACCACACCACCTGAGCGGCTTTCGTTCAGCGACCGGTTACGCAGGAAACATGTCATCGCTCCCTTTGCCGCCCTGGCGATCTGCCTGATTTTGCGCGGCGGTTTGCTCGACGGCTGGCGCGGCTGGTTCTATGCTTTCCAGAGGATGTATGTGGAGATTCTGCTCAGTTTGATGTTGTGGGATGAACGTCATGGGCATTGATGTTGTCATTCCCGATTACAGATGGACAATAGGTACCCCCCACACCCATGCCTATCTTCTACAGCCGCTGCAACAGCTGCTTGATGATCACCCGCACTCTCGTCAGGTGCTCGATCTCGGCTGCGGTAACGGAGCCCTCGCCCAGCAACTTGATCAATGGGGCTACAGAGTGGTTGGAGTCGACCCGAGTGCCAGCGGTATCACGGCTTCCCGCCAGCGCAACCCAGAGATGCGGTTTCACCAGGCCACGGCCACACCCGCTGAGATCAAGGCCCTGGGGCTCGGCCCCTTCGACGTGGTGGTGAGCACCGAAGTGGTCGAGCATTGCTATGCGCCGCGACTGTGGGCAGCCTCAGCATTCGCAGCTCTCCGCCCCGGCGGTTTGTTGATCGCCTCCACCCCTTACCACGGCTATCTTAAGAACCTGACCCTCGCAATCACCGGTAAGCTTGAAAATCACTTTACTGCGCTCTGGGACGGTGGCCACATCAAGTTCTGGAGTCGCCGCACTCTCTCTCGTCTGCTGCAGGAAGCAGGCTTCGAGGTCGTCGCGTTTCGAGGGGCCGGCCGAGTGCCCTGGCTATGGAAATCGATGCTGATCGCGGCGCGCAAGCCCTTGGTGTGACAAGGCAGGATCTCGCGAGTTACCGCACCCCACCCGACTGGCACCCCGGCGCCCCTCTGCAGATCCAGATCCTCTGGTTCGGCCTCGGTGCTCCCCTGCTGGCGGCCCGCTGGCTGCCAGGCTCCGCCTGGCGGGTGGGCCTCCTGCGCTGCTTCGGTGCCCGGATTGGCAGTGATTGCCGCCTTAAGCCCGGTCTGCGCGTCAAGTTTCCCTGGCGGCTGCAGGTGGGCCAGGCCTGTTGGCTAGCGGAGGATGCCTGGATCGACAATCTCTCCCAGGTCACCCTGGGCGATCGCGTCTGCCTCTCGCAGGGCACCTATCTGTGTACCGGAAACCATGATTTCCGCTCGCCCGCCTTCGACCTGCGCCTCGGCCCGATCACAATCGGTTCCGACAGCTGGATCGCCGCCCGTGCGGTGCTCTCACCCGGTACCCATGTCGGCTCCGGCGCCGTGATCACCCTTGGCGCCGTCGTCAGCGGCGAGGTGCCCCATGGGGCCATCATGCGCGGCAATCCGGCGGTGCAGGTGGGGGATCGGTAGACCCTGCGGGGCCCAGCCGTCCACTCACAAGCCCGCCCCCTCGGCGTGTTCGCCTGCTGCCACGCCCGTCAGACTCTGCCTGGTTGACCGCATGACCCTGTCGTCATGGCTCCACTCCGACTCGCTTACCTTTCGGCGTTCACGCCTGCATGCCAATTCAGCTTCTCCTGTCGCGACGTCCCCTGCGTTTTTTCGCAGAGCGCCTGCGCTGGCGGGTGGAGCGCTCGCGTATGGCCAGGCTGACGATCGTTTCCCAGTACCACCCTCCCGATTTCGCCGCCACCGGCCAGTTCATCGGCGATCTGTCCTCTCGCCTCGCGGAGCGAGGCCTTCAGAATCTCGTGCTCACCGGCCAGCCGGGCTATGCCTTCAGCCGCGAGGAGGCGGAACGCATCGAGTTCTTCCCCAATCGCTGCATCCGTCGTACTGCCATGTCGCGCTTCTGGCCGGAGCGCATCCGCGGCCGTGTCGTCAACAGCCTCCTCTTCTGTCTGCGTACCCTGCTGCGGCTTCTTCGCCAGGGGCGACGCGGAGATCTGCTGTTGTTCAGCACTGAGCCCGCCTATCTGCCGATCGTCGGCTGGCTGGCTCACCTGCTCACCCGGGCACCCTATGTGGTGCTCGTCTACGACCTCTACCCCGATATCGCCGTCTCGCTCGGGGTCGTCACAGCCGACCAACCCATCGTGAAGCTCTGGCGACTGCTCCAGGCCCAGGCTCTCGAGTGCGCCAACGAGATTATCGTTTTGAGCACCACGATGCTGTCGTACCTGCGTCATCACTATCCCCAGGTGCACACCCCCATCACCGTGATTCCCAGCTGGGCGGATCCTGAGCGCATCACGCCGCTCCCCCGGGCGGAGAATCTCTTCGCCCAGCGGCATGGGCTCGCAGATCGCTTCGTGGTGCTCTATTCGGGCAATCAGGGCCGCTGCCACGACCTCACCACGCTCATCGACGCCGCCGTGCGCCTTCGTGATCGCAGCGACATCCTGTTTCTGATCGTGGGCGCCGGCGCCCAGCACAAGTCTCTGGTGGAAAAGGTGCAGCAGCAGGGGCTCAGCCACGTGCGCTTCCTGCCTTATCAGGAGGCCGACCAGCTCCCCTCCCTGCTGGCCTCCGCCGACCTGGCGATCGTCAGCCTTCTGGAGGCCGCCGAGGGCCAGGTGGCCCCCAGCAAGCTGTATGGCCACCTGGCGGCTGCCACCCCGGTGGCAGCGATCTGCGCCCCTCACTCCTATCTGCGCACCGAGCTGGCCCGAGCCGATTGCGGCAGAGCCTTCCGCAGCGGTGACAGCGAGGGCCTTGCCGCCTTCATCGGCGAGCTGGCTGCCGATCCGCAAAGGGCCCAGCGGCTGGGAGCCTCCGGACGTCGCTACCTGCAGGCCACCGCCACTCCTGCGATCGTCGTCCAGGCTTATGCCGAAGTGCTCTCCCGTCACCTCCCCCTCGCTCGCAAGACCTACGCTCCACCCCTGAGCGAGGAGCTCGAGCCGTTGCCCGATCCACTGCGGGATGCGCCGCTGTCTTCCCAGCCAGACTTACTCTCACGTTCCTCCTGAGTCGAGCCATGGCGGAAGCCGATTTACGCCCGCCTGCCGGCACCCAGCGATGTCCGGCGGGACACCTTCCTCCCTTCATCAGACCGCTCAACCGTCGCCTGGACCAGCTCCGTGATCGTCTTCCCGCCCGCCTCCAGGGTTGGCTGCCGTCCATTCCACCTGCCACGCCTCGCAATCTGTGGCTTTTGCTTGCCCTGCTTGTAGCCACTCAGAGCTGCTCCGTCTTCTACACCAGCCAGTCAGCCAACATCTCGGTGTTGGCTCTGATGATCTGGGGGGGGGCTCTCATCTGCATTGAGGATCAACTGGAGGATCTCCTGCCCCGTCCAGGAATCATCGGGCTCATTACCGGCACGGTTCTGCTGATCTGGGTCCTGGCGCGCACCGCGATCATTCTGCACTGGGACGGCATGATCTTCGCGCTCGCGCCGCTAGCCGGTCTGGCTCTGACCTTGCTGTGTCTGCCCCTGACCCACCTGTCCCGTTTCCGTGATCCGCTTCTCTGCCTGATGCTGCTGCCCGCCTTTGCGCTGCTGATGCGGGTGTTACCCGAAGAGCCGCTAAGTCTGATCACCGCTCAGGGTGCTGGCTTCTGGTTGTCGATTCTTGGACTCGATGTTGTCGTCAATGGGCGCAGTGTGTCTCTCCCAGGTGGAGGCGTTCAGGTGCTGGCGGAGTGCAATGGCTTGGACATGATGGCACAGATCCTCTGTGTAGGGCTAATCTTTATGCTGGCGTTTCGCATCAGGTCCTTGCCTAGCAGGCTGCTCCTGTTTGCGGCCGCACCAGTGATCGGCCTGATTTGCAATACTCTTCGTATTGCTCTTCTTTCCGCAGTAGCAGGCATGGGGCAGGGGAAGGGGACTCCTCTGTTTACTTTCTTTCACGACGATACTGGTTCTTTGGTGTTCTCCGGAGTCGCTGTCTTTGCCTATGGAGTGCTCTACATGAACTTGCTTGAACGGGAACTTCCTCCTCTTGAATCAGGCGCTGACACCGCATCGCAGCCTTGAAGATGTCTGCTTTCTCTGGCCGCTCGAAGGCAACAGATCCCGACGGACATTTCATTCCCGATGCCCCTTCTTTCCTCCAGGTGTGGTTTGCGGTCCTTGCTGCCCTCGCGGCCCTGGCCTGTGTGCGCGCGCTCGTTCTGCCGCCCTGGCCGCAGGCACAGCCAGTCAGCCCGGAACGGATTGCCCTGCGTCTGAGCCAGGTGGGTCTTGATCCGAGGCCTCTCCCCTCCAGGCCCATGCAACAGGCTGAGGGGCTGGGGTTGTCTGAGCTGCTGGCCTGGCGTCTACCGGAAGCCGGCCAGTTGCAGCTGGTCTCTGTGCATGTGCGCCGCAGGGATGACTTTCAGGTGGCCTGGATCACCAGCGATCTGCCGCAACTGTCTCTCACCAGGAGGAGGCTCGATGTTCCCCTGCCCGGTGTCGCTTCCGGAACGATTCAGGGACGACCTGCCTACCAGACCTGCCTTGTCTTCCAGGGCCATTCTTCGGCCGATTCCGCCGTCACGCTTGCCGCGCTTCAGGGTGCTGTCGATCGTCAACTCCGCACGCGCACCGATCGCCTGCGCAGCTTGGTGGGCTTCAGCCGCAACCGAGAATTCCGTTGTCTGCTGGTCACCTTGCGGAGCACCACAGCCCAGCCGCCACCGGTCCAGGCCTGGAATTCGCTCATCGCATCCCTGCAGCGCTCTCAGTCGGTTCCGCCTCTCCCAAAGAGTGGCAGCTAAGGCGTGCGCCGGCCCTGTTTGGATTGTGCGGTTTTGCGGGCCTGGGGGCTGGAGGTCAGCCTGCAGCCCAGCCGCAGCATGCGGCCTTCCTCTCGGCCTTCGGGGTCCTCGGCGCGTGTTTCTGCTCAGCAAACTCCTCCCCCTGCTGCTGTTGCCCCTGGGGATGGTTCTGCTCTGGGCCGTCATCCGGGGCGAGTGCGCCGGTGATCGCGACGCTCGGGATCCTAATGGCTGTTCTCCACGCCCCTCACCACCGAGGGACTCTCGCGCTGGCTGGAGCGACCCTATCAACGTCAGAGCGCCGCAGCCGTGCTCGGCCGGTGCTCCGCACCGGTGGCGCACGTGGTGGTGCTCGGCACCGGCCGCCCTTGCAAACTGAACCGCAGCCCCGGCGACCTGCGGCTGCTCCCGTTCATGCTGCTGTCCCGATGGCTCCGACGGCCTTGATGCGCGCTTTGTGATGAGACGACTGCTGCGACGCCTGCTGCCACTCTCCGATGGCGAGGGCCCTCCCGGCGAAGATCGCGCCCCGCGGCCGCCCTCCCTGATCCCCCCGGAGTGGCCGCTCCCCTACAGCTGGGTGCTCACCAACCGGCTGGCAGTAGGGCCGATGCCTGCGGGCGAGGCCCACTGGAAGCAGCTGGAGCAGGCCGGCATGCAGAGTCGGTTCAGCTGCTGCTACCCCCATGAGGAGCGAGCGGCGCCCGTGCCGCCTCACTGGTTGAGTGCAGGCGTTCCCTTGCCCGATCACCGCCGTCAGGAGCCCCTCGATGCCGCCAGGCTGGCGGCCGGCCTGGACCTTGCCCAGCAGCTGCTCGATCAGGGGCGGCCCGTCTATGTGCATTGCATGGCCGGCATCGAGCGCTCTCCCCTGATCGCCGTGGGGCTCACCGCCCGAGCGCGCAACATGTCTTTGTTCGATGCCCTCGACTGGGTACGCCGCTGCCATCCGGCCGCACGGCCGATCGTCTCGCACCTTGAACTGCTGGAGCGGCTCCTGGCCAAGTGACAGCTGCCAGGCCACTGGCCTCGCTCAGCGGCCTGCATCACCGCTGTCAGCGGGGATGGTGTCTTGCGGACGCTTCTGAGAACCGGCGTTGCGGCTTCTGATTCACAGAGTTTGTTGCGTCCAGACGGCCGGTCAAGGCTGTTGATGATTCAGCGGCGTTGACCTGGCAGAGGCAGCCGCTCTCGCAGCCAGCCGACAGCCCGTTGCAGTCGCGTGCGTCGTCGGTGGCGGTGACGCCTCGTGCCGGCTTCTGATCGGGGCGGTGGGGAGGTTTCGGTGTCGCTGATTCGGCCACCAGCTTCGAAGCTGTCGCTGTCGGCCTGTTGGTAGGACTGGACGGTGTCCACATCACGCAGATAGCGATTGCTGATGTAGGAACTGCCGGATCCGTTGCCATCCCGGCGCAGATAGGAGTCGCGATAGCTTTTGATGTAGCCCTTCAGGTTGCGCTCGTAGTTGCCAAATGTGGAGTTAGAGTAAGAATCCGAATAGGCATAGTGATAGTAATAACCGTATTCGTAGCCGTAGTCGTTGAGGCGGCTCGGGAATGTCACCTGATTGCAGATCAAACCCAGCACATCCACACCGGTGGCTTTGATGCGGCGGCAGGCCTGCGGTGCCAGCTCCCGGTTCACCTTGCCCAGGCCCACCAGGAAGAGGATGCCGTCAAGCTTCTCGCCGAGCAGGATGGGATCCGCCAGCATCAGGCAGGGGGGCGCGTCCCAGAGAACCATGTCGTAGCCGGGGAGGTTGCGTACCTCTTCGACCACTTCCTGGCAGCGGTTGGAGTTGAGCAGCTTGGCCGGATCAGGGGGCTTCGGGCCTGCCGGCAGGATGTCGAAGTTGTCGGCCACTGTCAGGATCAGTTCGCTGGCACGCAGGGTCGAATCGGAGAGCAGGTTGGAGAGTCCTTCGCCCTGCTCAACGCCCACATAGCGGCTTTGCATCGGCAGGCGCATATCGGCATCGATCACCAGCACCTTCAGGCCGAGATCCGCCAAGGTGCGCGCAAAGATCGTCACGGCCGTCGACTTTCCCTCTCCCTGGGTGGATGAGGTGACGCCTACCATGCGGATGTTGCGATCGGCCCGCAGCAACCGGAAGGTGGTGAACAGGCTGCGTAGGGATTCCTTGATCGCGAAGCGTTCGCTCGAGGACATCTTGGCAATGCTGCTTGAGATCTCCACGCCCGGATCCAGGGGCAGGAACGGGATCAGGCCGAGCACAGGTAGCTGAAGATCCCGCTCCGCGTCCATCGGCGTGTAGAAAACGTGGTCGGTGCGCTCGCGGATCAGGGCGGCACCGAAGCCGGCGAGCAGCCCGATCAGCAGGGCTTTGAGCAGGCTGCGCTGGATGTTGGGCTCCACCGGGATGTCGGCGAATTCGGCCGGACTGATCACCTGCCAGGGGGTGGTGGAGCGTGCTAGCTCCAGGCGGAAGCTCTCGCGGGCCTGTATGTAGGAGATGTAGTGCTCGCGCGCAAGATTGAGACGACTCTGCAGATCCTCAAACTCACGCATCTTCTGCGGGTTGTTGCGGAAGTTCTGATTCAGCAACAGGATCTGACGGTTGATCTCGTCCTGCTGGGCCACGTTGGCCAGCAGCTGGGCCCGCACGTTATCGGCCGCCTGGCGCCGTACCACCGGAAGGAGAGAATTGCGACGAGCCAGGATGGACTGCACGATCGGCGAATCCTCCCGATAGGTGGCGCGTGCCGTGGCCAGGTCCGTCTCGAACTGATTGAGCTGCTCCAGCGGCGTCGGGGTTCCGGCGGCGACCTCAGCCCCCGCCCCTCGGCCCGGGGTGGCAATGCCCTGGCGGCCCAGCTGTTCAACCGCCGTGGGAGCGCCGCTGGGCGACCACTGCAACCGGCCTGAGGCGATCGAGGCCAGGCGGCTGTTCAGTTCCACCTGCTGGGTCTGCAACGCGCGAAGCTGCTGCAGCAGTCCTTCG
Source organism: Synechococcus sp. CBW1004 (assembly GCF_015840715.1). Taxonomy (NCBI): domain Bacteria; kingdom Bacillati; phylum Cyanobacteriota; class Cyanophyceae; order Synechococcales; family Synechococcaceae; genus Synechococcus; species Synechococcus sp. CBW1004. The sequence goes on along the minus strand of NZ_CP060397.1, from coordinate 1,201,666 downwards.
CGGGTCGCCAGAATCGCCTGGGCATTTGCGGAAGGGTCGAGATTGTTGTTGCGCTCCCGGAAGCGCAGCATGTCGTTCTGGAGGAGAGCCACGCGCTGCTGGATCTCGGGTGCCTGACGATCAAGGAACTTGATGCCTGAATCCAGAGCCTCCTGGCGTTGTATCAGCGAGAATCGGGTGTAGATCTTGGAGAGTTCCGAGAGAATCTGACGGCCCTGCACCGGATTCGACCAGTTCAGGGTGACGTTGAGCACATTCTCGGTGGAGGCGTCTCCCCCGCCGCTGCCGGTTGAGGCCGGCGAAATTCTGAGGTTGTTGATGAGCTCGTTCATGCGCACCCCCTGTTGTTCAGCCAGCGGGCGGATCAGCAGGGGACTGCGGAGCAGCACGGTGAGGCTGTTGGTATCTGCGTTGTAATTGCTGCGGGCGATAGCTCCCACCATACCCTCGGCTTGATTGGTGCCGGCCGTTCGTGATTCGAACGGATTCCTCACCTGAATCAGGAAGCCACCCCGATAGACGGGTGAGAAAATGCGCTGTCGCAGTGTGTTGGCCGCCAGGGCGCCGGTGACCACCGCGAACGTGAATAGAAACAGACCCTGCCGCCGCTTGATCGTGCGCAGCAGCGAGGCGAAGTTGAAGTCGCTCCCCTGGTCGCCCGTCCCCGCAACCCCCAGGTCCGCCGACAGTGGGGAACCCCTGTAGGCCATGGTCAGGGCCGAGGGAGCGCCAGGCTGCAGGCTGTTAGGGCTGCCGCCGCTGAGGCCTGGATCAGTCGGCGCTCCCACCTGAGTCACAGCGAATTCGCTCCTTTTGCGTTGGCGGTGATCCTAGGCCGATCTGCCTCATGCGCCCCTTCATCCTGCTGAAATGCCACGATTGACACCGGATGCGGACGGGGTGAACGGTCTGCGGTCAGGATGTCGGCATCGGCGCCTGATCTGAGCGCGAGACCTTGCGTCGCGCCATGTTTCGCGATCAACAAGCTTTAGCGGAGAGGCCCGGATCACCTCCGATCACCGGTAGGGTTGGTAGACGTCAGCCTATGCCTCGCAACCGTGGATCGCTTCCGACGCTTCCTCCCCAGCCGCGGTGCTCCTTCCCGGCGGTGGGTCGCCGGAGTAGCGGCCGTGCTGACCGCCACAATTCCACTGGCCGCAGACGTTGCCCAGGCTCAGCAGGCCCGTGACCTTCGATCTCCTGCCGCAGCTGCCCCCGCTCCGTCCGCCGACGCCTCCCTGCCGACGGTCTACAGCGATCTCTACACCCTCGGCCCCGGTGATCAGCTGCAGCTGGGTTTCCTCGATCCCTCCGCCAAGGAGGTGGGCGGGACCGTGGTGATTCTGCCGGATGGCACTACCACTCTGGCGCTGCTCGGCTCCGTTCAGCTCAGCGGTCTCACGCTAGGTCAGGCCAGCCGCTGGCTGACCTCCCTGTATGCCCGTCACCTTGTGCGGCCGCAGCTGATCCTCAGCCTCACCTCCGCGAGGCCCGTGCAGGTCAGCGTGCTGGGTGAGGTTGGGCGTCCCGGCCTCTATTCCTTCGGAGGTGGTGGTGCTGGCGCTGGGCCCGCCACTTCCAGCGGCGGTGGAGCCGGCTCGGGGGGGGGCGGCGGTGGGCTCACCACGCCCGTTTCCGCGATCCAGGCGGCCGGCGGCATCACTCTCAATGCCGACATCCGCCGCGTGATCCTGCGGCGTGTCGCCGGCCCCGGCGGTGGGGAGAAGCAGACGGTGCTCGATCTCGCCCAGCTGCTGCAGGTGGGCAACCAGCGCCAGAACCCCATCCTCTTCGATGGGGACACCCTGATCGTCACCCGGGCGGAGAAGCCGCTGCCCAGCGAGGTGATTCAGATCGGCATCTCCAACCTGTCCCCAGCCACCATCAACGTCACGGTGCTGGGTGAGGTGAAGACTCCCGGGACCCTGGCGGTGCCATCCAACACGCCGCTGCAGGAGGTGCTGATGCGGGCCGGTGGGCCCACTCCGTGGCGTGCCAACAAGGGCCGCATTGAGCTGGTGCGCCTCAACCGCAACGGCACTACTACCTCGGAATTTTACGACTATCAGCCCGGCAAGGATATCTCCCAAGGCTTTAATCCCCCCTTGAGGGATCGTGACACCGTAATAGTGCGGCGTAGCTATTATGGCAAGACAGTAGATCTCGTTAATGAATTGGTGGCGCCTTTGACCTCGATTGTGAATACATTTTACCTTTACGACCGCTTCAACCGTTGATCTGGCTCGGCGCCACAGTCCTACGTCCTACGCATTAGGGCGCCCCAGTCTTCCGGACCACGACTCCCCGCGACTGCATTCCCTTAAAGCCCATGCAACCCTCCGGCTCAGGCATCTCCCCCAAAGCCATCGCCTGGGCGCTGCTCAGTCAGGTGTTCTGGGTTCCCCTTGTCGCCATCGATCTGCATGACCGCTGGATCGCCCACCAGCGCGAGATCACTCCGCCGGGCCGTTCGCTGCCGCCCTCGCCCCTCGCCCGCGCCACACCCTTGAGCATCAACGAACTGCTGGGGGCGGCCCGACCGGTGCAGCAGCTGGCGGGTCAGGCCAACCAGGCGGTGAGCGGTGCCCTCGGCCAGGCCGCGCAGGGTGCCGTGAGCGGTGTCGGCGTGCTGCTGAGCAGCGCCGGCTCCCATGCCTCCTCCCTGCTCGATAGGCCCTACTCGGCGAGCCTTGACGCGGCCACCCCCCCGCCGGCAACAGCATTGGGCGGATCCCAGGCCGCTGCAGGGGCCACGGCCACCTCCCCGGCCAACACCCTCCTCGGCCGCGCCTTCACCCGCGCCCAGCTGCTCGGCGGCAGCATCGGTCTGGAAGACCTGCAGGAGGGTCCGATGGCCCCCCTGGCCCTGGCTGAGCGGGCGGTGCTCCGCGGCAGTGGCGATCCGCTCGCACCTCTGCCATCGCCCTGGCGCGAGCCGATGCGCCAGGCGCTGCTCAAGCTGCCGGACGCCCCTCTGCAGCTCAGTCCCGCCCGCCTGGTGCATGTGCCCAGTCAGGCGGTCACCGAGCCGGTGGTTGTGCCGCTGGCGCTGCAGAGCGATGGCTCCGTCGACATCCTCGAGGCGCCAGCCGATCCGGCGGTGCTGCACGAGATCGATGGCTGGTCGCGTCAGCAGCGCCTCCCAGCCCGTGGCTCCCTGGTGCCGGCGGTGGTGCATCTGCATCCCCTGCCTTCCGCCGCACCGGTTATACCGTCTGCCAGCGCAAGACCTGCCGCCGCCAGGCCCACAGCGACCGCAGCAGCCGGCGGAGGCCCCGAGCTCCCTGTGATCCCGGAAGCGGCACGCTCCGGCCGCCGCGAGGCCTCAGGGGCACCCTCGGCCACCTCACGGCCGGCCAGCGCCGCCGCTCTCCAGGGCGTTTCCCAGCCGCCTGTGCCGAAGGCCGGCCGTTCCGTCGAGCCCGCCGCCCTGACGCCCCCTCCCGAGCTGCCGCCCCTGCCGCCGGCCGCATCGGGATCGGTCGCCCCGGCTCCTGCGGTGGAGGCAGCAGCCGTCGTTGAACCGATGACGTCCACTGCTTCGGTGCTCGCCGAGGCCCCAGAGGCTGCTGTTCCGGTTCCCATGCCCTGAGATCGCCGCTACCCCGCCTTGCGGCGGCTGCTCAGTGGTCTGCGGCACATGTCTCCCGCCGGTGGTGGCCGGCTTCACGCCCAGAGCGATGTCGGCTTCAGCAGGGCTCCGCCACGGCCTCAATCGCCGCGGCGATCGCCTGTCGCTGCTCCCTGTCGTAGCCCCAGCGTTCCAGGAAGGCGCGGTCGGCGGTGACGGCGTTGTCGTCCTCGCCTTCGCCATCGCGGGTCGCGTCGAGCAGCGTCTTCAGCCGCAGGAGCACCGCCTGGGGTTCCAGATGGCGCAGCAGCTCGGTGGCCCGCGCCTGCACCCGCCGCGAACCCGCCTGCTGGTCGCTGTCGCCGCTGCGGCCGTGGGCCAGCACCATCGCCGTGCTCATCGCCAGGTTGCGGGCGGTGAGATCCACCACCGGTGCACCGGCGCGGCGCAGCTGCAGCAGAAGCGCTTCAGGCAGCCGATCCAGCAGCGGGCTCTCGCCCGCCAGCGCCACCACGAAGAAGCCGCGGGCACCGTCGCGGCTGCACACCAGCTCGCCGACGCGGTCGGCCAGCACCTCCTCGCTCAGTTCGCCGGCCTCCCACAGCGCCAGCCACTGGGCCGTGATCTCCATCGCCTGCTGGAAGGTCGGTTCGGCGGCGGCATTCATCGCGGTGGACTCCCGGGGCGGGATGACGGGGCTCCAGGCTATGGAACCCATGCCCTGGCAGGTCAACTCCGCTCCGGCTGCCGGGCGGCGTTGACCCGGCTGGACTGTCAGCGGGGCTGCAGTTCATTCCACAGTCGCGGAGAGGGGCGAGCGGGGTGGGCACGGGGGCATGAGCAGCGTGGAACGGTGGCAGCGCGGAAGGGCGGCCGCGAGGCCTCCGCTCGTCTCCTTCCTGTGCCCTTGCCGGACGCTACCTGTGGTGTGGCGCCGCAGCCTTCAAAGGACACTGTTTCCAAGGGAAATCGTCTCCAAGGGACGCTGTCTCAAAGGAAAGCTGTCTTCATTGGACGCCGCCTTCAATGGACACCGTTCAGAGGGTGCCTCCCCCCGGGAACGTCTCTCCCTGCCGATCGATTGTCCTGGGAGGGGCTGACCGGCAGCGTTCTGGGCCTGGCCTTGCCCTGGATCGGCCCCCTCGGCACCGTTGCGCCGGCAGAGTTCGGCGGGCGCCGGTGTTCTCCGGCTGGCGGCATGCCCCTGCGCCTGGCGCGATGCTGCTTCACCCGACCCCGCTCTTCTGTCAGGGTGAAGGCAATGGAACCATCCCCATCGCATCCGCCCGCCCGTCCCGAACGCGAGGGGCTCGACCTGTTGAGCCCAGATCAGGACACGGCCGCCCAGGAAGGCACCCTCCTGCCGATCCCCGATCCCGAGGAGTCCAGGCGTCTGCTGGCGGGCCTCGGCGCGGCTGTCGCGCCGGAGCTGGCATCGGGCGGGGCTCAGGCCAGGTCCGCGCCGCCGGCCGATGCCGCGCCGAACGGAAGATCCACCCCTGGAGGCTCCACGGGAAGCACGTTGCCACAACGGGCTGACGCACCCTTCCGCTCCGGCTTCGTGGCCCTGATCGGTCGCCCCAACGTCGGCAAGTCGACCCTGCTCAACCAGCTGGTGGGCCAGAAGGTGGCGATCACCTCGCCGGTGGCCCAGACCACCCGCAACCGTTTGCGGGCGATCCTCACCACGTCTGAGGCCCAGCTGGTGCTGCTCGACACGCCGGGCATCCACAAGCCTCATCACCTGCTCGGCCAGCGCCTGGTGCAGAGCGCCCGCGGCGCCATCGGTGAGGTGGATGTGGTGCTGTTGCTGGTGGATGGCAGCAAGCCGGCCGGCCGCGGCGATGCCTTCATCGTCGAGCTGCTGCGGCGCAGCGGCATGCCCGTGATGGTGGCCCTCAACAAGTGGGACCAGGTGGAGCCCGGCCAGGCCGAGGCGCTGCTGGAGTCGTACCGCGAGATGCTGCGGGTGCCACTGGAGGCGGCCCCGCAGGCCGCCGCCGGGGCTGAGAAGGAGGCCGCCGCAACGCAGGGCCCGGTGGCCCATGGCACGGCCACCCAGCATGCCCGCAGCGACCTGGCCCCAGAGGCTGAGCCGTCTCGGGGCGGGACACCCTCTCCGGCCCGGGACCCCGGTTCGGGGCCTGATGGCTCCCCGGCGGTTGCGCCTGCCGGTTCAGGGGCCAGTGCCTCGTACCCAGCCGCGGATGCGTTCGCGGAGGGGCAGTCCTCCCCCTGGAGCACCGCCGCCGCCGAGCCTGCCACCACCGCCCTGCCCTGGCCGCTGTTCCAGGTGAGCGCCCTGACGGGTGAAGGCACCGAATCCCTGGTGCAGGCCCTCAGCGCCGCGCTGCCACCGGGGCCCCACCTCTATCCGCCCGATGCCGTCAGCGATCAGCCTGAGCGGCTGCTGCTGGCGGAGCTGATCCGCGAGCAGGTGCTGCAGCACACCCGCGAGGAGGTGCCCCACTCGGTGGCAGTGATGATCGATCGCATCGTCGAGGACGGACCGCGCACCGCCGTGCTCGCCACGGTGCTCGTGGAGCGCAGCAGCCAGAAGGGGATCCTGATCGGCAAGGGCGGCAGCATGCTGCGCACCATCGGCCAGGGTGCGCGCCTGCAGATGCAGAAACTGATCGCAGGCCCGGTCTATCTGGAGCTGTTCGTCAAGGTGGTGCCCGGCTGGCGCAGCCACCCCGGCCGCCTCTCGGAGCTGGGCTACCGGGGGGATTGAGGCGCGGCGATCCAGAGCTGGGCCGGTCGTCGATGGGGGCCTCGCCAGAGGGGCCCCTTCAGGTCGAAGGCTTTGCCCGCCACGGCTGGTGCGTGTTCGGCACTGGAGAGGCCTGTGGCTGGAGGCCATGCACCGGTGCGCCCCGGCGTGTCTCAGCCCGGGTGATTCAGCCGCAGGGCATGCACGCCAACGAGTCCCGCAGCTGGATCAGTCGCGGGCGTTCCCGGTCCGCCGGGTGTTCGCTCGCTGGACCAGCCATCCTGCGGATGCAACGGTCACAGGAGTCTCCATCCAGCGGCGTTCCGGGACGCTACCGGTGGTGTGGTGCAACGGCGGAGCGAGGACAAGGCGTTCAGGGAGGTGCATCCCGCCTCCATCCCAGGGCCGGACGCCTCCCCGCCTGCGCGCTTCAGGGATGCGGCTTGAACTCCAGTCACTCCCAGCTCACCACGGTCAGGGCTTGGGGGACGGGACATCAGACGATCTCCAACCCGACGGCCTCTCCTGTGTCGACTGACGTGTGGAGATTTTCAGCCTTCACGCCCGCCAGCAGAGCATCCAGGTTCAACGGCGCCAGACTGGCTGGTCTGACGACGATCGCCCCATCCTCGGCTCTCAGGCTTACCTCGGAACCAGCACCCAGACCGATCTGCTCCACCAGGTCTCGCAGGCTGCGCACCCCAAGGCTGTCACCCCGGTGCTGAACCCGCGTTCGAAGGGCAGCCTCTTGTCACCAGGTTGAGGATCCGTGTTCGGGGTTGTGGGCGGAGCTGCGGCGAGGCAACGGTGGGTTGCAGCTGCACAGCCGCTGAGCCGCGGTGCCGTCAGGCCCCGCAGCCGGGGCCCTGAGCCGGGGGGCGGCACCTGCCAGGATCCCTGCAGCCATCTCTGCCGCCGTGACCGCCAGCCCCGAGGGCTTCCCGCCCCAGGATCTCCGCAGCTTTCTGGAGCTCTGCGACGGCGAATGGCTGGCCCTTCGCAGCCATTTCGATCTGGCCCTGGTGGAGGATGCCGCTCCTGATCCGGCCATGACGGCTGACGGTTCCGCGCAGACAGCGGCGGTTTCCGCTCCTGAGGCGGGCGCCGTTGCGGTCTCCCCTGGGCAGGGAGGGGGCGCTGACAATTCCGGGGAGCCCTCCGCCGGCCAGAGTGTCACTGACACAGTGGGGACCTCCGCTGGGGCCGGCGCCGCGTCCAATGCAGCCGCCGATTCCGGCATCGACGGCCTGCCCGATTTCGCGGCGCTGCTGCAGCAGGCCCGCGCCGAGGTGGAGGAGGCCCCCAGCGAGGAGGCCTGGCACAGCTCCGAGCGTGCGGAGCTGCTGGTGGCCTTTCTGGCGCCTGAGCAGGCGGATCAGCCCGGTGGCCTGCGCGTCACGCCACCCGGTGGCGGCAGCCGCGAGCTGCACTTCCGCGCCGACGGCTCCTTCGCCGGCGCCGCGGATCAGGCCCCGGTCCCGGCCGGGCAGTGGCAGCTGTGGCCCGACGGCAGCCTGGAGCTGATCCTCGAGGCCCCGGGCCGGGTGCTGCGCGAGCGCATCTGGTTCACCCAGCCGAACCTGCGCCTGCGCAGCAGCGTCGAACACGCCACCGGCGGTCAGCCGGGCCGCGCCCGCTTCAGCTCCGAGATCCGCCGCGTGCGCAAGCCGGCCGCATGAGTTCGGAGCCGATCGCCATCCCCTCCACCAGCGCCAGCGGCGGCCCTGCCGATCGCGCCGAGCCGACCAGCGCGGCGGCGCAGGTCGAGCCCGAGGGCGGCGACGCTCTCTGCCGCCTGCGCCTTGATGTGATCAGCCTGGTGCCTGAGGCCTTCGTGCCCCTGCACGGCCTCGGCGTGATCGGCCGCGCCCTGCGGGCCGGCATCGCCGAGGTCCATCTGCACAATCCCCGCGACTTCGCCACCGACCGCTACCGCAAGGTGGACGACGTGCCCTACGGCGGCGGCGCCGGCATGGTGCTTAAGCCCGAGCCGGTGTTCGCCGCCTTCGAGGCGGTGCCGGTGCGGCCGCGGCGGCGCGTGCTGCTGATGAGCCCCCAGGGCAGGCCGCTGCATCAGCGCGACCTGCAGCGCTGGGCCACCACCTGCGATCAGCTGGTGCTGCTCTGCGGCCACTACGAGGGGTTCGATGAGCGCATCCGCAGCCTGGCCGATGAGGAGGTGTCGCTGGGCGACTTCGTGCTCACCGGCGGCGAGCTGCCGGCGATGGTGATCATCAACGGCGTCATCCGGCTGCTGCCCGGCACCGTCGGCACCGCCGAATCGCTCGAACACGAGAGCCACAGCGACCTGCTGCTGGAGCATCCCCACTACACGCGTCCGCCGGAGTTCCGCGGCATGGCTGTGCCGGAGGTGCTGCGCAGCGGCGACCACGGCGCCATCGCCCGCTGGCGCCTCGAGCAGCAGATCGCGCGCACCCGAGAGCGCCGGCCCGATCTCCACGCCCGCTGGCAGGAACAGCAGGAGGAGCAACAGCAGGGCTGAGGAGTCCTTCAGCCGCCGATGGCAGGTGGTGATGGCGCCACCTGAGCTGGAGACCCACGGCCCTGTGCGCACGGTGCCTGCCGTCGACCGGGGATTCCTGCCAACGGGCCGGGGTCAGACCCCTTCAACCCGCGCCCGTGGGCCTGGCTGCAGCGGAGGCCGCGGCATGAGATCAATCGCCGCCGTGAGACAGACCACCGCAAGGGTGGCACTGGTGGAGAGGGCCTTCCGACCGGCCGATGACCTCCTCCACTCCACCACCCAACACACCAGGCGGCGACAGCGCTGACCCGCAGGTTCCGCCAGACTTGCCGCTATCTCCACGCCCCTTCCCAGGGCTCGACCGTCTCGGCCTTGACCGCCTCGGTTTCACCCAGGCCATCGGCGGTCTGGCCCTCGGCCTGATCGCCCTGTTCTCGTCCTATGACCACATCACCCTCGCCGGCGCCAGCGTCCCCCTCCAGCAGCAGTGGGGCGTCGTTTTCATCGTTGCCTCGGTGGCGACAGTTCTTGTCGATGCTCAATTGGCATCGCGATCCCGACTTCGAGACGCGCATGCACGCGTTGAGGAGCGAAACCGAGCAGATCGAGAGAGAAACCGAGAAGCTGAGGCGCGAGAACAAGCGGCTGAAGGAGCTCAACTCCAGGCTCGATGCCTTGTTGCGCTCTCCCGATTCCTCCTCCTCGACACCCCCCGAAGCAGGCTGCGACTGAGTGAGGCGGTGGCGATGCTGCTGGAGCAGCCAGGTCCTGACTGATTCGTCAGACAGGCCGTCAGCCTCTAGCGGTTGTGATGCCGCACTGAGCGCTCGGCGGCAGGGTTGCAGCCCGATTCCGGCCCCCCGGTCACGGACACTGGTTAGGGATTGCGTTTCACCCTGGATCCAGGCGCCATGGTCCCTCAGCTCCGCATCGGCAACGGATACGACATCCACCGGCTCGTGCCCGGCCGGCCCCTGATCCTCGGCGGGCAGACCCTGGAGCACCCCGCAGGGCTCGGGCTCGATGGCCACAGCGACGCCGACGTGCTGGTGCATGCCCTGATGGATGCCCTGCTCGGCGCCATCTCGCTCGGCGACATCGGCCAGTACTTCCCGCCCGATGACCCCCGCTGGAAGGGCGCCGACAGCCTGGTGCTTCTCGAGCAGGTGATGGGCCTGATCCGCGAGCGCGGCTGGCAGGTGGTGAACGTGGACACGGTGATCGTGGCCGAGCGGCCGAAGCTCAGGCCCCACATCGAAACCATGCGGGCCGCGATCGCCTTGCGCATGGGCCTCGAGCCTGATCAGGTGGGCGTCAAGGCCACCACCAACGAACAGCTGGGCCCCACCGGCCGCGAGGAGGGCATCGCCTGCCACGCCGTGGCGCTGCTGCAGCGGGGATGAGGAGGCCAACGGGTCGGCTGCCCGAGGGCCATCCGCCGTACGTTGATCCTCCTCAGGGATTGCGTTCCATCCCCGCCCCACCGCTGATCGCCCTGCCATGGATCTGAACCAGCGCCGTAGCCCCCTCGACGCTCCGGGTATTCCCGAGGTCGACGGTGAACTCACCAGCCGGGTTGGCAGCGATGGGCGCGTTCAGGTCGAGGTGATCGAGCACCTGCGCGTGAGCGTGCCGGCGGCGGCGCGCCAGGCCTGGTATGAGGCCGAGCAGGCCACCTGGGAGCCCTGGCTGCGCTCCCAGGCCGGCTTCCTGGGCCGCGAGCTGCGCTGGGATGGCGAGCGTGAGGAGGGCCAGCTGCTGATCCACTGGGCCAGCCGCGCCCAGTGGCATGCCATCCCCCGCGATGAGATCGAGCAGGTGCAGGAGCGCTTCGAGCGGCTGGCCCACGCTGCTCTGGAGCGCCTGGGTGTGGTGGGGCCCTTGGAGGCCATCGCTGAGTCGGAACGCTTCGCTGCAGCCACCGCATCCGCAGCCACTCCATCCGCAGCCACCGCATCACCAGCCACGGCTGCTCCAGTCCCCGGATCCCCGGTTTCCCCATCCCCAGTCTCCGGAGACCAGACCTCCGGCAGTGAGAGCCCGGGCGTCCAGGCCCCTGCCGCCGCACCCCAGGCGACGCCCCCGAATCCCTTCCCGCTGGTCTATGCGGGCGAGCTGCCTCCCGATGTCGTTCCCTGAAGCCCTGTGAGCCAGCTCCCGCCCAGCCCCACCGATCCAAGCTCCACAGAGCCCGGCGCCATTCTCGATCTGGGCCGCCGCCAGCGGCTTGGGATGGCGGAGGCGGTGTGGGGCGAGCACAAGAGCCCGGACCAGATCGTGTGCATCGCCCGGGAGCTGCTGGCCGCCGGCGAAACCGTGCTGGTCACCCGCGTCACCCCGGCCAAGGCCGATGCGGTGCTGGCCGGTCTCGAGAGGCTTGGGTGTCCCGACGGCGATGCGCGTCCCGACACTGTCGTGCCTCTCGAGAGTGTTGTGTCTCTCGAGAGGGTTGCAGGTGTCTCCGGCCAGCCGCTGGAGGGTGATGGTCCAGCCGGCGGGCCCGGGCCGCAGGGCTCGGACGCCGTTCTGAGGCCGTCACTCGTCTACCACCCGCAGGCCGCCTGCCTCACCACCCCCTTGCCGGCTTCGGTGTCTGAGCCGCCCGGCGCATCGGCTGGGGAGGGTGGTTCCGTGCCTCCTGAGGTGTGCGTGCTTGGTGGCGGCAGCAGTGACCTCACGGTGGCCAGCGAGGCGCTGCTGGCCCTGCACTGCCATGGGGTGACGGCGCAGCTGCTGCTCGATGTCGGCGTTTCCGGCCTGCATCGCCTGCTCGAGCGGCTCGATCAGCTGCGCTCGGCCCGGGTGCTGATCGCCTGTGCCGGCATGGAGGGGGCGTTGCCCACGGTGCTGGCCGGCCTGTTGCCCCAGCCGGTGATCGCCGTGCCGGTGTCGGTGGGCTACGGGGTGAGTGCCGGCGGTGTGGCGGCCCTGCACGGCATGCTCGCCAGCTGCGCTCCGGGCCTGACGGTGGTCAACATCGACAACGGCTATGGGGCGGCGATGGCTGCCCTACGCATCCTCGGGGCCCGGAGCTGAGCCCGGCAGGAACGGGCGCCTGCGTCGGTTGGAGGGCCGGTGGACGCTGCCACACCCGTCTGTCGCCTGCAACGCCGATGGGCGTTCTGGCTGTGGCTATGGCTGTGGCGTGCCGAGCGGCTCCCCGGATGCATCCGCTGAGCGACGGTGCCTGCTGGGCGACCGTGGCTGCTGGGCGCCCGTGGCTAATGACGCGGCCCGCCCGGCAGCTCCGGTGGAGGGTTGCCCGGGGGCAGCTCCAGCAGCTGCTGCAGCCACAGCTGCATCGAGCGGGGCAGCAGGCCCTGGCGGTGCCGCTCCATCGCCTCGATCAGGACGGGGGTGTTCACCCACTGAATCCGGCGACTGGCCACGGCGGTGCTGCAGCTGGGGGCAGTGTCACGGGGTGGGGCGTCGCCGGCAAGGGCGCCACCGGCGTGGGCGGCCACCGATGTGGATCATTCAGGTCCGGCCTGCGGCCGGAGACGGTTGGACGCCCTCGCCCCGCCGATGCGAGGGCGAGGTCTGGGACGACGGGATGCGTTGATGCCCGGCACCTCGTCCTATCCGGGATGGTCTGACCTCAGAGGTGCTGCAGGTCGGGATAGGCGGTGATCAGCTCCTCGCTGCTCAGCACCTCGCCGGCGCCCTCCGGCTGCCAGATCACTTCCAGCGCCAGCAGGTCGTCGGCGCCCACGGCCCCGAGGCGCTGCAGGCTGTCGCGCAGGTTGTCGGCGGTGTCGGCGCCTTTGAGCGGCAGACGGTTGCGGCTGGCCACCAGCAGCGTCACAGCGATGAAGTCGCTGGTGGCGTCGCTGGCGCCCACGGCGCTGCTGCCGGTGGAGCGGCGTCCGCCGACGTTGGCGGTCAGCTCGCTCTTCAGCTTGCTGCGCTCCTGCATCGACAGGCGGTTGAAGGTGGATTCCGCCGACGCGAACGGCACCTGGCCCACCTCGGAGTTGGCGTAGACCCACAGCTCCGGCTGGCGCAGCAGCGACAGGGTGGTCTCCTGGAGCACCTGCTGCAGGCCGCTGCTGCTGGAGGTGTCGGCACTGGCGGCCAGGCGCCTGAGGTCCTCCTGCACATTGCGGGCGCTGGCCAGCAGGCCCAGTTGCAGCTGGGCGATCGACACCGGCCCATCGACGGAGGCGCGGGTGTCGAGGCCGCGGCCGGCCGGCAGCGAGGCGCCGCCGCCGCGGAGGGCGTTGAGCACCACCCCGACGATTGCCATCAGCACCAGGAAGCCGAACAGGCCGCCGCCGAAGCCGAAGATCGGCAGGATGAATGGGAAGCCGATGCCACCGCCGCCATAGCCGCCGCGGTAACCGCCTCCGTAGCCGCCGTTGTAACCACCCCGGTAACCACCGCCGCCGCCGTAGCTGCGGGGCATCGAGGGGGCCGAACGGAAACTGCCGCCACCGATGCGGCCGCCGCTCGCCGCCTCAGCGGGCTGGGTGCCGATCAGCAGCAGCCCCGCCACGACCAGGGGCAGCACCAGCAGGGTGAAGCTGCGGCGCAGCCATGGGCAGGCAAGTGGCGTGCGACGCGACGCGAGGGGAGCCGCTAGGCGACGCGGCGCTGTAAGTGCCATGGATCAGGCCTGGAGTGGCCTGAAATCTAGGAACCGCCCCCCACGATGGTGACCACCTCGAGCACGTCGGTTTCCCCCACGCTCTGCTCAGCCCAGCGCTGGCGCGGCAGGATCGTGCCGTTGAACTCCACCACCACCAGCTGGGGGCGGTAGCCCAGGGCCTCGAGCACGGCGGGGAGTGTGAGGCCTGCGGGGATGCGGCGCGGTTCGCCGTTGACCGTGAGGGTGATCGTCTCCCCCACCCTCTCAGCCATCGAGGCGTTGTCGGCGGGAGCGGCGTCGGGCTGGTTCGGCCTGTCGAAGTCGCTGCTGCTGTCCATTCCCTCAGGGGCCCCCTGCGCCAGTGCGTTGCTGAATCGATCGTCGCTGATCGTGGTTTCGCTCATCTGACCCTCACAGGCATCAGCGGGTTGTGGGTGTTTCTCCGGTTGATCCCAACTCTGAGCTCGGCCACGCTGTGCCCAGAGCGGCCAGCAGCTCCGCCGTCGCGGCCGCCGGGTCACTGGCGTCGGTGATCGCCCGCACCACCGCGACGCGACTGGCGCCCGCCTCCAGCACAGGACCCAGGCTGGAGGACTCGATGCCGCCGATGGCGAACCAGGGGATGCGGGCCTCCGCGGCGGCCTGGCGCACGTAGTCGAGCCCCACCGGTGTGCGGCCCGGTTTGGTGGGCGTGGCATTCACCGGCCCCACCCCCACGTAGTCGCAGCCGTCGCGCTCCGCCTGCTGCAGTTGCTCCAGCGCATGGGTGCTGCGGCCGATCAGCTTCTCGGGCCCCAGCAGGCGCCGTGCCAGCTCGGGCGGCAGGTCGTCCTGGCCCAGATGCACGCCGTCGGCGTCCACCGCCAGGGCCAGATCGATGCGGTCATTGACGAGGAACAGGGCTCCGTGGCGCCTGCACAACGCCTGCAGGGCCTGCGCTTCGGCCAGGCGGCTGCGGTCGTCGGCCTTCTTGGCGCGGTACTGCACCAGGCGCACCCCCGCCTGCAGCGATGTCTCCACCACACGCTCAAGATCGGGCAGGGGGCGGGTGATCAGATACAGCCTGCAGGCCTGCAGGCGGTCCCGCAGGGTCCCTGCGGCCGCCTGTTCCGCCTGCGCTGCCGCCCCAGCCTCCGGCGCCGTGCCCGATCCAGCGGTGGCCCGCAGCAGCTCCACCTCCAGGTCGTAGAGGCGGTAGCGGATGGCCGCCGCCTCACCCGCCAGCTCGGGATCCTCGAGGCGGCCGAACTCCTCCAGCACCCGCAGTGCCTCCTGCACCCGGCCGGCATTGGCCGCCAGCACCTGGGCGGGCGCCTGGCGCTGCAGCTGGGCCGGATGGCCGAGGCCGGCGCCGCCATCCCCGGCGGTGTCACGCTCCAGCTTGTAGCGGGCGTGATGCAGACGTCCGAGACGCTGACGCAGGTCCTTGCAGGTGGTCACCAGATCGGTGCGCTCCAGGGCGAAGCGGCTCCAGTCCTCCAGCACCCGCAGGCCCTCGCGGGCACGATCGAGATTGGCGTCGAGCAGGCGTCGGATCGCAGCGATGTCGGCATCGCGTCCGGCTGCCGCTGCGCCTTCTGAGGCGCTGGGGGAGGCGGTGTCACCGGCCATGGCGGTGGCTTCCATAGCGGCGCCAGCTGCGCCGGTGGGTTCCGCAGGGGCGGCCTGATGGCTGGGAAACGGGGCGGGCACGGGGCCAGGGAGCGTGCAGGGGTGTCTGCAGCTTCGCGCGTGGCAGGTGCGTCCGGAGCCTCTCAGGAGTGTGACCACCGGGCCTCTGGAAACCGCCGCAGGGGGCAGGCAGCCGATCCAGCAGCCCAGCCAGGCAGTTGCGCGGGGGCCTGCCAACCCCCGCCTTGTGTCGGGATCGCGTGTCTGAGGTCGCCGGTGCGTCTGCCGGCCTTGAGGGAGGGTCCTGACGGCCAGTTCGGTCGGTCGCGCTGCGCACCGGGCGCTCCGGGCCCTCTGACTAGGGTGGCGCCGACTGCCGCTCAGCGATGGCTCCCGACCCCAACAGCTCCGATAACCCGATGCTGGTGCTCATCTCCGGCATCCTGCTGATGGGAGGCATCGCCGCCTTCATCGCCTGGGGCCTCACCCACGCCTATCCCAGCTCCTGAGGGGAGAGCGGCGAACAGGCGATGGCCGGAGCCGGCCCGGCGGGACCCTGTTGCGCCAGCCATGCGCGGGCTTCGGCTGCGTCGGCCCCGATGCGGGCACTGAGCTCCTCCAGCCCTGAGAAACGGATCTGACCCCGCAACCTCACCACCGGCTCCACCGTCAGGCAGGCGCCGGCCAGATCGAGCTCTCCGTTCAGGCCTGTCTCCAGAAGATGCACCTCCACCGCCGAGGGGGAGTCGGGATCGACGGTGGGCTGGGGGCCGAGATTCATCACCGCCGGGAGGGCATCGGCGCTCCAGGCGGCTGCCGGCCGGAGCCCCGCCGGTACCTTCCCCTGTGGCTCCCGTGACCGCGGGATCTGCTCCGCGCCGATGGCGCCAGCTCGTGGCGCCATCGCGTCGGCGTGGCGCCAGACCCAGCAGGCGTAGACCCCTTCCTGGGGGAGAAACTTGCGGCCGTCGATGCGCAGGTTGGCGGTGGGCCAGCCCAGGCCGCGGCCGAGGCCCCGGCCGCGCACCACCCGGCCGCTGAAGCGGTAGGGGCGCTGCAGCAGGCGCCGTGCCTCGTCGAGGGCGCCGCCGGCCAGGGCGCGGCGGATGCGGCTGCTGCTCACCCGCTCGCCATCGACATGCAGCATCGGCACTACCGTGACGGCGATGCCATGGCGTGCCCCCAGCCGGGCCAGATCGCCCACGTCGCCGCGGCGGCCCGCTCCGAAGCGGAAGTTGTCGCCCACCGCCACCTGGCGGGCCTGCAGGCTGCCCGCCAGCACCTGCGCGACGAAGGCCTCCGGGCTCAAGGCAGCCAGCGCGGCATCGAAGGGCACCAGCACCAGCTGCCTCACGCCCAGGGGCTCCAGCAGCTCCAGCTTCTCGGTGGGCAGATCGAGCCGCAGCCGCGTCTCGCCATGCAGCACCTCGCGCGGATGGGGCCAGAAGCTCACCACCGTCGGCACTGGCCTGTCTTGACCCGCCTTGTCTGGAGCAGCCCCGTCTGGATCGGATCCGGTTTGATCGGAGCCGCCCAGGTCGGCGGTGATCGCCGCGATCACCCGCCGGTGGCCCTGATGCAGACCGTCGAAACTTCCCAGGGCGATGGCGGTCGGACGCTGGGCGTGCTGGGGATCGTGCAGCGGAATCAACGACGCGGGCCTCGCCTGGTGGATCCTCCCATGGCAAGTTTGGAGCCAGCGGGCCCCAGGCCCTTTCGCCCCGTCCCACGCGGCGCATCCGCTCTCAGCGCCGCTGTCGCTGTCTCCGCCGGCGCCAGGCCCCGGTTTTCGCTCCCCACTCCCCTCGCCCGCCTCCCGGACGCATGGCCGACCGACTGGATCTGCAGCTGATCGCCGCCGCCCTGCGCCGCCTGGGCTGGGCGCGCTTCTGGGCCCAGCTGGTGCTGGCGGTGGTGGTGGTGGGGGTGCTGCTGTTCAACAACATCGGCGGGCGTCTGGCCGCCAACTCGGCCAGGGCCCTGGGCCTCGGGCCCGGCATCTCGCTCACCACCTTCTCCTTCCTGCTGCTGCTCTGGTGCCTGTGGCACAGCTGGCTGATCGTGCGCTGCGGCCGGGCCCTGGCCAGCCCGGTGCGCCCCAGCAAGGGTGAAACCTCGCGGCTGATCAAGCGCGGCGTGCTGGCCGATCTGGTGGGGGTCACCCTGGCGGTGGTCGGCTACCAGGCGATGGCCGGCAGCCTGTTCGTGCAGGCCTCCCAGCAGGTACCGGGCTTCTTCGGCGCCCAGATCCAGCAGGCTCCCGGGGCCGCCGGTCGGGTGATCGGACTGCCGATCACCTCGATCGAGATGCTCTCGGTGCTGGGCAACACCCAGGTGCTGTTCGCCCACCTGATCGGCCTTTGGGTGAGCCTGTGGCTGCTGCAGCGGGTGCACAAGCGCATCTGAGACGCGCTCAGCCCTCGTTCCGGGCCGTCCGCCCGCTGCTGAGGGCTCCCAGCTGCGGCAGGGTGTCGCAGCGGCCCCGCCAGAACAGTTCCGGCTGCAGCGGCGACAGCGAGGCGCCGCCGGCCTCGACCCAGGCCACGTCCACGGGCCAGTCGTCGGGGCCGGCGACCGTCGCCTCCAGATCGTTCACCACCTCGCCGGCAAGCCACCAGTAGGTGCGGCCGCGCGGATCGACGCGTCTGTCGAACTGGTCGACGTAGCGCCGCTGGGCGGTGCGGCACCAGCGCAGCGGCCCGATCTGATCCGCCGGCCGCGGCGGCACGTTGAGGCTGAGCAGCAGCCCCTCGGGCCAGCCCTGCTGCAGCATCGCCTCCGCCACATCGAGCGCCAGCGCCGCAGCCGGGCCGAACTGGCGCCAGCGGAAGTCGGCGCTGCTCACCGCCAGAGAGGGCAGACCCTCGATCGTGCCCTCCATCGCCGCCGCCACCGTGCCCGAATACATGACATCGGTGCCGAGGTTGGGGCCGTGGTTGATGCCGGAGAGCACCAGATCCGGGGGCTCCTCCAGCAGGGAGCACAGGGCGAGCTTGACGCAGTCGGAGGGGTTGCCGCTGCAGGCCCAGGCCGTGACGCCGGGCGAGAACAGCTCATCGGCCCGCTCCGCCCGCAGGGGCGTCTGCAGGGTGAGGCCGTGGCCGGTGGCGGAGCGTTCCTGGTCGGGGCAGACCACCGTCACCCGGTGGCCCCGTTCGGCGGCCTCCGCGGCCAGGGTCTGGATGCCGTCCGCGAAGACACCGTCGTCGTTGCTGATCAGGATGCGGAGCGGCGGCATCGGGCAGCGCTGACGTTGCCTGCAAGCTAGGCCTCCGGGGCGGCTGCCTACAGTCACGGCCCGCACCCGCCTTCGCTGCTCTTGAGCGCCGCCGTCAGCCTCCAGGACCTCACCGCCCAGCTGGAGGAGCTGGAGCGCGAGGCCGCCCGATCGATCGCCGCTGCCGATGGCAGCGCCGCCCTCGAGGAGCTGCGGGTGGGCCTGCTCGGCAAGAAGGGACGCCTGTCGGCCGTGCTCGGGGCCATGGGACGCCTCTCGGCCGAGGAGCGGCCGCTGGTGGGGCAGCGCGCCAACGTGCTCAAGGAGCAGGTGCAGGGCCTGTTGCATGAGCGCCTGGAGAGTCTCAAGCAGGCGGCGCTTAGCGAACGGCTGGAGCGCGAGCGCCTCGATGTCACAGCCCCCTGTCGCTATGTGCCGCCGGGGCAGCGTCACCCGCTGATCAGCACGATCGAGGAGATCGTCGACATCTTTGCGGGCCTCGGCTACCGCGTCTCCGAGGGACCGGAGATCGAGAGCGACCACTACAACTTCACCGCCCTCAACATCCCGCCCCACCACCCGGCGCGGGACATGCAGGACACCTTCTATCTGGCCCCCGGCGCTGATGGGCAGGAGCGTCTGCTGCGCACCCACACCTCGCCGGTTCAGATCCGCCACCTGGAGGCCAATCCGCCGCCGGCTCGCATCGTCGCCCCGGGCCGTGTCTTCCGCCGCGATGCCGTCGACGCCACCCATTCGCCGGTGTTCCACCAGGTGGAGGTGCTGGCCCTTGATGAAGGCCTCGACTTCAGCCATCTGCGCGGCACGGTGATGGCCTTCCTGAAGCAGTTCTTCGGCGACCTGCCGGTGCGCTTCCGCGCCAGCTACTTCCCCTTCACCGAGCCCAGTGCCGAGGTGGACGTGCAGTGGCGCGGCCGCTGGCTGGAGGTGATGGGCTGCGGCATGGTCGATCCGGCGGTGCTCGAGGGGCTCGGCATCGATTCCGAGCGCTGGAGCGGCTTCGCCGCCGGCCTGGGGGTGGAGCGCTTCTGCATGGTGCGCCACGGCATCGACGACATCCGCCGCCTCTACACCAGCGATCTGCGCTTCCTGGAGCAGTTCTGAGCTGGATCCTCCGCCCTGGGCCCCTGCGGCTGATCCCCGCCCCGGAGCCTGCCCATAAACTCAGAAACCCTGCCAGCCGCGATCGGTGCCGCGCGCCGGACTGCCGCCGTCCCATCCGGATGCTCCTGTGACCCCGACTGCCGCCGGAAATCCGCCTGCCGGTCGCGCCGCTCGCATCGGTCTGATCATCAATGACGGCAAGTCGCTGGCGCTCGACACCGCCGCAGCGATCGAGGCACGTCTGCAGGCCGCGGGCCTCGAGACCGTGCGCGCCAGCAGTGCCTCCGGGGTGGTGGGCTTCGCCAATCCCGACCAGCATCTGCGTAGCCGCGGCCATACCGCCTGCGTCCCCGCCGCCTTCGATGGCGGCCTCGATCTGGCGATCGTGCTCGGCGGCGACGGCACCGTGCTGTCGGCGGCCCGCATGACCGCGCCGATCGGCGTGCCGATCCTGACGATCAACACCGGCCACCTCGGCTTCCTGGCGGAGGCCTACCTCCGCGATCTCGACCGCGTGCTCGCCCAGGTGATCGCCCGTCGCTGGACGGTGGAGGAGCGCTCGATGCTGGTGGTGAGCGTGATGCGGGGCGAGCAGCGCCGCTGGGAGGTGCTCTGCCTCAACGAGATGGCGCTGCACCGTGAGCCGCTCACCTCGATGTGCCATTTCGAGATCGCCATCGGCCGCCACGCCCCGGTGGACATCGCCGCCGACGGCGTCATCCTCTCCACCCCGACCGGCTCCACCGCCTATGCCCTCTCCGCCGGTGGCCCGGTGATCACGCCGGACTGCCCGGTGCTGCAGCTCACCCCCATCGCGCCCCACTCGCTGGCCTCCCGGGCGCTGGTGTTCAGCGACGCCGAACCGGTGACCGTGTTTCCGGCCACGCCCGAGCGGCTGATGATGGTGGTCGACGGCAGTGCCGGCTGCTACGTCTGGCCGGAGGACCGGGTGCTGGTGCGCCGCAGCGAGCAGCCGGTGCGCTTCGTGCGCCTGGCTGACCATGAGTTCTTCCAGGTGCTGCGCAACAAGCTCGGCTGGGGCCTGCCGCACGTGGCCAAGCCCGGCAACGACGGCGCCGATCCGGGTTCTGCCGCCTCCAGCTCCGCATCGTGACGGCGCCGCTGCTGCTGGTCGGGGCTGAGGCCGAGGCGCTGGCACCACGGCTGGCCGTCTCGGGGTATCGGCCGCTGCGGCTCGAGCCGGGCCGTGCCGATCCGGTGCCCCTGCCGATCGAGCCGCCTCTCGCCGCTGATCCGGGGCGGGACCTCCGTTCCTCGGTTGCTGCCATGCCAGGGCGCGGCGCCGATCCGGCCCCGCCCGAGGCGCCCGCGCCCACCCCGCTGGCGGTGGTTCTGTCTCCCGGCGAGCAGGGGCGCATTCCGGAGCTGCGCCGCCGCTGGGGGGCACTGCCGATTCTGCTGGGCCTCGCCGATGACTCGGTGGCGGGCCGCTCGCACACCTTGCTGA
The DNA here is from genome assembly GCF_015840715.1 of Synechococcus sp. CBW1004. Classification (NCBI taxonomy): domain Bacteria; kingdom Bacillati; phylum Cyanobacteriota; class Cyanophyceae; order Synechococcales; family Synechococcaceae; genus Synechococcus; species Synechococcus sp. CBW1004. Next base: position 1,180,888 of record NZ_CP060397.1, on the reverse strand, counting down.
GCGGCGCCGATGACTTCTGGTTGACGGAGGTGGGACCGAGCGATCTGCTCACCCGCCTGCGCCTGCATCGTCAGCTGCCGGCGGCGATGCAGGGACCGGAATGTCTGCAGGTGGCCGATCTGCAGCTCTGGCCCGCCAGCGGCCAGGTGAGCCGTGGTGGCCGCGGCCTCGCCCTCACCGCCAGGGAATACCAGCTGCTGCTTCTGATGCTGGAGCGCCGCGGCCAGGTGCTCAGTCGGGAGGAGATCCTGCAGCGGGTCTGGCCCGAACAGCAGCCGGGCAGCGCCAGCAACGTGATCGAGGTGTATGTGCGCTATCTGCGCCAGAAGCTGGAGCAGGGCGGCGAGCGGCGGCTGATCCACACCGTGCGCGGCCGTGGCTACTGCCTGTGCGAGGGCCTGCCGCCCCGCCCCGACGCCCCCTGACCACGCCCTCATCCGCCTGCGATGCCCCCCGTCCTGCGCTCCCTGCCCCCACTCAGCCTCGCGGCGCTTGCCGCCCTGGGTGCGCTGCAGCCCTGGTCTGTCCGGGCCGCCACCCCGCCCCAGCAGCTGCCGATCGAGGCGCAGTGGTGTCTGAGGCCGGGCACCTGCCTGCAGCTGGAGGTGGCCGATGAACCCCACGAGCAGGCGATGGGCCTGCAGCTGCGCCCGCCGCTGCTGCCGCTTCATGGCATGTGGTTCCCCTATGTCCCGCCTTCGCTGGCGCGCTTCTGGATGCATCGCACCCCTGAACCGCTCGACATGCTGTTCGTGCGGCAGGGCCGGGTGATCGCGATCGTGGCTGATGTCCCCTCCTGCATGCGGCTGCCCTGCCGCAGCTACGGGCCCGACGAGCTGGTGGATGGGGTGGTGGAACTGGCGGCCGGCCAGGCCGAGGCCCTGGGCATCACCGTGGGCAGCCCGGTGCGGATCGAGCCGCTGCCGGCGCGGCCTGCGGCGGCAGCGGCGGCGCCAACTGGCCCCACCTCAGTGAGGCCTGAACCGATCCAATGATCCCTCCATGACAGGGACAACGACAGCTGTCGGATCGGTCATGTGTGGCGATCTCGATCCGCGGACGCCCTGCGCCGCTGTCGAGCGCCGGGAGTGGATGATTCAGATCCACTCACCCCGACATCATCAGGAAGTGACCGATTCTCTGCCGATTGTTGTGGGTGAACTGCTCTAGAGTCTCTTCGGTGACAGGCCGCATGTTCTCGTCTCACTCCACCTTGATGAGGTTCCGATGATCAGCCTTGAAGCCGCTGTTCTCGCGTCCATTGACGACATCGTGTTCGCCAAGGATCTCGAGGGCCGTTACATCAGTGGCAACGCCGCCTGGGCCAGGCTGTTGGGACGGCGTGTCGGCGAGCTGATCGGCTGCACCGATGCGGATCTGTTCCCTGCGGAGGTGGCTGCCGGCTTCCGAAGGCACGATGAGGCGATGCTCGCCGGTGGCATCGCCACCATGAATGAGGAGGCGGTGCAGTTTCCGGATGGCCGTCATGCGCTGCTCGAGACGCGCAAGTGTCCCCTTCGGGATGATGCGGGTGCCGTGATCGGATTGGTGGGCGTCTGCCGAGAGATCGCGGCGCCGCGTCGCTGACGCTCCTCCACCCTCAGCAGCGCCGCCCGCTCAGCACCAGCACCGGATTGAGCGGCGCCAGCCGGGTGCCGTCCGCCAGGGGCGAGCCGCGCCAGGCCTGGTGCTGACTCACCCGCACCGCCAGGCCAGCCTCCTCCAGCAGCGGCCGCAGTTCCGCCAGGGCCTCGATGGTGGCCAGCGGGATCACCACCACCCCGCCGGGCCGCAGGCGCTCCAGCACCGCCGCGAGCACCGCTGCCCGCTCACGCCCACCGCCGCCGAGCAGCACCCGGTCGGGATCGGGCAGTTCCGAGAGGGCCTCGGGAGCCCGGCCCTCCAGCACCGCCGCCGGCCGCACCCCCAGACGTTCGGCATTGGCCCGGATCAGGGCCGCCGAACCGCCGCGCTGCTCCAGGGCCCACAGGGCCAGATCCGGCCGCAGCCGCAGCGCCTCGAGGCCCACCGAGCCCACGCCGGCGCCGATGTCCCAGAGCACCCCGGTGGCGGGCAGCTCCAGGTCGGCCAGCAGCTGCAGGCGCACCTCGCGCTTGGTCATCAGGCCGGGCCGATCGTCTTGCTGGAGGTAGAGGCCGTCCGCCAGGCCGAACAGGGGCAGGGCGTCCGGCTCGGCGGGCGCTGGCGGCGGCTCGGCGATCAGCAGCACCAGATGCAGGGGATCGAGATCGGCGGGCAGGGGGGTCGCCGGCGCCAGCCGCTGCACCCGCTCGGCCGGATGGCCCAGCCGCTCACACAGCCAGAGGGCGTAGGCCGCCTCCAGCCCCGACGCCGCCAGGATTCTGCGTACCTCGCTCACCCCCCCGCGCGTGGGGTCGGTGAGCACCGCCAGGGCGGCCGGGCGCTGCTGCAGCCGTGTCGCCAGCGCCTCGGGCTCGCGGCCGTGCAGGCTGATCCAGCCGGCGTCCTGCCAGGGGCGGCCGATCCGGGCGAAGGCCAGCTGCAGCGAGGTGGGCGCCGGGTGGAAGCGCAGCCGCTCGGCCCCGAAGCGCTGCAGCAACAGCCGGCCGATGCCGAACCAGAGCGGATCGCCGCTGGCCAGCACCACCGCCGGACGGCCCGCCGCCAGGGCCTGCTCCAGGGGCTCCATGATCTGCTCGGGGCGGTCGCTGGCGAGCCCGTCGGGACAGGGCTGCTCCTGGGGGATGCGACCGGCCTCCTGCTCCTGGCTCCACCAGGTCTCCAGCTCCACCAGCAGCCGCTGCGGGGCCACCAGCAACGCGGCCGTCCGCACCAGATCCAGGCTGCGGGCCGGTAGCCCGGCCAGGCCAGCGGCATCGGTGCCGATCACCGCCAGGGCGTTCCGGTGCCCGTCCTGTTCAGGGGCGTGCTGCGTGCTGCCCAGGATGGTCTCGCCGCTGGAGCCATGATGCCGGCCGCCCCCGCTCCCGGCAGGGTTGCAACCTGCGCCTGGGGGTACCTCTCGTTTCCTCTCGGCCTGGTTCCCTCTCTGCATGGAGAGCAGGTGCCCAGAGGGAATGCCCATGAATGCGCATTAAGATGCGCACTTCTGCAGGCCTGGAGCATGCGCACCACCCTGGAGCTGCCTGATCCGCTGTTTGCGCGGCTCAAAGCCCGGGCGGCGAGCAACGGTGTCACCCTCAAGCAGCTGCTGCGCAGCTATGTGGAGCAAGGGCTCAGTGCCCCGCCCCCACGCGCCGGGCAGAAGCGCTCCGCGGCCATGCTGCCGCGCCTGGAGGGGGCGCTGGCTCTGGAGGTCCATCGGCTTTCCAACGCCGGCCTGGCTGAGCTGCTCGACCCATGAGCACCCCAGCCGACCTGCCGGATCTGAATGTCTGGCTGGCCCTGGTCTGTCCCGACCACAGCCATCACGCCCAGGCCCTTCACTATTGGGAACAGCAAGCGGCTGATCAGGTGCTGTTCTGCACGGTGACCGCCCTGGGGCTGGTGCGGCTGGTGTGCCAGCCCAGGTTGATGGGCGCTGCGGTCAGGACCGCGGCAGAGGCCTCCGCCCTGCTGGAGGACCTGTGCCGGCAGCCTGGCGTGGCGCTGGCCGAGCCGGAGCACGACGGCTGGGAGGTGTTTCACCAGTTGCTGCGGGGTGCTGAGATCCCACCCCGCCTGTGCACGGATGTCCATCTGGCCGCCCTGGCGATCACCAATGGCTGGCGTCTGGTCAGTTTCGATCGCGATTTCGAACGCTTTGCAGGCCTGCAGAGGCTGCCCCTGCCGTGAGGATTCCGTCCCGATGAGCGACCGCCGCCAGCGCATCCATGAACTGGTGATCGCACTGCTGGCGCAGCGGGGGGAGCTGGAGCTGCTTGATGGCGACGGCCTGGGCCGCGGCCCGGGGGCCCAGGGCAACCCGGCCGGCTGGCTGGAGCGCAACCACCGGATCCTGCAGCAGTACCAGGCCCTGGTGCGCACCGCCGCCACCCTCGATGCCCTGGTGGAGCAGGAGGCTGGCCGCGGCGGGCAGGTCGATCCGCCGGCGCCGGGGGGAACCCATCGGCCCGGGCGCTGATCACGGCAAACAGCTCGCCACGGGCCGCCGGCCGGGCCAGCTCTGGCAGGCTGGGCGCACTGTTCCTCCCTCGATGGCGCGCCCCGGCCTTTCTGCCCTCACCTCCCTGCTGCGCCGCGCCGGAGGTCGCCGTGACGGGGGTGCCGCCGAGGGCCCGCCGCCCGCCTCCTGGAGCCGTCCCTTCGGACTCGGCTGGGAGAAGCCGTACACGGTGCGTTACGCCAGCAACCTCGACGATGGCCCCAACCACGGCATGCCGCTGGGGGGCTTCGGCGCCGGCTGCATCGGTCGCGCCCCCGACGGCAGCTTCAACCTCTGGCACCTCGACGGCGGTGAGCACTGGTTCGGCACCCTGCCCGACTGCCAGTTCGCTTTGTTTGAGAGCGATGGCAGCGCCCGCCGCGCCCATGCCCTGGCGGTGAAGCCCGCCGCCGACGCCTCCCGGCCGGAGGCCGGCGAACCGCTGCCGACCTGGAGCTGGTACCCCGCCAGCACGCCCGAGCGCAGCACCGGCACCTACGCCGCCCGCTATCCCCTCAGCGAGACCCACTACAGCGGTGTCTTCCAGGCGGAGGTCAGCTGCCAGGCCTTCAGCCCGATCCTCCCGGGCGACTACACGCGCACCAGCTATCCGCTGGCGGTGTTCGCCTGGACGCTGCGCAACCCCACCGACCGGCCGCTGACCGTGTCGCTGCTGCTGAGCTGGCGCAACACGGTGGGCTGGTTCACCAACACCGACCCCACAGCAGCAGTCAAGTTCCGCGACGACGGCAGCCCCGAGCACAACTACGTGCCGGCGATCGGCCGCAGCCGCGGCCAGCGCAACCGCCGCTTTGATGCCCCCGGCATGGCGGCGGTGCTGCAGGAGGGCGAGCGCAGCGAGCCGATCGCCGAAGGTCAGGGCCAGTGGATCCTGGCGCTGCCCGATGTCGCCGCCCTGCAGGCCGCGCGGGGAGAAGGGGCCGGGAGCGGCCCCCTCGAGATCTTCCGCTGCAGCCGCTGGAATCCGGCCGCCGGCGGCGGTGAGCTGTGGGGCCCCTTCGCCGCTGATGGCTCCATCCCGGAGAGTGACAACGACCGCGGCAGCGGCGACCACGACCCCAGCAGCTCGGCCATCGCCGTGCGCCTCACCCTCGCCCCCGGGGAGCAGCTCGAGATTCCGGTGGTGATCGCCTGGGACCTGCCGGTCACCGCCTTCGCCACCGGCACCCGCAGCCTGCGCCGCTACACCGATGTGTTCGGCGCCTCAGGCGACAACGCCGCCGCCCTCGCCGCCGAGGCCCTGCGCGACTGGCGGAGCTGGCGCGAGGCCATCGCCGCCTGGCAGGCGCCGGTGCTGGAGCGCTCCGATCTGCCGGAGCCCCTGCGCATGGCCCTGTGCAACGAGCTCTACGACCTGGCCAGCGGCGGCACCCTCTGGACCGCCGCCTCCCCTGCCGATCCGGTGGGCCGCTTCGGGGTGCTCGAGTGCCTGGATTACGCCTGGTACGAAAGCCTCGATGTGCGCCTCTACGGCTCGTTCGCGCTGCTGCAGCTGTGGCCGGAGCTCGACAAGGCCGTGCTGCGCGATTTCGCCCGCGCCATCCCCGCATCCGATCCCACCCCCCGGCCGATCGGCTGGTACTTCACCCAGGGCCGCGGCCGCGTCGAGGCGCCCCGCAAGGTGGCCGGCGCCACCCCCCACGACCTCGGCGCCCCTAACGAGCGGCCGTTCGACGCCAGCAACTACACCGCCTACCAGGACTGCAACCTCTGGAAGGACCTGGCCAGCGACTTCGTGCTGCAGGTGTGGCGCGCCTTCACCCTCGCCCCGAGCGGCGAGGACCTGCGCTTCCTGGCCGACTGCTGGCCGGCGGCGGTGCAGGCCCTGCGCTACCTGAAGGCCTTCGATGCCAACAATGACGGCCTGCCCGACAACGGCGGCGCCCCGGATCAGACCTTCGATGACTGGCCCCTGAAGGGGGTGAGCGCCTACTGCGGCGCCCTCTGGATCGCGGCGCTGGAGGCGGCCCTGGCGATGGCCCAGCGGCTGCAGCTGTCGCTCGGGCTCGACACCTCCAGCGAGCAGCGCGAGTTCAGCGGCTGGCTGGAGCAATCCCGCGCCAACTTCGATCGCCTGCTCTGGAACGGCGAGTACTACAACATCGATGCTGAGAGCGGCACGCCGGTGGTGATGGCCGATCAGCTCTGCGGTGACTTCTACGCCCGCCTGCTGGGCCTGCCGCCGGTGGTGGCCGAGGAGCGGGCCCGCAGCTCGCTCAAGGCCGTGAAGGAGGCCTGTTTCGAGCGCTTTGAGGGCGGCAGGCTGGGCGTCGCCAACGGCCTGCGCCGTGACGGCACGCCGCTCGATCCCAACGGCACCCACCCGCTGGAGGTGTGGACCGGCATCAACTTCGGCCTGGCCGCCTACTACCGCCTGATGGGCGAGACCGACACCGCCTTCGCGATCACCGGCGCGGTGGTGGAGCAGGTGTACAGCGGCGGCCTGCAGTTCCGCACCCCGGAGGCGATCACCGCCGTGCATACCTTCCGGGCCTGCCACTACCTGCGGGCGATGGCGATCTGGGCGCTGTGGGCCACCCACACCGGCTGGCAGCTGATTCCGGGGGCGGAGCGACAGCCATTTGCCGAGCAACAGCCCTATGCCGAGCGACAGCCATGAGCCGAGCGGGCTCCGGAGGCTGTGGACGCGCCCTGATCCGATGCTGATCCGTCTGATGGCCCGGGGACGCCCCATGACGCTCCGCTGCGTTGCGACCTGCAGCCGGCACGCTTTCGCGGCCTGGACCTCCCGCCTCCGTTCTGCCGCGAAGGCCAGTCGCCCGGGCCGTCGCGAAGCCTCAGCCGCGGGGCCGTGGTGGTCTCCTCGGCCCGCCAGCCCCGCCGGCGCCGCGCCGGTCGTCCTCCACCGAGACAGCCCCTGCTGCAGCGCCGACGTCCAGTCCCCTCGGAGCGGCAGCTCCCGGTCTGCCTCGCTGGCCTCGCTGCCTGGACTTCTCGCGCTGCTGCTGCTGCTGCTCAGCCTGGCGGTACCCCAGCCAGCGCTGGCGATGCTCCAGGCCAGCCCCGGGGAGACCGGCACCGGGCTGGTGCGCAGCCTCGAGAGCCTGCGCGATCTCGACTATCAGAGCTGGCAGGTGGTGGCCTACCGGGAGGGGGCTCCGGCCCAAGCCGCTCCTGTGACCCTGCGCATCGTCGGCTACCCGGGACGGGTCAGGCTCGATCACCCCACGCCGCTGCTGGTGCGCGCCGGTCGGCGCCTGTGGCAGCTTGACGACATCACTCTGGCCAATCCGAGGCTGGCCGCTGACACCCGCGCAGCAGCGGCCGAATTCGACCTGACCCCGCTGCTGGCCGACCTGCAGAACAACAGACCCCTGCGTCTGGAGCTGCCGGGGATCTTCGTCGAACTGCCGATCCCGCCTTACGTGGTCGAGGAATGGCGGGCGCTGCCGCTCGAGGCGGGGCCCTGAACCCGCTGGGCAGCCCTTCCTTGCGTCAGTTAGCCAGCCGCCGCTTTTCCCGCCAGGACAGCACCTGCCAGGTGAGGAACACCAACACGAGGGGAATCACGGCCACCAGCACCACCAGTCGGTACTCATCACTGAGGGCGGAGCCGGTGTTGGAGAGGATCTGCTCGAGCAGATAAAGCCCGTAGAGCCCCAGCAGGATCCAGCCCTCCAGCCTTGTGATCACGCCGCGGGTCCAGAAGATCGGCAGGCAGGCCAGGGTGGTGGCCACCATGACCGGGAAATCGCGGCTCAGCATCACGGGGTCGACGGCGAGGCCGCTGCTGCCGGAGGCCAGTCCGCACACCCCCAGGATCACCAGCTGGTTGAGCAGATTGCTGCCCACCACGTTGCCGATCGCCAGATCCGCCTTGCCGTGGTAGGCGGCCACCAGTGAGGTGACCAGTTCCGGCATCGAGGTGCCGGCCGACACGATCGTCAGGCCGATCACCGTCTCGCTCACGCCGAGACCCTGAGCGGCGGCGATGGCCCCCTTCACCAACAGCTGTGAGCCTCCCAGCAGCAGCCCCAGGCCGGCGGCCAGCTTGATCAGCGCCTGGGGGGCCGGAGAGGCGCCATCGGTGTCGAGGTCTTCATCCGCCTCGGTGGGTTCCTCACGGGCGCTGCGGACCTCCCACACCAGGTTGATCACCAGACCGGTGATCAGCGCCAGGCCCGCCACCCAGGTGATCCGGCCACCGGAGGCCATGCCCCAGGTGGCCATGGACACCCCCAGCAGCAGCGGCACGTCACGCCGCACCAGGCGGCTCTGAACCCGCAGCGGGATCACTGCGGCGCTGGCGCCGAGCACCACCATCACATTGAAGATGTTGGAGCCCACCACGTTGCTCACAGCGATCGCGTCGCCGCCCGGGCCTTCCTGCAGGGTGGATAGCAGGCTCACGAACAGCTCCGGGGCGCTGGTGCCCATCGACACCACCGTCAGGCCGATCACGATCTGGGGGATGCCCAGCAGCAGCGACAGGGCCACCGAGCCGGCGACGAACAGCTCACCACCGCCGAACAGCAGCAGGATGCCGATCACGATCTCAAGGCCGCTCAACACCATCGGGGCCATCACCGTCGTCAGGCTCAAAGGCTGGATTCTGCAGGTTGGGCTGTTCCTGAGGTCCAAGTGCGTTCCTGGCAGGTGCAGCGTCGCCACCTTCTGGCAGGTCCGCAGCCAGCGCCACTCGTCCCTGCACGCTGTCTGGCTGTCACGGTTCCACGGCAGCCACGCGGGTGGAAGGGAGCCCTCCCACAGGGGTGGCACGCCGGCCCGGCCGGAAGCGCCATGCTGGGCCGGCTGACCTTCCTTCCCCATGGCCGTCCCGGGTGAGGCGCTGGTGCGTCTCCACAGCCATCTGCACCAGACCCGCCTGCTCGGCTCGATCAGCAGTGCTCTGTACTACGACCAGAACACGGTGATGCCCGCTGCGGGAGCGGCCTGGCGGGGAGAGCAGCTGGCCCTGCTGGCGGCTCAGCTGCATGCGCGCCAGAGCAGCCCCGAGTACGCCGACCTGGTGGCCGCGGCGGAGGCGGAACTGGAGGCCGACGCCCCGCCGGAGCGGCAGCGCAACCTGCAGCTGCTGCGCCTCGAGCTGGAGCGTCAGCGCTGTCTCGACCCCGCTCTGGTGAGCGCCCTGGCCAGGGCCCAGTCGCGCGGCAATGCCGTCTGGCAGGAGGCCCGCGCCCGCAACGACTTCGCCGCCTTCGCGCCGGCCCTGCGCGAGCTGATCGAGCTGCGCCGCTGGCAGGCCAGCCAGCTGGCCGCCGCCGAGCCGGTGGCGCGCAGCCCCTGGGAGGTGCTGGCCCAGCCCTTTGAGCCCGAGGTGAGCAAGGCGAGGCTCGACGAGCTGTTTGCGCCCCTGCGGGCTGAGCTGCCGCCGCTTCTGGAGCAGGTGGTCGCCAGCGGCGCTGCCCCGATGCCTCCGGTCGATCTGCCCGAGGTCCAGCAGGAGAGTCTCTGCAGTGCCCTGCTGCACAGCTGGGGGTACGACGGGCGGCGCTGCCAGCGCTCCCGTTCCGCCCATCCCTTCTCCTGCACCGTGGGTCCGCAGGACTTCCGCATCACCACCCGCGTGGTGGCCGGGCAGCCGCTCTCCTCCTTTCTGGCCACGGCCCATGAATGGGGCCATTCGCTCTACGAGCAGGGCCTCCCCCGCGGCGATGACCACTGGTTTCCCTGGCCCCTGGGTGAAGCCACCTCCATGGGGGTGCATGAGTCCCAGTCGCTGTTCTGGGAGTGCCGGGTGGCCCGCAGCCGCGCCTTCGCCGAACGCTGGCATCCGCGCTTCTGTGAGGGGCTGCCGGCCGATCCCTGGGGCGGGGCCCATGGCTTCTGGCGCGCGCTCAATCCCCTCAGCCCCGGACTGATCCGGGTGGAGGCCGACGAGCTCAGCTACGGCCTGCACATCGTGCTCCGCTACGAGCTTGAGCTGGCGCTGCTGGAGCAGGACATGCCGGTGGAGGAGCTGCCGCAGCAGTGGAACCGGCGCATGCGGGAGCTGCTGGGGCTTGAACCCCCCAGCGATACCCAGGGCTGCCTGCAGGACATCCACTGGGCCGAAGGACTGTTCGGGTATTTCCCCTCCTATGCCCTCGGCCATCTGATCAGCGCCCAGCTCGCCGAGGCCATGGAGCAGGAGCTCGGCCCCCTGCAGGAGCTGATCGCCTCCGGGGAGGAGCGTCGCCTGCAGGCCTGGCTGGGCCGGACCGTCTGGCCGCTCGGCCGCTCCGTCAACGCGGAGGAACTGGTCGAGCGGGTCACGGGCCGGTCGCTGAGCGCCGGGCCGTTCCTGGCCTATCTGCGCGCCAAGGTGGCGGCCCTCGGCGCCTGAAGCTGACCACAGGACCCTCAGCCCGGTGTGGCGTGGCGCAGGCCGCGGAGGCCCGACACCGCAGGGCTGCAGCGGGCTCAGGGCACGGCCGATGCGCCGGGGACCGCTCCCTACAGTGGCCGCGCCTCTGAGATCCCCATGGCGAACATCGACCATGCCCCCAGCCGCACGATGCTCAACCTGCTGCATGTGCTGCCGGCCTTTGCCGATGAGTCGGAGCTGCGTCTGAACGCGATCGTTGAGCTCAATTCGAGCACGATCAACAAATACGAGCTCATCACCGAGACGGGCCATCTCAAGCTGGATCGCGTGGGTTATTCCTCCCTCGCTTATCCCTTTGCCTATGGCTGCATCCCCCGCACCTGGGATGAGGACGGCGATCCGCTCGACATTGAAATCGTCGGGGTCACCGAGCCCCTGGTACCGGGTTCGCTGGTGGAGGCGCGCATCATCGGCATCATGACGTTCGACGATGGCGGTGAGGTCGACGACAAGGTGATCGCGGTGCTGGCGGACGACAAGCGCATGGATCACATCACGAGCTACGAGCAGCTCGGCGCACACTGGCTCAAGGAGACCCAGTACTACTGGGAGCACTACAAGGATCTCAAGAAGGCCGGCACCTGCCGCGTCAATGGCTTCTTCGACAGCGCCGAAGCGGTGCGGATCATCAAGGAGTGCGAGCAGCGCTACCTCAGCACGATCGAGGCCAGCCTCGTCAACTGAGTCAGGGGCTCCTCGCCTGCCGCAACCGGAGGGGGGACAGTCCTGTCCCCTCGAAAGTCCTCCACCTGGCCATTGTCGGTACTCTCGGTGCTCGCCCTTGTGACGTGCGGGGTCCCCAGCGCCCGTGCGTCCATGACTCCGCTGCCTGTTCCATCCATCGGTTCCATGGCTTCTTCCCTGCCTCTGCCCTGCCGTCGCCTGTCCCGCCGCGGCGCAGCAGCACTGCTCCATGGCGCTGCCTTCGCCCTGGGAGGCCTGATGGTCCACGGCGGTGCCGCTTCGGCCCTGGAGGCTCCGGTGGCGCCGCCGCCGCTCACCGTTCCGGCAGCCACCGCAGCTCCGGCATCGCCCGCTCCGGATGCGCCGGCACCCACCACGACCAGCCTGGCCAGCACCCGCCAGATCGTGCTCGAGCTCGGCAGGCGAACGATCAGCCTGCTGGAGGGCGACAAGGTGCTCGGCAGCTGGCCGGTGGCGATCGGTGACCCCTCGACACCCACCCCCACCGGCACCTTCTCGGTCGAGAACAAGGTGGTCAACCCGCAGTACGCGAGCACCCGGAGCGGCAAGGTCAATCCCAGGATCGGTGCCCAGGGGCCCCTCGGCGACCGCTGGATCGGGTTCAAGCGCAGCGGTCCGAATCAGTACGGCATCCATGGCACCCCCGATGCGTGGGCCTGGACGGTGACCTCCCGAGCAGCGGTCTCCAACGGCTGTGTGCGCATGCTCACCCCCCATGTGCGGCAGCTGTTCGATCAGGTGGAAGTCGGGACTCCTGTGATCGTCAAGCGCTGAGGACGGTCGCCAGGCCCCGGCAGGCAGCGGAAGACTTTCTGCAGATCAGCCGCTGGGGCTGGTGGAGCCTGGGATTCACTCCCTAGGGTCTTGCGATCGTTGCCGTTGGCGGGCCGCCGTGCCGCTGCTTTCCATGACCCAGGGCCGGTTCCTCCAGGTGGATCAGTTGAACAGCACCTCGCTGAAGTGGGGGCAGGACGGTGAGCTGTCGCGCCTCGATCATCAGCGCATTCTTCAGCTTCTCTGCCAGTCCGATCCCGTGGCGGAATCCCTGATCGAGGGGCTGGAACAGCGCTTCAGCGAGCCCTCATCCCTCGAGTCGTCGTCGTTCTAGCCGGCCCCCGCACAGGCTTTGCGGGTGCGTCACGGCAGACGGTACCCAGGGCTCAGCCCGAGGCTGGCGTCAGATCTCCTGCCCTGAGGCTGAGGTGACTCGCCAGGGCGCGGGCCATGCCATCGCGGCTTGCCAGGCCCCGGAAACTGCCGATCGGCAGCCCGGCTGGGGGCAGGCCGTTGGGCAGGTAGCCCCCCAGGCCGGGGTCGACGGCGAACACGGGCACCTGCCGCAGGCCCTGGGGGGTGAGCTGGTCCTCGAGACGATCGAGATGGGCCTCCAGCGGCAGCCAGACGAGATCACTGCGGCGGCAGTCGATCAGCCGCAGCGTCTCCTCATCCCGCTCCAGCTGCGACACCAGGGCGCTCTGCAGATCCGCCAGCGTCACCAGGCCGACGGCTGAGCCGGCCTCCGCCACCAGCACGCAGTGTCCGTGGTTCTCCAGCAGCCGCTGAAGCGCCTTCGCCGCCGGCAGGTCCGCCGCCAGGATCGGCGGCAGGCGTGGCTCCAGGGCGGCGCTGATCGGCAGTTCCGCCAGCTGTGCGCGACGACGCTCCTCCAGCAGATCCGGTCCCAGCAGTCCGGGGTCCTGATAGCCCAGCCAGCGTTCCACCAAGGCAGCGCTGAGGCCGGCCGCCGCCATCAAGGGCAGCACGATGCGGATGTCGTGGGTGAGCTCGAACAACAGCAGCAGCGCCGTCAGCGGCGCCCGGGCGCTTCCTGCCAGCACCGCCGCCATGCCCACCATCGCGTAAGCGGGCGGTTCGGCCACGGGCAGGTTCAGGCCCCCTTCCCCCAGCAGCTGGCCGTAACAGCTGCCCAGTACCGCCCCCAGGAACAGCGAGGGGGCGAAACCGCCCCCGACGAAGCCGGTGGCGTTGCTGACACCCACCGCCAGCAGCTTGACGCCGATCAGAGCCAGGAGTGTCAGCAGCGGGATGCCACCGTCGCGACCCAGCAGTGCCTCGATCGTGTCGTAGCCGACACCGAGCACCTGCGGGAAGGCCAGGGCCATGCCTCCCACCGCAGCGCCGCCCAGGGCCGTGGCCACACCCGGGGGAAGGGCGGCCAGAAGCTCCTGCAGGCGCGGCTGGCGACCGGCGGCCATCAGGCTCACCAGTGCCCACGACATCACGCTGGCCAGCAGGCCGAGCCCCACATAGAGAGGCAGCTCCACCACCGAGCGCACCTCATAGGCGGGCAGGCGCAGGATCGGTGCATCCCCCAGACACAGCTGGGTCACCAGCGAGGAGGCGATCGCCGCCACCAGCACCGCCCGCAGGCTTGGGCGGCCCTGGATGGCACTGAAGCTCCCCTCGAAGGCGAAGAACACCCCTGCGATCGGGGCCTTGAAGCCCGCCGCCAGCCCGGCCGCCACGCCGGCAGCCACCAGGGCCTTCTGAGACTGGGGCGACAGGCCGCCGCGGCTGCCCACCCACAACCCGAGGTTGGCTCCGGCTTCGACGCTGGGCCCCTCAGGTCCGAGCGAGGCGCCGCTGCCCAGGCTCAGCGAGGCCGCCACCAGACGCAGCAGCGGCAGCTTGGGCGCCGCCGTCATCGCCCCCTCGGCCATCGCCATCAGGCTGGGCAGGCCGGGGCCGATGCTGCCGCCCAGCCAGCGCAGCAGTCCCACCGCCAGCCCTCCGAGTGTCGGCACAACGACGACAGGCCACAGCTCCAGCCAGTCGAAGCGGGCCTGGATGACCTCCAGCGAAGGTGGTTCCGGTGTCGGTGGCGGGGCCCCCAGCAACCCGATGCTGTCGAGGCCCAGCTTCAGCAGGGCCTTCAGCGGTGTGCCGCGCTGATCGACGAGCGGCGGCAGATCGTTGATCGAGAGATCCGGAGGCGGGGTGCTGCTGGAGGCGCGGCCGACGGCCAGCAGCCACTCCACCAATGGCCCGTAGAGAAAGTTGTTGATGAAGCCCAGCAGGAAGTGGAAGCCCACCACCGCCAGGCCGCTGAGGGTGCCCACCAGCGCCGCCCAGGCGAGCAGGTTCCACTGGAAGGGCAGCCCGCGGGCCTCGGCGCCGGGCGCTTCGGCCTGCGGGGAGGGCTCCGCCGGGGGATCCGGAGGCGCTTCAGGCCTGGGGCCGGACGCTCGCAAAGATCTCCTCCAGGATCTCGCCGGCGCCCTGCTGACGCAGGCTGCGCGCCAGGCTGATGCCGATCGCTTCAGGGTCGCCCTGGGGACCCCGGGCCTCGTCGCGGATCAGACGCAGGCCATCGAGGCTGGCCACCATGCCGGTGAGCACGAGCTCCTCTCCCTCGAAACGGGTGTTGACGCCGATCGGCACCTGGCAGCCCCCCTCCAGCTCGCGCAGGAAGGCCCGCTCGGCCAGGCAGCGGCGGGCGGTGGGGGTGTGCTCCAGCACCTTGATCTGCTCCAGCACGGCGCCGTCGCCGTCGCGGCATTCGATGCCCAGGGCGCCCTGACCGACGGCGTGCAGCGAGATCGCGGGATCGATCAGTTCATGGATGCGATCAGCGAGCCCCAGGCGCCCCAGGCCGGCGGCCGCCAGGATCAGGCAGTCGAATTCGCCGCTATCCAGCTTCTCCAGGCGGGTGATCACGTTGCCCCGCACATCCTTGAAGGTGAGGTGGGGGTAGTGGTGCCGCAGCTGGGCCAGGCGGCGCAGCGAACTGGTGCCCACCACCGAGCCCTCCGGCAGGCTCGCGAGCGTCTTGTCCCTGTGCTTCTCATGCACCACCAGGGCATCGGCCGGGTCCTCGCGTTCGGTGATGCAGCCGAGCATCAGCCCCTCGGGAAGGTTGGTGGGGAGATCCTTCAGGCTGTGGACGGCGATGTCGGCCCGGCCCACCAGCATCTGGGCCTCCAGTTCCTTGGTGAACAGGCCCTTGTCGCCGATCTTGGCGAGGGCGACATCGAGGATCTTGTCCCCCTGGGTGGCCATGGCCTCGATGCTGATCTCCAGGCCGGGGTGGGCCTTGGACAGTTCATCGCGCACCCAGTGGGTCTGCACCATGGCCAGCTGGCTGCGGCGGGAGGCGATGCGCAGGGTGGAGCTGGTCATCAGGGGATCGGGAGGCAGGGCTTGCCGGTTCACAGCGGCCCAGCCTAAGGAGCGCCCTTCCACCCCCGACCGCAGCCGGGGGCATCGTGACAGTCCGGCCCGTCTGGCGGGGGTGCTGCGTCCGTGCTGGCACCCGCCTCTCAGGCAAACAGATCCAGCGGCAACGGCCCCCAGGTGTCTTCCACCTCGGGCTCCTCCGGGTTGTGGCCGGTGATCAGCAATCCCTCGCCCAGGCCCGCCTCCTCTCGCACGCGGAAGCCGCCGTTCCGCTGATTGCCCTTGAGGAAGACGGGCCCGCCCGGGCCGGCATCCTTCCCGGAGCTCTCCACGCCGCTCTCCTCCTGCAGGGGAGGCCAGCCCAGGGAGGCCTCCAGGGAGCGCAGGCAGGTCACCGCGCTCAGCCGATCCGGGGCCATCACGCCGACGGTGAACCACTGACAGGCGGCCAGCCGCTGGCTCAGGGCCCGGCGCAGGTCCTGGCGCTGGGCGGCATCAAGACTCGGGGCCGAGCGCAGACCCCGCAGCGAGGCCAGCGGATCGGAGCCATCAGGGTTGAAGGAGGCGCTCAAGGGATCGGAGCAGGACTGCGGCCATCCTGCCGGTTCAGCCCTGGGGCGGTCTCGCCTCGTCGTCGGTCGGCTGACGCCAGTAGCCCAGGCAGAGCGTCAGCCAGGCCAGCCCCACGCCACCGCCGGCCAGCAGGTCCGTCGGCCAGTGGGCCCGCGCGTAGAGCGTGCTCAGCCACACCAGGGAGATCCAGAGTCCGGCCCCGATCAGGAGCGGTCGTCGCAGCTGCGGATGATGGGAGGCCAGGATCACAACCATGGCTCCGTAGAAGGCGATGGCGCCCGCAGCATGGCCGCTCGGGAAGCTGCGTCCGTCGACCATCAGCAGCTTCTCCGGCGGGCGGGGGCGATCGAAGAGGGGTTTGAACACCAGATCCACCAGCATCAGGATGCCGGCGGTGGACATCACCAGCAGCCGCAGATCGCGCCACCAGCGCTTCAGCACCACGAAGATCAGGGCCGCCAGCACCAGGAAGGCGGTGAAGTGCGTGCCGCTGAGCCTGTAGACCTGCAGCAGGGCGTCGCCCACGGGTCCGCGCAGATGGTCGGCCAGCCAGGTCAGGATCGCCTCATCGACGCGGGGTGGGCGGTCCGGGTCGATCAGCAGGTCGAGGCCGAAGAGGAGCGCAAGGCAACCGGCGATCACCAGGAGATCGCTGCGCCGCAGCGCAGGCAGGGGAAGTCTCATGACCCCAGATCCTCGCGCCGCACCCGCCAGAGTTCCTGCTCGCCGATGCGCCTGAGGCGTTGGACGCGATCGGCGGGCAGGCGCAGATCCTCCAGGTCATGCCGATCTCCCATCAGGCGCACCGAGCGGCTGGCGTCCGTCAGGCCAAGGTCCTTCGGATCATTCCGCAGGCGATGCAGCAGGCTTTCACGACCGGAGATGAACGCCGCCGTCTCACCGCTGTAGAAGAGCACGCTGTACCGCATCGTGCCGATCACCCAGAGGGGTTCCTCGGCCAGGGCGGCCTGGCGGGCGGTGCGGGCCAGCTGGCGGATGGGCAGCTGGCGCTCGCGATCGAGCAGGGGTGCCAGGGGAGCGATCACCAACGCCAGGATCGCCAGGAAGCCGGCCAGGTTGGGGACCCACAGCCAGCGGCGCCCTGCGCTGCGGCGGAGCAGCAACAGCAAGGCGATGGAGCTGGCCCCCAGCAGAACGGCCAGCCGCAGCGGCAACCCTGATGCGGTGAGGGCGTCGGCAAAGCCGGGGTGGGCGGGATCGGTGGCGGCCCATCGGGGGGCGATGGCGGCCGCCACTGCGAGCAGGGCCAGCAGCACGGCATCGATGCTGCCCCAGATCGCAAGCGGCCGCTCACCAGGGGCGGTCGGGCCCGGCACCGGGCTTGTGAGAGGACGCCACCAGAGCGCCACCAGCACGCTGGCGGCGGGCAGGGCCGGCAGGATGTAGCCAGGGAGCTTGGTGGCGGCGGCCGAGAAGAAGGCCACGATCAACACCAGCCACAGCAGCAGGAACAGCGGCAGCTCCAGGGCGGGATCCTCTGCGGCGCGGCGCCACCGGCTCCAGCGCCAGAAGCGCAGGGCGGCCAGGGCCGGCGGCAGGAACAGGGACCACGGCAGCAGCAGCAGCAGCACCCAGGGCAGATAGAACCAGGGCGGTCCCGGGTGCCGGTAGAGCACGTTGGTGAAGCGCTGGATGTTGCTGAATCCGAGGAAGCCGTCGACGAACACACTGCCGTTGGCCTGGGTGGCGGCCACGTACCAGGGCAGGCAGACGCCGGCGAACAGCAGCGCCATCGCCAGCAGAGCCCCGGGTTTCCACCAGTGGCGCCACTGGCGGGTGAGGCTCAGGAACACGACGATCACCAGGCCGGGGAGCAGCAGTCCCACCGGACCCTTGGCCAGCACGGCGATGGCACTGAACAGGGCGAAGCCGATGCGGCCCAGGCGAGCGGGCAGCGGCTGCTCACGCCGGTGATGGGCCAGCAGAAACGAGAACAGCGCGAGGGTGATCGCGCTGGAGAGGAACATGTCGGTGGTGGCCACGCGGCCCCAGCCGATCCAGCCCGGGCTGGTGGCCAGGACACCGGCGGCCAGCAGGCCCCGCCCCCAGCGCTGGCGCGCCGGTTCCTGAGGCGAGGCCCAGGCCAGCATCAGAGCGAAGCCGCCCACCACGACCGCACTGGCCGCCAATGCGGAGGGCAGCCGCGCCGCCCACTCGCTGATGCCGAACAGCCGGAACGAGCCGACCACCATCCAGTAGCCCCAGACCGGGTAGTCGAAGAAGCGCTCGCCGTTCCACCAGGGGGTGACCCAGTCGTTGCGCTCCAGCATCTCGCGGGCCACCTCGACGAACAGCGCCTCGGTCTTGTCGGTCAGTCCCAGGTCTCCGAGGCCATTGAAGAAGGCGAGCCAGCAGAGCAGCAGCAGGACGGCGATCGCGGGCAGGGCAGGAGCCCGGAGGCTGGAGGGACGAACAGCCTCCAGAGGGGCGCTCTGCATGAACCGGCCAATGGTGGAGGAAGAGGCAACCTAGGGCCCCACCGTTGCCTGGTTCACGACCGGCAGGGCCTCCCAATTCCATGGTCGGCGTGGGGCTGCGGGGGCAGCCAGGGTGGCTGTTGAGACCGCCAGAAGGCTGTTTATCCCGCCAGCAGGCTGTTCATCCCGCCAGCAGGCCGGTGATGACCAGCCGCTCGTACCCCTACGCGACCGCGGCTGATCTCCGGCGGCCTCAGGGGCTGTTCCAGACGAAGCGGGACGAGGCGGCGTAGTTCCAGACGAAGACGACCACGATGCCGGCCAGCTGGGCCCAGAAGGCGCTGGGCCTGACGAGTTGGTAGAAGGCGGAGGCCACCCCCACATTGGCCAGCACCGGCAGCGAGGCCACGATCAGAAACTTCAACAGGCCCCGGACCAGGGCAGCGCCCTGCTGCCGTTGGAACCGAAAGGTCAGGGCGTTGTTGATCAGGTAATTGGAGGTGGCTGCCACCAACACGGCCGGAGTCAGGGCCTGCTCGAAGCCGAGCCCCAGAACCATCAGCAGACGGTTCACCGCCAGCTGCACCAGCACCCCGATGCCGCCCACCAGGGCAAAGCTGATGGCCCGCCGCGGCACGCTCCGCCACAGCAGCGTGTGCAGGATCGAGACCCCCAGATCCCAGACGATCGCCAGATCGAGCTTGGAGTCGCCGGCGATGCGCGGCTGGAAGCTGAGCGGCACCTCTTCCACCTTCAGCCTGCCGCCGCTGAGCGAGAGCAGCTCGTAGAGGAATTTGAAGCCGTTGACGTCGATGCGGCGCACGAGCGGCAGCACGGCTTCCGGCCTGAGTACGAAGAAGCCGCTCATGTAATCAGTCAGGCGCCGGTAGGCAGGCAGGCTGAAGCGGGCCACGCTGTTGGCCCAGGTGGAATTGCGTTCGCGCCGGTCGCTGAGGCCATGGATGCGGGCCTCGGGGTGGAAACGGCTGCCGACCACAAGATCGGCTCCGCCGGCGAGCAGCTGGCGCACGGCCGTCTCGACCGTGGCGGGTTCGTGCTGTCCATCGCAGTCCATCACCACGATCAGATCGCCGGTGGCATCGAGGATGCCCTCCTTGATCGCGCTCGACAGACCTGCACGACCGACGCGCCGGATCAGGCGAATCGGGTCATGCACATGGGCCAGCCGTTTCACCTCTTCGGCGGTGCCATCGGCCGAGTCGTCATCGACAAACAGGATCTCCAGCGCGAAATGCTCCTGCAGGGGGAGCAGCTCAGCGGCGATCGGTGCCACGTTGGCGCGCTCGTTGTAGGTGGGCAAGACCACCGACAGGCGCAGTGGGGACGCTGAAGCGGTGGAGATCACGTGACGATGCTGCGCCGCAGGGCAGGACCCTACTTGATGTACTCCTTGAGAACGCCGTTGCGGTTCGGGTGGCGGAGCTTGCGCAATGCCTTGGCCTCGATCTGGCGAATGCGCTCGCGGGTCACATCGAAGATCTGACCGATCTCCTCGAGGGTCTTCATGCGGCCGTCATCGAGGCCGTAACGCAGACGCAGCACGTCACGCTCCCGGGGGCTGAGGGTGGCCAGCACGCCCTCGAGGTCCTCGCGCAGCAGGTTCTTGGCCACATCCTGCTCAGGGTTCTCGATGTCGGCTTCGATGAAATCACCCAGACGCGAATCCTCCTCCTTGCCGATCGGCGTTTCCAGGGAGATGGGCAGCTGTGCACTCTTGGCAATGAAGCGGAGTTTCTCGATGGTCATTTCCATCGACTCGGCGATCTCTTCCTCGGTGGGCTTACGGCCGAACTCCTGGGAGAGGGTTTTGGTGGTCTTCTTGATGCGTGAGATCGTCTCGTAGAGGTGAACCGGTAGGCGGATGGTCCGGCTCTGATCGGCGATGGCGCGTGTGATCGCCTGGCGGATCCACCAGGTGGCGTAGGTGGAGAATTTGTAGCCCTTTTCGTGGTCGAATTTCTCAGCAGCACGGATGAGACCGAGGCTGCCTTCCTGGATCAGATCCTGGAACGACAGGCCTCGATTCATGTATTTCTTGGCGATCGACACCACCAGGCGCAGGTTTGACTGCACCATCTTTTCCTTGGCACGACGGCCGAGCATCAGGCGGCGCCGGAACTTGATCACCGGCATGTCGAACAGCGCCGCCCACTCCTTGGTGTCGGGGTAATGGCCCTTGTCGGCCTCGAAGGCCGCAGCCTTCTCCTCGAGTTCGAGCAGATCGGCGATCTTCCGCGCCAGCTCAATCTCCTCATCGGGGCGGAGCAGGCGGATGCGTCCGATCTCCTGCAGGTACACCCGGATCGAGTCTTCCGTGTAGACCCCCTTGGGTCCCACCTTGATGCTGGCCAGGGCCTTGCTGCCTTTGGCATCGCGGGCGGAGCTATTCTCGGTGTCGACCTCGGCGAGCGGTTCTCCGCCAGCGGCCTGGAGCAGGGCATCCCCCATCGCTTCAAGATCCTGTGGAGCCGCCTCGGCCTTCGCGGCCTTCGCCTTGCTCGCCTTGGTGGCACGCGCCTTGGGTGCGGCAGCCTTCTCGCCCTCGGCCTTCGCCGTGGCGGCAGTCCTGGCCGTCCGTGCCTTGGGCGCAGCCTTGGCCTTGGTGGCGGTGGTCGTGGTGCCGCCGGTCGCCTCAGCGTCCTTGCTGGCACTGCGGGCCGGAGCCTTGCGGGTCTTGGGAGTCACGATCGCGCCATCGGCCGTAACGGTCAGCACGATCTCCGGGGCGCCGGAACGGGCACCGGGCACGGTCTTGCCGGCGGTGCTGGTGGGAATGACGGTCTTGGCGGCGACGGAACTCATGGCGGGCGGACGGAGGGTCAGGGCGTGGCGGGAGAGGAAACGGGCGGTGGATCCAGGGCGGGACGACACCGGCGCGGGCTCAGGAGCCGGTGCTGGCTAGCTGCGGCAGGGGAGAGACGGAACGTGCCGTTCGCTCTCAGGCGCAGGCGAAAACCCGCGGTCCGCTGGTGCGGTCCGAAGGCGGAATGCGGTGACGAGGACGGGCAAGGAGGGAGCTGGTGGTGATCCCCTGACTCGGCAGCGGGAACACGGAACGCGTGGACGGGAATCGAAGACAGTGCTGTCAGGGGTGGTCGCAGATCCAGGGACCGAGGGAGGAAGCTCCCTGATGCGCACTGGTGATCTTCCCTCTGGACGGAACTCTGTCCGGTTCCGACGGCCGCCACACGGGCAGACCCAACATCGACATTCTAGGAATGTACTGAGACGTTCGCAAGACTGATCGCCCCCTTCGACGCCTGTCACGTCCACGGCTCGTCCGATACCGCCTTGCTGGAGGTCTGGCTGGAGGCCGGCCGCGAGGGCATGACCTTCACCTATGCCAATCCAGGTCCTGAAGCGATCGGGGTCGGGGATCTGGTGCAGGTGCGTCTGCGTGGGCGCCGCCATGTGGGCCTGGTGCAGGCCGTGCGCACGCGACTCCCTCCCGGTCTCGACGGCTCCCGCATCCTGCCGGTGGAGCGCCTGGTGCAGCGGGCGGCCGTGGATCCGGCCTGGCGCCTGCTGATCCAGGAGGTGGCGGAGGCCTGCCACACCAGCACCTTCCGCACCCTGCGCAGCGCCCTTCCCGCGGGCTGGCTGGGGCAGCGGCCCCGCTCCGGCACCGCTCCGCGGCCCCTCTGGCAGGTGGAGCTGGTGGATCCGTCGGCTCCCTGCTCCGCGGAGCCGGGCAGCGCGACAGACGAATCACCGGCCGCTGACGGTGAGAGTGACGCGGCGGCTGCAGCCGGCTGGGAGGGCGATGCGGTGGGCCAGCGGCCAGGAGCGCACGAACAGCGGTGCCTCACCACTCGCCAGCAGGCCCTGGTGGACCATCTCAGGGCCTGGGGGGGACAGCGTCTGCTCCGGGATCTGGTGGCGGTGGATGGCTTCGGACGCACCCTGGTCGCCGGCCTGGAGCGCCGCGGTGTGATCCGGCGCCGGCCGGTGCTGCAGGCCCTCCGTGGAGGTCAGGTTCACCCTGCAGCGAGCTCCACGCTGACCCCTCTGGAATCCCCGCGTCCAGCCAACGCGGCCCAGCGGCAGGCGATCGAAGCGATCGCCGCCGCCGCCCCAGGTCGCGCGCTGCTGCTCTGGGGCATCACCGGAGCCGGCAAGACGGAGGTGTATCTGCAGGCGGCGGCCCGGGAGTTGGCGCAGGGACGCAGCGTGCTGCTGCTCACTCCGGAGATCGGCCTCATTCCCCAGCTGCTGGATCGCTGCCGTGCCCGCTTCGGCCCGGCCGTGGTGGAGTACCACAGCGGCATGGGGCAGGGAGAGCGCACGATCGCGTGGCGGACCTGTCTCGATGCCGGAGCGTCCGGCATGCCCCTGCTGGCGGTGGGCACCCGTTCGGCCGTGTTCCTGCCGCTGAACCGTCTCGGCCTGATCGTGCTCGATGAGGAGCATGACCCCTCCTACAAACAGGCGGCGCCGATGCCCTGCTATCACGCCCGCGAGGTGGCCCGCCTGCGGGCGCGGCTCTGCGGGGCGCGTCTGGTGCTGGGCAGTGCCACCCCCTCCCTGGAGACCTGGCTTCGGTGCACCGGTCATGGCGATCAGGGCGACACCGAGCTGTTGCGTCTCCCGGAGCGCATCGGTGAACGGCCCCTGCCGCCGGTGCGTCTGGTGGACATGCGCCATGAACTGGCTGAAGGGCACCGCCGCCTGCTCAGCCGGCCCCTGCTGCAACGGCTCGAGGGGCTGGCGGAGCGGGGCGAGCAGGCGGTGGTGCTGGTGCCCCGCCGCGGCTATCGCTCCTTTCTCAGCTGCCGCAGCTGCGGCACGGTGGTGCACTGCCCCCATTGCGACGTGGCCCTCACCGTGCACCGCAGCACGGGCGCCGGCGGCAGCCGCGAGTGGCTGCGCTGTCACTGGTGTGACCACCGCCAGGAGATCGGCGATCGCTGCGGCCAGTGCGGCTCCTCGGCCTTCCGGCCGTTCGGGGCGGGCACCCAGCGGGTGGTGGAGCAACTGGCCGGCGAGCTGGAGGGCCTGCGCCTGCTGCGCTTCGATCAGGACACCACCCGCGGCCGGGATGGGCACCGCCGTCTGCTGGAGCGATTCGCGGCCGGCGAGGCCGATGTGCTCGTCGGCACCCAGATGCTGGCCAAGGGAATGGACCTGCCACGGGTGACGCTGGCGGTGGTGCTCGCCGCCGATGGCCTGCTGCACCGACCCGATCTGCGCTCCGGTGAAAGTTGCCTGCAGCTGCTGCTTCAGCTGGCCGGCCGGGCAGGCCGCGGCGAACTGCCCGGTGAGGTGCTGGTGCAGACCTACAGCCCTGAGCATCCGGTGCTCCGCCATCTCGTCGAGGGGCGCTATGAGCGCTTCCTGGAGGAGGAGCTGGCCCAGCGCCGTCTGGCGGGCCTGATGCCGTTCCGGCGGGCCTGCCTGATGCGCCTGGCGGGGCCGTCAGCCAGCGGCACCGCCACGGCGGCGGCGACCCTGGCGGAGGCGCTGCGGCCGCAACTGCCGTCACAGGGCTGGATCCTGATCGGCCCGGCGCCGGCGCCGGTGGCCAGGGTGGCGGGGCGTTCCCGCTGGCAGCTGCTCCTGCACGGTCCGGCTGGCAGCGCCTTGCCCCTGTCGCCGGAAGCCGAGCTGCGGGCCCTGTTGCCGGCGGCTGTGAGTCTGACGATCGATCCCGATCCGCTGGAGCTGTGAGTCCGGCTGAGGATCAGGCCGGCAGCTGCGGCAGGCCGAAGCCAAGCCGCAGGCGGATCCGCTGCAGCAGCAGCACCAGAGCCAGGCCGAGACCGATCAGCACGCCCCCCAGCCCGACGGGGCTCCAGCGCCAGCAGGAGAGCTGCAGTCGATTGCGGGTGCCGGGTCGCAGCGGCCAGGCCAGGGTTGCCGGGCGGCCATGGCCACCCGGCAGGGTTCGGGCCGGCTCCGGCGAGGCAAGGCGAACGGCCCGCGCCTGCACCGGGCGCAGCCGCAGCTCCAGGCTCAGGGCCGGCAGCGGATCGAGGGCCTCGAGATCCAGATCGAGGCTCAGTTGCTGGTGCACCCCCACCAGCCAGTTGGTCTCCCGCAGCGACAGATCCGGTGGCGGCAGCTGCACATCCGCCAGGGCCGCTGCCTGGAGCACGCTCTGGCTCAGGGCCTCCAGCGTCTCGGAGGCCGGCAGCACCGGCGTGCTGAGCCGCTGCCCCTGGGGCTGCTCCTCGCTGCGGAAGGGAAGAGCCGCCCGGCGCAGGGCCTGCTCGAAGCGCTCCTGCCAGGGGGTGGGGCGGCCGCTGGGACTGCGCAGCTCATGGGTCAGCTGCAGCCGCCCGGGACCCTCGAAGACCAGCTCACTGCGCACCTGCAGGCAGCCTCCCAGCAGCGAGGCGAGCAGCAACAGCGTCAGCACAAGCAGGGCAAGGGCGGCAAAGCCCACGGGTGAGCGGGTCTCCCCGACCGGGGGGGGAGGCGGGGGCGGCGGACCCTGGCGGCGGCGGCGCATCGGGCTTCCCCCCGTGCTTTCCAGGGACGCCCCGCCGCTGAGATCCGGCAGGGTGAGCGACCACTGGCGGGGCCGGCGCAGGGCGGGGGCCTCCAGCACCTGCTGCAGCTCGCGGGCCTTGGCCCGCAGGGTGGGGTCGACACAGATCTGCAGGCTGCGGCAGCAGGCGGCGGCCCGCTCGCTTTCGCCCATCCCCATCAGCGCAGTGGCCATCAGCAGCCGCACGCCCGCACCGATCGGCCCGGCCGGGGGGTATCGCTCCGCCAGGGGCTCCAGCAATCGCAGGCTGTGGCCGTATTCCCCCCGCTCGATCGCCGTGCGCGCCTCAGTCAGCAGCGCGGCCACGGCCGGATCGAGACTGCGTTGCTCCATCGCCTGCCGGTTCAGCCGTCCAGCTGGGACTGGCTGCCCACCACCATCGTGCCGATGCCGGCATCGGTGAACACCTCCAGCAGCAGCGCGTGAGCCACGCGGCCGTCGATGATGTGGGCGGCGCCGACGCCCTGGGCCAGGGCGCGGATGCAGCATTCGGTCTTGGGGATCATGCCGCCGGCCACCACACCGTCTGCGATCAGCCGGCGCCCCTCCGCCAGGGTGAGCTGGCGGATCAGCGAGCCGGGGTCGTGGCGATCCCGCAGGATGCCGGCGGTGTCGGTGAGCAGGATCAGCTTCTTGGCATCGAGCGCAGCCGCCAGCTCCCCGGCCACGGTGTCGGCGTTGATGTTGTGGGCCTGGCCACCAGTGTCCGGGGCGACGCTGGAGATCACCGGGATGTAGCCGTTGGCGAGCAGGGGCTCGAGCACGGTCGGATTCACCGAGGCCACCTCCCCCACCAGGCCATGGCTGCCGTCCCCGAGAGTGCGCGCCAGAACAAGCTGGCCGTCGCTGCCGCTGAGGCCCACGGCCCGTCCTCCGAGACGGTGCAGGCCATTGACGATCTGTTTGTTGACGCGGCCCACCAGCACCATCTCCACCACCTCCATCGTGGCTGGATCGGTGACGCGCAGGCCGTCGCGGAACTGAGCCTCGAGGCCGATCCGCCCCAGCCACTGGTTGATCTCCGGGCCACCGCCGTGGATCACCACCGGCTGCACGCCGACGCTGGCCAGCAGCACCAGATCGCGGAACACCGCCTCCCGCAGTTCGGCATGCACCATGGCTGCCCCGCCGTACTTGATCACGATGCGGCGGCCTGCGAAACGCTGGATGTAGGGCAGGGCTTCGCTGAGGACCGAGACGCGCAGGTTGTCCTGGTCGCTGATGGTGAGGTCGGAGCTCAAGGGTCAGATCAGGAGGAGGAGGGGCGGCGAGGGGTGGGGCTGTCGCGCGGCTCAGCTGGATGAGGTGGTGGCTGCTCGGGGGGGATCACCCTCCGGGGCCTTCTCATCGGAGGCCGCGTTGTTCTCGGCCCGGGGGAGGAGGCTGATCAGCAGGTGGCCGGGCGCATCGGAGAGAAGCTCGGCCCGCAGGCCGGGTCCGAAGAAGCGGCCCAGCCGTTCCTGACGTTCCTGCCAGCGCTCCAGCGACACCCCTTCGGTGGCGAAGCCAAGGCGCAGGCCATAGGCCCCATCGCAGTCGAGCTCTTCGACGGTCTCGAGCCGGGGAGGCTGGTCTTCATCCCAGAGCTTGAGAGCCTCCAGGGAGGACTCGAGGTGGGCCTTCTGGCCGTAGCGCCAGCGGGTGACATCGGAGAGCAGCTTGCGCAGCGGTTCACTGCCGCTCTGCTCGCGCAGGGTGCGCAGGGTTGCCGGGGGGGTGAGTCGCCGGGCCGGCGGCAGCTCTGACGATTTGAGCGCCAGACCTCCCAGCAGGATCGGGATGCCGTAGAAGATCGTCGGCAGGCTGAGGTTGGCGTTGTCGCCCAGATAGGCGATGGTTCCGATCACCGTCAGGACGGCACCAGCGACGGTGACGAGGCTTCCGGGGGAGGTCAGGGCTTGCATGCGTCCCATCTTCCAGCAGCGGCGGGCAGGATGGCACCAGCGAAGCCGTGGCAGGGGCGACTGCGTGCCCGCCGTCCCGACTCCGCCTCCGCTGTCCCGCGATCCCAGCCATGTCCACCTCTTCTCCCCTCGATCCCGGTACCGCCAGCACGGCGGGGTCGAACGGTGACGCAACGACCGGGGAAAGCGGCCCTGGGGTCTCATCCACGGCCCCCGGTGGCGAGGAGGTCGACACCGCCAGCCTGATCGCGCAGCTCGACCAGGACCGGCTCTGGCTGCTGCGCCAGATCGACAGCGGCCGGTGGGCGGAATGGCGGCTGGATCTGGCCGCCCTGGAGCGGGAACTGGGCCAGCTGCTCGACCAGGCGCGCGATCGGGGCGCCTGCTGAAGCGGCGGCATCCGGGCTTCATCGTGGCCTCTCAGCGCGGTTGCCCGCTGAACGCCTCTCGGGCCGAGTGGTCACGCCGGCCAGGGCAGACCCGCCCTGTCACAGGGGGGTCTCAGAGCCGCCCGTTCTGAAGGGCTCTTGCAGACCGGTTCCTTCAGAACGGAATGTCGTCGTCCTCGGCCAGGTCGTCGCCGGGAACCAGGGGGGCGCTGTTCCAGACGGGGGGTTGGGGGGGCGGGGCGGCCGCACGGCTGGCCTGGCCGGCGCGTTCGGCCGGGGGCGCTGAGGACCGGATCGGTGCCGCGGCGGCTCGCTCGGCGCCGGGCGCACCCCCGCCACTGAGGGCGTGAAGTCGCGAGAGGGTGAGCTCCGCCTTCTTTTCGCGCACGCCGTCAGCCCGGGCGACGCTGTTGATGCGCATGCGCCCCTCCAGCACGACGCGCTGGCCGGCCCGGACACGGTTCTGCAGATCCTGGGCCAGATTGCCCCAGCCCACCACCTTGAGCGTGCCCGGCGGATCGTCCGGCCGCAGCCCCTCGATCTGCACCGTCATCTCGGCGATCGGCGTCTGGTTGTCCTGGGTGTAGCGGATCTGGGGAGCCTCCATCACCTCGGCTTCCAGCAGGCAGTGATTCACGCCCCGAACCTCACAGGGAAGGTCCCATCCTGATGCACACCCCCCCGGAGCAGCCGTCCGCGGCGGACGGGCCCGCCAACCGGCCCCCCGGCCTGGACGGTCGTCCGCGCCTGTGGCTGATCAGCGGCACCGGTGAAGGGCCGCCTCTGGCCGCGGCCCTGCTCGCCCGGGGCTGGCGGTTGCGGCTGAGCCTCGTCACCGCCGCCGCCGCGCGTGCCTACCCGCACCATCCCGATCTGGAGCTGGCGATCGGCGCCCTCGGGGCTGGAGGTGCACAGCCGCCGGAGGTCGTTGTGGGGGAGGAGTTGCAGCGGGCCCGGAGTCTGGGAGATCCCTTCCGCTGGCTGGTCGACGCCAGCCATCCCTTCGCCCGGCGGATCAGCGCCACCCTGGCCGCCGCCTGCAGCGCCCAGGGCCAGCCCCTGCTGCGCCTGCAGCGGCCCCCGCTACCACCGGGTCGGGCGCTGGTGCTCGACGATCTGCCTGCCGTCAACGCTCACATCCGCCCGGGGGAACGGTTGCTGCTCGCGATCGGGGCGCGCCGACTGGCCGAGGCGATCCGCCTCAGTCCCCGGGCCCTGCACCACGCCCGCGTGCTCCCCGCTCCGCAGGCGCTGCGCCAGGCCTTCGCCGCCGGCCTGGCCACCGATCGCCTGGCCTGCCTGCGTCCGTCCGAGACCTCCGAGGCGATCGAGCTGGCCCTCTGCCGCCGCTGGGGCATCGACACCGTGCTCTGCCGCCAGTCGGGAGGGGAGAGCGAGGGGCGCTGGCATCGGATCTGCGAGCGGCTCGATCGGCGGCTGCTGCTGCTGCGACGACCTCCCGAGCCGGACGGCGTGCCGCTGCTGCCGATGGATGCGCTGCTGGAGCGCATCGGATATCCGGAACCGGGTTGAATCGGTGGTTGTGGCGATTCTGGCTTCACTGGAGCCTGGCGGGAATCAGCCCAGATTCCGCTTGACCAGCTCGGGCAGGGAAGCCTGCGGGCGGGGGCCCAGCTGGGTGACCACCTCGCCGGCGCACAGGGAGCCCAGCTGGCCGCAGCGCTCCAGGCTGTCGCCGCGTGTGTACCCGTGCAGGAAGCCTGCGGCGTAGAGATCACCGGCCCCGGTGGTGTCGACCAGGTTCCCGAGGCGGAAGGGTGCAATCGCAATCGACTGATCGCCGCTGAGCACCAGCGAACCCGCCTCACTGCGGGTGAGGGCGGCGACACGGCAGCGCCCGCGCACCTGCTCGGCGGCGTCTTCGAAGCTGTTGGCCTCGTACAGCGAGGTGATCTCCATTTCGTTGGCGAACAGGAGATCGACATGCCCATCGACCAGCTCCTGGAAGCTCTGGCGGTGCCGGTCCACGCAGAAGGCGTCCGACAGGGAGAGGGCCACCTGACCCCCGTGGCGGCGGGCCACCTCGGCGGCAGCCAGGAAGGCCTGCTTGGCCTCGTCGCTGTCCCACAGGTAGCCCTCCAGGTAGAGCACCTTCGCCTGGGCCACCAGATCGAGATCCAGGTCGGCCGGATCCAGGTTCACCGAGGCGCCCAGGTAGGTGCACATCGTGCGCTGCGCATCGGGCGTGACCAGGATCAGACAGCGGGCGGTGGAGGGCCCGCTGCCGGCAGGCGGGGTGGTGTAGGTGGCGCCCACCGACCGGATGTCGTGGCTGAAGATCGCACCGAGCTGGTCATCGCGCACGCGGCCGATGAAGGCCGCCCTGCCGCCCAGCTGGGCGATGCCGGCCAGGGTGTTGGCGGCCGATCCGCCTGAGGTCTCCAGGCCGGGGCCGACGCTGGCGTAAAGCCGCTCCGCCTGGCTCTCATCCACCAGGGCCATGGTGCCCTTGTGAAGACCATGGTCGTCGAGGAACGCCTCCTCCGCCTGCACCAGCACATCGACGATGGCGTTGCCGATGCCGACGACGTCGAAGCGCTTGCTGTCAGAGGTCATGGTGTGGATGTGATGGGCGTTGGCAGGGGTGTCTCGAGACGATCGTCGAAGACGGGCGACGCCATGAAGGCCGGAGCGGTTGTCTCGGCAGACTTTGAGGCACAGGCCCGGGCCAGGGGGGCCTCGCAGCCGGCAGCGCTCAGACGCTCAGCAGGGCCCGCTTGGGGCCGTGGATCGGATCCTCGACCACGATCGTCTGATCGCGATCGGCGCCCAGCGACACGATGGCGATCGGCACTTCCATCAGATCCGCCAGGAAGCGCAGATAGCTCATGGCGGTGGGGGGAAGATCCTCGAGGCTGCGGCAGTCGGCCGTGGAGGTCTGCCAGCCGGGGAGGGTCTCGAAGATCGGCTTGCAGCGGGCGAAATCCTCGGCGGAGCAGGGGAAGTGCTCGATGCGCTGACCGTCGAGCTCATACGCCACACAGACCTGGATCTCGTCGAGCTCATCGAGCACGTCGAGCTTGGTGATCGCCAGGCAGTCGAGGCCGTTCACCTGCACCGAATAGCGGCCGATCACGCCATCGAACCAGCCGCAGCGGCGGCGGCGGCCGGTGGTGGTGCCGTATTCACCACCTCGGTCGCAGAGGTGGTCGTTGAGGCTGCCCTCCAGTTCGGTGGGGAAGGGGCCTTCCCCGACGCGGGTGGTGTAGGCCTTGGCCACGCCGATCACCCGGTCGATCAGGGTGGGGCCTACGCCGGCGCCGATGCAGGCACCGCCGCTCACCGGGTTGGAGGAGGTGACGTACGGATAGGTGCCGTGGTCCAGGTCCAGCAGCGTGCCCTGGGCGCCCTCGAACAGGATGTTCTTGCGCGCCCGGGCCGCCTGGTGGATGGCGCGGGTGCAGTCGACGACGTGCGGGGCCAGGCGCTGGCCATAGGTCACGTATTCGGCGACCACCGCCTCGAAGTCGAGCGGTTGGAGGCCGTACAGCTTCTGCAGGATCTCGTTCTTGTCAGCGAGCACGCCGGCGAGGCGATCGCGCAGGCGCCCCTCATCGAGGATGTCGATGATGCGGATGCCGTTGCGCTCCGATTTATCGGCATAGGTGGGTCCGATGCCACGGCCGGTGGTGCCGATGCGGCGGTCTCCGCGGCGCTGTTCCATCGCCTGATCGAGCAGGCGGTGGTAGGGCATCGTCACGTGGGCTGTGGAGGCGACCGTCAGTCCCGAGACGTCGATTCCGTAGCCGAGGAGCATGTCCAGCTCACCCAGCATCACCTTGGGATCAATGACGGTGCCCGAGCCGATCAGGCAGGTGGTGTCGGGGTAGAGGATCCCCGAAGGAATCAGGTGAAGCTTGAGCACGCGGCCATCCACCACGATCGTGTGGCCGGCGTTGACGCCTCCCTGATAGCGGACGACGACGTCCGCGGAGCGGCTCAGGAGATCGGTGATCTTGCCCTTCC
This sequence comes from Synechococcus sp. CBW1004, assembly GCF_015840715.1. Taxonomy (NCBI): domain Bacteria; kingdom Bacillati; phylum Cyanobacteriota; class Cyanophyceae; order Synechococcales; family Synechococcaceae; genus Synechococcus; species Synechococcus sp. CBW1004. Next base: position 1,149,787 of record NZ_CP060397.1, on the reverse strand, counting down.
CCTCGTCACCCCATTGCGCACCGATGACGACGACGTTGGCCAAGGACGCAGCGGCCCGCAGCCGCTTCTGAGCAGACGGCGTGAGCCTCTCAGATCACGGGGGGATCCGTCAAAGACCCCCCTTGCCGGCAAGGACCGCGAGGGTCTCAGGTTCCCCGGGTGGCGCTGGCCTCCGCCTTGCGAAGCTCCTTCTCCAGACGCGAGCGCAGGGCGTCGGGCAGGGGGCGGTTCGCATAGGCGCTGTAGTGGCCGGCGAGCGAGTTGAGCGCCGTCTGCATGGTGGTGAAGGAGGCCAGGCCGTTCACGTCGCGGCGCGGGCGGTAGCGGGCGATGTAGTCGTTGATGAGGGTGCGTGCCTCGGTCTCGGCGGCCTGATGGCCCGGGTCGTCCTGGGGAATGGCGATGGTGGTCAGCAGACTCTGGGCCACATTGACCGTGTCATCGATGTAGCTGCCCGTCAGCCCGCCGGCGCTGCTGCAGCCGCTGAGCGCCAGGCTGAGGCAGAGCGCCAGGCAGAGGCAGGCACTCAACAGCGGGCGCAGCACGGCGCGATGCAGGAAGGCGGGCATCAGGGATCCAGCGGTTCGGCGGATCCTAGGTCGGTCGTCTCAGGGCATCTGACGATTCAGGGCGGCCACCAGCTCTTCAGCGGCCAGCTCCTGGCGCTCACCATCGGCGCGCCGCACCAGTTCCACGCGGCCGGTGGCCGCACCCCGGCCGACCACCACCCGCCAGGGGATGCCGATCAGATCGGCATCCTTGAACTTCACGCCCGCCCGCTCGGGGCGGTCGTCGAGGAGGACTTCATGGCCGGCTCTCTGGATCTCGCCATAGAGCTGCTCGGCCAGGGCCACCTGGCCCGCCTCCTGCACGTTGGCGATCACAACGATCACGGAGAACGGGGCGATCGCGGCGGGCCAGATGATGCCGTCCGCGTCGTGGTGCTGCTCCACGGCCGCCTGGGCCAGGCGGGATACGCCGATGCCGTAGCAGCCCATCCAGAGGGGCTCGTCGATCCCCTGTTCGTTGGTGAAGGTGGCCTCGAGGGCCTCGGAGTACTTGCGTCCCAGCTGGAAGATGTGCCCCACCTCGATGCCGCGGGCTGCCTCCAGCCGCTGTGAGGGGTCGTGCTGGCAGCGGTCGCCGGGCTGGGCGGCGCGCAGGTCGACCACCTGGTCCGCGCCCGGTGTCAGACCCAGGCCGGCCCAGCTGGCGCCCACCCGGTGGGTATCGACGCGGTTGGCGCCACAGATGAAGGCCTCCAGGTCGGTGGCGGTGGGATCGAATAGGCGCAGGAAGGAGCGTTCCAGGCGTGGTTTGCGCTCCGGCAGTGTTGCCGCACCGGCCGTTCCTGCCCGCGAATCGACGTTGTCCAGCACCAAGCCCTGGCTGGCCAGCAGCGCATCTTCCAGATCCGGACCCAGATAGCCGAGCGGCAGGGCTGACAGGTCGAGATCGAGTCGCTCCTGCCGCAGCAGCTCGGCCGTCAGCGGCTCCACCCCCAGCAGGGCGCCGTGATCGCCCGCAAGCCTGGCGCTGACCACATTGGCCAGCTTCACCTCATTGAGCTCCTGGTCGCCGCGCAGGCTCACCAGCAGCGGCTGTCGCAGTCCGTCCTCGAAGCGCGCCAGCAGCAGCAGCACCTTGACCAGCTGGCTGGCGTCGAAGCCATGGGCGCGGCACAGCGCCTCGATCGAGGTCTGGCCGGGGGTGGCGAGTGCTTCGCCGGCACCGCTCTGCCGGAGGCCGCCGATCAGAGGAACGGCTTCGGCAGGCAGGGAGACGGCCCGCTCCTGATTCGCGGCGTAGCGGCCATCGGGGCTGGTGAGAATCAGATCCTCACCCGCCTCGGCAGTGACCATGAACTCCTGGCTGGCTGAGCCGCCGATGGCGCCGCTGTCCGCTTCGACGGCCACGGCCCGCAGGCCGCAGCGCTCGAAGATGCGCCGGTAGGCAGTATCCATGTCGGCATAGGTGCGGCGGAGACAGTCTTCGTCGGCATGGAAGGAATAGGCATCCTTCATGATGAATTCCCGACCTCGCATCAGACCGAAACGGGGACGGATCTCGTCGCGGAACTTGGTCTGGATCTGATAGAGATTCACCGGCAGTTGCCGGTAGGAGCGCAGCAGATCACCGGCCAGTGTCGTGATCACCTCTTCATGGGTCGGGCCGAGACCCAGTTCCCGCCCCTGACGGTCCTCAAGGTGGAACATGATCCCCTCGCCGGCCGTGTAGCCGGCCCAGCGACCGCTGCGCTGCCAGAGCTCCGCAGGCTGGAGCTGGGGCAGCAGGGTCTCGAGCGCGCCGGTGCGGTTGAGCTCCTCGCGCACGATCGTGGAGATCTTCTGCAGCACGCGCCAGAGCAATGGCAGATAGGCGTAGATCCCCGCCGAGATGCGACGGATGTAACCGCCACGCAGCAACAGGCGGTGGGAGGGGATCTCGGCTTCGGCCGGCACGTCCCGCAGCGTCACGAGCATCAGCCGGGAGACGCGCATGAGAAGCGGATGGGTCAGGAATCGCGGACCTTATCACCACCGCCGAGGGCCTACTGCGCAACTGTCCGGAGAGATCGGCCCGCCCCGATCACCTCTGCTATGGTCCGGCCCAATCCAGGTTGTCCCAAGGCTGTCTCATGCTTCCTGCCGCCACCGCGATCTCTCCCGCTTCGGCCGGGCATGCCGCGTCGGCAGGTCTCAATCCCTCCGTCTCTGAGACAGCTCCCGAAGCAGGTGATCCATCCGACGGTCTGATCGGCATCGAAGAGGTTCAGAAATGCCTCAACCGATCCCGCGCTTCCGTCTATCGCTACACCAACACCGATCCCCGCAATCTCAATCCGCCCTTCAACCCGCGCAAGCTCAATCCGGAGTACCGCAGCGATCAGAAAGAACCCCTGTTGTTCCACCCCGATGAGGTGGCGCGTTTCGCCCGTGATGTGCTGCGCATCAAGGAAGTCACCGTCGAGGTGCTCAACTCCCCCTCCACGGCCACGCAGCAGCTGCTGAACGCCATTCTCGAGGAGCTGCGCACGATCCGGGAGCGTCTGGATGGGCTTGACTCCGCCCCGGCCGATCTCAGCCGCCTGCGTCAGCAGCACAGTCAGTCCCGTCCAGCCGCCTGAGCTGTTGTTCCCGGCCTCGGATGGCGCCGCATCGCTCGCTGCTGAACCGTCCACCGGGTGCTATCACCACCGGCCGGAACCTGCCAACATGGCAGATGTATCTCTCTGAGCTTTTCCGGCGGACCGCCACGGTGGACGCCCCCCATGGATCAGACCCTTTCCCTGTCCCACCAGACCTCCTCGACCTCGTCCCGGGCCCTTCAGGCCAGCGTCACCACAGCACCGCCGGAGCCTGTTCCTTCTGAGGAGGAGCCCGAGAGTCCCGGCCGAAGTTCGCGCCATGCCAGGCCGAGCGCAGCTGGCCCTGATCCCCTCGCTGAGGGAGTCGCCGCACTGGCTGGGGTCCTGTTGGCTCTCATGGCTGTTGTGGTGCCACTGGCCACCGTGATCGGTGACTCGTCTCCTCCCCCATCAACCGAGGCGTTCCGCGTGGGTTGGTGATCACTGAGGACCGGCACTCCGCTGACCGGGTGGATCAACCCAGCCCGGCGCCCAGCAGGCCGCGCGCGGTGTGGCCGTCAGGCGCGCCGCTGCAGCAGGAAGCCCTGAAAGTCGAGAGCCTGGAAGATGGGGGCCGGGTCGCTGAAGCCCGCGGCTTCCACCAGGGCGCTGAGTCGTGAGAGTCCGATCGGATGCAGTCTCGGGCTGAGGGCGTCCAGCGCTTCGGTGGCACCCTGCAGTCCGCTGGCCCGCTGGAACAGTTGCCAGGCCTGTTCGACCTGGCCCTGCAACGGTGAACGTTCCGGCTGCATCAGATCGACCAGCACCAGCTGGGCTCCGGGTTTCAGAGCCCGGGCCAGGCTGGTGAGGAAGACCAGCTTGCTGCCGTCATCCGCCAGTGACTGCAGCACAAGCACCGACAGCGCACCGTCGAAGCTCGCCTCCAGCGCCAGCTCCTCCACGGTGCTCTGCTGCCAGCGAATCCCCCTGCTGCCGCCGGTGCGATCCAGCCGCTCCCGGGAGGCCTCCAGCATGGCGGCGGAGGGATCGACGGCAGTCAGTTCCCAGTCGGGCCGCTGGGCACAGGCCTCGAGAAGTTCGGCGCCGGTCCCGCAGCCGGCCACCAGCACCGAGGCTCCCTCGCCGGCGGCCAGAGGGGAGGCGGACAGCAGGCTGACCGCCAGCCGGGCCAGGCTGGCGTAGCCGGGGATCAGCTGCTGGACGATCAGGTCGTAGCCGGTCGGTGCGACGTCCGCCTCGGAAGGGGCTGAGGATGCGGCGGTTGGCTTCGGGTCGGTTCCGCTCGACGGCACGGCACGTGGATCGGGGAGCTCATGCTACGGAGACAGCCGCCCATCCCTTCCATGTCGCTCGCCCACCGATTCCCTCGAGGAGGCCGCAGTCGGCGGCAGGTGACGTAAGTTGGGCGGCGCGCTACCCCCGATCGACCGTGCCCACCATTCGCTTCGAACGTGAAGGCCAGCAGGTCGGCTGCATCGAGGGGGCGAACCTGCGCAAGGCGGCCGTCGACGCCGGCATCAATCCTTACAGCGGCATCAACAACTTCCGGAACTGCGGTGGTCTCGGCCAGTGCGGCACCTGCGTCGTCGAGGTGCTGGAAGGTGCCCGCAACCTCTCCCCCCGCAGCGATGTCGAAGAGGTGTATCTCGCTGACCGTCCCGCCAGCTATCGCCTCAGCTGCCGCACGAGCGTCAACGGCGACGTGACCGTGCGCACCCGTCCGTCGGAGGGTGTCGGCAAGGGTTCCAACAGCCTGGTGGGCGCCCTCAAGGCCCTGGTGGGCAAGTGATCACAGGCTGAATTCCCGGCCTGTCAGTTTCAGACAACACTGCCCCGCTTTCAGCGTTGATCAGGCCCCTGTTGTACAGCTATCCGGCCTGCGGCACCTGCCGCAAGGCTCTGGCCTGGCTCCGGGAGCGGGGCGTCGAGGTGGACCTTCGTGACATCACCCGCCAGCCCCCCAGCCAGGGGGAGCTGGCCGTTGCCCTCGAGAGCCTCGGTCGCAAACGGCTGTTCAATACCAGTGGCCAGAGCTACCGGGCCCTCGGTGCCGCCACGGTTCAGGCGATGAGCGATGAGGAGGCTCTCGCCGCCCTGGCGGCTGACGGCAAACTGATCAAGCGCCCCTTCCTGGTGATGCCGGACGGTCGCACGCTCACCGGTTTTCAGATTCCGGAGTGGCAGGCCCTGCTGGATCCATCGACCTGACCGTCAGCAGATCGAGCTCGTCGATCAGACCTTCGATGCCGGCCCTGCTGATCTGGGTCAGATAGGTGCGTTTCACCTCCTCGAGGAAGGCGCAGAGCAGCTGCTGCGACTGTTCCAGTGCCGGACCGTCCTCCAGAGCCTCCGCCAGCTCCTCCCAGAAGCGGTCGATGCAGGCCTGCAGGAGCTCCAGCTGCTGGTCATCGCGCCGTCCCAGCCGCTCACCCGTGCTGCGGGTGAGATCCACCAGGCTGTCCACCATGCCGCCGGCGAGCTGACGGCTGAGTCCCTGCTCCATCTGGAGCAGCGGCTGCAGGCGACGCAGGGGCGGTGGCACCACGGTGTTCTGCAGGCTCTGCTGCAGGGCATGGCCCAGCACACCCTGCAGTTCCGGTGCCAGCCTTGGTGCCACCCGCGCCAGCAGCAGCGGCGCCCAGATGCGTGCCAGCTCCACCAGCTCACGGCTCTCGCTGCTGACGCTCTGGTGGCTGCGTAGCGCTCGGATGCGGCCGGGCCAGCGCCGTGAACGGATCAGGCCCTGCAGGCCGTCGATCAGCTGCAGGGCCAGCACCTCGAACAGCTCCACCGCCAGAAGGGCGACCACGGCGCGGCTGATCACCGCCCGCAGTGGTTCGACGTTGATCAGGCCGCTGCTCTGCAGGCGCTCCAGTACAGGCACCAGTCGCAGCCAGCGCCAGAAGGGCAGCAGCAACGGCAGATCGGTCCAGCGGCGGAGCAGCGCCTCGCTCCAGCTCAGGCCATGCAGCCGTCGCCGCAGCCGCATCACCCGCAGCAGGATGTCCAGGGCGAAGACGCTCTGGAACAGCAGCAGGTCATAACGCCAGAAGTGATCGGTGGGGCGTCCGTTCTCGTCGATCGAACGCCAGTAGTTGGTTTCCACCAGGGCCAGCACCTGCTCCTGCCAGAAGCGCCGCTCCCGCAGCCAGTCCTCGCGGGCGATCCGTTCGGGAGCCAGAAGCAGCCTGACCGCCTCCTTGGCTGAGTCGACATCGGCCCGCTGGCGCAGGCGGTTCTTGATTTTCTCGAGCGTGCCGGTGGCGCCGCTCGCCTCGAACGGATTGCCGTCGATCATCTGCTCGCTCAGCTGGATCTGGCGACGCAGCAGCAGGCTCTGGCTGGCGTTCGGGGCCATTCCGGCACGATGGCCCTGCAGCGCCTCATCGAGCTGGGCGAAGGCCTGCAGATAGGCCTCGGTTTCGCGGTGAGGCTCGATGCCCTTGATCGGATCGACCCAGGGGGTGATGTCGGGGATGGCCTGCAGCGGCAGCACCAGCGGCACCGACGGCAGCGGGTAGAGATTGCGTTGCAGCCAGAAGGTCCGGAGCGGCACATAGGTGAGATCGAAGCCCACCCAGGCCAGGTTGAGGGCGGCCCAGAGGGCCACGAAGCGATCCCAGCCCCGCCAGAGCCTGCTGGCCGGGAGGGGAAGCGCCACGTGCCAGCGGGGGCGAGCCATCGAAATCCCGGGGCTGATGCCTGCCTAATCTGCCTTCTCTGCCGGCCGCCGCCTTTCTTTCTCCTTGCGCTCCTCGGATCCGCTTCGCTCCCAGGGCTCCCCAGGCTCTGACGCCCCTTCCCCCGGCGGCGATCCCGCCCCCTCCGCGGTCAGCGCTCCGCAGTCCGGCGCTCCGCAGTCCGGCGGTCCTGAAGGCCCTGAAGCCACGGAGCCCCCCCGGGAGAGCCCCTGGGCCTTCTGGCGCAGCGTCGTGATCACCCTGGCGGTGGCACTCGGCATCCGCCATTACCTGCTCGAAGCCCGATACATTCCTTCCGGCTCGATGCTGCCGGGGCTGCAGATCCAGGACCGGCTGCTGGTCGAAAAGCTCAGCTTCCGCTCCCGAGCGCCCCGTCGCGGGGAGATCGTGGTGTTTCGCGCTCCGCATCACTTCGATCCGGTGCTCAACAGCCGCGGCAAGCCCTCACCCCTTCAGTGTCTGCTGGTGAACATTCCCGGCATCGGTTCGCTGCCGGGGCTTCAGCAGCCGGCCTGTGATGCCTTCATCAAGCGGGTGGTCGCCCTGCCCGGGGAGCAGGTCAGTGTCGATCCCCGCGGACGCGTGCGCATCAACGGCCGCGAGCTGGTCGAGCCCTACGTCAGCAACTTCTGCCCCGTCGACAGTCAGGGTCTGGGCCCCTGTCGCACCCTGAACGCCGTGGTTCCGCCAGGCAGCGTGCTGGTGCTGGGCGACAACCGGGCCAACAGCTGGGATGGTCGCTTCTGGCCCGGCACCAACTTTCTGCCCCAGAGCGAGATCATCGGACGCGCGTTCTGGCGCTTCCTGCCGATCAGCAGCTGGGGTCCACTGGGGCCCACCACCAACCCCCCTTCGCCCTGAGACCACTGGCCACGATCGCTCCCTGGACCCCGCCCGGGGGACTCGGATGGTTCGCGGCCAGCGACGTCGAGCGCTCGCCACCGGGAGATGCGTCGGGATCGAAGAGGATCCAGCGGCGGCTGCCCGCCTGCAGACACTCGGGCTTCAGCCCCAGAAAGACGGACGGCCCCCAGCAGAGTCGCTCCCACAGGAGCTGTGGCGGCCAGCCCCGTCGCCCCACCAGCTCGCGCCACAGCGAGGCGAGGATGCCGCCGTCGCTCGCCGCCGCCAGGCCGTGGCCGGCGACTCCGGCGCGCCGCTGCTCAAGGCTGAGCAGCATCTCCTCGGCATCAAGCGCCTGGTGATGCACCGCCACCGCTCCGATCAGGCCGGTTTTCAGGGCCCCGATCAGGGCGTCCCGGTCGTCGGGGCCACCCAGGGAGGGCTCCAGCCGCCAGCCGTTGTCGGCCGGGTCCAGCGAGGCGCTGTCGGCCAGCAGATGCCACCAGCACACCGAGGCCGCCGGTGGATTCTGCAGGCGCGCCAGACGGCGCACCGCTTCGGCGGTGGACAGATTCATCAGGCGCAGAGGGGCACCGGGCAGGGCGGAGGCCAGGGCGAGCAGGCTCTCCAGAGGCAGGGTTTCGCTGACCGCCGGATCCACGGGCCAGCCGGCCCGCAGGGCCTCCACCCGCTCGCGCACGAAGCCCTGCTGGCTCAGGGACGGATCGCGGGGGCAGAGCAGCACCGGGTGTTCCCCCATCTCGGCCAGGCGCAGACCGCGCTCCAGCAGGGCCAGGGGCGGCAGGGCCGCTCCTGCCGCCAGGCCGATGGCGCCGCTGCGCAGCTGGTCGTCATGGTCGGCGAGCTCCTGATCGGCGCCTGCCCGACTGAAGCTGCCCCAGCAGTGCAACCGAAGCGGCTCGGGCCAGTCCAGCGTCAGATCTGCGGGCCGATCCCGCCAGGGACTTCCCCAGGGGAGCAGGGCCACCGTGCCGTATCCCTCCGCCGCGGCTGCGTCAGCCAGGCTGTTCAGGGTCTCGGCGCGGCCCTGGAGCGGATCCTCGAGCACGCTGTGGGGATCGACCAGCGGTGGGGCGAGCCAGCAGTGGCCGGCGTCGACGACCCGCAGGCCGGGTTCCACGGGGGCGTCGGATCCAGGGGGAGCCGCATCCGTCAGGCTGCGCAGCACGCCGTCCTGGATGCGCACATCGGCGCAGCGGACGGGGAGGCCCGGGCCTTCCAGCACCTGAACCCTGCGCAGCAGGGTGGGTGGAGCCGCCGCCATCGACCTGGCCTCCACCGGTTCAGAGCGCTCCGGCGGCGGTGCGGTCGAGCACGCCCCCGAGATGGCCCGTGAGGTTCATGCAGGTCACCACCGGTTCGCCGCCCGCCCCATCGGGGTAGTCGATCACGGTGACGCCCCCGTTGCCCTGCTTGATCGCCCAGATCGCCTCGGGGCCGAGGCCGAGCAGGGCGCAGAGGATCGTCTTGTTGACCGCGTCGTGGGCGACCACCAGAGCGGTTTCCTGTGCATCCAGCCCGGCCGCGATGCGGTTCCAGGTGGTCAGTGAGCGCTGCCAGACGTCATGAATGGTTTCCCCCTGGGGCATCTGCACGGTTTCGGGCCGCTCCTTCCAGTCGGTGAGCAGCTGGGGCCAGCCCTCGGCGATCTCCCGCTCCAGCCGTCCCTCCCAGAGACCGTGGCCGATCTCCAGCAGACCGGTGGTGCTTGTCAGCGGCACCCCGGGATGGTCGGCCAGGATCGCCTCCGCGGTCTGGCGCGGGCGGGCCATGGCGCTGGTGTAGGCCCGATCGATCGGGATGGCCGCCAGGAAGCGGCGTGCCGCCTGTGCCTGGGCCCTGCCGTTCTCGTTGAGGGGGATGTCGATCTGGCCCTGGAAGCGACCCTCGCGGTTCCAGTCGGTTTCTCCGTGGCGCACCAGCAACAGCCGCGGGCCGGCCACGCGTCCGGGCAGGCCCTGGACGAGGTGGCTGGTGCCGTTGAGGGATTCCAGCTGCACCAGCGGCTGACCGCTGCCTGTGCCGCCGCTGAGATTGAGCACGGAGATGGAGGCGTTCTCCAGCCGCAGACGCCGGAAGCCGCTGGCCTCGAGACCCAGCAGTGACAGCAGCAGGCAGCGCAGGATGCCGTTGTGGGCCACCACCAGCGCTGTGGCCTGCCGGTCACCGTCGAGGGCGTCGCGGTGCTGATTCAGGAGAGATGCGCAGAAGCGGCCGGCCTGCTCCATCAGCTCGGGCAGGGGCTGGTAGCGGCTGCCATCGGCCCGGCTCAGCTCCAGGGTGTGGGGCGCTTCTCTCCAGAGACGTTCCTGCTCCGGGAAGCGCTCGCGCAGTTCGGTGCGCAGCAGGCCGCTCCAGGGGGAGAGATCGATCTCAAGAAGATCGTCATGCCGTTCGAGTGGCGGAGCCGAGCGCTGCTGGTCCAGAATCAGCCTCGCCGTGTCATGGGCGCGGCTGAGCGGCGAGGTGTAGGCGGCCTCGATCGGCAGTTCCGAAAGGCTCAGCCCGACGGCCCGGGCCTGGGCGGCGCCGTCGTCCGTGAGGGTGGAGAGATCGTCGCGCCCCTGGATCCGGTGCTCGCGGTTGAAGCTGCTCAGTCCATGACGGACCAGCACGAGGCGGAGGGGCACGAAGCGGTTGCAGCGGTGGCTTCCATCGTATGAGAGGCCCTCTGGAGCGCCGGTGGCCCATCCCTCCCCTGCGGAGCCTGTTGGCCGGCCACCCGGGATCCTGGTTGGCCTGGTCGGAGCAGCTGCTGCGTCAGCGGGCCCCGGCCGGGGAGAATTCGGCGGCAGTTCCCGCCTGACTGAGGACGAGCGTTTGAGTCCATCCCCCCGCCCCGCCCCGAGTCAGCCCGAGGCCGCGGCGTTGCCGGGGGCCTCACCCCAGGGTCGTCCTCCCGCCGGCTGGAAGAGTCTGCTGGCCTTGCTGAGCCTGGCGTTGAGTGTGCTGATCTGGCTCAACGGGCTGGCTCAGAGCCTGCAGCGTCCCTCGGTGGGCGACGCGCTCAGCCTGCGTCAGCTGGAGCTCACCGCGCTGGCCGCCGAGGCCGCCGGGGATCGGGCCGAGCCAGGACTGTTCGGGGCGGATCCGCGGGCCGATCTGGTCAAGGCGCTGCGCAGGCTGGGCGAGTCCGCGGCCGTTCCCGTGCCGGTGGCCCAGCGGCTGGAGCTGGCGCTGCTCGAGCGGGGTGACTCCCCCGAGGCTGTCCGCGTGCAGCTGCTGCAGCTGGAGGAGATGGTCGACGCGCCGCGGCGGCCGCTGCTGCAGGCCCTGGCCGGCGGCCGGCCGCTGGATCCGGCCCTGCAGCGCTCGCTGCTCGCCCCCTGGACGCCTTCGCCGTTTCTGAGTCAGCTGGTGTGCGAGCAACTCGGACGGGACCCCTCCGCCTGTCCGGCGGTCCGTTCCGGCGGCCGTCTCCTGCTCCAGTGGGCCGTGGTGACCGTGCTGCCGCTGCCGTTGCTGTTGATCGGTGTGGGGTTGCTGCTGCGGCAGGCGTGGCTGGCCCGCCGTGGACGGCTCAGTGCGGCGCCGCCCCTCAGTGGTCCGCCGCTGGATCTGGTCGATGTGACCCTGCTGATCGCCGGTGGCTTCGTGCTGATCGGAGAGGTGCTGATGCCGCAGCTCCTGCAGGGCCCTCTGGTGGCCCTCCTCTCGGGACTGGCTCTGCCGTTCGCCCTGGAGCAGGGGATCCAGGTGCTGCTGCTCTACCTGGTGCTGATGAGCGCCCCACTGGTCATCCTCGCCGCGATGCTGCGCGGCCGCGGCATGCCCCCGGCCGGAGGCTGGTTGCAATGGCACTGGCGGCCCCCCGCCTCCGCCCTGGCCCGTGCCGCCGCTGCCGTGCTGATGGTGCTGCCGATCGTGGCGCTCTCCGGCTGGCTGATCGAGCGCCTATGGCCGCAGGCCGGTGGCAGCAATCCGCTGCTGGATCTGGTGCTCACCAATCCCGATCCCCGGGCCCTGGCCTGCTTTGCCTTCACGGCGACGCTTCTCGCGCCCCTGTTCGAGGAGACGTTGTTCCGGGGCGTGCTCCTGCCATCCCTGGCCCGCCGCCTGGGCCCGCTGCCGGCGGTCCTGGCGAGCGCGGCGGTGTTCGCCCTGGCCCATCTCAGTCTCACGGAGCTGGTGCCCCTCCTGGTGCTCGGCGTGGGGCTGGGCTGGCTGCGCTGGCGCACGGGCCGGCTGGCAGCCTCGGTGCTGATGCACAGCCTCTGGAATGGCCTGACCTTCCTGAACCTGCTCGTTCTGGCTCGATGAGTTTCCGGCCTGCTTTCGCCGCTCCTTCTGTGGACCTGCAGATCGATGCTTGCCGCATGCCACGCAGGGTGGTTCACTTGCGCAGGTCCAGCTTCGCCCCTGTGGTTGCCACCCTTGCTCCCGCCACCCGGCGTTCCTCGCTGCGCCAGCGCCGCACCGCCTCGCTTCAGCTGCTGGAAGGGGCCCTCTCAGCCCGCAAGGTGGAGCGCCAGGCACCCTGGCTGGCCAACCTGCATCGCCTGACCACCGGTGCACTCGCCGGGCTCGGCATCTCGGTTCTCAGCCTCAGCGCCCTGACCCTGCACTGGCAGAACGAGTGGGCCCGGAACTTCGAGGAGCTCGAAGCCGCCAAGACCCTCGAGCACCGCCTGCAGGAATCCGCCGCTCTGCTTGAGCAGCATCACCTGGCCGCCGTCCGCCGTCCGGGGCAGCTGGTGCCCACCCGCAGTGAAAACCTGATTCATCTCAGCCAACCGCTGCAGACCCGTTCCCAGGGGATCCGTCCGCTCCTGGCCGGCATCTCCCTGCGTCAGATGCCGGCCGGCTACTGATGGCTCCCGCCTCCACCCGTCGCCATCCCCCGGGGGGGAGCGGCCGCAGTCGTTCCCGCGGGACGTCCGCTCCGCGCCCCGGTACGGGTGGTCGCCACGGTGTGGTTCCGATCCAGCCCCTGTCCACCCGTCGTCTGCTGGCGGTCTACGTCCTCCTCGTGGCCTCCCTGCTGGGGCTGGCCGGCCGTCTTGCCTGGCTTCAGGTGCTGCAGGGCGATCGCCTCCAGGCCAAGGCACGCGCCATCCAGACCCACACGGTGCCCCCCCTGAGGCAGCGCCGCACGATCGAGGATCGCATGGGCCGGCTGGTGGCCCTCGATGAGGAGCGCTTCACCCTCTGGGCCCATCCGCGTTACTTCAACCTCCCCGGGGACGATCCCCAGAGCGTGCGCCCTGCGGCCGATGTCGTGACACGTCTGGCCGCGGTGCTGGCCCAGCCCCGCGAGAAACTTCTCACGGCCATCGGCAATCGCCGCAGCGGCGTCAAGCTGGCCACCGATCTCGATGCGGACACCGCCCAGCGGGTGCGTGATCTGGGCATCAGCGGCCTCGATCTCGAGGCCTATCCCCAGAGGGTCTATCCCCAGGGATCGCTCTTCGCCAACGTGGTCGGCTTCCTCAATCTCGAGCGGGTGCCTCAGGCAGGTCTGGAGCAGAGCCGCGACCGGGACCTCAGGCGCCAGGAAACCAGCTTCACGATGCGCCGAGGGGCCGATGGGACCCCGCTGCCGGACGGCATCCAGGCGGGATCCCTGTACGGGGATGACCTGCGCCTCCAGCTCACCCTCGATGCGCGCCTCCAGCAGGTGGCCCAGACCGCTCTCACCCGCCAGGTGAAGCAGTGGAACGCCAAGCGTGGCGCCGCCCTGGTGATGGATGCCCGCAGCGGCGAAATGCTGGCTCTGGTGTCGACCCCCACCTATGACCCGAACCGCTTCTGGAGCTACAACCCCGGTTTGTTCCGCGAGTGGTCGGTCCAGGATCTCTACGAGCCAGGATCGACGTTCAAGCCGATCAACCTGGCCCTGGCCCTGCAGGAGAAGGTGATCGATCCCAAGGGTCGCGTCAACGACGTCGGCCAGCTGAACATCGGGGGCTGGCCGATCTTCAACAACGACCGCAGCGCCTATGGCGTGATCGATTTCCCCACCGTGCTGCAGGTGTCGAGCAACGTGGCGATGGTGGAGGCGATGAGCCGCATGAAGCGCGATCGTTTCTGGACATGGCTTCACACCATCGGCATCGACGTGATGCCGGACACCGATCTGCCCGGAGCGGTGGCGGGACAGCTCAAGAGCCGCAATCAGTTCGTGAACGCGGCCATCGAACCCGCCGTGGCCTCCTTCGGCCAGGGCTTCTCCCTGACACCTCTCAAGCTCACGCAGCTGCACGCGATGCTGGCCAACGGCGGTCGTCTCGTCAGCCCCCACATCACCCGTGGCATGCGCTCCGGGGACGCGCTGGCCAGCTCCAGTGGATCCAGGGGGGTGCAGCTGCTCGATCCGAAGGTCACCCAGACCGTCGTCGAGTGGATGGAAACGGTCGTCAAGAGCGGCACCGGCAAGGGCATGCGCATCCCCGGCTACCGGATCGGCGGCAAGACCGGCACCGCCCAGAAGGCCCGCAACGGTGTCTATATCCCCGGTGCGCGCATCACCAGTTTCGTGGCGGTGCTGCCCGTGAACGACCCGCGCTACGTGGTGCTGGTGGTGGTCGATGAGCCTCAGGGGGGCAACGCCTACGGTTCCACGGTGGCGCTGCCGGTGGCCCGGCAGATCGTGGAGGCGCTGCTGGTGATCGAGAAGATCCCCCCCAGTGAGCCCCTGGCCGCTGCGGTCCCTGCCAAGGCGCTCCCTGCGGTCGGTCAGCGCCGCCCCTGAGACACGGCCCCGGCCTTCATCAGGCTGTGGGCTTTCCCACAAGCACCCCTCACACCGCCCGGCTGGGGCTTTTCCTCTGGCTAGCGTTTCTGCATTGTCCGGTTTCCCCTGAGCCCCCGCCCGATGGCCAACCTGCTCGACCAACTCGCCGCCATGACCGTCGTCGTGGCCGACACCGGTGATATCGAGGCCATCCGCCAGTTCACGCCGCGGGATGCCACCACCAATCCGTCCCTGATCCTGGCTGCCGCCCAGATCCCCACCTATCAGGAGCTGATCGATCGCTCCCTGCGGGAGTCGCGGCAGGCGATGGGAGCCGAAGCCGGCGCCGATGCCGTCGTCAGTGAAGCCCTCGATGAGATCAGCGTCACGTTCGGCAAGGAGATCCTCAAGATCGTTCCCGGTCGGGTCTCCACCGAGGTGGATGCCCGCCTCAGCTATGACACCGAGGCCACCATCGCCAAGGCCCGCAAGCTGATCGGCCTGTATGAGGCCGCCGGCATCGGCCGGGATCGGGTGCTGATCAAGATCGCTTCCACCTGGCCGGGCATCCGCGCCGCCGAGCAGCTGGAGAAGGAGGGGATCCACTGCAATCTCACCCTGCTGTTCGGCTTCGCCCAGGCCGTGGCCTGTGCCGAAGCGGGCGTCACGCTGATCTCCCCCTTCGTGGGGCGCATCCTGGACTGGCACAAGAAGCACAGCGGTCGTGACAGCTATCCCGGCCCTGAGGATCCGGGCGTGATCTCGGTGACGCAGATCTTCAACTACTTCAAGACCCACGGCTACAAGACCGAGGTGATGGGGGCCAGCTTCCGCAACATCGATGAGATCATCGAGCTGGCCGGCTGCGATCTGCTCACCATCTCTCCGGCGTTGATGGATCAGCTGCGTGGCAGCCAGGGTGTGCTGGAGCGCAAGCTCAATGCCCTGGATCCAGCCCCCAGTCAGGAGAAGATCCATCTGGAGCAGGCCGATTTCGAGGCGATGATGGCTGGTGACGCCATGGCCAGCGAGAAGCTCGATGAGGGCATCCGCGGTTTCAGCAAGGCGATCGAGACCCTTGAAGCCCAGCTGGCCCACCGTCTGGCGGTCCTTGAGGGTGGCGCCGCCTTCACCCACGCCGTGCACGAGATCTTCCTGCTCAATGATCTCGACGGCGATGGCTGCATCACCCGTGAGGAATGGCTCGGAAGCGACGCGGTGTTCGATGCCCTCGACACCGACAAGGACGGTCGCCTGGCTCCCGCTGATGTGCGCGGCGGCCTGGGAGCGCCGCTGGCCCTGGGCCGCTGAGCGCTGAAGGCCTCGTCTCTTCTCCTCCACGCTGGCCTTCGGCTCTCCTGCCGGTCGTCTCCGGCCCCCATGGGAGCTCACTGTTCCGCCTACGGCCCCCTCTCTTGCCAGGGCCCCGATTCCCTTCCCCTTCGCTGTCAGGACCCATCCGTGAACGCCCTGGATACCATGCGCGCCCTTGCCAGCAAGGGAGAAGTGCTCGATGTGGAGGCCGGTGGCCTCATCTTCCGGGCCGGTGAGTCCGGCGACTGCATGTTCGGTCTTCTGGAGGGAACCGTGGAACTCACCTGGAACGGTGAGCAGGGCCACGAGACGATCCAGGCCGGGGATGTGTTCGGAGCCGGCGCCCTGGTCACCCCCGACCACCGCCGCTACGGCATGGCACGCGCCGTCACCCCCTGCCGGCTGCTGGTGATGAACCGCGAGAAGTTTCTGTTCGCCGTGCAGGAATCACCCATGTTCGCCATTGAACTGCTGGGCTCGATCGACCAGCGTCTGCGCGATCTCAAGAACTGCGTGCGCAACTGAATCCGTGCGCCGCAGCCATCCTCAGCTCTTCTGAAACAGCAGTCGGCGGATCGCACGCTGGGCAATGTCTCCGTAGCCCATCTCCCCTGAGAGGATCTGGGCGATCCTGCGTGGTGCCGTGGGACGCTTGATCCCGAGCTGGTAGCCCACCTTCGGCAACCGATAGAAGACCTGGGCGATGCGCCGTCCCCAGGCCATTGACTCGCCCCACTCGCTCCGCAGCCGCTGGCTGTAGGCGGCGGGGGCTCCTTCATCGCCGGCGAGCCAGAGGTCCAGGGCCTCGGCCGCCCGACAGCCGCTCAGCAGCGAGGGCCGCAACCCTTCGGCCAGGAACGGATCGCACAGAGAGGCGGCATCGCCCGCCACCAGCAGGCCCGTTCCCGCTTCGCCGCTGCCGTGCAGCGGGTGGTGGCCATCCCACACCCGCAGCTGGCCGCGGTGGCGCACCCCGGCGTCACCGGGCAGACCGAGCGAGGGCAGCAGGGCGCTGAGCACCGCCTCGCTGTCGGCTTCCTGCTGGCCGATGAAGGTGCCGACGCCGATGCTCCAGCCGCCCTGCCTCGGGAAGGCCCAGCAGAAGCCGTGGTGGACCAGGCCGAACTCGAAGCGGGCGGTGTCCGGTTCGGCCACCTCTCCCTCCACCTCGACCGATACGGTGGCGGCATAGCGGGGTCTGGCCGGACCCAGTCCGTGGGCGCCCGCGAGTCGCGACCCGGAGCCATCGGCGATCACCACGGCACGGGAGGTCAACATCTCGCCGTCGGACAGGCCCACACGCCAGAGCCCCTGCTGCCGCTCCAGTCGCTCCGCAGCCAGTGGCTGCAGCAGGCGCCCTCCCGCTGCCACGGCCTGCTCGGCCAGAAAGGCATCGAGGCGGGCGCGTCGCACGATCCAGAACGGGGCGTCACCGGGAAGTTCGGCCACCACCGGATCCTCCAGGCACCAGCTGAAGCGCACCCGGCGGATCACCTGCTCCACCGCCGGGCTGAGATCGAAGGGAAACCAACGCTGCACCGAAGCGGCCATGCCGCCACCACACGGCTTGCCCCGCCCGGCTGGTTCCCGTTCGAGGAGCAGCACTGCACGGCCCCGCGCGGCGAGGTGAAAGGCGGCGGCCGCACCCGCCGGTCCGCCCCCGATGACGATCACCTCAGCATCCATCTCACGTCACCCCTTGCACCGATCTGGCTGCAGGATCCCATCCCGTCGATCGCTCCAGGCGCCTGTCCGATGGCGCTGGCTCCCACGCGTTCATCGCCTGCCCGAGACCGCCCCGGGTTGAACCGGGGCCAAGGGGCTCCCGGTCCATCCGCCCGGGATTCAGACCTTGAGAATGTCCGCCTCCTTTTCAGCCAGGTGCTTCTCCACCTCGGCGATGAAGCGGTCGGTCAGCTTCTGGATCTTGTCCTGCTCGTCGCGGCTCTGGTCTTCGGAGAGCTCGCCGTCCTTCTCCTGTTTCTTGACCTTGTCGATGCCGTCGCGGCGGATGTTGCGCAGGGCCACCTTGCCCTCTTCGGCATACTTGGCCGCCAGCTTGCACAGATCCTTGCGGCGGTCTTCGGTGAGCGGCGGGATGTTGATGCGGATCACCTTGCCGTCGTTGTTGCAGGTGATGCCCAGGTCGCTCATCGAGATCGCCTTCTCGATCAGGGCCAGCGAGCCCCGGTCGAACGGCTGGATCTGGATCGTCTGCGAATCGGGGGTCGAGAGGGTGGCCAGGGCCTTGAGCTGGGTCTCGGCGCCGTAATACTCCACGCTGATGCGATCGAGCAGCGAAGGGTTGGCCCGGCCGGTGCGGATCGTGTTGAAGGTGCGCTGGGTGGCTTCCACCGACTTGCGCATGCTGGCTTCGAGATCCATGGGTGTTGCAGGGGTTGGCGGATGGGCCGTCGACTGGGCGCCCCGTTGGCGTGGGGCGCTGCCGGGTGCGGATCGTACCGGTGGAGCCGAGAGGGCCACCGGCAGGCGATAACCTCAGGCGGCGGGCACGATGCTGGTGCCGATCGGCTCGCCGCGCACCGCGCGGCCGATGTTGCCGGCACCGAACAGGTCGAAGACGACGATCGGGATGGCGTTGTCCTTGCACAGGGCGATGGCGGTGCTGTCCATCACCTCCAGTTCGCCGCTCAGCACTTCAAGGAACGAGAGGCGCTCGTAGCGCACGGCGTCGGCGTGCTTGTTGGGGTCCTTGTCATAGACGCCATCGACCTTGGTCGCCTTGAACACCACGTCGGCGCCGATCTCGGCGGCACGCAGGGCGGCGGTGGTGTCGGTGGTGAAGAAGGGGTTGCCGGTGCCGGCTGCGAAGATCACCACCCTTCCTTTTTCCATGTGGCGGATCGCCCTCCGGCGGATGTAGGGCTCGGCCACCTCCTGCATCGAGATGGCGCTCTGCACCCGGGTCGGCACGCCGGAGCGTTCCAGGCCGTCCTGCAGGGTGATGGCGTTCATCACCGTGGCGAGCATGCCGACGTAGTCGGCGGTGGCGCGGTCCATGCCGGCGGCGCTGCCCTTCAGGCCGCGGAAGATGTTGCCGCCGCCCACCACGATCGCGAGCTGGGTGCCATCCGCCACCACTTCGGCGACATCGCGGGCGACCGACTGGACGATGGCGGGATCGATGCCGTATCCCTGCTCCCCCATCAGAGCCTCACCGCTGAGCTTGAGCAGGACGCGCCGGTAAGCCATCAGGGTCTTCGATCCGGCGAACAGTAGCAAGGGTTCGTGCGCTCACCTGCGGAGCGTTCCCCAGTGGCCGGGTCAGCCGACCAGCCGCAGCCGGATCCCGCCTGGAGCGTCGATGCCGCCTCAGAACGCGTCATCGCCTCAGAACTCGATGCCGGCCTGGGCCTTCACCCCCTGCTCGCGGAACGGGTGGCGCACCAGCTTCATCTCGGTGACCAGATCGGCCCGCTCCAGCAGGGGCGGCGGGGCACCGCGACCGGTGAGGGCCACGTGAGTCAGGGCCGGGCGACGCTCCAGACCTTCGAGCACCTGCTGTGGATCGAGGTAGCCGAGCTTCATCGCCACGTTCACCTCATCGAGCACCACCAGCTTGCGGCCGGCGTCCTCCAGATAGCTCAGGGAGCGCTCCCAGGCCTGCTGCACCAGGGCCCGGTCCCGGTCCCGATCCTGGGTCTCCCAGGTGAAGCCCTCGCCGAGGGCATGCCAGTGCAGGGCGTCGCCGAAGAGCTCCAGCGCCATGGCCTCGCCCGGCTGCCAGCCGCCCTTGATGAACTGCACCACCGCCACACTCTCGCCGTGGCCGAGGGTGCGCAGCACCAGGCCCAGGGCTGCGGTGGTCTTGCCCTTGCCCTCGCCGGTGAACACCAGCACCAGCCCCTTCTCGACATTGCGCTCGCCGACCCGCTGGCGCTGCACCTCCTGGCGGCGCTGCATGCGGCGGCGGTAGGCCTCGGCGTCGCGCTCCGGTGCCAGATCGCCGCCCATGCCGAGTTCGCGAGCCTGCTGATCAAGCTCCGTCGCGGGAGCGCTCTCAGGGATCGCAGGGGTGGAGCTGGCTTCGGGCACGGGCCGGGGCGCGGGTCGGGTGTTCACTCTGGTCGTTGGGATCGCATGCTGGGGCCCCTGCGCCCGTCCTGGCCTGGTGCCCGGCCCAGCCATCCGCGCGTTGCGAGCGGGCAGGGTGGTCAGCTGTGGCCATCGCCTGGGCGCGTCGGCCTCCGGCTGTGGCTCAGCGCAGCAGGTAGGGGCCGCTCCCGACTCGACGGCTCAGGCGCTGCGCAGCCGTGAGAGGGCTGCATCGACGGCCTGCTGCTGGTCGCGGCGGGTGATCCAGTGGTGGTAGGTGCGGGTGTGAATGGTCACCGAGTGCCCCATCATCCG
This sequence comes from Synechococcus sp. CBW1004, assembly GCF_015840715.1. Lineage (NCBI taxonomy): Bacteria > Bacillati > Cyanobacteriota > Cyanophyceae > Synechococcales > Synechococcaceae > Synechococcus > Synechococcus sp. CBW1004. Next base: position 1,129,776 of record NZ_CP060397.1, on the reverse strand, counting down.
CGCCGCGACGGTGTCGGGCAGGCCGATGTGGATCGTGCGTACCGCCCAGGCATGGCGCAGGTCGTAGGGGGTGATCGGCAGGCCATAGCGGCGGAACTGCTCCGCCACCCGCTGCCCCACCTGCTTGAGGCTCACCCGCCGCAGGTCCGTGGTGACGGCCGGCAGGGCGCCGGGATCGTCCCCGAGGCGCTCCAGCCCGAAGTGCTCCACCCATTCCGGCAGGAAGGGCCACACCTGGTGCTCGCCGGTCTTGCTGGTGGGCAGCACCCGCAGCACCCGGTCACCACCGCGGCCCAGGCCGGAGCAGTCGCAGAAGAACACCTCGTGGTTGCGCAGGCCGTAGGTGGCCATCAGGCCATAGGCCAGTCGCCAGGCCGGGTTCGGGATCTGCAGGACGAGGTCCAGGATGCGGGCGTCGCTGGGCAGCTGCCGGAAGCGGGCCCGATGGAGGCCATAGCCGCCGCAGCGGTCGCGCCAGTCCGGCGGAAGCTCCAGCTGCAGATGGCGGGCCAGGGCCCCCAGGGCGATGCCGCACTGCTGGCGGCTGCGGCTGGCCAGCTCGTAGCTCTCGAGGGTCCGCTCCAGCAGCTCCCGCGTGGGCGGGCCATCGCCGGCCAGCTGCTGCAGGCGGCGCAGATAGGGCTGATAGGCGCCGCGCCAGGTGCTGCGGCTGCCAGCCGGAAGACGGCGGCGGCGCGGATCGGCGAAGAAGGCTCGCTCAAAGGCGGCCAGGGCCCCCTGCAGAGGTTCGTCGTCATCGCTGTTCCGGATCCCGGCCGCCGGCCGTGGGGAGACCTGCCGCCATCGCGCAGGACCGCAGGAAGGGTCGACAGCGTCCGTGGAGGGTCGCGCTGCGCCGTCGCCGCGGCCCTGGCGCCGCCGCCAGCGGCTCCAGGCGAAGCGGCCCTCCTCCAGCTCCTGCTGCACCTCCTGCAGCCGTTGCAGCGCCCGTTCCAGCTCCTCGGGGCTGGCGTCCAGGCCCAGGCTGAGGCGCTGGACCGCCATCCCGGGCTCCCCGTCGGGCCGGGGCAGCGGTCCGCGCAGCACCAGACTCCGGCCGCGCTGCTCGAGGCGCAGCCGGCAGCCGGATCCGGCCAGCTGCTGGTTGCGTTGGCGCAGCAGTTCCGTCAGCGGCGGCTGCGGCCTGCCGCTCTCCGCCTGGGGCGCAGCAGGGGCGTGGGGGCTGGCGTTCAGGAGGCTTCGGGCCGTCGCCCGTCGGCGCTGCGGCCGGACCCTATCGGTGTCGTTCCCGTTCCGCCAGGGTCAGCGCACGTCCCCAGGGCGCAGCAGGTCCGTCGTCGGTGGGGCCGCAGCGCCGCACCCCGCTCGGTGAAGCCGGGTGATCGGCCTGCCAGCCGCTGTCATGCCGCAGTCCGGAAGGCCGGACGGGGCGGCCGCACCCGTGCCGGCTGGCCTCCTGCCTGAACGCCAGCCCAAGCGGCAGTGGCGTTACGCTCTGGCCTTCCTTACTGAACACTCGGGCATGGCCAGGGTCGGCGTGCTGCTGCTGAACCTCGGTGGCCCCGAACGGATCCAGGATGTCGGGCCGTTCCTGTACAACCTGTTCTCCGATCCGGAGATCATCCGGCTGCCGGTGCCGGCGCTGCAGAAGCCGCTGGCCTGGCTGATCAGCACTCTGCGCAGCGGCAAGTCGCAGGAGGCCTACCGCTCCATCGGCGGCGGCTCGCCGCTGCGTCGCATCACCGAACAGCAGGCCCGCGAGCTGCAGAGCACCCTCCGGCAGCGCGGCATCGAGGCCACCTCCTATGTGGCGATGCGCTACTGGCATCCGTTCACCGAGTCGGCCGTCTCCGATATCAAGGCCGATGGCGTCGAGGAGGTCGTGGTGCTCCCCCTCTATCCCCACTTCTCGATCAGCACCAGCGGCTCAAGCTTCCGTGAGCTGCAGCGCCTGCGTCAGGCCGATCCCGCCTTCGCCCGCCTGCCGATCCGCTGCATCCGCAGCTATCACGACGATCCGGGTTACATCAGCGCCATGGCCGGGCTGATCGCCCGCGAGATCCAGGCCTGCCCCGATCCGGCCTCGGCCCATGTCTTCTTCAGCGCCCATGGCGTGCCGAAGAGCTACGTGGAGGAGGCGGGCGATCCCTATCAGCAGGAGATCGAAGCCTGCGCGCGGCTGATCATTCAGAAGCTGCAGGCCGATCTGGGCCACGCCAATCCCTACACGCTCGCCTATCAGAGCCGCGTCGGTCCGGTCGAGTGGCTCCGCCCCTATACCGATGACGCCCTGCACGAACTCGGCGAGGCCGGCGTCAAGGATCTGGTGGTGGTGCCGATCAGCTTCGTGAGCGAGCACATCGAGACGCTCGAGGAGATCGACATCGAGTACCGCGAGATCGCCACTGAGGCCGGCATCACCAACTTCCGGCGCGTGCCGGCGCTCGACACCACGCCCTCGTTCATCGAGGGTCTGGCGACCCTGGTGCAGCAGGCCCTGGCGGGGCCGGAGGTGAATCTCGATCAGGCGGCGGCGCTGCCCACCAAGGTGAAGCTCTATCCCCAGGACAAGTGGGCCTGGGGCTGGAACAACAGTTCCGAGGTCTGGAACGGCCGCCTGGCGATGGTGGGGTTCTCCGCCTTCCTGCTGGAGCTGCTCAGTGGACGGGGGCCGCTGCATGCGCTCGGGTTGCTCTGAGGGTGGCCGTGGCGTGACGAGGGCCCTGAGCCTGGCGGGGGCTCTGGCCCTCACCCTGTCCGCCTCAGCTCCAGCGAGGGCTTCCACCTGGCTGTACGGGGTGTTCCCGGTCCCCTCCTTCCTGGGGTTCACCAGCGGCTTCGGCAGCCGCGTCCATCCTCTCGGCGGTGATGTGCGTCCCCACTACGGCGTCGACATCGCCGCACCGCTCGGCTCCCCGGTGCGCAGCTGGTGGAGCGGTCGGGTGCAGGAGGTGATCTCCGATGGGGGGTGCGGCAACGGAGGATGGGGGGTGCGGCAACGGAGTGGTGATCCGCTCCGGTGACTACGAGCACCTCTACTGCCATCTGGGCGGCAGCGCCGGTGGCGGTGTCTACACGAGCGGCCCGGTGCGTCTGGTGCGGGGCCAGCCGGTGCGTCGCGGCCAGCTGATCGGCCACGTGGGGCTGACCGGCAGCACCACCGGCCCTCACCTGCACTGGGGTGTGCGCCACCGGGGTGCCTGGCTCGATCCGGCCCGCATCCTGCGCGCGATGGCGGCCAGTCGCCGTCAGGTCATGGCCCGCAGGAGCCCTCCTAATGTCGGGTCGTTCCGTTGAATGATCCGGGCGATCCTCCCGGTTCTGCCTAGTCTTTCACTGCTTTTCCGAGTCCCGCTCCCGAAGCCCTGCACCGCTTCGCCGTTCCCGTCCCTCCCCCTGCCGTGACGCTCACCCCCCTCAATCCCGCCACCACCACCGCCCCCGTCGCTGCCGCGCCGGATGTCCGGACGGTGCCGCAACGGGTGAGTGGGGCCTACGCCCTGATGGATGCCCTTCATCGCCATGGCGTCGATCACATCTTCGGCTACCCCGGCGGCGCGATCCTTCCGATCTACGACGAGCTGCACAAGGCCGAAGCGCGGGGCTGGCTGAAGCACATCCTGGTGCGGCATGAACAGGGCGGCACCCATGCAGCCGACGCCTACGCCCGCGCCACCGGCAGGGTGGGTGTCTGCTTCGGCACGTCGGGCCCCGGCGCCACCAACCTGGTGACCGGCATCGCCACCGCCCAGATGGATTCGGTGCCGATGGTGGTGATCACCGGCCAGGTGCCCCGCGCCGCCATCGGCACGGATGCCTTCCAGGAAACCGACATCTTCGGCATCACTCTGCCGATCGTGAAGCATTCCTGGGTGGTCCGTGATCCCCGCGACATCGGTCGCATCGTCGCCGAGGCCTTCCTGATCGCCGCCAGCGGCCGGCCGGGCCCGGTGCTGATCGATGTGCCCAAGGACGTGGGTGTCGAGGAGTTCGACTATGTGCCTGTCGAGCCCGGCACCGCCATCCCCGCCGGCTTCCGCGCCACCCCCGCCCCTGACGCCGCCGCGATCGAGGCCGCTCTGGAGCTCATCCGTCAGTCCAGCCGGCCCCTCCTTTACGTCGGCGGTGGTGCCATCAGCGCGGCAGCCCATGAGGCGATCGCCGCCATGGCAGAGCGTTTCCGCCTGCCGGTCACCACCACCCTGATGGGCAAGGGTGCCTTCGATGAGCACCATGCTCTGTCGGTGGGCATGCTTGGCATGCACGGCACCGCCTACGCCAACTTCGCCGTCACGGAGTGCGATCTGCTGATCGCCGCCGGTGCCCGTTTTGACGACCGCGTCACTGGCCGGCTCGACAGCTTCGCCCCGCGGGCCCGCGTGATTCACATTGACGTCGATGCGGCCGAAGTGGGCAAGAACCGTGTGCCTGAGGTGCCTGTGGTCGCGGATGTGAAAGAGGCCCTGGAGGCCCTGCTGGCGGCCTCTGCCGGTGAGGACTCCGGCGGCCGCACCGAGGCCTGGCTGCAGCGCATCGAGAGCTGGAAAAAGCACTACCCCCTCGTGGTGCCTGCTCCCCAGGGGGAGATCGCGCCCCAGGAGGTGGTCGTGGCCCTGCGGGAGCTGGCCCCTGACGCCTACTACACCACCGATGTGGGCCAGCACCAGATGTGGGCCGCCCAGTTCCTCCGCAATCCCCCCCGCCACTGGATCAGCAGCGCCGGTCTGGGCACCATGGGCTTCGGCATGCCCGCCGCCATGGGTGTGCAGATGGCCTTTCCCGACGCGCAGGTGATCTGCGTCGCCGGTGATGCCTCGATCCTGATGAACATCCAGGAGCTCGGCACCCTTGCCCAGTACGGCCTGCCGGTGAAGGTGGTCGTGCTCAACAACGGCTGGCAGGGGATGGTGCGCCAGTGGCAGGAGAGTTTCTACGAGGAGCGCTACTCCAATTCCGAGATGACCGGCGGCATGCCCGATTTCCCGGCCCTGGCCGAAGCCTTCGGCGTTCGGGGCGTCCGCATCGAGCGCCGGGAGGATCTGCAGTCGAAGCTGGCCGAAGCGCTGGCTCACCCCGGGCCGGTGTTCGTCGATGTGGCGGTTCGCCGCAACGAGAACTGCTACCCGATGGTCCCCCCCGGTGCCAGCAACGCCCAGATGGTTGGCCTGCCCAGCCATCCGGAGCTGGCGATCGACACCCAGCGGCAGTGCAGCTCCTGTGGTGCCACCACCGCCAGTGCCCACTTCTTCTGCCCCAGCTGCGGAGCCAAGCTCTGATCTCCCTGCCCCGCCTTCGTTCCCTCGCTGCGGCCTGTCTGCTGTCTCTTGTGCTGTCGCTGGCCGTGCTCGGTCTCGTGCCGGGCTCGGCCGCGGCGGCCGAGGTGCTGCAGGTGCGCAGCCCGAGCCTTCTGCAGGTGGGCGACAGCAATCGCACCTACACCGTCGAGCTGGCCTGCATGGCCCCGATCGAGGGCGAACGGGATCAGGCCCTGGCCTGGTTGCGTCAGCAGCTTCCCCGGCGCAGCCGTGTCAATCTGCGCCCGATCGGCAACCACGACGGCATTCTGGTGGCGCGGGTCCAGAAGCTGGGGGCCCCGGACGATGTCAGCCGCGGGCTGATTGCCGCCGGTTTCGCGGAACCGGTCGTCGAGCATGCCTCCTGTCTCTGAGACGGTTCCGTCGCTTCGCGTTGCGTCGCGTTCTGTTACGTCCCGTTCGGTTCCGTCGTGAGGTTTGTGGCGACGTCGCTCCGCGGCCGTGGTGCAGCCTGGTCGCCGCTCACAGCCGCGGTGGCGCTGAGCCAGGATCCATCCTATGCGCCCAGTCCAGATGGCGCGTTGACCGACCGAGAGCCCGACCATGAGCCTCAACCGCACCGCCAAGGGCATCGTGCTGGTGCCCTCGTTGCTTCTCGGGGGCGCCTTCCTGGCCGCGGCCGCCTGGCTGGATGGTCCTGCTGCCGCCAACCGCGGCCTGGCGATCGGACTGGGGCTGGTGCTGATGGGCGCCGGCCTGCTGGCCCAGCTGCTGCCCGAGAGCGAACCGGAGAACGCTGAAGACTGACCTTGCCGCGCCAAACTGACCTTGCCGCGCCAAGGTGAAGGTCGGGGTGTGGAGGGCCTGCCGCGGTGAGCGGGTCCGGTTCGGGAGTGTCCGCTGGCTCCGGTGGCAGCTGGCTGCGGCAGGGTCTCAGGTTCCGATCGCATCGCTTCAAAGGGGTGCCAGCGCAGGCCGGCAGCGCCAGAGTTCGACCAGTGATCGGTTGCCCGTCATGCTCCCGTCCGACCTCCTGGTGGTGCCCTTCGAGCAGGTGGGCCTGGTGGATCTGGCTGATGTGGGCGGCAAGAACGCCTCCCTCGGTGAGCTGATCCGCGAACTGGATGAGGCCGGCGTGCGCGTGCCCACAGGGTTTGCCACCACGGCTGCCGCCTATCGCCACCTGATCAGCAGCGGCGGCCTGGCCGACCGGCTGCACGCCATCCTCGACGGCCTCGATGGCAACGACATCGCCGCCCTGCAGGCGGCCGGCGCCGCTGCCCGCTCACTGCTGCTCAGCACCCCCTTGCCGGCGGATCTGGAGCAGGCGATACTGGATGCCTACCGCGCTCTGGGGGCGCCGTCCGTGGCGGTGCGCTCCAGTGCCACCGCCGAGGATCTGCCTGATGCCTCCTTCGCCGGCCAGCAGGAGACGTTTCTGAATGTGCACGGCGAGGCGGCCCTGATCGCCGCCTGCCGCCGCTGCTACGCCTCGCTGTTCACCGACCGGGCGATCTCCTACCGGCAGATCCACGGCTTCGATCACTTCGAGGTGGCCCTCTCGATCGGGATGCAGCGCATGGTGCGCTCCGATCTGGGGGCGTCGGGGGTGATGTTTTCCATCGACACCGAGACCGGCTTCCGCGACGCCGTTCTGCTCACGGCCGCCTATGGCCTGGGCGAGAACGTGGTGCAGGGGGCCGTCAATCCCGACGAGTATCTGATCTTCAAGCCCACCCTGGCCGGGGGCTGCGCGCCGATCCTCAGCAAACGGCTGGGCAGCAAGGCGATCCGCATGGTCTATGCCGAGGACGGAGCGGCGTCGGCCGCCGACCCCAGCCATCCCGGCGCCAGCGCCACCCGCAACGAGCCCGTGCCCGAAGCGGAACGGCGCCGCTACGCGATCAGCGACGCCGAAGCCCTGCAGCTGGCCCGCTGGGCCTGCCTGATCGAGGATCACTACAGCGCCCGCCGCGGCCTGCCGACGCCGATGGACATCGAGTGGGCCCGCGACGGCGAAAGCGGCGAGCTGTTCATCCTGCAGGCGCGGCCCGAGACCGTGCAGTCGCGGCAGGAGGGGGCGGTGCTGCGCAGCTGGCACCTGCAGCCCCACGCGCAGGAGCCGATCCTCAGCGGCCGGGCGATCGGCGCTTCGGTGAGCAGCGGTCGGGCGAGGGTGATCGCCGACCCCTCCGAGATCCAGCGCTTCGAGCCGGGCGACCTGCTGATCACCCGCCGCACCGATCCTGACTGGGAGCCGATCCTCAGGCGCTGCCGCGGCGTCGTGACTGACCAGGGGGGCCGCACCTGCCACGCGGCGATCATCGCCCGCGAGATGGGCATCACGGCGATCGTCGGCACCGGCGAGGCCACCAGCCGCATCGCCGACGGCCAGCCGATCACGATCAGCTGCTGCGACGGCGATGTCGGTCACGTCTACGACGGGATCCTGCCGTTCGAAGTGCGTGAACAGCGGCTCGACGATCTGCCATCCACAAGAACGCAGATCCTGATGAACGTGGGCAACCCCGAGGAGGCCTTCAACCTCGCCCGCATCCCCTGCGATGGCGTCGGCCTGGCGCGGCTGGAGTTCATCATCGCCAACCACATCAAGGTGCATCCGATGGCGCTGCTGCAGCCGGAGCGGGTGGCCGATGCGGCCGAGCGCCAGGCGATCGCCGAGCTCACCGCCGGCTATGAACGGCCGGCTGATTACTACGTGGATCTGCTGGCCCAGGGCATGGCCAGGATCGCGGCGGCCTTTTATCCCAGGCCGGTGATTCTGCGCTTCTCCGATTTCAAGAGCAACGAATACGCCAATCTCCTGGGTGGGCGCGTGTTCGAGCCGCAGGAGGAGAACCCGATGATCGGCTGGCGCGGTGCCTCCCGTTATCACGCGCCGGCCTTCCGGGAGGCCTTCGGCCTGGAGTGCCGGGCGTTGAAACAGGTGCGTGAGCGGATGGGGCTCACCAACGTGATCCCGATGATTCCCTTCTGCCGCACTCCCGAGGAGGGCGACAAGGTGCTGGCGGAGATGGCCCTCCATGGCCTGGTGCGCGGTGAGAACGGGCTGCAGGTGTATGTGATGTGCGAGCTGCCCAGCAATGTGATCGGCGCCGAGGCCTTCGCTCAGCGCTTCGATGGCTTCTCGATCGGCTCCAACGACCTCACCCAGCTCACCCTGGGGCTCGATCGCGATTCGGCTCTGGTGGCGGAGTTGTTCGATGAGCGCCATGCCACCGTCAAGGAGATGATCCGCCTGGCGATCCACACGGCCAAGCGCTGCGGTCGCAAGATCGGCATCTGCGGCCAGGCTCCCAGCGACTATCCGGAGTTCGCCCGCTTCCTGGTCGAGGAGGGGATCGATTCGATCAGCCTCAACCCCGATGCCGTGGTGCGCACGCGGCTGGCGATCGCCGAGCTGGAGGGGGAGCTGGCGGGGTGAGGAGCAGCGAAGGGACTGGAGGTGCTCCGATCGGTTCAAGCCGCATCCATGCTCCGGATGCTCCCGGATCGGCGGAATGCCCTCCAGCGTTCTGGCGGTGAGGTTTCTCCGGCATGGAGTGATTGGCCGCTCACCCCACAGGCAGCGAGTAGGCGACCCCTGGGATGGGATGGATCAGCCGGGCACGTCCGGCCCCTCCCTGTTCGACGGTGGCCGCGGCCTCCTCAATCGTGCCTTCGCCGCGCAGCAGGCCGGCGACCACGCCGCTGAAGCGCACATCGCCTCCGGTGGTGCTGGCCAGGACCGTCGTGGGCTGGAACAACTCCAGCAGCTCCGGCAGCACCCGGCGGCCGCGCACGAAGGCGCCGGCCAGGGGCAGCCCCAGGTCGATCACCGGGGTGATCACCGCATCGAGGCGGCGTGGCGCCAGATCCCTGGCCAGGAAACCGTGGGGTTCGAGGTAGAGGCTGCCGCCGGGGTGCTCCAGCAGGTAGCCGTTTTCCGTCTGGGGCACGGGTGCTCCGGCAGTGGCCGTGATCGCCAGGGAGCGGCAGCGGTGGCTGTGGCCGGGTGGCAACGCCGTGACAGCGCTGAAGCCCAGCCTGCGGACCCGGGCTGCGGCGGTGGGTGAGGCCACCACGGGCAGATCGGGAGGCAGCAGCGCCAGGCTGGGGGGATGGCAGTGATCCGGTAGCCCCTGGCTGAGCAACAACAGATCCAGGTCCTCGGGTGGCGGGAGGGGATCGCGCAGTTCCGCCTTGAGCAGCCAGGGTCCGGGCGGAAACACCAGGGGCCCCTCCAGCCAGGGATCCACCAGCACCCTCAGGCCCGGACCCGAGACATCGGGATCCTGAAACTCCAGCAGCCAGCCATTGGCGCCGAAGTAGGTGGCCGACAGGCTCATGCCAGGGCGAGTGAAGCGTCGGAAGAGGGCCGCAGGGGGCCGAAGCGCCGCCAGACCAGCCAGGCGTGGGCGGAGAAGCGCAGGGCCGAGAGCACCGCCAGACCGATGCAGAGCGGACAGTGCATCAGGCCCATGGAAGGTCTCGCCGCGAGGTCATCCCAGGATGGCACTTCCGGCCCGACCCTGGTGGGGCCTCCCGGGGCTGGTCGCCCTGTTATGGGCGCTGTGGGCCTGCCCTGGGGCGCTGCGCCGCCCGCCATCGCTCCGGTTGCGGATCCGTTGCGTTCACAGCGCTCCCGCAACGAGAGGCGTATAAGGGTGGCTCCTGCGCCGCTGAATTGATATCTCCCCGGTTCGGTCCGCTGCCGGCCGTCCTGTCAGTCCTCACGCTGCTGGCCGGCTGCGAGCGAACCGTCCCCCAGGCGGCCGCGCCCCTGCAGGTGGACGTGATTGAGGCCCGGCCGGCCGCGTTCCGGCAGGAGGTGGTCACCATCAGCACCCTCGATGCGGTGGAGTCGGTGCAGCTGGCGGCCCAGGCCGGCGGACGCATCCAGCGCCTGAACGTGCGCCAGGGCGATCGGGTGCGCCCCGGTCAGCTGCTGGTGGTGCTGGATCAGACGCAACTGCAGGCCGAGGTTCTGAGTCTGCGCTCCCGTCAGGCCAAGAACCGGCTCAACTATCAGCGCTTCGCCTTCCTGGCCCGCGAGGGAGCCGCCAGTCCGATTCAGCGCGATGAACTGCGCCAGTCGTACATCGAGTCCATCGCCACTCTCAAGGCCCGTGAGGCGGATCTTGCCTTTCGTGATCTGCGCTCTCCCATTGGCGGGGTGATCGGCGATGTCACCGTGAAGGTGGGTGATGTGATCCGCGCCGGCGATCCCTTCACCACGGTGATCCGCAACGGCGAGCTCAACGCCCGCATCGACGTGCCGGCCCGGCTGCGCAACAGTGTGCGGCCCGGGCAGACCGTGATTCTGGAGGACCCCGGCAGCAGCCGGCCCCTGGTCAGCGGCGTGGTCGATTCGATCGACCCCAGTGTCAACGTCGGCAACCAGGTGCTGCTGGTCAAGGCCACCTACGACAACCGGGGCGGCAGCCTGCGCAATGGCCTGCGGGTTCGCACCCGGCTCGTCCTCGACAGCAGCGCTCAGTTGTCGGTGCCGGTGGGGGTGGTCACCCAGTCCTCCGGCCAGAGCTACGTCTGGCGCGTCGGCAGCCTGCAGGAGCTGGAGCGTGAGCCCGGCCAGGCGCCTCTGGAGCAGTTGCGCAAGCTCCCGCCCGGCAGCCTGTTCGCCTTGCAGACGCGGGTGACGCTGGGGCCGTTGCAGGATGGCCGCTACCCCGTGGTCAGCGGTCTGGGGGCGGGCGCCCGGGTGATCAGCACCAACCTGCTCAGCCTGCGCCATGGCCTGCCGGTGCAGATCGCCGCCTCGAGCCCGGGCTCGGGGCAGGCCCCATCCGCGCGCTGAGGAGGACCCCAGCCGATGTCCGCCTCCGACCGCTTCATCCTCAGACCGGTGCTCACCACGGTCTGCAGCCTGCTGATCGTGATCGCGGGACTGATCGCCCTGCCGATCCTGCCGATCGAGAACCTGCCTGACATTGCACCGCCCACCGTTCAGGTGAGGGCCCGCTACGTCGGTGCCGACGCGATCAGCGTCGAAGAGGGTGTCACCACGGTGCTCGAGCAGCAGATCAACGGGGTGGAGAACATGGAGTTCATCACCTCCACCAGCGCCGCTGACGGCAGCAGCGCGATCAGCATCGCCTTCGCCAGCGGCACCGACGGTGCCATCAACCAGGTCAACGTCCAGAACCGGGTGTCGCTGGCCGAACCCCAGCTTCCAGCGGAGGTCCGTCAGGCCGGGGTCACCGTCAGCAAGGCCTCCAATTCGATCCTCCTCGTCTACAACCTGGTCAGCACGGATCCAGCCAGGCCCTACAGCGTCGAGACGCTCAGCGGCCAGCTGGATCAGGGACTCACCGAACAGATCAAGCGGGTCCGGGGAGTCGGCGACGTCTCCTATTTCGGGAATCGTCGCCTGGCGATCCGCCTCTGGCTGGATCCTGATCGCCTCACCCAGCAGAACCTGACCGCCGCCGATGTGGTGGCGGCCCTGCAGAGCCAGAACCGCCTCGTGCCCGCTGGACGGGTGGGGGGGGCGCCGTCGCCCGCCGGCCAGCCCTACACCTTCACCGTTGAGCTGCAGGGACGCCTGCTCAGGGAAGAGGACTTCGAGAACCTGATCCTTCGCAACACGGCGGATGGTGCCGTCGTGCGTCTGCGTGATGTGGGCCGGGTTGAGCTGGGTGGCGAGACCTACGACATCAGCGCCACCGACCTGCGCGGCGTGCCTTCGGTGGGAATCGCTGTCTACCAGCTCAGCGGCAGCAATGCCCTGGAGGTGTCGAGGGGTGTGAAGGAGGTGCTGGCGGAATTCCAGGAGGGTCTGCCGCCGGGGATTCAGCTGCAGCGCATCTACGACGTCACCGACTTCATCAGCGCCTCGATCGAAGGAGTCACCGATTCGCTGCGCGATGCGGTGGTGCTCGTGGTGCTGATCCTGTTCCTGTTCCTGCAGGACTGGAAGGCGACCCTGGTGCCCGGTATTGCGATCCCGGTCGCACTGGTGGGCACCTTCGCCTTCGTGAAGGTGTTCGGCTTCAGCCTCAACCAGCTGACCCTGTTCGGTCTGGTGCTGGCCACCGGCCTGGTGGTGGATGACGCGATCACGGTGATCGAGGGAACCGCCACCCGTCGCGCCGAAGGCCTCACCGCCGTTCAGGCGGCCAGGGCCACGATGGATGAACTGTTCGCTGCGGTGCTGGCCACCTCGCTGGTGCTGTTTGCCGTGTTCCTGCCGGTGCTGTTCTTTCCCGGTGCGCCCGGCACGATCTACCGCCAGTTCGCGGCAACGATCCTCTTCTCGATCGCCATCTCCACCTTCAACGCTCTCACCTTCTCGCCGATGCTGTCGGCCCTGCTGCTGTCGCGCCAGGGGCCGGAGCCGACGCGACGTGTCTACGCCATCGCCGGAGTCCTGCTCGGATTCCTCTACGGCGTCCTCGTCAGCGGTGGTGGCGTCCTCCCGGCCATGGGGTTGCTGATCGCCGGCGGGATGCTGGGTGCCGCCCTGCAACGCTTCACCACCCTGCCGCTGCTGCTGCCGAGCACGTTGATCGCGGCGGCGGCGGCCCTTGCCTTCGCGGGGCTCTCCAGTCCGCCGGTCGTGCTGCTGTTCAGCGGCATCGGCGTGCTCACCGGCTGGTTCACCCCGACGATCTTCACCGCCTTCAACGGCTTCTATGCCCGGGCGGAGAATGCCTATGCGGATGCCCTCGGAAGGGTGCTGCGCCATCGCCGGCCGGTGATGCTCACCCTGGCCTCCGGCATCGTGCTCACGGCGGTGGCCTTCAACGCCATCCCCTCCGGTTTCGTGCCGGTGGAGGATCAGGGTTATGGCGTCGGCATCGTCCAGGCGCCCGAAGGGACTTCCGAGCAGACCACGCGCCGCATCAATGCCCGTGTGCTCGAAATCCTCGGCGAGGAGAAGTCGATCCAGGCCGCCGCTGTGTTCAGCGGGGCCAGCCTCGATGGCAATGCGCCCAATCGGGGCCTGTTCTTCTTCGGCACCACCAACTGGGATGAGCGAACGAGCGCGGATCAGTCGATGGAAGCGATCGTGGCGCGTCTCAACCGCCGCTTCTCCACCCTGCGTGATGCTCGGGTCATCACGATCGAACCCCCCGCGATTCCCGGTTACGGCGCGGCCGGCGGCTTCGAGTTCCAGCTGCTGGATCGCAGCGGCGGCGGTCTGTCGCTGCCGCAGTTCTTCCAGGCCGCCGGCCGCCTGATCCGGCAGGCCAACGCCCATCCCGATCTGCAGCGGGTCTTCACCCAGTTCAGCCCGGAGGCGCCGCAGCTGAAGATCAGCGTCGACCGCGCCCGACTGGCATCCCTCGGGATCGACTTCGCCCAGGCGATGCAGGTGCTCAGCCTCAATTTCGGCGGCGCTTACATCAATGACACCTTCCAGGAGGGCAAGGTGCGCCGTGTCTATGTGCAGGCGGATGCTCCCTACCGCGCCACCCCGCAGCGCCTCGAGGAGCTGTATGTGCCGAGTGCCAATGGACAGCCGGTGCCCCTGTCGGAATTCATCCGCGTCACGCCCAGCACCGGGCCGGCGGTGATCCCCCACTTCAATCTCTATCGCTCGATCAAGGTGGAGGGCGAGGCCTCGCCAGGCCGCAGTTCCGGTCAGGCGATCGCGGCCATCCAGAAGGTGTTCGACAAGCTTGATGTCAGAGGCATCAGCTCCGACTGGACCGGCCTCTCGCGCGAGGAGGTCAAGGCGGGCTCGCTGGCGATCGTGATCTTCGCCATGGGCATCCTCGTGGTGTACCTGGTGCTGGCGGCGCAGTACGAGAGCCTCAGCGATCCGCTGATCATCCTGATGACGGTGCCCACCGCCATGCTGGGTGCGCTGCTGTTTCTCAGCCTGCGCGGTGAGGTGCTGAACATCTACGCCCAGGTGGGCCTGGTGATGCTGATCGGCCTCGCCGCCAAGAACGGCATCCTGATCGTGGATCTCGCCAATCAGCGGATGGCGGAGGGGGTTTCCGCCATCGAGGCCGCCCGTGAGGCGTCGCTGTCGCGTCTGCGGCCGATCGTGATGACGGCCATCTCCTCGCTGTTCGGCTTCCTGCCCCTGGTGCTGGCCAGCGGCGCCGGCGCCCGCAGCCAGACCTCGCTGGGCACTGTGGTGTTTGGTGGGCTGCTCGCCGCCACCCTCCTCAGCCTCTTCGTGGTGCCGGTGTTCTATGTCGTGATGAAGCGCTGGCTGGGAGGTGGCTCCGGTTCCGATCCCGCTGCTGCCGAAGAGGCTGGCGCCGGGGCCATCCCATGAGTCGTCGTCGCCCCACCCGTGGATCAAGGAGCGGCCGGGTGCTCTGGTCTCTGCTCGGGGGCGTGCTGCTGGGGGTGACGGTGGGTCTGCTGCTGCAGGCGGCGATCCAGCGCACCGCCACGCCGCTCTCTCCGGAGCGGGCCTTCTGGCAGCTGATTCTGCTGGGTTTCGCCGGCGGTCTGGTCGGTTTTGCCCTCAGCACCGTTTCGGCGCTTCAGGCCAGCAATCCCGATCCTGAATACCATCGACCGCACCGCAGCCTGCGGCCCTCCAGCAGGAAGCCTCCGCCGAAACCCTGAGCCTTGCTGGCCCCGCCGGTGCTTGCAGCCTGCGGCGTCCGCCGGGAAGCTGCCCTGCATGACCCATCCCTCTGCCCCTCTCTCCCTGCCGGAGCACGGCCGCCCAGCGGTGCCGCCAGGGCGCATCGGTGAGGCGCGGCCGTTTCTGCTGCTGTTGTTGCTGACGCTGGCTGCCCTGGGTCTGGTGAACCGAGAGCTGCGCGATCACGGCGGGCTCCCGAACGGCCCCCTGGTCTGGGGGGTGTATGCGGCCACCTGGATTCTGTTGGCGATGTGCAGCCTTGCCGCCACAACACATCACCGCCGCATGATGCGGCAGCAGGAACGTGTGTTGACGTTGCTTCTCACGACCAGCCTCGCGCTGGCTCTGGTCGAGGTGAACATGCGCCTGCTGCAGAGTCAGGTGCCCGGTCGGATGCTGCTGCTGCAGGCGGCTCTCCTGTTCGTGGCCTTGCTGGCCCTGTTCACCTACCTCTACTGGCGGTTGGATCGTGATGCCCGTCAGCCCGAGCAGCGCGCCTTCTGGTGGATTCCGCCTCCGGCACAGCAGCTCGCCCAACAGAGGGAGGATGGGGCGGCCCCGAGCCCCTGGCAACCCGGTTTTCTCGACTATCTCTATCTCTCCTGCACCGTCAGCTTCTCCTTCTTCCCCAATGTCGAACCGATCCGCCCGGAGGCGCGCCTGCTGGTGATCGCCCAGCTGATCGTGGTGTTCGACGTGGATCTGATCCTCCTGGCCCGGGCCATCAGCCTGATTCCCTCCTGAGGAGGGATTCAGCCCGTGAACCAGGCGAAGGTCAGGGAGATGATGCCGGCAAGGATGACATAGGTTGGCCAGTAATCGTCGGATCGGTCCAGCTTTTCCATTTCGAGCGCCCGCTCCTTCGGATCTTCAATCTGGAGAGCTCTGTAGTAGCGACGGCAGGCCCAGAGCATCAGCACGAAGGAGCCCAGTGTGAGGATGTAGGCCACGACATACACCTCGTCCAGAAAGGTGAGATAGGGGATGCGTGGCAGGTCGGCATCCTGCGCCTGCTGCATGAAGACCAGCGTCAGCAGCACTGTGACCGGCAGGGTGAGGCGGACGTCATAGTGTTGCGTGTCGAGCTTGGTGGCGCCCGCGATCATCGCCACCACGATCAGCAGGGGGACCAGCACCTTCCAGAAGGCTGACCAGGCGCTGCTGGCGTATTTGACGGCAAACACGAGCTGGCTGTAGTCGGAGGCCCCTTCGCCGAAGCCGAAATCGGTGTCGTAGTGATGTTTGTAGGTCGCCAGAGACCAGCCCATGTTCACCCAGCCGGTGTGGGCATGGATGAACTGGCCGATGCCGCTGCCCTTCACATCCGGAATGATCTGAAGCCTGTTGTTGCTGAGGACGATGTCGTCGGCCTCGATCATGATGGGCAGACTCAGGGATGTGAACGGATGATGCCTGTAGTCAACGCGGTCAATGAAGAAGGTGCCGCTGTAGGCGCCTGTCATGTACCAGGTTCCATCCTTCATGCGGATGGGTTCGTCCTTGCCGGTAGGTGTAAAGACAGAGTCTGATGATTCGGGGATGTCAAGCAGGTTGATCGGCGTCATCACTCGCCAGATCTTGAGGTTGTTTTCGGTCATGTATGTCTGCAGGTCGTCGTCCCATTTCATCCACCAGTAACCCGTGCTATCAAATGAGGGAACCTGTAGATTGATGTTGTAGTTGTTCATCGCGTACAGGCCCATTCTCAGCTTCATCACCCCCTGTGGCGTGTCGCTGCTTCCTTCGCTGGGGATCTTGTAGCCATCGTGATCGCGCTTCAGCAGTCTGGGGAGATTCTGCTCGCGCTGGAGCATGCCTGGATCATTGCCACGGGCCAGCTCCAGGTAATCACCGGTTCGACTGCGCGGCTTGTCCACCGAAACCACGGCAATCAACATCATCATGATCGCCAGCGCTGCCAGCAGGAGTGCCGAAACATTCCAGGGCTTCTGAAGAATGGTGGGGTGCCTGGATCGCCGAGGCTCTCGAGGGGGCATCACAGATTCGCGGGCAGTTGGGTGAGCGGTGGGGGGATGTCAGGTTGTGAAGGCTGCCGGTTCAGATGGCGTGGTCGGGGCTGTAAAGGATCTGGGCAAGGCAGTAGATGAAATAGCTCACAGCGGTGAGTACAATGACATACACAATGCCATCCGAAACGCCAGCTCCCATCAGCAGGCCGATCAGCAGCACGCCGAAGATCCCGCCGATGTTGTCAAGAATCGAGTAGGCCACATTCGCCGATACCTGGTCCTCCTGCCGAAACAGATCCGCCACCGTGGCCAGCCCCGTGGCGTAGATGCCGCCGGCGGCGCCGCCCCAGACGAACAGCAGGCTTAGGGCGATGCCGTAGTTGTAGATGCCCAGAGGAAGATACACGGCACAGATCACGCCGACCAGCACGCACAGGATCGTCAGCAGAGTGCGGTTGATGCGATCCGATAGGCTGGAGATCAACAGTCCCAGACTGACCGAGCCCAGCATGAAGGCTGTGAGAAGCAGTGAGGCGCGCTGCACCGTCAGGCCGTTCATCATGCCGTACAGGGTGAGAAACGCCGGCAGCCCGAAAAAGGTGACGCCCCCCACGAATGACGAGAGCATCGGCACCTTGGCCATCCGGATCACATAGCCCAGCCGCAGGCGTCCCTGACCGCAGATGCGCGGGGCCTGATTGAGGAAGGGAACGATCAACAGCAGCGCCACCAGCACGATCAGCATGTTGGCCTGGAATGCCTGGTTGCCCTCTGCCGATCCCACCTGGTTGAACAGGATCGGGCCGCTGGCGGTGCCGAGCGAGAGGGCCGAGCTGTAGCACCCGCTGACCAGGCCGCGCAGCCTGCCGAGAGGGACGGCGTTGACCCAGGTCTGCAGGGAGATCAGACAGAGGTAGGTGCCGATGCCGAAGCAGAACACCCCCACACACCAGATCGGCAGACTGCGGGTGCCCGAGAGCAGCAGCAACATCACCAGCCGCACTCCGGTGGCGAGGGCCATCGTGCCCACGAGGCCGAGCCGGGCCAGGATCTGATCGATGGAGGAGACGATCGACACCACCGCCCCCATCTCGAAGGCCAGACAGAGGCCGATCAGACCTTTGCTGAAGCCGTACGACTCCAGCCGCACCGGGAACAACACCGTGTTGAAGCCCACGGCCGCCTGGATCACGGCGGTGGCCAGGATCAGGGCCACCACCGCGATCAGGGCTCCCCTGTCCCCGCTGGCCTGTTTCGCTTGCGCCATGGTCACTCCTCGTGGAATTTCTCGAAGGGGAGGGTGAGCACCACGAGCTCACTTCCTTCGCTTTCCTGGCGGTGCACCAGGCTGCCGCCGAGTGCCCGGACCTGCTCGCAACAGGTGGCGAACTGCAGGGAATCCTCATCGAAGACATGCTCGGGGTGATAACGGTCCTGGATCAGTGCGCTGCCGTTGAGCGTGCTGTCCTTGTCGGCGAAGCGCAGTGACATCACCAGATCCAGCGTGTTCAGCTGCTCGCGGGCGGCATCCAGGTCGAGTTCACGCAGGGATCCCAGGGCCGTGTTGCTGAAGGGGTGGAAACAGAGGGCATGGATGATCTCCTTCAGTTCCTCCGGATCGCCCCACACCATGGAGGGCACATCGCGCGCCACCTGGAGCGGCGTGTCGGTGGGCAGGCTGCTGCGCAGCAGCGCAGCGGGATCAAAGTTCTCCGCATGCTCCGAGCGCATCCCCTGTCTGGCCATGGCATAGCGCTTCAGGGCGGAGGCGTAGGGAACAGGGGATTCGCCGGCAGGCTGGTCTTTGGCTTCCCCAGTGCTCACCGGCACGGTCTGCCCTTCGAGTCTGGCCGCCACCATCGCCAGCTGGGCAGCTGCCGCGTTGCGCTCCTGCATGCGCTCCTGCTCCACCCGATGGAGCCTGCTTTCGGCCATGTGATGCAGCGATTCGAGAATGCCGTTGCGGCTGCGAAAGAACCAGAGCGCAGTGCCGAACAGGATCGCCAGGATGCCGGAGGTGAAGGCCGCCCGCTGGGCGGCCAGTCCGATCGGGTTGAGGCGTTGCTGCAGGGTCTTCAGTTCAAGATCCATGCCCAGGGTGCCGACGAAGCGCCCCTGCGAATCCTTGAACGGTGCATAGGCGCTGTAGAAGGTTCCCCAGATATCGGTGTAGGGCTCCTGGTCGACGGCGGGCTTCTGGCTTTGCAGAGCTTGCTGAAGCGCCTTGCCGGCGTCGGGGTACGGATCCATCAGCTGAGGCGCTTCATCCGGCTTGCCGTCCTTGTCGTTGTCGTTCTGGGGACTGCCGTTGGCGATGAAGTAGACCTTGCCGTCCTTGAGGATGTTGGTGTAGAGGTAGCGCACATCCGTGGAGGCCTTGCGGAGCGTCTCCATATGGGCAATGAAGGCGAGGTAGGCCGGGTCCTGCCTTGATGCCTTGGAGGTGAACGTCTTGTGCCGGTCGCCATCGATGCTGGTGGCGGCGACACTGACGTTGCGCAGCAGGCCGTCACGGATCTCTTCCTTCACCGCCTCGACGGCACGCAGGTAGATGAAATAGATGGTCACATTGGTGACCGCCAGCCAGGCCAGGGTGAATAGAACCCCCTGCACGGCGGGGTTCGCCAACGCAGCACGGCGTGGCTGAATCTCGGTCATCGCATCCCCCCGGCGGCGGTGGTTTCGGCCGTTCCTGGTGAGGATGGGCGAAGGTCCGGGACGCCCTGGGCCATCGCTTCGATCCATTCCTGCAGAAACGACTCCAGCATCTCAGAGGTGACGCCGGGGACGGTGACCAGATGGGCGAAGTCCCCCCTGGTGGCCAGCTGCCAGCGGCGGGCCAGCGCCTCATCCGGCCGCCTGAAGACCAGGATGCAGCCATGGTCATGGCAGGTGACGCCGATGCCGGCCCGCTCCATTCTGGTGGCGAAGTCGACCGCCAGCTGCAGTGACTCCTCGGCCAGAGCGGCCAACCCCTTCGCACCGACCCTCTGGATCACCAGCCAGAGCACCAGGGCGGAGAGGCCATCCCGAGAGCCGGCGAGGGTGGTGTCGAGCGACCCGACGTATTCGGCACTGCCGTCGAAGGGGCGCACGGGGTCGCTGTGGCTGAGCACCACACCGCACGGAATCGGTGCGCCGAGAAACTTGTGGCCTGAAAACGAGAGCGTATGGATCGGCAGGCGGAAGTCGAACAGCGGCGCCCCATCGATCCAGGTCAGCAACGGTCCGTACAGGGCGGCGTCGACGTGCACGTGGAAGCTTCGGCAGCGCCGGCTCTCGAGCAGCTCCAGAACCTGCTGCGGTGGTTCGATGGCGCCATGAAAGGTGGTGCCCAGGGTCAGGTTGAGAATGAAGGGCCGTCCATCCAGATGCCTGATGGCGTCGTCCAGGGACGCCAGGTCGAGGCTGCCATCGCCATGACTGGCGACGACCCGATAGGGAAGCCGCAGCAGATGGGCGATTTTGTGCAGACAGTAGTGCGATTCCTCGGAGAACAGGAGGACAGGGTTCTCGAGTCGATCACGGCCCTGGACGATGCCATACATGATCGCCTCGGTGCTGCCGTTGGTGATGTAGCCCCAGGCGGAAGCGGGGTGGAGGTGAAACTGCTGGGACCAGAAATTGACAACCTCACGTTCGAAATGACAGGTGTTGATGCCGTCATTGGGATGGAAGGGGTCGCCGATGTTATTAATGTTGAATCGCAGGAACTCGCCCAGTTCTGCGAAGGAGATCAGCCGACTGTTGGGAAAGCCGATGTAGTGGGCCGAGCGTTCCACGAAATGGGAGCGCAGTCCCTCCAGCCTTGCCGCCGCAGCGTCCCCGGGGAATCGCTGCTCATGCCGGGTCCAGGGGTCGTAGCTCATGCGTGATTCCCAGGACCGATCGCGGAGGGCCTCAGGAGTATGCAGCAACCTGGCGACGCGGTGGTGCTGACTCAGCAGCATTCTGCCGACTGTGTGGGGAACGCGCGACCGATGGCACCCCGTGCGGGGTTTGGTTCCACCGCCGACTGTAGGCTCTGCGTGCGCTCGGGGTGGTGTCGCCGCGGAGTCGACGCTGCTGAGGGTCCATGGAGAGGCGAGCGCTCCAGGTTCTGCTTTGTGTGTTGAGGCGGCCCGCCGTTCACCCGGGGAGTGGCAGATCATGCAGACGGCCCCGTCCTGTTGGACCTCGAAGCTGATGTTCATCAGCAACGGGTAGGCCCGGTGCGTGTGATGAAAACCTTGCCCAGCTGCTCGATGCGCTGGCCCCCGTTGCTGGGTGATGGAAGCGCATCACGTCTGTGCTCCTCTGCTCGGCCGCTGCAACTGCGGCAGAGCCTCGCGCAGGAGCAGTTCATCCGGCCCCTCCTTGCGGAGATAACCCTGCTGGCGGAAATGCGAAATCGCCTTGGTCACGGTGACGCGGGTCAGCCCCGAAATCTCCGCCAGGTGACGATGGGTGAGATTCATGTCGTCGAACGACAGGCTCACGCCACGGCTGTTGACGCGTCCGAAGCGCTCACCGATCCACAGCAACAGTTGAAACAGGCGTGACTCCGCCGGTCTGGTGCGGCTCAACTGCAGAAGGGTGGCGGTCTGCACGCTCTGAGCGAGCAGGAAGGCTTCCCGCTCCTCAGGCTCGGGTTCGGCCTCCTCCACCCGCGCCGAGGAGAGGGCCAGGAGCTGCAACGGTGCCACGGCAATCAACGAGGGGATCACCAGATCACCCGGCCCCCATAGCCCGAAGGTGCAGGCCTCCCCATGCTCGCTCCAGCTGCAGACCCTCAGGTAGCCGTCTTCGATCCGCCAGTTGAGATTGCAGGGCACTGCCGCGCCGGCCTGCAGGCTCAGATGGAGATCTCTGGCTGTCATGGCGGAATGCATGGCAGGAAAGGCCGTGAATGGATGACGGTGAGGCCACATCACATTGACTCCGTTGTCTGTCAACATCTCATCGGCGGCTGAAGACAACGGCGTCAATCGCCCCAATGCTGTGGTCTGGCCACTGTCCGTGTTCCTGACCGGACGTCCGGCCCAGTGGCTAGGGATTGCGAGATCTCATCACGGAGTCTGCTGAGGTGACGTGCGCCAACCATAGGGGACCCTCTCTCATGAGCTGGGTCGCCTCTTTGGCACCATCGCTCATGACCGCGATCAGTCGCCCTGATCATGCTCCAGTCAAGATGAAGCCGCTGCAATGACAGTGCTCTCATGGCGTACGGAGAGGGCCAGGCAGCGGGGACAGCCTGAGAGAACAGACGGAATTCGTTTCTGGTTGTCGCGACAACATGCGCAGGTGTGCTGTTTTGGTCCACATCCTTTTCATTCCTGCTTGCATGTCTGTTCCTGGAGATCTGGATCCGCTGCGAGGCATCGCAGCGGATTCTTTTCTGCTCCTCGCTTTTCCTCCTGCTCCCTGAACCCGTGACGGAAGCGGCACGATCAACCTGGCGCCTTTCAGCCCGCGTCCACCGGGTTGCCACGGGGACTGTGTCCACACAGCCGCCAGGCGCCACAGTGATGAGAGCCCGGACGGCCGCTGCCGGCAGCAACGCGGCGGGTGTCCGGGCCATGGGCTCCACCGCCTCTGTCGGCGTCCCCCGCGTCTGGGTGGCAGCGAGTGGTTCGTGCATCGGCCCGCCCACCCCGAGGAGGCGCTCAGGCCTCCAGGTAGTCGACGAAGCCCTGGGACAGCTGCCGGATCGCGGCATTGGCCCGGCGCTCGAGTCCGCGGGCGGTGTCGCGGGTGATGCCCATCCGCCTTGCCGTGGCGCTCAGGCTCAGCGGGGCCTCGGCGGTGAGGCCATAGCGGAAGCGCAGCAGGGTGGCTTCCGCCGCGGGGAGATCATCCAGCAATCGCTCGATGTCCTGCTGCATCAGGGTCGTGGTGACCTGGTCATGGGGATCGGTGCGGCGGCAGGCCAGGGTTTCGACCAGGCGCAGCTCACTGCCGGCGCCCTGCTGGGCGTCGAGGCTGAGCGGCTCCTGGGCGCGGAACAGGACCTCCCGGATGTCGAGAGCTTTCAGTCCCGTGGCCTCCGCCAGCTCGCCCAGGCTGGGATCACGGCCCAGCGTCTGACCGAGACTCTGCTGGCACTGTCGCAGCCGGTGCAGCTGGTCCACCATCGTGGAGGGAAGGCGGATCGTGCGCCCGCGGTTGATCAGGGCGCTGCCGATGCCATCGCGGATCCACCAGGTGGCGTAGGTGGAGAAGCGGTAGCCGCGGCTGGGGTCGAACCGCTCGACTGCCCGGATCAGACCGATGGTTCCATCCTGAATCAGATCCTCCAGATCTCCCGGCCGGTGCTGGTAGCGCTTCGCCATGCTGATCACCAGACGCAGGTTGGCCACCACCATGCGGCTGCGTGCCCGTTCGGCCCGATACAGACAGCGCTGCAGCTCGCGGATGGTCATGCCGGTTTCCAGTGCCCAGGCGTCCAGGCTCGGGATGGATCCGCCGGAGCGCAGGGTCATCTCTTCCTTCACCTCCAGCAATTGCCGACCCCTCTGCACCTCGCGTGCCAGGGAAATCTCCTCACAGGCTGTGAGCAGGGGGATCCGAGCAATGGCACGCATGTGCAGGCTCAGTGCGTCGCAGCGGCCCGAAGGGCGCTTCTGTGGCGCAGGCATTGGAGGGGGTTGGTGGAGAGGGTCGGCGAACGTTAATGACTGAGATCGGGGCGTGGGTGCCCAGACCCCCCGTTCAGGCTCAGCAGCTCGAATCGTCCTGATCAGCCCTGCTGATCAATGGCGGGATTCGGTCGCTGATGGCTATGGATCACTCGGATGGATTGCTGTTCGAATCCTGGGGCCGATTGGCACCCTGTCCTGCCTGACGGATCAGCCAGTAGGCGGCAGCGAGTCCCACCACGATCAACCCGAATCCGCCCATCAGGGGGGCCTTGTTGTCGGTTCCTGGCGGCAGCACGATCACTTTCCGCGCCACGGCAGTGAGGGCGGTCAATAACACCAGTTCGATCTGAACCACCTGATCGCGCAGGTAGGCGGTCACGTTCTGCAACACCTCAAGGGCAATGAAGATCAGCAGCAGCCGATCGAGCAATTTGATCAGACTCCCGTCAAACCAGTCGGTCTGCCACTGCACGATCTTGACCCCCGACTGCAGCAGGAGTTCGACCGTTGCAAAGCCGATGACCACCGCCAGCAACAGGGCGAGAATCTTGGCGAGCTGCCGCTCGTAGCTGTGGATGGCGCCAAGAAAGCGCTTGTCGCTGAACAGGTCCATGGCTCAGGAGAAGAAATTCCAAGCGACTGGGGCCGGGATGGATGGGTCCTGAATCAGGAGCCACATCTCCATCCACCACCCTGATCACTCTCGGACTGGCGCTGGCCCCGGGGCCGGTCTGCAAGCACCGAGGCGGCGATTCTAAGCCTCTCTCTCGAGGATGGGGGGCATGATCCAGCCAGGGACCGTGTTCACGCATCCGTGAACGCCATCTGAACCGGGGGGGCATCACAAAAAAAATGGGATCCCAGGACAACTCCTGAGATCCCGAATGTCAGCCGCCCGGAGAGCAGCGTTGCAAGGGCTGTGGCTCAGAACTTGTGGTCCCGCAGGGCCTCGACCTGAGAGATGTAGGTGATGATCGAGTAATCCGCATAGTATTTGGTTTCGATGTGATGGGTGATCCGATCGGCCAGCTCGCGGGTGCCGGTGAGGACCTCGATTTTGATGTTCGACAGTGTGTGGGAGACACTTGGTTCCTCGGTGGAGCGCACATTGCGGTTGCCTTCTCCGCCGGCTGCCATCACGGTGTAGCCGGTGGCGCCGGCCTCCTTGATGAGCTTGATCAGTTTCTTGGAGAGGATTTCCTCTGCAACAATCACCAGTTTCCAGACCTGTTGACTCATGACTCATTCCTCTGAAGAGATGTTCTGACTTTAAGATTATCGACCGAGCATCATCTCGGCGATTCCGATGAAGAGGGGGATGCAGATGGCGATCGCCACAGGGGTGCCGATGGCGGTGGACGCACCGATGTAGGCCGAGGGATTCGCCGATGGAATGCCGGCCCGCAGGGTCGGCGGTTCCGAGATGTCCGAGCTGGAGGCGGCGATCACGGCCAGCACTACGGCGCCACCGATGCTGAAGCCGGTGATCCTGTGGATCAGGAGACCAAGGCCGAAGGCCAGGAAGCCATGCAGGATGGGGGCGATGAAGGCGTAGATCGCAAACCACTGGGCCACCTTGCGCAGCTCGTTCATGCGTTGAGCGGCCTCCATCCCCATGATGATCATCAGGATGGAGAGGAAGCCACGGAAGAGTGGGTTGAAGAAGCTCTCGTAGACAGGCTCTGGTTTGGTGGCAATGCCGAGGGCAACACCCAGCAGCAGTGCTGTCACGGCCGAGCTCTGCAGGCTGTCCTTCACGATCGGCCAGATTTCGACTGTGTCGCTGGCATGGCCGCTCCGCTTGCTGATGTAGAGGCTGGCGACGACAATTGCCGTGACCAGGGCCGGAATGTCCATGAAGGGATACAGCGCAGCTGTCCAGGCCTCATAGGGAACCTTGGCGGAATCCAGCTGCGGCAGCACCGCCGCGAGAGTGGAACCACTGACGGCGCCGAACAATCCGCCCGTGGCCACGGCATCCGGCACCTTGATGCCTGGCAGCTTCGCCAGGGTGTACCGGCTGATCAGAACGATCAAGATGCCAAGTGCCACGGCGGCGAGCGCCGGCAGAAAGATTTCGGAGAAATTGGAGTTCCGAATCGCGATTCCACCACTGAGACCGATTTTCAGCAGCAGGAAG
Organism: Synechococcus sp. CBW1004; assembly: GCF_015840715.1. Lineage (NCBI taxonomy): Bacteria > Bacillati > Cyanobacteriota > Cyanophyceae > Synechococcales > Synechococcaceae > Synechococcus > Synechococcus sp. CBW1004. The sequence goes on along the minus strand of NZ_CP060397.1, from coordinate 1,104,253 downwards.
AACGTGATGAACTTGTAGATCGAATCGGGGATGGCAAGCTGGCTGCCGAAGGAGGCCACAACAATGCCACCGATCAGAAAACCCAGGGTTGGTGACTGGAGCTGCTTGATCAACAGCGTGATGAATTCAGACACTGGCTTTATCTTGATGAAGAAAGGCGAAATCAAGGCGACGGCGTGGCGTGAGCTGCGGCGGATCCCTGCTTCTCTGATCGGTGTATGCCATCGGCTCAGCTGAATCTCTGCTGCAGGGCGATGCCGTCGTGTGTCAGCAGCTCTTGTCCTCCGATTCGCTGCAGCCATCCCTGCTGCCGGAAGTGGCCGAGGGCTTTGGTCACCGTGACGCGCGACACGCTGGCCATCTCCGCCAGTTGACGGTGGGTGAGATTCATGGCTTCCAGTGGAAGCGAGCGGCCTTGTTCGCTCTGGCAGCCGAAGCGTTCGCTGAGCCAGATCAGGAGATGAAACAACCGTGCTTCGGCCGGGCGAATGCGGGTCAGTTCCAGCAGCACGCCCATCTGCTGACTATGTGTGGAGGAGAAGGCCTGCCATTCATCGGGCTGGGGAACCCATTCATGCACCATCACCCCTGACAGGGCGCGAAGTTCCATCGGCTTCTGGCTGAGCAGGTCCGGAATCACAATGTCTCCGGGGCCCCAGATGCCCAGGGTGTAGACATCGGCGCGATGACTCCAGCCTGTTGCTCGCACAACGCCATCATGCACACGCCAAAACGTGTGCACAGGCAATGCCTGCCCGACCTCAAGTGCCAGCTGTAAACGATGTTCCGACATCATTGCCTGCATTCCTGGTCCATGCAATGGAGGGAGAACTGACGGTCTCGAGAGACACCCTCAACTGTCGAGGCTGAAATGTAGGTTGTGCCGCAATCGTGTTGGGGCGATGATCAGGCAGCAGCTCCAATGGTGTCAATAAGGGTTTCTGACTGCCTGCTTTTGCTGATGTTCCCAGGCGACACCCTGATGTTCCTGCGCAACTTGAATTCCGCCGATTCAGGTCATGGGTTTTCATCGATCCCTTCTGGTCTCTTCCGCCGGTGCCTGGGTTGTCGCTGTGACCCGTCCCGGACGCACGCATGAAAAAAGCCCCGGCTGGGCCGGGGCTTGCGCTCTGAAGCTGAGGCAGGGAGTTCAGGGATGCGATGCTGCGGCCGTCAGGCTGCCGCTCCCCCTGGCGGGACTGTCAGGCCAGGCCAGCGACCGCCTGCTCGAGGGCATCGCGGCGGCTGAGGTTGATGCGCTCCGCCGGCAGCTTGCTGTAGAGGCCGAGCTTCTCGAGTCGGCGCTGGGTGGTGCCGGTGGCCCCCACCACAAACACCTGGCGACCCTTCTCGATCGCCTCCTCGACGGCGTTCTCCACGGCCAGGGCCGCGGTGACGCCAAGGTGTGAGACCTCCGAAAGGTCGAAGATCACCGCCTTGCAATCGGTGATGGCATTGTGTTCGCGGCCGATCGCCTTGGCCACCCCGAAGATCATGGCGCCATTGAGCTGGAAGAGCAGCACCTGACCCTTGCCCTGATCCAGCATCTGCTTCTCTTCATCGGGAATCATCAGGTCGCCATCGCCGGTGCTCACCGATTTCACCGATCGGCTCTGCAGAGCGCTCATCTTGTCGATGGTGAGGATGTTGGCGATGAACACACCCACACCCACCGCCACGATCAGATCCACCAGCACCGTTAGGGCGATCACCAGATACATGATCACCGCGCCGCTGATCGAGATGCGGTGGGCGCGCCTGATGAAGCCCCAGTCGACGATGTCGACACCCACCTTCAGGGCGATGCCGGCAAGCACGGCCTGGGGAATCTGGGCCGCCAGCCGGCCGCCGGCCAGGATGACCACCATCAGGATCAGCGCCCGGCTGATGCCCGAGAGGGCGCTGCGGCCCCCCGCCTGGATGTTCACCACCGTGCCCATCGTGGCGCCTGCACCGGCGATGCCACCGAACAGGCCGGACACGAGGTTGCCGAGGCCCTGACCGATCAGTTCCTTGTTGGAGTCGTGCTCCGTTCGGGTGATGCTGTCGGCGATCACAGCCGTCAGCAGAGCGTCGATGCAACCGAGCATGCCAAGGACGGCGGCGTCGATGAACATCAGGCGCAGTTCGCTCACCTCGAAGGTGGGAATCTGCAGTTTCGGGAACCCTGAGGCGATCTCGCCGATCCGGCGGATGCCCTCGCCACCCTCACCGCCGCCGCTGAGGAGGGTGAGCGACAGCACCGTGCCGATCACCAGGGCGATCAGCTGGGGTGGGGCGATTTTCTTCACCTTCGCTGGGGTGAGCCAGAGAATCGCCAGCGTGATCAGCGCCAGGAGCACCTCGGTGGGCCGGGCATTGCCCAGCAGCTGGGGGAGGGCGCTGAGGGTGCCCATCACCCCGCCCTTGGGAATCGCCTGTCCCAGGAACGGGCCGATCTGCAGGATCACCAGGATGAAGCCGATCCCGCTCATGAAGCCCGAGATCACCGTATACGGCATCTGGGTGATGTAGCGGCCCAGCTTCAGCAGGCCGAACAGGATCTGAAACACCCCAGCCAGCATCACCACCGTGAAGGCCATCGCCAGCCCGTTCTCCGGGTGGCGGGCCGTCAGGCTGGCGATCACGGCCGTCATCACCACCGTCATCGGACCGGTGGGTTCCGAGATCAGGGTGGGGGTCCCGCCGAACACAGCGGCGAACAGGCCGACCAGCACGGCGCCCCACAGACCGGCGGCGGCACCCGCTCCGGAGGCCACACCAAAGGCCAGGGCCAGGGGCAGGGCCACGATGGCGGCCGTGACCCCGCCGAAGAGATCCCCCTTGATGTTGTTGGTGCTGATGTGGTTCAGCAGCCGCAGTCGCGGGCGCCGCGGCGGCGCCGATGCGGTTGTCATCGCTACAGGCGAAGGTTGGCGCGGAACCTTAGGCGGTGCGCTGCGAACCTGGGTTGGTGGCCGGCCTTCAGAGCAGGCCGCAGTGACGCACCAGCCGCTGCACCATCGACCAGGATCCCAGCGTCACCTTCAGGGCCACCAGCAGGTTGAGCAGCGGAATCCAGCCGCCGCTGAGCAGATCGCCGAAACGGCCCCCTTCCGGGGACATCCCCAGCAGGGCCAGCAGCGCCACCAGCAGAAAGCCGAGCACCGCCGCCTTCTCCAGCAGGTCGGCGCGGTAACGCACGAACAGCCGCTCGCTGCGTTCGGCGCCGCCGCTGATCAGCTGCAGTCCGATCGCGGTGCCGCCGGCCACCCCGGCCGCGAAGCCGCCGCCGGGGCTCAGATGGCCGCGCAGGGCCAGTTCCACCGCCACCAGCGCCGCGATCGTGGAGCCGAGTTCGCACAGCACCTGGGAGGGAGGGTCCTCGAGACCGCGGATCCTCTGGCGCCCGGGTTGCCCGGCCAGCACCAGGCGGACACCGGTCGCCGCCAGGGTGAACACCACCACTTCCGCCACCGTGTCGAACAGGCGGGTGTGCAGGATCACGCCGGAGACCAGGTTGGGCACCTGGGTCTGCTCGGCCAGCGTGCGGATCAGCTCCTGAACGGCCGCCGCGCTCGGCAGCGGGCTGGCCAGCGGCGCGGCGAACAGGGCGATGGCCGCCAGCAGATACAGCCAGGTCATGGCGCCATCTCCGGATCGAGCAGGACCGCACCGCCCGCGTCACGCCAGGGGCCATAGCCGGGGCACCGCTGCAGCCGCTCCAGCAGCGCCCGCTGGCGCAGCACCAGACGCCCGCCATCCTCCAGCCATCCGTGGCAGCGGTCCCGGTCGGCGCCGGCCTCCACGAGTCGCAGGCGCAGATGCAGGGGGGAGATCCATTGACAGAGCCGTTCCACCGGTTGCGGATCGGGGCCGCTGCGGCGGTCCTCCAGCCGCAGCGCCATCGAGGAGCGCAGCGCCACGGCATACAGGGTTGTGGAGAGCAGCGTGCCCACCAGGGCCTCGGTGATCGCCACATCCGGCGCCCCGAGCAGCGCGTAGAGCAGGGTGGCCACCGAGCCGAGGATGCCGCGCAGCACGAGCGTCTGATAAGGGTTGCTCTGGCTCACCAGCAGCACCGCCGTGAGCGGCAGCAGCGCCGTGATCGGCAGCAGCAGATCGAGTTCGCCGCCGAGGCTGAGCGCAGGGTTGAGGAGCACCTCGTTCATCGACGCAGGGTTGGGGAGGACAGGGGCACGCCGGCTGACGGCTCGCCCCGCGGTGGGAGCGAACAGCGCGCCAGCATGTAGCCGAAAATGGTGTTCCACACCATCAGGCCCAGCAGCGCCAGGCAGAGCAGCGGCCACTGCCCCGGGATCCGTAGCAACAGACCCAGCAGCATCAGGGTGGAGCCGAGGGTGTCGGCCACCGAGAGCTTGTGCAGCTTGCCGAGATAGCTGCCGCTCTCCAGCAGGGGCCAGGTTCCCCAGAACCAGAGCAGCAGTCCTGCCGCCAGCAGCAGCAGGCTGAGGTGGCCGATGACAGGCTGCATGACCTGCAGATGGGCGGTCATCGCTCGACCTCCCGCAGCAGGTTGGCGAGCAGCAACATCCCCGAATTGCCGGCGCTGAGGCTGATCGCCCCCACCAGCCCCAGCATCCAGTCGTTGCGCAGCACGCCCACCACCATCATGATCAGCGCCACCTTCGAGGCGATGCTGCTGAAGGCCGCCATCCGGTCCCAGACGCTGCAGGGGCGGCACACCACGGCGATCGGAATCAGCAGGGCCAGCAGCATTCCCCAGATCAACACGGTCATGGCTCAGTCCTCCATGGATGGGGTGGGTCGCGGCGGGCGCGGCTGCGGCCGCAGCTGGTGGATGCGGTAGACCGACCGGCCCTCCACCCGGCTCAGGCCGAGCACGAGCGTGAAGGGCGTGAGCGTGATCGCCAGCACCTCCAGGAAGATCACCAGCCGCTGGCTCGGCGGGCTGGCCGGCTGCTCCAGCCAGCGCTCCTGCTCCTCGCCGCTGCCGCCGATCAGGGCCAGCGCCTCCCCGTAGGCGAGGGGAATGGCCATCAGGGCGCGCCAGAGGGCCTTGAGCAGGGGGGCCAGCGGTTGACGCGGTCCCTGGGCGTGGGGCAGCAGGAGGGCCAGCGCCAGGCCGATCAGCAGGTTGATGGCACTGGTGTCGGCCGTGAGCAGACCCCAGAGCAGGAGCCGCAGCAGGCAACTGAGCAGAAACCCCATCAGAGCGCTCCCCCTGCCAGCAGGGGGCTGAATCTGCCGCTGTGCATCGCCACCACCAGGCCGGCCCCGATCAGTCCCAGGCCGCCCAGCAGGTCGGGGAGGCGATCCAGCTGGGGCAGGGCCATCCTCTCGCGCCAGCGCAGCCGCTCGAGGGCCTGATCGAGGGCCACGCCGAGGAGCAGCACGGTGAAGGTCTTCACCAGGCCATCGACCGTGACGCGTCCTGCGCTGAAGGCCACTCCGGCGATCAGCAGCGGCAGGCTGAGCAGCAGGGCTCCCCAGGACAACGGTGCGCGCGGTGTCAGGTCCCAGGGCGCCCGGCAGAGACGCGTGTAGAGGGCCACGCTGCCGATCGAGAGCAGCAGCACGGCCCAGGCCAGCGGTGGGCTCAGGGCCGTCTCCAGCTGTTTCTTGGCGGAGAAGCCGAGCATCGGTGCCACACCGGCGATCGAGAGGGCACCCAGCCACAGCGGCAGCTGCAGGCTCCAGGCCAGGGGCCTGCTTGACCAGCCCTGCAGCGAGCGGCTCGGCCAGTGGCGGGCGGTGAGAAAGAGCCCCGCCTTGGCCAGGCCGTGACTGAGCGCCATCGCGCCGCCGGCCGCGGGGGAGAGGATCACCAGCCCCATCTGCGCCAGGGTGCTCCAGGCCAGCAGGCGCTTGGCATCGTCGACGACCAGGGCGTACGTCACCCCCAGCGCGGCGCTGGCCAGGGCGATCGGGGTGAGCAGTGCGGTCACGCTGGGGCTGAGCTGCTCCAGCCGCAGCAAGGGCAGGGCGCCGGCACTGACCACCACGCCCGACAGCAGAGCCGACACTTCGGCGGGGGCCTCCGCATGGGTGCGCGGCAGCCACAGCCCGTTGAGGAACACGCCGGATTTGGTGAGCAGTCCCACCAGCACCAGGGCCAGGGGTGCCCCTGGTGGCAGGGCCGCGAGGGCGGTGAACTGGAAGCTGCCGCTCTGGGAGTACACCAGGGCCGCACCGATCAGATACAGCCCCATGGCGGTGTTGCTGATCAGGAGATAGCGCAGGGCGATCCAGTCAGCCCGGGCGCTTCGGCCCTTGAGGATCAGCAGGAAGGCACTGATCGCGACCACCTCCAGGCTCACGTAGAGGCTCACCAGATCGGTGGTGAGGAAGCTGGTGTTGAGGGCCCCCAGCAGCACCAGCAGCAGCAGCCAGCCGGTGCGCTCCCAGCCCTGCCGGCGGCCCTCCATCCACACCGCCAGGCACACCAGCCCGCCCAGCAGCAGGAACCAGCAGGCGAGGCCATCGACGCTGAGACTGACCCCGTACCGTCCCAGCAGGAGCAGCTGCAGGCCGCTGCCCCCCAGCAGAAGCCAGCCCCCGAGCAGCGCGGTGGCCAGCCCGCACAGAAGAATCAGCGGGGCGCTCAGCGCCGGCAGCAGCGCCACCGTGAAGGCGGCGAGGTAGGGCGCCAGCAGCCAGATCACCAGCTGGGGGCTGCCTGGGCTCCAGGCGTCGCTCATGGGCGATCGGGTGGGTCGAAGCTGGACGCATCAAGGCTGGGGTCGATGCGGGCCAACTGGGTGATCACCACCAGCAGCAGCGCCTGGATGGACAGGCCGATGACGATGGCGGTCAGGATCACGGCCTGGGGGATCGGATCGGCCAGATCGGCGCCCGCCAGGCCGGGATCGGCCGGGTTGGCGAGGCGCGACAGAATCGGTGTGCGCAGGCCGGAGCGGGCGCCCAGCAACACGAACAGCGCCACCACGGCGCTGCCGGTCACATCCATGGCCAGCACCTTGAGAAACAGGTTGCGTCGCAGCAACAGTCCCGTGAAGCCGGCCAGGGCGGCCAGAAGGATCAGCAGCTCCAGCAGTCGGATCGCAGCCATGGGCCAGTCCGCGTTGCGGAGGTCGGCCGGACAGTAGCGGTCCATGCAGTATCCCGGGCGGAAACCCGCTCCGACGCGTCCTCCTCAGGCCCACGCGCCAGCCCCTGAGCCGCACGGCCCCACATCACCCGGCCGGATCCCTATAACCCCGTGACCTTTTCAGGCTTCTGATGCCTCCCCTCCCACCCTTGCTGATGGAGTTCAGCTCCCATCAACTGGAAACGGCCGAAACCCTGATCCAGGTCGGTCGCTTCCTGGTGATCTTCATCGCCGCCCGGGCGATTGCCGAGCTGATGGTGCGCCTGCAGCTGCCGACGATCCTCGGTGAACTGGTGGCCGGTGTGCTGATCGGTGTCTCCGGTCTGCATCTGATCGTGCCGCCCGGCGCCCAGGCGGAGCTGAGCGCCGCCGCCTCCGGCCTGGTGGCCACGCTCTCGGACATCACGCCCGAGGCGGTGCGGCACGTGTACGACGAGACCTTCCCGAGCCTGCAGACCGTGTCGCAGCTCGGCCTGTTCGCCTTGTTGTTCCTCACCGGTCTGGAGAGCGAGCTCGATGAGCTGGTGGCCGTCGGCGTTCAGGCCGGAACGGTGGCGGTGACCGGTGTGGTGCTGCCGTTCGCCCTCGGCACGGCCGGGCTCTACTACCTGTTCCATGTGCCGCTGATCCCGGCGGTGTTCGCCGGCGCGGCGATGACGGCCACCTCGATCGGCATCACCGCCAGCGTCTTCGGGGAGCTCAAGTGGCTCAAGCGCAGCGAGGGCCAGATCGTGATCGGTGCCGCCGTGCTCGATGACATTCTCGGCATCGTCATCCTGGCGGTGGTGGTGGCCGTGGTCGGCGGTGGCGCCTTCAGCGTCGGACCGGTGGTGAAGCTCTGCCTGGCGGCCGTGGCCTTCGTGGCGGTGGCCCTGTTCCTCAGCCGCACCGCGGCACCCGCCTTCGACTGGGTGGTGGACCGGCTCAAGGCGCCCGGCGATGTGGCCGTGGCCAGCTTCGTGGTGCTCACCCTCTGCTGCTTCGCCGCCCAGGCGATCGGCCTGGAGGCCGCCCTCGGCGCCTTCGCAGCCGGCCTGATCCTCAGCGCCTCCAAGCACACCCATGACATCGACGCCGCCGTCAAGCCGCTGGTGGCCCTGTTCGCCACCGTCTTCTTCGTGCTGATCGGCACCGGCATGGATCTGTCGGTGCTCAATCCGTTCGACCCCGCCAACCGGGAGGGCCTGATCGTGGCGGCCTTCCTGCTGGTGGCCTCGATCATCGGCAAGATCGCCGCCGGCTGGAGCTACGTCAGCAAGGAACCCACCAACCGTCTGGTGGTGGGCCTGGGGATGATGCCCCGTGGCGAGGTGGGCCTGATCTTCCTGGGCCTGGGCCGTCAGGCCGGCATCCTCAGCCCTTCCCTGGAGGCGGCGATCCTGCTGATGGTGATCGGCACCACCTTCCTGGCGCCGATTCTCCTGCGCCTGGTGATTCCCTCTGAGGCCGGCACCCCTGGCGCCGAGGCGGTTCAGCCCAGCGCCTGAGCCCCAGGGCCGCCTCTGTCCGCCGAGTGTCGTGGTGCAGTCCTCCCGTCCCTACGCCGACAGGCCCGTCGCCCTGGCCACCCGCCACGGCAAGCAACGGGTGATCGGCCGGGCCCTGCGCCACGGTCTGGGTGCTCGGCTCCTGCACCTGCCGGAGCTCGACACCGATCAGCTGGGCAGCTTCTGCGGCACGGTGGCGCGGCAAGGCACGGCCCTCGAGGCCTGCATCGCCAAGGCCGAGCTGGCTCTGGCCCATGGCGGCACGGGCCTGGCGATCGCCAGCGAGGGCAGCTTCGGCCCCCACCCGGCGGTGCCGTTGCTGCCGGTGGGGATGGAGGTGATGGTGTTCCTTGACCAGCAGCGCGGGATCACCATCCACGAGCAGCTGCAGGCCCGCCGCACCAACTTCGCCCAGCGGCGGCTGAAGGCGGCATCACTGGAGAGCGAGGCCGGCAGTGCCGAGCTGCAGCGCTGGCTGAGCGCTGTGGGATTTCCCAGCCACGCCCTGATCGTCCGCCCGCTGGGTGCCATCGCCCCGGACTCTGCGGCGATCCACAAGGGCATCCATCAGCGCCAGGCCCTGTGGGCGGCCATCGCGGCGGCAGCGGCGGCGGCGCCCAGTGGGCAGGTGCAGCTCGAAACCGACATGCGAGCCCACTGCAACCCCACCCGCATGGCCAGCATCCGCCAGCTCAGCTTCCGGCTCGTGCGGCGGATCGCCACGGCCTGCCCGAGCTGCCAGGCCCCCGGCTGGGGTCTGATCGCCAGCGAGCCCGGGCTTCCCTGCGGCTGGTGCGGCCTGCCCACGACGCTGACGCGCGCCGAGATCCATGGCTGCGTGCGCTGCGACGAGCGCCGGGAGCTGCCGCGTCGCGATGGGCTGCGCCAGGCCGATCCCGGCCATTGCCCCCACTGCAATCCCTGAAGCTCCCCGCACTGCTGCGTCTGATCGGCTGTGCCTTGACCGGCTGTGCCTTGACCGGCTGTGCCTTGACTGGTGGGGGGGGTGAGTGGTGGGGCTGGCGCTGATCCGGCAGCCGTTGCGGCGGGCTTCAGGACAGGGGGCTGAGGCTCACCCCGTCGTACTTGGCGGTGGTCACCCGCCAGCGCCGGCCGGCGAGGGCGCGCAGGTCGTTCAGCAGGGTGTCGGTGTCGCCGCCGGCCAGCCAGGTCGCCTTTAGCTGGGGCAGGCGTTCACTCATCTGTTCGAGCGGCATTTCGAGCAGCAGCAGGCTGTCATCGCCCGCCAGGCGCCGCAGCGCACCCTCCTCGCTGCGCTGCAGCAGCCGCAGCAGCAGATCCAGGGCCAGGGAGCGGCCCAGCTCGCCCGGTTCCGTCTCCGCCTGGGCTGCCGCCCAGGATTGACCGCCCAGGGGCAGGGCCCGGCGCCCGTTGAGTTCCACCACCGCGAGGGCAACCAGATAGGGGGTGTCGGCCATGGTGCACGCGCGGGGTGCGTCCACCCTCGCGGATCGGCTGCCAGCGGCGATAGCCCCTGGTCGCCAATGGATGGAAAGTGCTCCCTCCTGATGGCTCAGCCCGCCAGTGAGCGTCCCTTCCAGGTCCAGCCGCGGCCGGTGAGAGAGCGCCACACCGACGTGGGACCCAGGGCCGCCACCACCAGGCCGCCGGCCCCCATCAGCCACCAGAGGGTGAGCGGCACCTGGAAGCGCTGGCGGGTCCACAGCCGCAGGGCCAGCTGCAGGCCGATGCCGAGCAGGGCGGCCGCCAGGGTCAGGCGCAGCAGCAGCGTCGCGGTGGCCGCAGAGCTCTGGAGCGTGGCCTCAAGACCTGACGCGCCGTGCAGCAGCCACGCGGGCAGCCGCGGCCCATGGCGCAGCAGCGTGTGCAGCGCGTCGCCCATCCCCGTGGCCGCCGCCGGGAAGCCGGGTGATGGGACGGGGTCGAGCGCGGTGGGCCCGGCGAACCGCTGCCACAGCAGGCCTGTGCCGGCTGTCCCCGCGAGCAGCCAGGGGCCGCTGAACAGCAGCAGCACCACGGCCGAGGCGCCCAGGGCCCTGGCGACGCTGCGATCGAGCCCCGCGAACCAGTTCTTGCTCCAGCCCTCCCACAGGGCGGCGAAATCGCTGTACATGCGCAGATCCACCGCATCGACGCCGAGCAGGTAGCGCAGCCGCAGGCCGCCGCCCTTGATCCGCCGTGCCAGGGCCAGGTCTTCCACCACCTCGCCGGCCAGGGCGCGGTGGCCGCCGATCGCGTCATAGGCACTGCGCCGGAACAGCATGAACGGCCCGGCGGCGAAGGCGGTGGGATCGGCGGGGTCGTTGGCGGCTTCGATCGGAAAGCCCAGCCCCAGCAGGCTGGCCATGATCGGCTGCACCATCCATTCGGCCAGACAGCCGCAGCAGAGCCGTGGCGCCAGGCTGAACAGATCGGCCTGCTCCTCCACTGCCTGGCCCAGGGCCCGCCGCAGGGTCGCGGGCGCCAGGCGCACGTCGGCGTCGAGGAACAGCACCCAGTCGCTGCTCACCTGCTCCATGGCCCGGCTGCAGGCCCAGTTCTTGCCCACCCAGCGCTGCCCAGCCGGCCGGGCACCGGCGTCCAGCAGGGCGAAGCGGCCCGGAGGGCTACCCAGTCGCTCGGCGGTGGCGGCAGCCAGCGCGGCGGTGGCGTCGGTGGAGCGGTCATCCACCACCAGCACCCGCCAGTCGGCGCACGGCGGATCACAGCCCAGCACGCTGGCCAGGCAGGCCTCGATGTTGACCGCTTCGTTGAAGGCGGGGATCACCACCGTCAGGGAGGTGTGCTCCACGGCGTCGGCCCCCTGTCGCAACCGCGGTGCCCGGGCGAACACCCGCGCCAGGCCGCCCAGCAGAATCGCCAGCCCCAGATCCGCCATCAAGGCCAGGGAGAGAGCGGCGGCGGCGAGCAGCAGCGGCGTGGGGGGCATGGCGCTCGGCGTCGCTGACAGGCACCAGGATCGCCCGTCGGCTCAGGGGGAATGCCCTTGCGATGGCGTCAGGTCGCCTGCTTTCTGCGCCTTCCCATGGATCTCACGCTGCGGAGGCCGCCCGCCGCACCGCCGCCGGTGGATACGCCGATCGGGTGGGTCTTGGCCCCCCCTGGCCGGGCGTTCAGACCAGCTCCAGCCGCCGGCCGCAGCGCCGCAGCACCTCGTGACAGTCGCCCCGCATCAGCAGGCCCGCTCCACCCCACACCGTGCGTGCCGGCAGATCCCAGGCGGCGGCCCCCAGCTCCCGCACCGGTTCGAAGCCGAGCCTCTGGAAATAGCGCACCAGGCGCCGGTGCTGGCGGGCATCGTCGCGGATCGCCAGGAAGCGGGCGCTGCGGCAGGGGGTGGCCTCCAGCGCCCAGGCGAAGCAGGCAGCCGTGATCAGCGGGCCGACGCCGCGGTCGCGTTCGCCCTGCTCGCGGCCGGCCACCTCCAGGGAGTCGATGCGAAGGCCGTCGGGGCTCGGCAGAGCCCAGGCCTTCAGGTCGCCCAGCAGCACCAGCCGCTCGCCGCTGCCGACGCCCTGCGGGCGCTGCGCCTGGGCGCTCGTCTCAGACATTGCCTCTGCGGTCGGTTCGCCGCCGGAGCGCCTCTCGGCCACGCCGATTCGCAGGCTCCAGAACAATCCCAGCGGCCGCACCACCTGCAGGCGCAGCAGCAGGCCGCGCCGCCGGGCCTCTGCTTCCAGCTCCAGCAGGCCCGGCGTGTTCATGGCGGCCAGGGCTCGTCGCGCAGCACCGCCTCGATGGGCAGCGCGCCGTAGAGGTGCGGAAACAGCTCGCCGCTGCCGGGAGCCGGTTCTTCGATCACGGCCAGCCCCACCGCCGCCAGGCGGGCGGGATCGAGCGTCAGCAGGCGCACCGCCCCGGCCGGCAGATCGGCATAGAAGCGCGCGTAGGTGCCGGCGATCTGGTGGGCGTGGCTGGCATGGAGGAAGCCCACCTCCTCCAGCGAACGGCCACGGGTGGAGCGGCTGTAGACACCGGCGGCCTGTGCCTCCTGCCACTCCTCGCTCAGGGCGAGGTGATAGAGCCAGCCCGGCGAACGCCAGGGAGCGCGGTGCGCCCAGGGGGGCTGCATCACCGCCAGCAGGGCTTTGCTCGCCAGAAACCGCTGCAGCCAGGTCTTCAGGGGCGCCAGGTCCGGTTCGGCATCGAAGCCGGCCGGATCGGCCAGCCGGAACTGGCGCACGAACGGCAACAGGGCGATGTCAGCCAGCGATCGGCGATCGCCGAGCAGCCAGCCACCGGGCTGCAGCCGCCGGTTCCAGTCCCGCAGGATCGCCAGGCCACGCTCGCGATGGTCCTGCTGCTCGGCCAGCCCCTCACGTCCGTAGCGGCCGGCGTACTTGAAGTGATCGAGATGGTGCTTGAACGGGCCGTCGTTCTCGGCGATCAGCGCGTCCATGCCGGCCTCTTCGGTGGGGCTCCAGCCCGCCAGCCAGCCCTCGGGGTCGCGCTGCCCGAGAGCCCAGCGCATGATCGCCAGGCTCTCGTCAAGAACGGTGGCCGCCGAGCCCCGCCCTTGGCCTTGCGTTGCCGTGTCCAGAGTTGGCGTCCCCTGCGTCCCAGCGGCATCCCGCAGCACCAGCACCGGCACGGTTCCCTTGGCGGAGATCGCCAGCAGCTCCGGAGGCTTGGCTTGCAGGGCCACCTCGCGCAGCTCCAGATCAAGGCCGGGCTGCAGTCCCGCCGCCGCCAGGGCCAGTCGCGCCCGGATCGCGTAAGGGCAGCGGCGGAAGCTGTAGAGGATCGCCGCGCCGCCGGATGTGGCCTGCCTGGAACCGTTCAAGGCCCCGAAGCCCCCTCCGCCGGCTGAGGGGCTCCTGTCATGGCGTCATCCCGGTGGCTGCAGGGCCGCACCGGCCGCTGCGGCATCACCGCCCCCACATGCACCTCGCCCCGCTTTCGGGACTGCTCGATCTGGCGCTGGCGTTCGGCGAAGCGCTCGCGATCGGCGTCGCTGAAGCGATCGAGGCACTGGTGGCAGCTCACCCCTTCGCGGTAGCCGGGGTGCTTCAGATCGGCCGGCGCCAGGGGCAGGCCACAGGCATGGCAGAGGCGATGCTCGCCAGGCTCCAGCCGGTGGTTCACCGCCACGCGCTGGTCGAACACGAAGCATTCGCCCTGCCAGCGGCTGCCCGCTTCGGGATGCTCCTCGAGGTAGCGCAGGATGCCGCCGTGCAGGTGGTGCACGTCACGGAAACCCTGCTGCAGCAGATAGGCGGTGGCCTTCTCGCAGCGGATGCCGCCGGTGCAGAACATCGCGATCGCCCTGGGCCGGCGCTCGGCCACCAGGGGCCGCAGCTCGCGCTCCACCCACTGGGGGAACTCCCGGAAGCTGTCGGTGCCGGGATCGATCGCTCCCTGGAACGAGCCGATCGCCACCTCGTAGTGGTTGCGCGTATCGATCACCAGCGTGTCCGGATCGTCGATCAGCGCATCCCATCGATCGGGCGGCACGTAGGTGCCCACCTGCTCGGAGGGGTTCACGGTCGGGCAGCCCATCGTCACGATCTCGCGCTTGAGCCGCACCTTCAGCCGCTGGAACGCCTGCTGCGGCGCCCTGCTGAACTTCGCCTCCAGCGGTTCGAGCCCCGGGCAGCGACGCAGGCGGCTCAGCACCGCCATCACACCGGTGTCGGGGCCGCAGATGGTGCCGTTCACCCCTTCGTCCGCCAGCAGGATCGTGCCCTGCACCCGCTGCGTCGCGGCCAGCTCCAGCAACTCCAGGCGCAGGGGCACCAGCTCCTCCATGGCGGCGAAGCGGTAGAAGGCCGCCACGCGCAACGGTGGCGTTGCCTCGGCCGCTGCTTCACCCGGGACAGACGTCAGTGCTGGAGCCAGCTCCGCAGGACGGTTGAGCGATGTGGCAGCGACAGCGGCGTCGCCGGCCTCTACGGAGTGCCTTCGGGGCGCCGGCTCAGCAGTGGCAGCCCGGGCTGCATCCGTCTCCTGGGGCAAGGGCGTCATCTCGGGTTGTTGTAGGGGCGTCACCCCCGCGGGGTTCAGCTCCGGCATTCACGCGGGCCGGCGCAGGCGTCCGCCGTCTCCTCCGGCCAGGCCGTCACCCCGGCGGCCGCCAGCAGCTCCCGGTCGGCGGCCACATCGGGATTGCCGGTGGTGAGCAGGGTGTCGCCGTAGAAGATCGAATCGGCCCCGGCCAGCAGGCAGAGGATCTGGGCCTCGCGGTTCATGCCCTCCCGTCCGGCGCTGAGGCGCACGCGGCTGTGGGGCATCAGGATGCGGGCGGTGGCCACCATGCGCACCAGCTCCAGCGGATCCACCGGCGCCTGCTCCTCCAGGGGCGTGCCCTCCACCGCCACCAGGGCGTTGATCGGCACGCTCTCGGGGTGGGGCTCCATCGTGGCCAGCACCTGCAGCAGCGAGGCCCGGTCCGTGAGGCTCTCGCCCATGCCGATGATGCCGCCGCAGCACATCGTGATGCCGGCCTGGCGCACCCGCTCCAGCGTCTCGAGGCGCTCCTGGTAGGTGCGGGTGCTGATGATCCGGTCGTAGTGCTCGGGGCTGGTGTCGAGGTTGTGGTTGTAGGCGGTGAGGCCCGCCTCCGCCAGCCGCCCGGCCTGGCGGTCGGTGAGCATGCCGGCGGTGACACAGGCCTCCATCCCTAGCTCGCGCACGCCGCGCACCATCTGCAGCATCGCCTCAAAAGGGGCGCCGTCGCGGATCTCACGCCAGGCCCAGCCCATGCAGAAGCGATGGGCGCCGGCCTCCTTCGCCGCCCGGGCCCGCGCCAGCACCGGTTCCACCTCCAGCTCCGGTCGGCCCGTCACATCACTGCTGTGATGCATTGACTGGGGGCAGTAGGCGCAGTCCTCCTCGCAGCCGCCGGTCTTGACGCTGAGCAGCGACGCCAGCTGCACCCGATAGCCCGGATTGGCCTGGCGATGCATGGCCTGGGCGCGCCAGAGCAACTCCACCAGCGGCAACTCCAGCAGCGCCTGGATCTCAGCGGTCGACCAGTCGTGGCGCACCACCAGCGGGTCCGTCAGCGACCCGTGGGGCGCGCCAGCGGTTCCAACCGGGGCGGTTGAGGTGAGGGCGCTGCGCTCGGGCCTGGCGGAGGTGACGGTCAAGACGGTCGGAACGGAAGGATGGGGGAGAGCGGCGGCTTCGTTCGCCGTCAGGGCCTGGGGGCCTCAGCGAGCGGCCTCGACGCCTCCGAAGCGGCGCTGGCGCCCCTGGTAATCGAGCAGGGCCGCCAGCAGCGCGGCCTCGTCGAAGTCGGGCCAGAGCACGTCGGTGATGTGCAGCTCGGCGTAGGCGAGCTGCCAGAGCAGGAAGTTGCTGAGGCGCCGCTCGCCGCTGGTGCGGATCAGCAGATCGGGATCGCCCTCGCCGGCCGTCTGCAGTTCGGCGGCGAACAGCGCCTCGTCGATCGCGGCCGGATCCAGCTGTCCGGCCGCGGCCCGCTCGGCCAGGTGGCGGGCGGCCTGCACCAGCTCGCGACGGCCGCCGTAGTTCGTGCAGACATTGAAATGGATGCCGCCGTTGGCGGATGTGCGAGCGGTCGCATCGGCGATCAGGTTCTGAAGTCCCTCCGGCAGCTGTTCGAGGTCGCCCAGGAAGCGGATGCGCACCTGCTCCTTCATCAGCCCCTCCAGCTCCCGCGCCAGCACCCGCTCGAACAGGGTCATCAGGAAGGCCACCTCCTCCCCCGGCCGGGACCAGTTCTCGGTGGAGAAGGCGTAGCAGGTGAGGGCTTCGATGCCCCAGTCGCTGCAGAGCCGCAGGGTGCGCTTGAGGGTCTCGACACCGGCCCGATGCCCCATCACCCGCGGCAGGCCGCGCTGGCGCGCCCAGCGGCCGTTGCCATCCATGATCAGCGCCACATGGGCGGGCAGGCGCTGCGGATCCAGCTGGGGCGGCAGCGGCAGCCGATCGGGGAGGGGTGTGGTCGCCAGGGCGCGACTCATCCGCGGGAATCCGGCGTATCCGTCGACAGGCTACGACCAGTCGGCCCCGGAGCCAGGCTGGCGGTGAGCAGATCGTGCAGGCGGCTGCTGGTGATCGGCCGCTCGAGCCGCCCCTGCTGCGCCAGGGAGATGGTGCCCGTCTCTTCGGAGACGACGATGCACAGGCAGCCGGCATGCCGTTCGGTCAGGCCCAGGGCGGCCAGGTGGCGGGTGCCGTAGCGGTTGAGGCCCTGGCGCGACAGGGGCAGGATCACGCCGGCGGCGGCGATGCGGTTCTCCTGCACCAGCACGGCGCCGTCATGGAGCGGTGTGTCGGCGGCGAACAGGTTGAGCAGCAGATCCACCGACAGGCGGGCGTCCAGACGGATGCCGGGGTTGAGGAAGTCCTCGGGTCGCAGATCACTGCCGATGTCGAGCACGATCAGGCCGCCGCAGCGGGCCTGCGACAGGCGACCCGCAGCCTCGGTGAGCATGCTCACGGATCCGGAGGCCAGCGAATCGCGGCGCCGGTCCGCGAACAGGTTGCCGACGCGGCCGGTGCCCAGCAGTTCCATCAGCCGGCGCAGTTCCCCCTGCCAGAGGATCGCCAGCGCCAGGCTGCAGGCCAGCACCAGGGCATCGACCAGCTTGCTGGTGAGCGGCAGGTCGGCGTAGCGCTGCACCACCCAGGCCAGGGCCACCAGGAACAGAAAGCCCCGCAGCAGCCAGAGGGTGCGCCGGTCGGTGATGCGCCCCAGCAGCAGCACGCCCAGTCCGGTGGCGCAGGCCAGATCAAGCAGCGGGCGCAGGTCCAGGGTCTGCAGCCAGGTCACGGGCAAGGGGGCGGAGAGGCGGCGAGGAGAACCCGCCGGGGGACGCCGGAGGCCGCCCGTGCAGCGGGACTGGACCGCCTCAAGTTACCGGGTGGTCCTGCGCCTGAAGTCGCGCCGGCAACTGGTCGAAGCGCAGCAGATCCTCGGGCAGCTCCCGCTTCTGAACCAGGTCGGCCAGTCCGTCGTGCACCAGCACCGCAGCCGGGCGCGGGATGCGGTTGTAGTTCGAGGACATCGAGAGGTTGTAGGCGCCGGTGGCGAGCACCGCCAGCACCTCGCCGCTGCTGGTCACAGGCAGGTGGATGTCGCGCAGCAGCACGTCGCCGGATTCGCAGTGCTTACCGGCCACCGTGACGGTCTCCTCCCCCGTCGCCAGTGGGCGGTCGGCCAGCAGGGCGGTGTAGCGCGACTGATAGGTGATCGGCCGCGGGTTGTCGCTCATGCCGCCGTCGATGGAGATGTAGGTGCGCAGGCCGGCGATCTCCTTGCGGCTGCCGACCGAATAGAGCGTCACCCCGGCAGTGGCCACCAGCGAGCGTCCCGGCTCACACAGCAGCCGCGGCAGCTCCAGCCCCCGCTCGCGGCAGGCGCCGGCGACGGCCTCGGCCACGGTGCGCACCCACTCCTGAATCGAGGGGGGATCGTCCTCGGCGATGTAGCGGATGCCGAGGCCGCCTCCGACATTGAGATCGCGGCAGGGGTGCCCGAGCGAGCGGGCCAGGGCGAGGGCGTCGGCCATGACGCCGGCCAGATCGCGGTGGGGCTCCAGCTCGAAGATCTGGGAGCCGATGTGGGCGTGCAGGCCGTCCAGCCGGGCCCAGGGGGAGTCCGCCAGCTGCCGCAGCACCGCCTCCAGCTGGTCGGGATCGAAGCCGAACTTGCTGTCGAGATGGCCGGTGCGGATGTACTCATGCGTATGGCACTCGATGCCGGGGGTGAAGCGCAGCAGCAGGCGCACCGGCTCCCGGCGGCCCTCCATCAGCGAGGCCAGCAGCTCAAGATCGTGGCTGTTGTCGACCACCACGGTGACGCCCCGGTCGATCGCCAGCGCCAGCTCCTCGCGGGACTTGTTGTTGCCATGCAGCACGATCCGCTCCGCGGGCATGCCGCCCTGCAGGGCGGTGAGCAGCTCGCCGGCGGAGACGGCGTCGAGGCCGAGCCCCTCGGAGGCCACCAGGGCCGTCAGCGCCAGGGAGCTATGGGCCTTCGAGGCGTACAGAGCCAGCGACGGGCCGGGGTAGAAGCGCTCCAGGGCGTCGCGGTAGGCGCGGCAGGTGGCCCGCAGGGTGGCCTCATCGAGCACATACAACGGTGTGCCGTAGCGCTGGGCCAGGTCGCTCAGGGCGATGCCGCCCACCTCGAGGCGGCCGCGGGGATCGAGCCGGGCCGTGATCGGCGCCAGGTTGCGATTGGGACTGAGGGGATCGCCATCCGGCTCGAACGGGCGGTCCACCGCCGGCGCCGGCTGGGCAGGAGAGAGGACCATGGCAGCGCCGCATCCGAAAAGATGAAGCGATCGTAGAGATTCGCCCGCGGCGGCTTGACGCGCGTCTCCCGTCGTCCCGGCCTCGGGGAGATGAGCCCCGAAGGAGCCCTTCCCCGGCAGGATGGCCGGACATCGAGGTGCACCGATCGGGTCGCCCGGTTCGTGTGTCAGCGCTTCACACCGTGGCTGCCGCCTGGCCGATGCCGCTGCCGGCGCCTCATCAGCGCCCCGGGTCATCCCATGTCCACGTCCGGCTTCGACCCGGTTGACAACCCCTTCCCCGGTTCCCGCCCGAGGGGGGAGGGGGATGGGCAGGACCGGTTGATCCCGCTGGGCCCGGATCACCTCGATGCCTGCCTGGCTCTCGATGCCGCAGCCCTTGGTGGGTTGTGGAGCGCCGCCCAGTGGCGCCGCGAACTGGAGGAGCCGCAGCGCCCCGGGGTCGGGCTTCTCCGCGCTGACGCCCTGCTGGCCATGGCCTGCGGCGCTCTGGTGCTCGATGAACTGCACATCACCCTGGTGGCCGTGGATCCGCATCGCCGTCGCCAGGGCCTGGGGCGCCGGGTGCTGCGGCAGCTGCTGAGCACCGGCCGCCGGCTGGGGGCCGAACGCGCCACCCTCGAGGTGTCAGCCGGGAACGGGGAGGCCCAGGCCCTTTACGCCAGCTGCGGGTTCCGGACCGCCGGTCGGCGTCGCCGTTACTACCGCGATGGCAGCGATGCGCTGATCCAATGGTCAGACCTGCTGGATGACAGCGAAGCAGCCACGCCACTGTCGCCGCAGGTTGGCTGAGGTGGAGCAGCCGGCGCTCCGGGTCGGTTTTCCGAAGTTCGTTACTGCTATCCGCTCCGAAGTTGGTTGCTCCGTTGATCTGACCGCTGCCGCACTCGTCAGTTGCCGCAGGCCTTGCTGGTCGCTTCGCCTGCAGTTTTCCTCCCCATCCCGCAGCACCGCTTCACTCCTGATAGGTTGGGTCAACTTGCACCAGGCCCCGGCCATGTTTGAGCGCTTCACCGAGAAGGCCATCAAGGTGATCATGTTGGCCCAGGAGGAGGCCCGCCGCCTGGGCCATAACTTTGTGGGCACCGAGCAGATCCTGCTCGGTCTGATCGGCGAGGGCACCGGCGTCGCCGCCAAGGTGCTCAAGTCGATGGGGGTCAACCTCAAGGACGCCCGCGTCGAGGTGGAGAAGATCATCGGCCGGGGGTCCGGTTTCGTCGCCGTCGAGATCCCGTTCACCCCCCGGGCCAAACGGGTGCTGGAGCTCTCCCTGGAGGAGGCCCGCCAGCTCGGGCACAACTACATCGGCACTGAGCACCTGCTGCTTGGTCTGATCCGCGAGGGCGAGGGCGTCGCCGCCCGGGTGCTGGAGAACCTCGGCGTCGACCTGGCCAAGGTCCGCACCCAGGTGATCCGCATGCTCGGCGAGACCGCCGAGGTCGCGGCCGGCGGCGGCG
The DNA here is from genome assembly GCF_015840715.1 of Synechococcus sp. CBW1004. Lineage (NCBI taxonomy): Bacteria > Bacillati > Cyanobacteriota > Cyanophyceae > Synechococcales > Synechococcaceae > Synechococcus > Synechococcus sp. CBW1004. The sequence continues at coordinate 1,084,029 of NZ_CP060397.1, read as the reverse complement.
GCAAGGGCTCCACCAAGACGCCCACCCTTGATGAGTTCGGCAGCAACCTCACCCAGCTGGCGGCCGAATCCAAGCTCGACCCGGTGGTCGGCCGTCAGAACGAGATCGACCGTGTGATCCAGATCCTCGGCCGCCGCACCAAGAACAACCCGGTGCTGATCGGCGAGCCCGGCGTCGGCAAGACCGCCATCGCCGAAGGTCTGGCCCAGCGCATCACCACGGGTGACGTGCCCGACATCCTCGAGGACAAGCGCGTCCTCACCCTCGACATCGGCCTGTTGGTGGCCGGCACCAAGTACCGCGGTGAGTTTGAGGAGCGCCTCAAGAAAATCATGGAGGAGATCCGCTCCGCCGGGAACGTCATCCTGGTGATCGATGAGGTGCACACCCTGATCGGTGCCGGTGCCGCCGAGGGGGCGATCGATGCCGCCAACATCCTCAAGCCGGCCCTGGCCCGCGGTGAGCTTCAGTGCATCGGCGCCACCACCCTGGATGAGTACCGCAAGCACATCGAACGCGATGCCGCCCTCGAGCGCCGCTTCCAGCCGGTGATGGTCGGCGAACCCTCCGTCACCGACACGATCGAGATCCTGCGCGGCCTGCGCGAGCGCTACGAGCAGCACCACCGCCTCAAGATCGCCGACGAGGCCCTCGTCGCCGCCGCCACCCTGGGCGATCGCTACATCTCCGACCGCTTCCTGCCCGACAAGGCGATCGACCTGATCGATGAGGCTGGCAGCCGCGTACGCCTGCTCAACTCCAAGCTGCCCCCGGCTGCCAAGGAGATCGACAAGCAGCTGCGTGAGGTGCAGAAGGAGAAGGAGGACGCGGTCCGCGATCAGGACTTCACCAAGGCCGGCGCCCTCCGCGACAAGGAGGTGGAGCTGCGCGAGCAGATCCGCACCCTGCTGCAGGCCCGTCGCGACGACCAGCCCGCCGAGGCTGAGGTCCCCAGCGGCGAAGGGGTGGCACAGGTCGCCGAAGGAACCGCCGAAGGCGCCGAGCCCGGCCTCACCACGCCACTCGTCACCGAGGAGGACATCGCCCAGATCGTTGCCTCCTGGACCGGTGTGCCGGTGCAGAAGCTCACCGAATCGGAATCGGTGAAGCTGCTGCACATGGAGGAGACCCTGCATCAGCGCCTGATCGGCCAGGACGAGGCGGTCAAGGCCGTGTCTCGGGCGATCCGCCGGGCTCGCGTGGGCCTCAAGAATCCCAACCGTCCGATCGCCAGCTTCATCTTCTCCGGCCCCACCGGTGTCGGCAAGACTGAGCTCACCAAGGCCCTGGCCACCTACTTCTTCGGCAGCGAGGAGGCGATGATCCGCCTCGACATGTCGGAATTCATGGAGCGCCACACCGTCAGCAAGCTGATCGGTTCGCCTCCGGGCTACGTGGGCTTCAACGAGGGCGGTCAGCTCACAGAAGCCGTGCGTCGTCGTCCCTACACCGTGGTGCTGTTCGACGAGATCGAGAAGGCCCACCCTGATGTGTTCAATCTCCTGCTGCAGCTGCTGGAAGACGGTCGCCTGACCGATTCCAAGGGCCGCACGGTGGACTTCAAGAACACCCTGATCATCATGACCTCGAACATCGGTTCGAAGGTGATCGAGAAGGGTGGCGGTGGCCTCGGTTTCGAATTCTCCGGTGAAGCCGCGGAAGAAACTCAGTACAACCGCATCCGGTCGCTGGTCAACGAAGAGCTCAAGCAGTACTTCCGCCCCGAGTTCCTCAACCGTCTCGACGAGATCATCGTCTTCCGCCAGCTCAGCCGCGAGGAGGTGAAGGAGATCGCCGAGATCATGCTGCGCGAGATCTTCGCCCGCATGCAGGAGAAGGGCATTCGCCTCTCGGTCACCGAAGCCTTCAAGGAGCGTCTCGTTGAGGAGGGCTACAACCCCAGCTACGGCGCCCGCCCGTTGCGCCGTGCCGTGATGCGTCTGCTCGAGGATTCGCTGGCCGAGGAGTTCCTCAGCGGCCGCATCGGTGAGGGGGATGCCGCCCTGGTCGATGTCGATGACAACAAGCAGGTGGTGATCCGCAAGCAGGCGCTGATGCCCTCCATGCCCGAGTTGGCCGGCGCCGGCGCCTGAACTCCCGGCCCGCAATCTGTCGGTTCCTTGCCGGAGTGGTGTCCCGCCGCTCCGGCTTTTGATTGGCGTCGAAGCGGCCGCCATCGGATGCCGCCAGGCCGGCCAGTCCTGGTGCCGCGGGGTGCCGGGTGGGCTTCAGCGAGCCCCGAACCCTTCCGGCCCGGACGGCCGTCGCCGCACTTCTAGATTGGACCTTCTCGTTTTGTTGCACGGCGGCATGGTTCCCAGCAGCGGTGATCCCCAGCCCGCCCTGGCGGCGGAGTCCCTGGCCGGTTCAGGCACCCTCAGCCAGCAGATCGCACCGGCGCTGGTGTTGCGGGGGGAGGGAGCCTGGCGACAGGCCCTGCCCGAGATCGCCGTCCTCTGCCGGCAGCCCCTGTTGCTCGGCCGCAGCGCGTCCACCGCCGCTCTGCGGGCGCCACTGGAGGCCGATCTGAGGGAGGCCGGCCTGGTCGTGCACCCGGCGGAGCTCCGCCATGACTGCTGTGAGCAGGATCTGCAGCGGATCGCGGAGCAGGCCCGCCGCCAGGACTGTGATGCGGTGATCGCCGCGGGGGGCGGCAAGGTGCTCGACGCCGGCAAGCTGCTGGCCGATCGCCTCGGCCTGCGCTGCGTCACGGTGCCCACCAGTGCCGCCACCTGTGCGGGCTGGACTGCTCTGGCCAATCTCTATTCCCCCGAGGGCGCCTTCCAGGGGGATGTGGCCCTGAAGCGCTGCCCCGACCTGTTGGTGTTCGACCACGGACTGGTGCGCCGGGCCCCCGCTCGCACGCTGGTGAGCGGCGTCGCCGATGCCATGGCCAAGTGGTATGAAGCGTCGGTGAGCAGCGGCGCCAGCGGCGATGCCCTGGTGCAGATGGCCGTGCAGATGGCGCGGGTCCTTCGCGACCAGCTGCTGCTCGACGCCGAGGCGGCCCTGGCCGAGCCGGGTGGCGAGGCCTGGGTGCGGGTGGCGGAGGCCTCCGCGCTCAGCGCCGGTCTGATCGGCGGCATCGGTGGCGCCAGCTGTCGCACCGTGGCGGCCCACGCCGTCCACAACGGCCTCACCCAGCTGCCGGCCAGCCATGGCCACCTGCATGGTGAGAAGGTGGGCTTCGGCATCCTGGTCCAGCTGCGGCTCGAGGAGCAGCTGGCCGGCAACCGGCTGGCGGCCCAGGCCCGCCGCCAGCTGCTGGGGCTGTTCGAGCGGCTGGATCTGCCGCGGGATCTCGCCCAGCTGGGGCTGGCCAACGCCAGCCTCAGCGAGCTGCAGCAGGTCTGCGCCTTCGCCTGCCAGCCCCGGTCCGATCTGCACCGCCTGCCGTTCGCCGTCGGTCCCGCCGAGCTGCTGGCCGCCTTGGTGAGCACCGGCGCCGACTGCGTGCTCTCGTGACCATGCCCCCCCGACCTCCCGGCGCACCTGCAGAGCCCGCCCCCAGCGCTGCCGGTGCCCAGGTGGATCCCCACGGCGGCACGGAGATCAGCGGATCCCGTGCCGTGCTGGAGGAGGCCGCCGGACGCCTGCTCGATCCCCAGGGACGCGACCTGGCGGCTGCGGTGCAGTGGTGGCCGCTGCCTGGGCTGCCGCACGCCTGGCCGGTGGCGGTCGTCGGTGAGGGGCCGCCGCTGCTGCTGCTCCATGGCTTTGACAGCTCCCATCTGGAGTTCCGGCGGCTGGCGCCGCTGCTGGCAGGTGGGTATCGCCTCTATGTGCCCGACCTGTATGGCTTCGGCTTCTGCCCGCGCCCCCGCCAGACCGCCTACGGCCCCGTCGCGGTGCTGCATCATCTCGAGCTGCTGCTGGACGCCATCGCCGAGCGGGAAGGCGAGCAGCCTCTGGGCCTGATCGGCGCCTCCATGGGCGGATCGGTGGCGGTGGAGCTGGCGCGGCGCTGCCCCGATCGCGTCGCCCGGCTGCTCCTGCTGGCTCCGGCCGGCCTCACCGGTCGCCCCATGCCCGTGCCGCCGCTGCTCGATGCCCTGGGGGCGCGCTTCCTGGCATTACCAGGCGTGCGGCGTGGCCTCTGCCGCAGCGCCTTCGCCGATCCTGACCGCGATGTGGGCGCTCCGGAGCTGGAGATCGCCTCGCTGCATCTGGCCTGCCCGGGCTGGGATCGGGCCCTGGCCGCCTTCGCCCGCTCCGGTGGCTTCGCCGGTTGCGGTGAGCCGTTGCCGCACCAGCCGCTGCAGGTGCTCTGGGGCACCGACGACCGCATCCTGCGTCCGCCGCTCAAGCGCGCTGCCCAGGCTCTGCTGGGAGAGCGGGTGGAGGAGCTGGCCGATTGTGGCCACCTGCCCCATATCGATCAGCCGGGGCTGGTGGCCCAGCGCTGGCTGGCTGCTGCGGGCGTTGCCCCTTCCGCCGCCGCCTGAGCAGTGGCCGATCGACTAGGAGGCCTGTTGGCCTGTGACGAGCAGGCCCGGCTGCGCCGAGGTGAGCGGCGGAGCCTGAGCCGCCTGTGCGTCGCTGGCTCGCCCCGCTGTGCGTCAGGGGCAGGGCCACTCGCCGTTGCCGATTCCCCTCAGGGGTGGGGCTCAGCGGTGCTCCGATCCGCTCAGCCGCGGCTCCCGCTGAGCAGGGGCAGGAGTCGCTGCGCCAGCCACTCGCCGCTGCGCCAGGCCCCTTCGATCCGCCCGAAGCCCTCGCCGGCAAGGAAGTCGCCGCACAGGGCCAGCCGGCATGCAGTGACGACCATCGACTCGGGATCCAGGCCGGGCGGCTGCGGAAAGGCTCCGCCCCAGAGCATGCGCTGACGGCCTCCGAGGGGCGGCAGATCGGCGGGGGTGAGCCAGGGAGCCAGAGCCTCCAGGAGGGCGTCGCTGAGCGCCGTGATCTGCCTCTCCGCCTCATCGCCGAGTTGGTTTCCGCCGACGCCTGCAGCAGCGTCGGCGTTCGCGGCTGCTTCAGTGGCTGTACCGCTGCCGTTGGATGTGGTGGCGGTGATTCGGGTACCGCCTTGGATCTGGTCGCTCGCCAGGCGGCCGCAGTCGACCAGGTCCGCAGGGCGTGCGTGGGCGACGACGCCACAGCGGCCGTCGGCCAGGGGCTGCAGCACGATCCGCTCCAGTCCCCAGCGCCGTCTGGCCGCTGCGCTCAGCCACAGGTGCCGGAAGGGCAGTGCCCGCCAGGCCCGGGCCTGGTCGGCCTCGAGCCGCAGCAGCAGCGCCAGGCGCGGGTCGTAGCGGAGGCCGGCGATCGCGCGCAGGGCACGTGTCAGCCCGGGGTCCTGCAGCTGCTTGTTCACCACCTCCAGCGGCACCTGATCGCAGCCCAGCAGCTCCCGGCAGCGTGGGTGGGCCAGCAGCGTTCCCGAGAGCACCAGCCAGTGGCCCTGGGCCAGCGGTGTGCCATCGGCGGTGCCCAGGCGCCACAGGCCCTCGCGCCTGTCCACCCTCTCCACCCGCCGGCCATGGAGCCGCTCCACGGCGGGGGCTCCAGCTGCCGGACCGCCAGGCCGGCACGCCTGCTCCGCCAGCTCGAGCATCCCCGCGGCCAGATCGCCCATCGCCGGCCATCCCCGGTAAAGCCGCCCCTCGCTGGCCAGCGCCCCGGGTTCCTCGCTCAGACGGCCGTCCGCTTCGAGCTGTCGCAGGGCCGGGATGCCGTCGCCACTTTCGTCGCCACTGCCATCGCTATTGCCATCGCTATTGCCGTCGCTGTTGCCCGTGGCGGGCGGCGGCCAGGAGCGGAGGCGACCGGCCTGCAGCAGCGGCTGCAACAGCGCTGGTGGTTCGGCGCCCCGCAGGTTGAGGAAGGGGGCGCCGTGATCCAGCCTCCAGCCTGGGTCCTGACGGTCGGGGCGGCTGGCGGCCCGGCCTCCCAGGCCCCGGCCCGCCTCCAGCATCCGGATCGGCCCGCGCCAGCCCTGGCAGCGCAGCTGCGCCGCCAGGGCACAGCCCGATACGCCGGCGCCGACGATGAGCAGCGTTTCGTCTGTGGGGGTCATCGGCGCGGCACTCTGCCGGTGCGGCTGTGGGGAGGCGGCTCCACCGGTTCTGGTCTGCAACGGGTTCCTGGACCCAGCATCCTGCAGTCCTGCTCGCCTCTGATAGAGAGAGGTCTGCGCAGCCTGATGACGGTATGGGTGACGGCCTCCCTCACGGATCCATCGGCGGCGAGCAGGGCTCCGACGACGGCGCCGGGGGACCCGTGCTGCGGTTGCTGGCCCGGGGGCTGGAGCTGTGGTTGCGGCAGCAGTGCGAGGCCATCGACGAGCTGCAGATCCAGCTGGAGGGCAGTGCCGTGCAGCTGGTGCGCGGCCGGCTCGAGGGGGTGCGCCTGCAGGCCCGTGGCGTGGTGTTCCAGCAGCTGCGCTTCGAGCGGGTGGAGCTGCGCAGCGCGCCGATGCAGGTGCGGATGGGGGCGCTGCTGCGCAGTCAGACGTTCCGGCTGGATCATCCATTCGAGATCACGGGCACCGTGGCGTTCAGCGCCGAGGGGCTGAGCCACAGCCTCTGCACCCCGCCCTGGAGCGCCCTGGGCGATGCGCTGGCTGAGGAGCTGCTGGGTGAGAGCCCCCTGGCGGGGCTTCGCCTGGAGGGGGATCGTCTGATCCTGTGCGGCGCCACTGCTCAGCAGCAGCCGTTGGTATGCGCCGCTCGCCTGCTCATCGAGGAGGGTGGGCTGGTGCTGCGCTCCGAGGCAGAGGGGCCCGAGGGCGAGGCGAACGTCGCCCGCCTGCCCCGGGACGCCAACATTCAGTTCGCGTGCGCCCGGGTCGGCGACGGTGTGGTGGAGCTGCAGGGCCGGGCCCGGGTTTCGACCTGAGCCATGGCTGCAGCACGCAGCTGTCGGCACACCGCAGCCCGTGGGTGTCGTGCGTCGTGATCGGGGAGCCGTGCTTCAGGGTGGCCATGCGGCCGCTCAGCCGTCAGGATGCGGGTTCTTCCCGGATCGCTCCGCCGGTGTCCCTGCCCCTTTCCCCTCGTGTTTCCGCTGTCGTCCTGGCGGGCTGCGGCAGCGTCCTCGCCATGGCGACGGCCGTGCTGGCGGCTCCGTATCAGAACACCCTGCAGCTCCAGGGCGTCACCTTCAAGGTGCAGGCGACGGGGGAGGGCTCGACCCAGCAGCTGACGGTGGAGGCCGAGCGCGATGGCAAGCCGCTGGCCGTCAAAAGGCTGGCCATCGATGGCGCGGTGATGGGGGCCGAGGTCGAGGACCTCAACAGCGATGGCGAGCCCGAGCTGTTCGTCTACACCCAGAGTGCCGGTAGCGGCAGCTACGGCGCGGTGTGGGCCTGGAGCGTTAGCCGCCGGGGTGGGCTGCTGCCGATCCGCCTGGGGGCGATGAACTCCAGGGATTCCAGCGGCTACCGCGGCCATGACCGCTTCGCCGTCGTCGAAACCAGCCTGGTGCGCCGCTTCCCGATCTATCTGCCGGGCGACACCAATGCCCGCCCCACCGGCGGCACCCGCCAGGTCACCTACAAGCTGATGCCTGAGGGATCGTCCCTGCAGCTGCAACCGGTGAGCGCCACGCAGTTCTGAGCCGGCTCAGCCGCCCTGCACGATCGGCAGCACCAGCGTCACCAGCGAGTACACCACCGCCGGCACGAACAGATAGCTGTCGATCCGATCGAGCACACCGCCGTGGCCGGGGATCACATCACCGGAATCCTTGAGGCCGGCATCGCGCTTCATCATCGATTCGGTCAGGTCGCCCACCAGGGCGAACAGGGCCACCACCACCCCGAGCAGGCCGCCCAGCAGGGCGCCCCAGCGCCAGCCCAGCCACAGCCCGCCGAGGGCGCCCACCGCCATGGCGCAGGCCAGCCCGCCCAGGGCTCCTTCAATCGTCTTGCCCGGGGAGATCGGCGAGAGCGGATGGCGGCCGAGGCGGCGGCCGATCACATAGGAACCGATGTCGGTGGCGACGATCAGGAAGCAGGCCAGCAGCGTCAGCGCCAGTCCGGAGCTCCAGGGCAGTCCCAGCAGTGCCACCTCCCCGGAGAGATGGGGCGCCAGTGAGGGATCGGCCAGGTCGCGCAGCTTGATCCAGTGGCTGGGCAGGAAGCCCAGATAGAAGAGCCCGAAGATCGAGGCGGCGATGTCGGCGATCGTGCCGGTGCGGGGCTGCAGCAGGAGCCAGCCGCAGATCACCGCGCCGGAGGCCGGCAGCACCGCCGCCGCCACATCGCCGGCCATCCCCCCGGAAGCCAGCAGGCCGTGGCTGCCGGCGGCCTGGGTGGTGAACAGCAGCAGCTGCACCGCCACCAGGGTGGTCTTGGTGGCGGGCCGCATGCCTTTGAACTGGGCCATGCGGAAGAACTCCAGCAGGCCCAGATGCACGATCACGCCCACCGCGACGGTGAACCACCAGCCGCCCAGCAGCACCACCACGGCCCCGAAGCCGCCGGCGGCCCAGCCGCTGGCCAGTCGGGAGAGGGAGGTGGCGGCGCGGGGACGGGACGACAAGGAGGAGCGTGGAGAGCGGGTCAGCGTTCCGCTGCGATCACGAACAGCGGCTCAGCCGCGGCCAGCTTGGCCTGACTGCCGCGCCGCTGCATGCGGTGGACGGTGGCCTGCACCACCTGCACGTCACGGGCGCCGAGCTGGGCGAGCGTGTCGCTGGCATCCACCAGACCCTCCAGGCTGACGGTGCTGATCACCAGGCGCCCCTCCGGCCGCAGGGCCTGCCACACCGCCCGCAGCACATCCACCAGGGGCCGGCCCACCTCCAGCAGCACCCGGTCGGGGTGTGGCGGCAGCTGATCGAGATCCGCCGGAGCACGGCCCTGATGGCTGTGCAGGTTCGTGATCGCGAACCGGCGGCGGTTGCGCTCCAGCAGTTCCACCGCGTCCGGGTCCCGTTCCAGGGTGTGCACCTGCCCGGAGGGCATCAGCCGGGCGATCTCCAGCGCCAGAGCACCTGTCCCGCCGCCGATGTCCCACACCAGCGAATCGGGCCGCGGCCGCAGATGGGCCAGCAGCATCACCCGCAGCTCCATCGGCGTCGGCGTGAAGCCGGGGGCGTCCTCAAAGGCACCGTCCGGCAGCCCCGGCGTGACGAAATCCCAGTGGTAGGCCTCGTGCTCCGGGCGCGGCAGCTCCCCGGGCCGGGCGGAGTGGCCGGCATCAGAGGGCTGGGGGACGAGGGAGGTCATGGCCTCCGCAGGCGGGGGGCGTCGCTTGCCACCCTGTCACGGTGGCCGCTCCGATCGGCCGTCCTGTCACGAACTGCGCCCAGGCCGCCGCGGAGCGTCGCCGTCCACCACCGCCACCCCGTCAGGGATCTGATCCCCCCAGAGAGGGCGCTGGTTCTCCAGCCAGGCGGAGCGGGCGGCGTCGATCCGTTCACCCGGCACCAGGAGCGGAATGCCGGGGGGGTATGCGCAGAGCGGCTCGGCGGCCCAGCAGCCCACGGCCTCCCCCAGCGGCAGGCGGCGGCGCGGGGCGCGCCAGGCCTCCCCCAGCGGCCGCTCCGGTGAGGCCACCAGCGGCAGCGGCGGCGCGGTGAACGGTGTCAGCGGATGCGCCGCCAGGGCCATCCGCAGCTCCGCCAGCCGCCTGGGCAGCAGCCGCTCCAGGGTCGCGGGGGGATCGAGGCCGAGCAGGAAGGTGAGGCAGCCCGGCTCCGGCAGCTCCGCCACCACGCCCCGCTCCAGCAGCCAGGCATCGGCCTCCAGGCCCGAGAAACCGAGGGGCGCTGTGAGCAGCCCCAGCCGCAGCGGGTCGCCGTTGGCCAGCAGCGAGAAGCCCAGAGTCTCCAGCCGTTGCCGCAGCCGCCGGCCGCGTGCCTCCGCCCGTCGGCGCTGCCTCTGGCCCCTCTCGCTGCACAGGTCCTCGAGGGCCAGGGCCGTGGAGGCCAGCAGCAGGGCGCTGGGGCTGGAGGTCTGCAGCCACAGCAGCGCCCGTTCGATCGCCTCGGCATCCGGCCGCGTTCCCTGGGCCAGCAGGGCGGCGCTCTGGGCCAGGCCCCCGGCGTTCTTCTGGGGCGAGAGCACCGTCAGCTCGGCGCCGGCGGCCACCGCCTCACCCCGGCCGTGGGCCTGATCCACCAGCACCGGCAGCCCGTGGCGGTGGGCCAGGTCGATCAGCGCCGGCAGATCCGCCTCCTGGCCCTGATACGTGGGGGATACCAGCACCAGTGCCGCCACAGGGCCCGTGGCCAGCGCCGCCTGCAGCACGCGCTCGAGGTGGGCGGGATCCGGCGGTCGCCACAGGCCGGAGAGCGGATCGAAGGGAAGCGAATAGAGCAAGGGTTCCAGCTGGCCGAGCACGCAGCCGTGCAGGAGCGAGCGGTGCAGGTTGCGGGGCAGCAGCACCCGCGCGCCCGGAGGGGCCAGGGCGAGCAGAGCCGCCTGCAGCAGACCGGTGGCCCCGTTCACCCCGAACCAGCAGTGCTCCGCCCCGAACAGCGCCGCACAGCGGGCCTGGCTGTCGGCGACGGCCCCCTCCGGCTCCAGGGGGCCCCCGAAGCCCGGCAGTTCGGGCAGGTCCCAGCTGCCGGGACGGCGTCGCAGCAGGGCGGCCAGTTCCGGCGTCAGGGCGCGGCCGCGGCCATGGGCCGGCAGGTGCAGGGGCAGGGCCGGCGGCGGCGCCTGCAGCAGGGCAAGCAGCGGATGGCCCCGGAGGCGACCCATGGCGGCAGGGAGGCGGTTTCTAGAGTCTGCGCAGCCGCAGGGACTGTCCCTGCCCCGCCGAGTCCTTTCTGTGGCCCCAAGCGTTCCGGCCGGCCCGGCCCCAGCTTCCGCCGGTTCCGTTCGCCTTCCAGCCGCGGCGGATGGGCAACCCCCCGGCCCGGCTCAGGTCATTGAGGGACAGTGGGCCCATCTCCGCTACTACCCCGTCGCCGATCGTCGCTGGCTGCTGCTGCGCCCCTGGATCTGGATCCCGCGGCTGCTGGTGATTCTCTGGACCCTCGGCAGCCTGGCGCTGAGCCTGATCACCCAGGGCAACAGCCGCGATCAACGCGTGCAGCGGCGCCTGGCCCAGCGGATTCTGTCCAGTCTCACCAGCCTGGGCCCGTGCTTCATCAAGGTGGGCCAGGCCCTCTCCACCCGGCCGGATCTGGTGCGGCGCGACTGGCTGGAGGAGCTGACCAAACTGCAGGACGACCTGCCTCCCTTCTCCCACGACCAGGCGCTGGCGATCCTTCAGGAGGAACTGGGGGCGCCGGCCGCCAGTCTGTTTGCCCAGTTCCCGGATTATCCGGTGGCGGCAGCCAGCCTCGGGCAGGTCTACAAGGCACGGCTCCATGATGGCCACTGGGTGGCGGTGAAGATCCAGCGGCCAGATCTGCCCTTCCTGCTGCGCCGCGATCTGGTGCTGCTGCGCGCCCTGGCCGTGCTGGTGGCACCGCTCCTGCCTCTGAATCTGGGTTTCGGGCTGGGGGAGATCATCGACGAGTTCGGCTCCACCCTGTTCGAGGAGATCGACTACCGGCTGGAGGCCGATAACGCCGAGCGGTTCGCCGGGTTCTTCGCCGCCAGCCCCCAGGTGACCGTTCCCGCGGTGGAGCGCTCCCTGTCGTCGCGCCGGGTGCTGACGACCACCTGGATCGAGGGGGTGAAGATGCAGAGCCGCCGCGAGCTCGAATCCCATCTGCTCGATCCCACCGCCCTGATCCGCACCGGCGTGATCGCGGGACTCCAGCAGCTGCTGGAATTCGGCTATTTTCATGCCGATCCCCACCCCGGCAACCTGTTCGCCCTGCCAGGGCAGACCGACGGCATGGGGCATGTGGGCTATGTCGATTTCGGCATGATGGATTCCCTCAGCAATGAGGACCGCCTCACCCTCACCGGCGCGGTGGTGCATCTGATCAACCGCGACTTCGAGGCCCTGGCCAAGGATTTCGTCGCCCTTGGCTTCCTCAATCCCAGCACCGATCTCACCCCGATCGTGCCGGCTCTGGAGGAGGTTCTCGGTGGCACACTGGGCGAGAATGTCGGCAATTTCAACTTCAAGGCGATCACCGATCGCTTCTCGGAGTTGATGTACGACTACCCCTTCCGCGTGCCGTCGCGTTTCGCCCTGATCATCCGTGCCGTGGTGGCCCAGGAAGGTCTGGCGATGCGGCTCAACCCCCAGTTCCGGATCATCCGCGTCGCCTATCCCTACGTGGCCCGCCGTCTGCTCGCCGGCGACACCGCCGAGATGCGCGAGAAGCTGATGGAGGTGATCTTCGATCGTCAGGGCCGCCTGCGGGTGGAGCGCCTCGAGAACCTGCTGGCGGTGGTCGAGAGCGACAGCGGCTCGGCCGGCGATCTGCTGCCGGTGGCCCGCGACGGCCTGCGCCTGCTGTTCGGCCGGGAGGGAAGCAGCCTGCGGCAGCGCCTGCTGCTGTCGCTGGTGGCGGACGATCGGCTCAACACCGATGACCTGCAGGCCCTGCTCCAGCTGCTCGGCAGCCGCTTCTCCCCGCGACGCCTGGCCACCGGTCTGCTCAGCCGGCTCAATCCCCTGGCGGCCTGAGCCGCCGCCGCCGGGCCTGGCCTGGCACCGCAGCGAGCGGCCATTCCGTCTCTCCTCCCGCCGTCCGGGTCGCCGCTCTTAGGGTCGGGGCCACCCATCGCTCCGCCGCCTGACCGTGCTGCCGCTCGCCGCCCTTGCCGCTCTGCCTGTCTCCTTCCCCGTGCTGGCGGAAGCCGCGCCGATCTCCATGGCCCAGGCCATGGCCGATCAGGCCTCCGGTGGATTCGGGGACCTGGATGCCATGGAAATTCTGCTGGAGTACGCGCCCCTGACGCAGCCTCCCTATGGACTGGCCGCCTTCGGGCTGGCGATCGGCGTGCTCTGCGGCCTGACCTTCTCGCGGCTGGTGAGTCTGCGGCTGGATGGCTGGAAGCAGGATCGGCTGGCGTTGCTTCCCCTGGCCCGGCCGGAAACGGTGCTGCCCTGGCTGGGCACGATCCTGGGCGTCACCCTGTTCATCGGCGGCAGCCTTCAGGTGTTCGGCTTCAGCGGCGGTGCCGCCCTGCTGGTGGCCTTCGTGCTGTCGCTGGCCACCGCCGGCGCCCTCTGGGTGCAGCTGATCCGGCTGATGGGGCAGGTGGAGGCCGGTAATTTCCGCGCCGTTGACTTCGACAACTTCGATGAGTTCTTCTGAGCTCAGGCGTCCATCCGTTCCGGTCGGCACTGAAGGAAAACAAACCGGCTCAGTCCTGCTGAGCCGGGCAACCTCGCGGGGGTGCAGACCCGCTCGACAGGAGAGCGTTCAGGCTGCCAGGTAGGCCTCGAGAACCGGCGACTGATTGCGGATACCTTCGAGAGCGCGGCGCTCCAGATTGCGGGTCTTGTCGCGGCTCATGCCCAGGGTGCGGGCGATCGAGGTGAGGCTCATCGGCTCACCGCCATCGATGCCGTAGCGCATCTTCAGCACCTTGCCCTGCAGCTCCGGCAGCTGCTCGAGCAGGGCGCGCAGGTCGCCCTTGAGGCATTCGCCATCGACGAGCTCATCAGGCCGCACGCCATCGCAGGCGAGCAGGTCGAGCAGTTCGGTGTCCTCGCTGTCGCCGATCCGCGTCTCGAGGCTCACCGGCTGGCGGGCCCGCCACAACAGATCCTTCACCTCCTCCTCGGGCAGCTCGACGAACTGGGCGAGCTCGCTGACGGTGGGGGTGCGACCCAGCTCCTGGCTGAGCTCACGCTGGCCCTTCTTGAGTTTGTTGAGCGTCTCAGTGATGTGGATCGGCAAGCGGATCGTGCGGCTCTTCTCGGCGATCGCCCGGGTGATGCCCTGGCGGATCCACCAGTAGGCGTAGGTGGAGAACTTGTAGCCGCGGGTGGGGTCGAACTTCTCGACGCCGCGCACCAGGCCGATCGTGCCCTCCTGGATCAGATCCAGAAGCTCCATGTTGCGGCGGGTGTACTTCTTGGCGACGCTCACCACCAGGCGCAGGTTGGCGGCGACCATGCGCTCCTTGGCGCGGCGGCCGGCCTGCAGGCGGCGACGCAGCTGCACCGGTGTCAGTCCGGTGGCTTCGGCGAGCACCTCGGGGCTGGGTTCCTCGCCGCCGGAGCGCAGGCGCAATTCCTCGCGCAGCTCCTCGATCTGCATCAGCTCCTGCACCTGACGGCCGAGGGTGATCTCCTGCTCATGGCTGAGCAGCGGCACGCGGCCGATGTCACGCAGGTAGGAGCGCAGCAGATCGCCGGTGGGGGCCAGCGGGTTGGAGCTGGTGGCGACGGCGATGGAGATGGGCATCGTCCGGGATGCGAAACCTTTTGGTTTCGTAAACCTACCATGGTTTTTCGGGCCGTTTCCCTCCTGGCCTCTGTAGGCGCGAGCTGGCGGGCGCCTCGGTTCCGCCGCCGTGGACCACGGGCTGCGGCCCATCCCTCTGCAGGCCAGAGTGGGGCCATGGCCCGGGAACGACTGCAGAAACTGATGGCGGCCGCGGGCTTCTGCTCCCGGCGGCGCGGCGAGGAACTGCTTCGCCAGGGACGCGTGCGCGTCAACGGTCAGCCCGCCTCGCTGGGCGATCAGGCCGACGCTGCCCGCGACAGGATCGAGGTGGACGGTCGACCCCTGCAGGCGGCGCCCCCCTCCCTCACCCTGCTGCTCAACAAGCCGGTGGGCGTGCTGTGCACTTGCCACGATCCGCGTGGCCGTCCCACGGTGCTCGATCTGCTGCCCCCTCCCCTGCGCCGCGGCCAGGGACTCCACCCTGTGGGCCGGCTCGATGCCGACAGCCGGGGCGCGTTGCTGCTCAGCAACGACGGCGATCTCACCCTGCGTCTGACGCACCCGCGCTACGGCCATCGCCGCACTTACCGGGTGTGGGTTCGTGGTGTCCCTGATGGTGCCGCCCTGCAGCGCTGGCGGGCCGGCGTTCCGCTGGATGGGGAACCCAGTCAGCCGGTGGGGCTGCGGCTGCTGCAGCGCGACGGCGAGGCCGCTCTGCTGGAACTGCAGATGGGAGAGGGGCGAAACCGCCAGATCCGCCGCACGGCAGCCCTGCTCGGCCACCCGGTGCTGGATCTGCAGCGCACGGCCATCGGCCCCTGGTCGCTGGGGGAGCTGCCCGAGGGGCGCTGGCGACGCCTTCAGCCCGATGAACTGAGTGCCCTCGCTGATCTCGCCGCGCAGCCGCCGGCTGGCCGGCGGCCCTCACCGTTCGAGGACGAAGACCGCCCGCGGGCGATGCCGCCCCTTGCCAGTCAGGATCTGACGGACACCCTTCTGTCGTGACGCCCCCTCCACCGAACCTGCAGGCTCGCGCCGCGGCCATCGCCCCCCTCAGGCGTCGGGGGCACCAACTGCTGGGCCGTTTTCTGCGTCGTTCCAGGTCCGTTGCCGTCCCCCGCGCTGAGGTCAGCGCCGATCCGTTTCTGGAGGTGGGACGCCGCCTGCGCGTGGCGCGCGAGTCCCGCGGCCTGAGCCTGCGTCAGCTGGCCCAGGAGACCCGCATCAGCATCACGGTGCTGGAGGCCCTGGAGAAGGGCTGGCGCGACCGCCTTCCCGAACCCGCCTACCTGCGCACGATGCTGGCCCTGCTCGAACAGCATCTCGCCTTTGAGCAGGGTTGTCTCGAAGCGGCTCTGCCGGCGTCCAGCACGCGCCGGTTGCGCAGCAACCGTCAGGCCCATCCCGCGCGCGTGCCGCTCACCTCGATCGCCCTCTTCGCCACCTTGCAGGGTGCGGTTCTGTATGGCGTGGCCTGCCTGCTGCTGATCTACGGGCTCAACCGCCAGCAACAGCGTCTGGTGGTTCAGGGGTTGTTGCCGCTGCAGACCGTGCCCGCCAGGCCATCGCTGCCCTCCGAGTCTCCCGGCGCCGGTGCGCGCGAGCGGGCCCGCGTGGTGGCTGCCTATCCGGAGCTCTGGCCCCTGGAGCGGGCTCGCCGCGGCCAGGGTCTGCTGTTGCTGCGCCGACAGAACGCGGGGTCCTCCGCCCCGCCCGATGCGTCCCCGGGAGAGTCGACCGAAACGGCCGCCGACGGGGCCGGTGCTCGGCCCGGGAGGCCCGGGCCTCAGGACCCGGTCGCTGCGCCGCCGCGCCCGTGACGGGCCGACATCGCGCCGAGCCCTTGCAGTTTGTCGTGCAGGGAGGCCACGGGCTGATCCAGGCGCCAGCTCCAGTTGCCAGAGGCGGTGCCGGGGGTGTTGAAGCGGGCCTCGTCGCCCAGTTCGAGCAGATCCTGGAGCGGCACCACCACCAGCTCCGCCCGTGAGCCCAGGGCGAGCTCCAGGAGTTGCCAGCCCGGGGAGTGCACCTCCGCGCCGACGGCCTGGCGCACCCGCCCACGGCTGTCGGGATCAAGCTGCCGCCACCAACCAAGGGTGGTGGCGTTGTCGTGGGTGCCGGTGTAGACGACCCAGCGATCTCCCACGAAGTTGGCCGGCAGGTAGGGATTGTCGGTGGCGCCATCGAAGGCGAACTGAAGGATCTTCATGCCCGGCAGGGCGAAGCGGTCGCGCAGGGCCTCCACCTCTGGGGTGATCACGCCGAGGTCCTCGGCGATCAGCGGCAGCTGGCCTTCCACCAGCCGTCCCTGCCTGCGGCAGAGGCGTCGCAGCCGGTTCAGCAGGCTGCGGCCGGGGGAGGGGCACCACTGTCCATGCTCGGCGGTGGCCGCTCCGCCCGGAACGCTCCAGTAGGCCTCCAGGGCGCGGAAATGGTCGAGTCGCAGCAGGTCGAACAGATCCAGCTGCCGCTCCAGGCGCTGCAGCCACCAGCGGAAGCCGCTCAGACGATGGCGCCACCAGTGGTACACCGGGGTGCCCCAGAGCTGTCCCGTCTCCGCGAAGTAGTCGGGCGGCACCCCGCTCTGCTCGCTGAGGCTGCCGTCCAGTCGCACCGAGAAGAGGCCGCGACGGCACCAGACGTCGACGCTGTCGTGGGCCACATAGAAGGGAAGATCCCCCACCAGGCGCAGGCCGCCCGCATGGGCGCGCCGCTGCAGCCTCTCCCACTGCTCCTGCAGTTGCCACTGCAGCAGGGCTTCCTGCAGGAGCTCGTCGCCGTGGTGCTGCTGCAGTTGCCGGAGTGCCCGCTGCTGTCGCTGCGCCAGCGGGCCCGGCCACTCCCACCAGGGCCGCCCCTCCTGCAGGGCTCGCAGCACCATGAACTGACAGTGGTCGTCGAGCCAGTTCCGCTGGCTGCGGCGCCAGTGCTCGAATCGCTCCCGCATGGCACTGCTCTGGCGGGACCACTGCCGTCCCAGTGCGGCGCCGATCGCCGCCGACCGCTGGGTCGCCAGGGCCGGTTCGAGCCTGCCGCCATGGGTGCAGGGCAGGGCGGCGTGGTCGTCGGCGCTGATCAGGCCTTCCGCCAGCAGGTCATCGGCATCGATCAGCCAGGGGTTGAGGGCCGATCCGCTCGGAGAGCTGTAGGGGGAACCGGTGCCATCGGTGGGGGCCAGCGGCAGCACCTGCCACACCCCGATCCCCGCCGAGATGAGCAGATCGATCCAGGCCCGCGCCTCGGCTCCGAGGCTGCCGCAGGGGCCGTTGCCCGGCAGGGCGGTGGGATGAAGCAGAACACCGCTGCTGCGGGATGGGGAACTCACAGGGAGGGGAGCCGGTAGCGGCTGATGATCCGCCGGGCGAAGGCCGGGATGTGGCGATCGGCCATGGCGGGGTGGTTGCGGCGCACCCACAGAGCGTTGCGGGTGAAGTGGGAATCGATGGAAAAGCGGCCGTACTCCAGACCCTGCGGGCCGATGCGGCCGATCACCAGGCCGAACAGCTCGGCCAGCCAGCGCGGCAGCTTCAGGGCCTTGTCATACGCCTCGATGCCCTGCTGCACCGCGGCACGGCGGTCGCCACGGCTGGTCACCGGCGCCGTGTCGAGTTCGTCCTCCACCAGGGCCAGCAGCTCGGCGCCGCGGTCATTGCGCACCGTGAGCCACTGGCGCCCGAAGGTGGCGCCCATGTAGCCCACCACCAGATCGGCGCCGGCGTTCGTGTAGTCGAAGCAGCTCAGGCAGCTGGGGGCGAACACGTCCTTCAGCTTCGGTGTGTCCAGGCCGAAGAAGGGCACTGTCTCCTCGCGCCCGTCGCTATGGCGGAAATGGATGCGGAAGTCCTGCATGAACTCGTAGTGCACCACCGTCTCCGGTGAGCTGACGGTGCTCTCGAGAAAGGTCTGCAGTCCTTCTCGTGAGACGTTGTCGACGCAGGGAAGGCCGAGCACATAGAGCTGCTCGAGCGGCAGGCTGTCCTGCACGGCGCGCAGGGCCTGGATCTGGCAGCCCACGCCGATCGCCAGCAGGCGCCTGATGCCGCTGCCCGGCAGCTGCTCGAGCACCTTGAGGTTGGGGGAAAGCGTGGGCTTGTTCACCCGCGCCGAGAGCACCTCCTCCGGGGTGCGGGCCAGGATCGGCACCGGCGTGAAGCGGTCATCGGCGCTCTGGGTGACGCACAGCACCGCATCCACCAGGCCCGTCTCGAGAGCGCGCACGCCGAGCCGGCTGACGATGCCGGTCCACTGCGCGCCTTCGATCGGCTGGCGCAGCCGGGCGGTGAGCATGCGCTGGTGCACCCCGAAATAGAGCTCGTCCTCGTTGTCGAGGTCGCGGCTGCGGCCGTGGGCGTGCTCCTCCATCGCCTCGAAGCGTTGCTCAAGGAAGGCGCAGGCCCGGCGCACGTAGGCAATCCAGCGGCTGTCGCACAGCCCGCACTGGCTGCAGAGATCGCGGGCGGGATAGGGGCTGCCCGGGGCCAGGGGCCGGGCCCGCTCATGGGGGGCCAGCGCCGGCGTCCCGGCAGTGGGCGCCGCCGCGGGCGGCGTATCAGAGGGCGCCGCCGCGGGCGGCGGTGACGCGGGCTGGGCGGCGGACAAGCGGCGACGGAGGGGAGCTCGCTGCTCAAGCTATCGGCCCCGCCGGTCCTGGGCGGAGCGTGCCGGCAGGGCCTGGGCCAGAGTGGGCATCCCCAGACCCTCTGCCGCGCCTGATGCCTCGCCGCCGGGAACCCCGATCCCCCGCCGACTCCTCCCGCCCGCGGCAGCCGTCCCGCACCACCTGGCGTGACCGGATCGGTGCCCTGGGCCGCCGCTGCCTGCGACTCCCCAGCCGCCGTCAGTGGCAGGTGGGGGCGCTCATCGCCGCCGGTGCGGTGGGAGCCATCGCAGTCCTCTCGCTGATCTGGCCGGAAGACGACAAGGCCTTCCAGGCCAGGCCGGAGGTCACCCCCGCCACGCTGGCCGACAAACCGCGCCGCCCTGTCACCGTGCTGGTCATCGGCCTTGATGCCGACAAGCTCGGCGATGCCACCAACAAGGCGGCCCCGGCCGGTCCCGCCAACGCCGATGCCCTGCTGCTCGTGCGGGTCCAGCCTGAGGGCCCCCTGCAGGTGCTCAACCTGCCCACCGAACTGGCCGTGCGCCTGCCGGGACAGAAGCAGCCCGTTGCCCTCGGCAGTCTCTACCGCCGCGGCGGCGTCGCGCTCACGGCCGATGCGGTGCGTGAACTCACCGGCCTGCAGCCTCCGAGCCCCGACCGTTATGTGGTGCTTCCCCGTGCGGCCCTCCGGCAGCTCGTCAACGGCATCGGTGGTCTGGAGATCGATCCACCGCGCACCATGCGTTACCAGGACAAGGCCCAGAAGCTGACGATCGATCTGCAGGGAGGCCTGCAGCGTCTCGGCGGGGCCCAGGTGGAGCAACTGGTGCGGTACCGCGATCGCTTGCTGGGAGAGACCGATCGCCGCAACAACCAGCAGCGCTTCCAGATCGCCCTGCGTGATCGGTTGCGTCAGAACGAGCCGCTGACGGCGTTGCCGGGGGTGCTGAAGGAGCTGGAGGGCCAGGTGGAAACCAACCTCACGCCGCTGGAGGCCCTGAGCCTGATGGCGGCCGGTCTGGATGATCAGCGTCCGATCGCCTTCGCCAGCCTCCCCCTCGATCCACCCAAGCCCGCCCACGGCAAGCTGCGCCAGCTCAGCAGCAAGGCCCCCAATCCCGTCTGGCCGGAGAAGAAGGGCTGAGACCGGCCGGCGCCGGTGGCGCCATCCCAGACGCGATCAGGACGGCGTGATCAAAGCTCCCGCGCGGTTGCGCGCTTCGCTCGCCTCTGGGGTCGGCTTCTGCAGGGTTCAGGGACGCTCCAGCTGGCTCCAGCGCAGGGCCACCGCCGTGGCCAGGGCCGGTCCGCTGTCGTCCGCCGGCGCGGCATCGCTCCTGTCTTCGGGCTCCAGCAGGCCCAGCCAGGGCAGTCCCTCCCGCTGCCGTTCTCCGGCCTGCCAGACGCCGCCCCACTGCAGCAGCCCCAGCAGGGGGACCTGCCACTGACGCAGCAAGGCGGTGGCCGCCGCCGGCACACCGCTGTACAGCTGGTGCGATGCAATCACCAGCACCACCGGTTGCCGCCAGGCTCCCAGGGCCTCGGCCCAGCAGCGGCCGTCCGCCAGGGACAGTCCCACATCGCTTTCCAGGCCGGCCAGCCAGCCGCCACCGCAGGCCTCGGCCTGATGGCCTAGGCCGCTCAGGGCGGCATCGGGGCCGGCCGTGGTGTCCAGCTCCAGCACCGGCCGACGCAGCGTCTCCGCCAGCCGACGGGACACGGCGGCCAGGGGCGGCAGGCTGCCGGGGCCGGACTCCGCGCCGACCCCCAGACCCACCAGCACGATGCCGTCGAGGCCGCCAGGGCTGTCCTGTTGCGCCGGGCGAGGTGATTCCTTCATCGAGCTTCATCCCTGCGGGGCTGGCACGCTTCTACCATCGGTCCTGCGCAGCCCCCTTCGCCGTTCCGTGACCACGTTCCCGACTGCTGCCCGGGTGGACACGGCGGGGGTTCAGGCCCCCGCCAGCCACGACACGCGACGTCTGCGGCTGTTCAGCGGCACCTCCAATCCGGAACTGGCCCGCGAGATCGGTGCCTACCTCGGGATACCCGATGGCCCGCGCGTGATCAAGCGCTTCGCCGATGGCGAGCTCTACATCCAGATTCAGGAGTCGATCCGCGGCTGCGACGTCTTCCTGATCCAGCCCACCTGCGCTCCGGTGAACGATCACCTGATGGAGCTGCTGATCATGGTGGATGCCTGCCGCCGCGCCTCGGCTCGCCAGATCACGGCGGTGGTTCCCTATTACGGCTACGCCCGCGCCGACCGCAAGACGGCGGGTCGTGAATCGATCACCGCCAAGCTGGTGGCCAACCTTCTCGTCAAGTCGGGTGTGGACCGGGTCCTGGCGATGGACCTGCACTCGTCCCAGATCCAGGGCTACTTCGACATCCCCTGTGATCACATCTACGGATCACCCGTCCTCGTCGATTACCTGTCCACCCGCGATCTCGGTGAGGTGGTGGTGGTCTCCCCGGACGTCGGTGGTGTGGCACGGGCACGGGCCTTCGCCAAGCAGATGCACGATGCCCCGCTGGCGATCATCGACAAGCGCCGCTCCGGCCACAACGTGGCCGAGAGCCTCACGGTGATCGGCGATGTGGCGGGCAAGACCGCCGTGCTGATCGACGACATGATCGACACCGGCGGCACGATCGTGCAGGGGGCGCGCCTGCTGCGCCGTCAGGGTGCCTCGCGGGTGCTGTGCTGCGCCACCCACGCCGTCTTCTCCCCGCCCGCCACCGAACGGCTGGCCGAACCCGGCCTGTTCGAGGAGGTGGTGGTCACCAACAGCATTCCCCTGGCGCCCGAACGCCACTTTCCCCAGCTGCGCGTGCTGTCAGTGGCCAACATGCTCGGAGAGGCGATCTGGCGCATCCATGAGGAGAGCTCGGTGAGCTCGATGTTCCGCTGACTTCCTCAGGCCCCCCACCCCTGCGGGCGCCGCTGCGTCGGGGCGCCACCTGGCAGCGGCGCCTGCCGGTGAGCCTCACGCTCCTGGTGACAGCAGTGCTGCCCCTGCTGGCTCCTGCCTCGGCACCGGCCCGCCCGGCCGTCACCCCCTCGGCCCTGCCCCAGCCCCGCGGCCCGCGTGTGGGGGTGTGGCTGACCAACAGCCCCAGCCCCCTCTACTACGACCCTGCCCGGATCGACCAGGCGGTGCAGCAGCTGGCCCAGGCCGGGTTCAACACCCTCTACCCCAATGTGTGGAGCCGCGGTGCCACCTTCCACCGCAGCCGCCATGCGCCGCTGGAGCCGGCCCTGGCGGCCGCCAACCCCGGTCTCGACCCGATCTGCCGCCTGACGCGCAGCGCCCAGCGTCGCGGCCTGCAGGTGATTCCCTGGTTCGAGTACGGGCTGATGGAGCCCGCCGACAGCGCTGTGGTGCGGCAGAACCCCGACTGGCTGCTGCGGCGCCGCGACGGCAGTGCCCTCTATGCGATGCACGGGGCCTCGCTGAAGACCTCTCCCCTGAAGGATCTGCGGGTCTGGCTCAATCCCGCCCACCCCCAGGTGCGGGCCCGCTTCGTTGGGCTGATTGAGGAGATCGTGCAGCGCTGCGGTGTCGATGGCATCCAGCTCGATGATCACTTCGCCTGGCCGGTGGAGCTGGGCTACGACGACACCACCCGCGCGCTCTATCGCGCCGACACCGGCCGGGAGCCTCCTGCTGATCACACCGATCGCTTCTGGATGCGCTGGCGCCGCCAGCGGCTCACCGATCTGCTGCGTGAGCTGCGGGCCCGTCTGGATCGCCGTGCCAGCGGCAGTGGTCGCACGGTGATCAGCCTGTCGCCGGGCCCCTTCCGCTTCGCGTACAACCACTGGCTGCAGGACTGGGAGCTCTGGGCGATCGGCCATCTGATCGATGACCTGGTGGTGCAAAACTACGCCTATTCGGTGAAGGGCTTCGCCAAGGATCTCAATCAGCCGGCCCTGGTGAAGGCCAAGAGCTGGGGAATGCCGGTGGAGATCGGCATTCTCGCCGGTTTCGGCGGACGCACCCCCGATATGGCCACCCTCAGCCAGAAGGCCAGGTTGGCGGCCGAGCGGGGCCACGGGGTGATCTATTTCTATTGGGAGGGCCTCTGGGGCCAGCATGCGGGTCCTGAGGGCGGCCCCTTCCGGCGTCAGGCCTTTCAGCAGCTGCATCAGCGTCTGTTCACGACCGGACCGTCCTCGGCCGCTCAGCCTCCCGGTATGGCGGGTCGGCGCCCGCAGCCGCTCCCCGGTGCCATCACTCCCGGGCAACCGCCGCCCCCACCGCCGCCGCTGCCCTCCCCCAGGCGCTGAGACGGATCCGAATGCCGGGGCCGTCCCCCTGGTCACCGATCCGTCGTCCAGATCCACGGCGATGTCCCGAGGCATGGCTGTCCTGAGGCATGGCTGTATCAGACCAGGCGCCTGCGTGCTGCTGCGGCGAGGCAGCCCGCGCAACACCATGAAAAAAGCGCCGCCGTGATGTGCGGCGGCGCAATCGGCCGTGGGAGGGTGGCGGGCCTCACGGGAAACCCTGGGCCGGCCCAGGGCTGATGCCGTGGCGTTTTCTGTGATCGTGGCTGGGACCGCAGGCGGATTACGCCTGGGTTTCGCTCACTCCTCCTCGTCGGTATCGCCGGCGGGAACGAGGCGGATCTGCTTCTTGCCGAGCTTGATCTCGAACACATCGCCGGGCTTGAGACCGAGCTGGGCGGTGTAGGCATTGCCCACCAGCAGGTTGCCGTTGCCTTGCACTGTCGCCACGTAGCTGAGGCTGCGGCCCCGCTTGCCGGCACGGGTGACACCCTGGCTCAGGCTGACGCCCTTGGCCTCGAGCAGGGCCTCATAGAAGGCGGTGAAGTTGAGCCGTTCGGTGCCGTCCTTCTTGGTGCTCACGTAGCCGGCGGCACGGACGAGATCGGATTTGGAGGCATCCCCCATCTCCTTGACCTTGGTGAGCAGATCGGATCCTGTCAGCATTGTTGAACCCCTGAACGTTCATACCTTAGCGATCAACCTGCCCCTGTCATCCGCAGGCCTCGTCGGTTGCAGCCTGCAGGGCATCGGATTGGATCGCCACATCCATCCCGGACGCTGCCGCGTTTCCGAGATGCGATCGGGGTTCAGGCTCCTGCATCGAGACGGCACAAGGGGTGGGGAGTGCTCCCGTTAGCCAAACGTCACCGCAGCCGAGCCGCAATCGCAAACAATCAGACTTCTGCCATCCCATTGGTGGCCTGCCGTCTTCTCCTTTCTCTGCGGTCGATTTCGTTCGCAATGGACCTGCCAGACCCGGGGGCATCTCCCCCTGTCCTGGCCGTGCGGTATTGCCGGGAACACCGACATCCCTTCATCGGTGTGCTGTCTCCACGGCCAGCGATGCCCCGCTGCATCACGGGGGCCAAGTCCATCGGTGCCGATCGACACGCCGTCACCTCGCTGCCGGCATGGAGATGGCCAGCTCAAGAGATGGTTCGGCATCCATCTTGCCGATGTGGTGAGGCAGGCAATCCAGCGGTCGGCGATGGCAGTGACCGGTTGCTTCATCAGAGCTGAGCGGGCAATTCCAGGGCTGCGGACGAGAGAGGGATCGCGCCTGGCAACGATGCCGCCTTCCCCCGGGTTCGTGCTTCACACGGCTAGTGTGCCGTCCCGCAAATAGCCGCTACAATATGAAGTGTCTCCCGAGGGGGTCGTTTCATGCCAAGCGGGCGCCCCATGGCTCCTCTGGAGCTGTCGGCTGATGAGGCCAGCCAGCTCCAGAGCCTGGCTGGATCAAGGTCCTTGCCCCATTCGATCGTTCAGCGGGCGCAGATCGTCCTGGCCTGCGCAGCTGGTGACACCAACACCTCAGTTGCCAAGCGATTTGGCGTTCGCAGCGCAACGGTGGGCAAATGGCGGCAGCGCTACCTCGATCTGGGGATCGAGGGGCTGCACGACGAGCTCCGTTCAGGCCGCCCGCGGACCTATGAGGACGACACGGTGGCGGAGGTGATCAACCGAGCCCTGCAGAGCAAGCCAACCGATGGCAGCACGCACTGGAGCGCTCGGACTTTGGCCGCAGAAACAGGGATCTCCAAGTCCACGGTTCACCGCTGGCTGCAGACCTTCTCGCTCCAGCCCCACCGGCAGAAATCGTTCAAGCTCTCCACCGATCCGTTCTTTGTGGAGAAGGTTCGGGACATCGTTGGCCTGTACCTGAACCCGCCCGACAAGGCGATGGTGCTCTGCGTCGACGAGAAGACGCAGATCCAGGCCCTCGACCGCACCCAACCGCTGCTGCCCATGGGGCTGGGCTACGTGGAGGGTGTGACGCATGACTACATCCGCCACGGCACCACGACCCTGTTTGCCGCGCTGGACGTGGCGACCGGTGAGGTAATCACTCAGTGCAAACCCCGGCACCGCCACCAGGAGTTCCTGGGGTTCCTCAGGCAGATCGAGAAGTCCGTCCCCGAGGATCTGGACCTGCACTTGATCGTGGACAACTACTGCACCCACAAGCACGCCAAGGTGCGTGCCTGGCTGGCCCAGCGTCCCCGTTTCCACGTCCACTACACCCCCACCTACGCCTCCTGGCTCAACCAGGTGGAGCGCTGGTTTGGACTGATCACCCAGCGGGCAATCCGGCGCGGCAGCTTCTCCAGCGTCAAAGAGCTGATCGCCAGGATCGAGCAGTTTGTGGCCGCCTACAACACGACCAAGGCCCCGTTCAACTGGACGGCGACAGCTGACTCAATCCTGGAGAAGCTCCAGCGGCTTTGTGCGCAAATCTCTGGGACGGCACACTAGCGATGGAGGAGCATCTGACGTCTTGCTGGCATGTTCATCCCGGATCCCGGCCGGTGGCTCCGGCGACCGCTGCCTGCGTCGATGCAGACCGGTCAAGGCGTCGGCGGCTGTTCACACGGCCCGCTCTCCGTCGCCATCCCCCGCGTGAGGTTCCCTCGATGGCGTGTGTTGATCCTGCGCTGGGCATGGCCCGGCCGCGTGGATGCCGCGGCTCCCCTGGCTTCCTTCATCGTGGTCTCCGCCTTAGCGTGAGGAGGTGGCTGAATCCGCTCCGGTCACCGGGCCCCGGGCGCAGGCCCGGGCGTTGCTGGCAGAGCTCAGCACGGCGGAGAAGCTGGCCCTGCTCTCGGGCGATACGCCCTTCTGGGCGGGGATGGCCGACATCGCCCTGCGGGATGCCTCCCATCGCCATCCATGGCCGGCGGGGCAGCGGCCGCCGCTGGCTCTGCCGGGGCTGCAGTTCGTCGACGGCCCCCGCGGTGTGGGACTGGTGGGTGGCGCCACCACCTTCCCGGTGCCGATCGCCCGCGGCGCCAGCTGGGATCCGGAGCTGGAGGAGCGCATCGGCGAGGCGATCGCCCTGGAGGCCCGCTCCTTCGGTGCCAACTGGGTGGCGGCGGTCTGCATCAATCTGCTGCGCCATCCGGGCTGGGGCCGGGCCCAGGAGACCTACGGCGAAGACCCCGTGCACGTGGGCGCTCTCGGGGCAGCGATGACCTGCGGGCTGGAGCGTCACACCATCGCCTGCGTGAAGCACTTCGCTCTCAACTCGATCGACAGCTGCCGCTTCCTCGTGGATGTCCAGGTGAGTGAGCGGGTGCTGCAGGAGCTCTACCTGCCCCACTTCCGCGACTGCGTCGAGGCCGGCGCCGGTTCCGTGATGAGCGCCTACAACCAGGTGAACGGCCGCTGGTGCGCCGAGCACGCCGGCCTGCTCACGGCGACACTCCGGCAACGCTGGGGGTTCGAAGGCCTCGTGGTGAGCGACTTCATCTTCGGCGTGCGCGACGGTGTGGCGGCCGTGCTGGCGGGGCTCGATCTGGAGATGCCGTTCCAGATGGTGCTGGCGGGTTGCCTGGAGCAGGCCGTGCAACAGGGGCGGCTCCCGATGGCGCGCGTCGATGAGGCGGTGCTGCGCCAGCTGCAGCTGCAGCTGCGGGTGCCCGCGGGGGACTACCCCATCTCCCTGCGTGGTTGCCCGGCCCATCGGGCCCTGGCCCTGCGGGCGGCCCGTGAATCGATCGTGATGCTGCGCAATGAAGCCGCGGTGTTGCCGCTCACGGGCCTGGGCTCGCTGGCGGTCATCGGCCGCCTTGCCGCCGTGCCCAACCTCGGGGATCGGGGCTCCTCCGACACCAGGCCCCAGCCCGGTTGCGTCGTCACCCCGCTGGAAGGCCTGCGCAGGGTGGCACCGGCCCTGACGATCGCCCACGACGCCGGTGAGGATGTGGCTTGCGCGTCACACCTGGCCGCCCGTTGCGATGCGGCCGTCGTGGTGGCAGGTCTCGACTGGCGACTGGAGGGGGAGCACATCCACCCGGCCGATATCGCGCCGATCCTGGCGCTGATGCCACCGCCGCGCTGGCTGGAGAGGGTGCTGGGCCGTCGCCTGCAGGAGGTGTGTTGGAGGCCCCTGGCGCGGCTGATCGCCTGGATCACCAGCCATGCGCCTGAGCCGCGTGCCGGTGATTTCGCCGCCGGCGATCGCACCGATCTGGCCCTGCCCCCCGAGCAGGTGGCGCTGATCCGTGCGGTGGCCGCCGCCAACCCGCGCACGGTGGTGGTGCTGATGGGGGGCGGTGCCATCCTTACCGGCGACTGGCTGGCAGAGGTGCCGGGCCTGCTGCTGCTCTGGTACCCGGGCCAGGAGGGTGGCCGGGCCCTGGCGGAGGTGCTGCTCGGTCAGCTCTCTCCCAGCGGGCGACTGCCCTTGTCGCTACCGGAGCGGCAGGAGCAGC
This sequence comes from Synechococcus sp. CBW1004, assembly GCF_015840715.1. Lineage (NCBI taxonomy): Bacteria > Bacillati > Cyanobacteriota > Cyanophyceae > Synechococcales > Synechococcaceae > Synechococcus > Synechococcus sp. CBW1004. The sequence goes on along the minus strand of NZ_CP060397.1, from coordinate 1,056,497 downwards.
TGCCGTCCTTCGATCCCAGGGCCCGGCGAGTGGTCTACGACCTCTGGCACGGCTACCGCCGCCTGCAGCGTCAGGGCCAGCGGGCGGCATTCCCGTTCGGTTTCGGCCTCTCCTACAGCCGCTTCGAGCGTGCCGCGCCACAGCTGCTGCAGCCGCCCGATCCCCCGGCGATCCGCGCCGGTGAGCAGCGTCATCTGGTGGTCGTCGTGGAGGTCTGCAACGTCGGTGGCCTCGCGGCGGCGGAGGTGCTGCAGCTCTATCTCGAGCCGCCCGGCCGCCTGCTGGAGCGGCCGCGGCGCACTCTGGTGGCCTTTGCCCGTGTGCCCCTGGAGCCGGGCGAAAGCCGTCGCATCGAACTGGTGGTGCCTCTGCGGCGTCTGGCCTTCTTTGACATGGAGCGTGATGGGTTCGCGCTGGAGGCGGGTCTGCACCGTCTGGTGCTGGCCTGCCACTGCGAGGACGCCGGCCAGGCCTGTGCGGTCGTCCTGCCTGCGGCCTTTCTGGGCCCCTGATCGGCAGGAGATGCCGTCCCCCCGTGCAGCGCGCCTCCACGCGTGATGGCCGCGGTCGCGGTCTCACCCGGCGCGGTCGGCGGAACGCTGCCTGCGGGGGTGGTCGGCGAAGCGGACCAACGTCCGCTGCAGGCGCCGCCGGGTGTAGCGCTGCAGCAGCAGGCAGGGCAGGTTGAAGGCCGTGGCGAACAGCAGGTTGAGGGCGACCCCCGCCGGCGGCAGCCACAGTGCGCTCAGCAGCCAGGCCGGCCACAGGGACCAGTGCACCAGCTCCGCCCGGCGCGTCTCGCCGATCAGGCGTTGCAGGGCGGCCGGATCCCGGCGGGCCAGGCTGGCCTTGCGGATCCCCCCCGGCAGGGCATTGCCTGCGTCGGGAATCCAGGGCTTCCAGCGGCGGATCGCCAGCCAGCGCTCATAGCTGTGTGGTGTCGGTGTCCGTCGGCCGCCGCCCGTGAGGTCCGCCGGATCGCAGAGCCACGCCAACGGCAACCGGTTGGCGAGCGTCCCCACCAGCAGCGACCAGCCCAGCCACAGCCCCGCCGTGGCCAGCACCAGCCGTGGGGCGTCGGTCGTCGCCATCAGCGGGTCTGCACGGTGCGGCCCTTCCAGCGCACCTGGCCCCGTTCGAGATTGAGAATCGCCAGCACGAACACCCCGAGGAAGAACAGCACCGGCACCGGAAAGATCAGTGGGATCCAGGGGAAGCGCCCGACGCGACGGCAGATCACCAGAAGCTGCAGGGCATAGGCGACGTAGATCAGGCCGTTGGTGAGCAGGCTGCGGTCCCCCAGCAACGGCCAGCCCAGCAGGGCCGCCGGCAGGCACCAGGCCGCCCAGAACAGTCCCGACAGCCAGAGCACCACCGCCAGCATCCACGGCCAGCGCACTTCGGCGGCGGCCGTGGCGAAGTTCTTGTCGAAACCCACCACCAGATCGCCCAGCCCGCCGGGATACATGCGGTAGGCGATCTGGCCCTCGCCGATGAAGGCACTCACCGGCAGCCCCGCCTTCTGGTAGCAGTGGGCCAGGAACCAGTCCTCCACGACCCTGCCGGCCACGGCCGCATGGCCGCCGCTGCGCGCGTAGTCGGTGCGGCTGGTGGCCATCGCCGGCCCGAAGGCCACGCCGCAGCCCGGCCCCAGCGGCACCGCCAGGAGGCCCACCAGGTTGAACAGCAGCGAGAGCTGCTCGTAGGGCTTCTCGGTGCGGTGATACGGCTGCACCGAGACCAGTCCACCCTGCTGCTCGTGGAGGGCCAGCAGGCTGGCGAGAAACTCCGGTCCGGGTTCGGTGTCGGCATCGAGGAACACCAGCACCTCACCGGAGCTGGCCAGGACCCCGTGATGCAGCGCCCAGGTCTTGCCGCACCAGCCCGGAGCCAGCGGGGGCGGCTGCACCACCTGGATCGGCAGCGATCCCGTTGCAGCCATCGCCACCGCCGCCGTGCGGTCGTCGGAATGGTCATCGATCACGATCACCTCGTGGACCCGCAGGGTCTGCCGCTTCAGGGCTTCGAGCAGATGGGGCAGGGTGCCCTCCTCATTGCGCGCCGGGATCAGCACCGACACGCGTTCATGGCCCCGGAGGCCCCCCCGCGGCAGGGAGGGCAGGTGCAGCGCCAGCAGCCATCCCAGAAGCCAGCGCAGCAGCACCGATCCCACGACCCACCCCATCGGCGCTTGCCCCAGGCTGCACCCCAACCTTATGGAGGCCGGTGATGGTCCCGCTCACGCGCGATCGCCACCGGGCCCTTCAGGGCCGCATCAGTTCCCGCGCCAGGGGGCCGATGGCGGCGGGATCGCGGAGCAGCTGGGGGTGGGTGGCGACCGGCAGAAGCGTCCGCTTCCCGATCGGGAGCACCGCGCGCCATCCCGGCAGCACGGCCAGATCCAGCGCCGAATAGAAGCTGTGGCATTCGATCCCTTTCAGCGTCGTCAGGTCGCCGTTGAGATCGCGCAGCAGGGAACTGCCATGGCGCAGATCCGCCACGCCGCGGAACAGCCGCCGCGGCCAGGGCCAGGCGGTGAGCGTTCCCTGCTGGGGGCTGCCCACGCTGATGAAGCGGCGGGTGCGTCGATGTCCCCCCAGGCGCTGGATCCAGGTGCGGGCGATCACGCCTCCGATCGAGAAGCCGAGCAGGTCGATCGGGGTGGTGGCTGGATAGGCCGCGTCGATCCAGCGGCCCAGCTCCACGGCGGCCTCCTCGATCGGGGTGCGGCCCAGGCGCAGCGGCAGGGCCGGGACCAGCGGATCGCCCCGACCGCCGCCGAGTTCGCGGAGCAGCCGATCAAACACCGCCGGGCTGTCCAGCAGCCCGTGCACCAGAACCAGGGGGGGAGAGGGGATGCCCGTCATTGCTGCCACGCTCGTTCGATTCAAGGCCCGATCGAGGGGTGAGCCCGCGGGAGGGTCGGTGGTGATCTCCACCTGTGGGCCGGGCGTCTGTCCTGACGCACTCCCTCTCAGGCGCCATGGGTTGCGGGTCCACCAGGTGGGGCGCTTCAGGCGGTCGCCTGCGGGAGTCCGCGCGGCGGCTGGGGAAGCGATGGCCTTGGGGCCAGGAGGGGCACCACGACGCTCAGCCCCAGCATCAGAAAGGACAGGGCACCCACCAGTGCCAGCAGCCTCAGTCCCAGGGGGCGCCCGCGATCGACGGGCCAGTCGTCTCCATCGACGGTTCCGATCGGCCGCTGCACGACGAATGGGGGACGGGATGTCCTGGGGGGTGGCGGCGGGTCCATGGGACGGGGCTGGGGTCCTGCGGGGCGAGACAGGCGCGCCGGGTTCCGGTCCCGGCCCGTCGGGCGTGATGGACTCATTGTGCCGGCCACCATCTCGCCCGTCCGCCTGCGGCCGCCTCGGAGCCAGGATCTCCCGGCTGCGCCTGGACGACCTGCCGCGGCTGGACGACCTGCCTGGTGCGGCCTGATCCAGGGGCGACTCGCTCGCTTTCAAGGCCGCAGAGGGGTCATCTCCAGCAGGAAGGCCGCCGGATTGTTCCTGACGCATCCCGCATCCGTCGTGTCACTCCCGCTGTGGCTGGCTGATGGCGATGCAGCCTCGGCTGCGAGACACCTTCTCAGGTCCCGGCGTGGGGCATCGGGTCATCCCTTGAGCATCGGCTGCAGCATGAGCCGGTGACATTTCCATTAAAAAAGCCGTCCCTGGGAGACGGCTGAAGGAGGGTGATTGCGACCGGTTTTCTGAAATCGGAGCGACAGGATTTGAACCTGCGACCCCCACTACCCCAAAGTGGTGCGCTACCAAGCTGCGCTACGCCCCGGCAAAACGAAGTTATCACATGGGCTGCTGGCTCAGGGGCTTGCCTTCAGGCGTCTGAGCAGGTGTGCGGTGAGGTCCTGGCGGTTCTGGCGGCTGTAGCCGATCACGCGTTGCTCACGGGCGAGCTGGCGCAGCTCCGCGAGGTTGAGGCTGGCCAGGCGCAGCTCCGGCAGCCGCTTCCATGCACCGGAGGGAGGAGGCAGTTCAGAGCCCTGCCGCCCTTCCCGGAAGCCGAACAGCGCGCCGCTCGCCATCCATTCGGGCACCAGCACGAACAGAACAGCCAGAAGTCCATACAGCTCCACCAGCCCGCGGGGCAGAGGGTGGAGCTGACGCGGTGGGTGTTCGGCGGCGTCCGTGGAGGCATCATCGCCCTCTGGCAGGTTGCGCCAGTCGGGTGCGGCCCGCTGCGCGGATGGGTCCGCTTCATCGCCATCGCGGGCTCCCTCCCGTGGCCCGTCCCGGTCCGGCGCCTGCGGCATTGACTCATGGCGGTCGCTCACGGCAGGAGCATCGATCCCGGATCCTGCCGGCGTCCCGGCGGATGCAGGGTCCTTCGCCTCCTGCCATGACAGGGCCGCTTCGCCGCGCCTCCACACCGGCTGACTGCTCTCGGAACGCTCCGGTGGCGCCATCAGAGCGTCGTGCCGCCGGCGCGCACCGGGGCGGGCGCCTCACGCCACAGCATCGGGGCCTGCGGAGTGGGCTGGAGACGCACGGTCCAGAACACCAGGGCGAAGACAAGGGCGATGGTGCCGGCCAGGGCCAGGATCACCGTCCGGTCAGGGAGGGGCGTCATACCTGGTCCGTGCGCACGCAGACGAGTTTCAACGGAAGGCGCTCCAGAGTCAGCTCATCGCCTCTCAGGATCACCAGCATCCGATCATTGCGGTAGCGCAGGCCGGGCGCGTCGCTGGCCTCACGGAACAGGATCATCTGGCTGCCGCCGCTGATCAGCGATGCCTGGGACTCGTTGCGCTCCAGCACGAGGGACCCGCGGTTGGGGCAGAGATAGCGATCTCTCTGGTCATAGTTCTCCCACCAGGGGGACTGCATCGCCTGAGCCAGCGGCGGGACCGGCCGCGAGGAGGCCGGAAAGGCTGGTGACAGGGCCAGCGCGACCAGGAGAGCCAGGCTCGGGGGCAGGGGCATGGCCGGGGGGCGGGCGATTCAGGCCAGGGCGATCGGCTGATTGTCGCCCCGCAGGACGCAGTGGGGAATCGACCAGTCATAGGCCTGCCACACGCTGGCGGGCAGGCGGTAGTCGGCGCCGGGGAATGTCCCCAGCAGCAGCCCGCTGGGCTGAGCGGAGCAGTAGGGCCGGCTGCCGGGCTTGGCCAGATATTGCTGGTGGTACTCCTCGGCTGGGTAGAAGCGCTGACCGCTGGCGATCTCGGTGGTGATCGTCGGCCGGCCCGCCGCCGCCAGCAGGCTGCCGTAGGCCTCACGGCTGGCCTGGGCCAGCGACAGCAGCTCGGGATCATCGACGTAGATGGTCGAGCGGTACTGGCTGCCCACGTCATTGCCCTGGCGGTTGCCCTGGGTGGGGTCGTGGCACTCCCAGAACAGCTTGAGCAGATCGGCAAAGCCCACGCTCTCCCTGCTCCACACCACCCGCACCACCTCGGCGTGGCCGGTGGTGCCGCTGCAGACCTGCTGATAGGTGGGGTCCGGGCGCTGTCCACCGGCGTAGCCGACAGCCGTGGTGACCACGCCGGGCAGACGCCAGAACCCCTTTTCCGCTCCCCAGAAGCAGCCGCATCCGAACAGGGCTTCCGCCTGCCCCTCACCGACGGGTGCCGCGTACGGGGTGCCGAGCACCACATGCCGTCCTGGTGAGCTGATGCCGTTCAGGTCGGAGGAGGGGCTGCGGAACAGACCGAACACAGGGGTGAGGCTGAGATCTCAGGAGACTAGGCAGCCCCCCTGCCAGGTTGCTGCTCAGCCGCCGGCCCGCTCCGGGGAGGCCGGATCGAGGGCGATGTGGTTCAGCAGGGTGGTGGTGAAGGCGAACAGCAGGAACGGCAGGGACAGCACCAGGATCAGCCCCACCCCGACAAGGGCGAAGATCGGTCGGCTGGCCCCCATCAGCCCGAGGCCCGCCGCGAGGCTGGCGAAGATCACCCCCATCCAGATCAGGATCTGCCCGTAGATGTCGCCGAAGGTCAGGGTGCAGCGCAATCTGTATGCCGCCAGCGCGAGGGATGGGGGTGGCGCCTGAGGGGTCTGCATGACGGGGCCCTGAAAGCGGATGCGTTCAGATAAGCCATCCCACCGCGCCTTCGGTGCCCTTCTCAACAACTGTTGAGATTCGGTGATCGGCTGTCCCGATGCCGCCGCCTCTGCCGCACTTCAGGCGGTCTGGAGGCGCTCGCTGGCCTGTTCCCTCTCCCACAGGCGGCGGTAGGGCCCGGGCTGGCTCACCAGCTGGTTGTGGTGGCCCTGCTGCACCAGCCGGCCGTCCTCGAGCACAAGGATGCGGTCGCAGGCGGCGGCGGCGGAGAGCTGGTGGCTGATCATCAGCACCGTGCGATGCCGCTGGCGGCGCACTCCGGCCAGGATCTCGGCGGCGGTGTTGTTGTCGACACTGGCGAGGGCGTCATCGAGCACCAGCAGCGGAGCCTCGATCAGCAGCGCCCGACCCAGGGCGGCCCGCTGCCGCTGGCCACCGCTGAGGGTGATGCCCCGCTCTCCCACGAGCGTGGCGTAGCCGTCGGGGAATCCACGGATGTCGCCCTCGAGGCGGGCCTGCCGTGCGGCCTCCTCCACCTGCGGCCGGGCGGCTTCCGGGTCGCCGTAGCGCAGGTTGTCGGCCAGGCTGGCGGTGAACAGGAACCCTTCCTGGGGCACCAGCGCCACCTGGCGACGCAGGGCCTGCAGGTCCATCGCCGTGACATCCACGCCATCGAGGAAGAGGCTGCCGGCCGGGACCTCCACCATGCGGCCGAGGGCGCGCGCCAGGGTGGTCTTGCCGCAGCCGACCGGACCGACGACGGCCACCAGTTCGCCGGGTTCGATCCGGAAGTGCAGGTCATGCAGCACCGGTCGTGTCGCGCCCGGATAACGGACCTCCAGACCGCGGGCTTCCACTGCTCCGGCCTGTCGGGTCGCCGCCGGCAGTGGCTGGTCCGGAGAGACGATCAGGGGCTCGCGGGCCAGCAGGGCCTCCACCCGGTCCAGGCTCACCTGGCCGGTCTGAAAGGTGTTGAGCGTGAAGCCCAGCAGGGCGGTGGGGAACACCAGCCGTTCCACATACAGGATCAGCGCCACGAGGCCGCCGATGGTCAGGCGGCCGTTCTCGATCTGGCCGCTGCCGAAGGCGATCAGCAGCAGCAGGCTGATCGAGGCGATGCCCTCCAGCATCGGGAACAGGGTGGCGCGGGTGCGGCCGAGGGCGAGGGCGGCATCGCGATAGGTGCGGTTGAGGCGGGAGAAGGCCTCCTGCTCGGTCTGCTCCTGCCCGTAGATCTTGATCGCGCCGATGCCGGAGAGGTCCTCCTGCACCAGATCGCTGAGTCGGGCCAGGGCCTCCTGCTGGCGGCGCTGCTGGCGCATCATGCGGCCCCCGAACAGCCGCACCACGAGGAGCATCAGCGGGTAGAGGGCCAGGGCGGCAAGGCTCAGGCCGGGATCGATCGCCAGCATCGCCGGCAGGGTGAGGGCGTAGGCCATCACCGTGTTGGTGAGACTGAGCACGGCGAACCCCAGCAGCCGCCGCACGTTCTCGACATCGCTGGTGGCGCGGCTGATCACCTCGCCGCTGCCCGTGCCCTGCACCCAGCCGGGTTCCTGGCGCAGCACGTGATCGAAGATCCGCTGCTTGAGATCCGCCTCCACCTGGCGGCCGACGCCGAACACGAGCATCCGCGACCAGAGCCGCACGGCGCCCATCACGGTTGCCATGGTGACGATCAGCAGCGCCTGACGGAGCACGGCGGCGAGGCTGAAGCCCTCCTGCAGGCCATTGACGACACCGCGCACCTGCAGGGGGATCGCCACCCCCAGCAGATTCACCACCAGCAGCGCCACGGCCCCCAGGGCCACCTGGCGGCGGTGCGGGCGCAGATAGCAGCCGATCTGGCGGAGACGCTGGGCGCTCATGCGGTGCGACGGGGGCCCTTAACCTACGCAGCGCCTGCGATCGACGCCCTCTGATGGAGGAGCAGAACCACCCTCTCCATGCGGCTGACCGCATCGTGATCGACCGGCTGCTGGCGGCTGATCCGCCCGCCGATGAGCATCTGGTCGACCTGGCCCGGTTGTTCAGCCGCTACGACGGCTTCCCCGGGGCGAGCGATCTGCGCGACGACCTGGAGCGTCTGCTCCGGCTCTGGGGTCTCGATCGCGATCAGTTGAATCAACGCACGCGTGCCATCTGGGCGGCCGGCTTCCGCCCCGGTGCCGCTCCCATGGCTGAAGCGGTGGGCTCCGGCTTCGACACCGCCGCCGCCGAGGGCGCCTGAGCGGCCGGTTGCGCCGCTGCCACCCCCGCCTGGATGCAGTCGCCAGATCGGCTCGCTTCGGGTGATAGTGGAAGAGTCCCCATCACCCGGCCCGGTGTGCCCTGCACCCGGGCTTTTTTCTGTCCGTCCCCCGACAGTCCCCCCTCCGACCTCCGCCATGAGCGACCGTTCCTCCCGCGCCGCCCAGCTCGAGCGGCTGATCGCCGGCCAGGATCTCAGCGGGGAGGAGGCCGATGCCCTGATGCGCGGCTGGATCGCTCAGGAGATCGACCCGGTCGTCACCGGCGCCCTGCTCACCGCCCTGCGCTGCAAGGGCCTCAGCGGCGAAGAGCTGGCGGCGATGGCGGCGGTGCTGCGCCAGCACTGCGACCTGCCGGCCCCGCGGCCGGAGCTCCCTCTGATCGACACCTGCGGCACCGGCGGTGCCGGCTTTGACAGCTTCAACATCTCCACCGCCGTGGCCTTCACGGCCGCCGCCTGCGGTGCCCATGTGGCCAAGCACGGCAACCGCAGCGCCAGTGGCCGCGTCGGCTCGGCCGACGTTCTCGAGGCCCTCGGCCTGCCGCTGGGCGCCCCCCAGGAACGGGTGATCGCCGCGGTGGAACGCACCGGCGTCACCTTTCTGTTCGCCCCCGGCTGGCATCCGGCCCTGGTGGGGCTTGTGCCGCTGCGACGGGCCCTGGGCATCCGCACCGTCTTCAACCTGCTCGGACCGCTGGTGAATCCGCTGCGTCCCGATGCCCATGTGCTGGGTGTGGCACGGCCGGATCTGCTCGATCCGATGGCGGAGGCGCTGCGGCGACTGGGCCAGGGACGGGCGATCGTGGTGCATGGTCATGGTGGCCTTGACGAGGCCACCCTCAGCGGCCCCAGCGAGCTGCGTCTGCTGGAGAACGGGGAGATCCGCAGCGACCGCCTGGATCCGGCCGGCCTCGGGCTGGCGCTGGCGCCGCTCTCCGCCATCGCCGGCGGTGATCTCGAGGAGAACCGCCGCATCCTCGAGCAGGTGCTTCAGGGCCAGGCCGCCGAGGCCCACACCGATGTGGTGGCGCTCAACGCCGCCCTGGTGCTCTGGGTCGCCGGCCGCAGCGACACGATCGCCGAGGGGTTGGAGCAAGCCAGGGCCAGCCTGGCGGCCGGCGATCCCTGGCAGCGACTGCTGGCCCTGCGCGAAGCGCTGGCGGAGCCTGCTGGGGGATGATCGTCAGACGGCTGTCCGCCCCTCAGGGCCGGTCCGCCGTGTTCCCCGTTCCAACCGCCGGCCTTGTCCACCCCTTCCACCGCTGACGCCGTTCCGGCCCTGCTCGTGCTCGCCGATGGCACCGTGCTGCGCGGCCAGGCCTTCGGCGCGCGGGGCACGGTGGTCGGAGAGGTGGTGTTCAACACCGGCATGACCGGCTATCAGGAAGTGATGACCGACCCCAGTTATTCGGGGCAACTGGTCACCTTCACCTATCCGGAGCTCGGCAACACCGGCGTCAATGGCCAGGACCAGGAGGCGGACCGCCCGCATGTGCGGGGCGTGATCGCCCGTCAGCTGGCTCCCCGGGCCAGCAACTGGCGCAGCGAGGAGGAGCTCGACACCTGGCTGCAGCGTCATGGCGTGGTCGGCATCGCCGGTGTCGACACCCGCGCCCTGGTGCGCCATCTGCGCGAGGGAGGGGCGATCAACGGCATCCTCTCCAGCGATGGCACGCCGCCGCTTCAGCTGCTGGAACAGGTCCGCTCAGCGCCTTCGATGAGCGGTCTCAACCTGGCGGAGACCGTCAGCACCCGCGAGCCCTACCGCTGGGATCAGCTGTGCCCTGCTTCCTTTGATGCCCGTCCGGTCCGCCACCCGGAGCGGCCCTACCGGGTCGTGGCGATCGACTTCGGCATCAAGCGGGCGATCCTGGAGCGGTTGGTGGCCCACGGCTGTGAGGTCACGGTGCTGCCCGCCGACGCCACCCTGGAGCAGGTGCTCTCTCTCCAGCCCGAGGGCGTGTTCCTCTCCAACGGGCCCGGCGACCCCGCCGCGGTCAGCAGTGGCATCGCCCTGGCGCGCGGCCTTCTCGAGCAGCGCGACCTGCCCCTGTTCGGCATCTGCCTGGGGCATCAGATCCTCGGCCTGGCCCTGGGCGGCACCACCTTCAAGCTCGGCTATGGCCACCGCGGCCTCAACCACCCCTGCGGCGCCCCCGGGATGGTGGAGATCACCAGCCAGAACCATGGCTTCGCCATCGACGCGGCCTCGCTGCCGGCCGAGCGGGTGCGGGTGACGCACGAGAACCTCAACGACCGCACCGTCGCCGCCCTCGCGATGGTCGATCAGCCGGTGTTCGGTGTGCAGTACCACCCGGAGGCGAGCCCCGGCCCTCACGATGCCGACCACCACTTCGGCCGCTTCGCCGCCCTGATGGAGGAGCGCCGCTGAGCGCGGCCCTCGACGGTCCTGTCTGGCCCCTCCTGAGGTCTGGCATCCGGGTGCGTTGTCCCGTCCCTGCCGCGTCTGCCCATCGCGCCGGTCTGCCCCCGGCGTTCAGGCTGCATCAGGCCTGATCCGCCCCCGCCTGCTGGATCGGCCGGCTGCTGGCGAGCACCGATGTGTCTGCCACCGGCCGGCTTGCCTGCATGCGTCTGTGCGTTTTGCTTCAGAACGGTCATTCCCCGCCGCGGTCCCTACACTTCAGCCCGACCGTGCTCAAGGGGGCTGGAGCCATCTCCGACCTGCAGCGACTGACCGTTTCCCTCCGCGGTGGCTATGAGCAGCAGCCGCAATGCCTGCTGTTCAGCTTCACAGGCCAACTCGACGCCTACTCGGACAAGCAGTTCATCGAGTTCGTGAGCGGCCATCTCGGGGAAGTCTCCAGGCCTGTGGTGCTCGACCTGAGCCGCATCGACTTCCTCGATTCCTCCGGTCTCGGCGCTCTCGTGCAGCTCGCCAAGCAGTTCCAGCAGAGCGGCCACAACTTTCTCGTCGTCGGCAACGCCCGCGTGGTGCAGACGGTGAAACTGGTGCGACTGGAGGAGTTCCTGCATCTGCAGCCCGATCTCGACACCGCCCTTGGCCGCCTCTCCGCGGCCTGACGCACCCTCCCGCTGGCTCCAGGGCCTGGCCCCGCCGCAGGCCGATGCCGATCTCGGCGCCCTGCAGCTGGCCTGGCTGGGGGATGCGGTCTGGGAGCTGCACCAGCGTCTGCGCCATTGCGCAAGTCCCGGCCGGAGCGCCGATCTGCACCGCGCTGTGGTGGCGGAGGTGAAGGCCGAAGCCCAGGCCCGGGCCCTGCTGCGCCTGGAGCCGCTGCTGCGCCCGGAGGAGCGCGACCAGGTGCGCCGGGGCCGCAACCGGGCCGGTCCAGGGCCGCGACGGGGCGACCCGGCGACCTATGGGCAGGCCACGGGATTTGAGACGATGCTGGGATGGCTCTTTCTGCGCAATCCAGGGCGGCTGGCCGAGCTGCTGGATCACCTCGAGGAGACCGCGTCCACCCCCTGTCTGTTCGCCCATGAGTCCCCGTCCTGATCGCCGTCCCGATTCCCGCCCGGATCGGGGGGCGCGCCGCCCCGGTGGAGGCCCTTCCGGCCGCCCGCCCAGTCGTGGCTCCGGCCGCCCCGGCGCACCCACCCGCGCACCCGGCAACCGCCGCCCCGGCTGGGGCTCCGCACCGGAGGGATCCGGTTCCGATCGCGCCCGTCCCAGCCGCGATGCCGGCCGGCCCATGGGGGAGTGGACACCGCGCGGCCGCGATGGCGACAGCGCCGCACCGCGCCGTGGGGATGCCCCCCGCTTCGGAGAGCGCCGCCCTGAGCGTCCGGAGTTCGGACGGACCGAGGAGCGCCGCTGGGAGCGGCGTCCTGAGCAGCGACGCCCCGAGCGGGGCGCTGCCCGCTTCGACCGTCGACCAGAGGCGGGTCGTCCCGCCCGTTCGTTCTCCGGGCCCCGTCCTGCGGGTGCTCGCCCCTCAGGGCCGCGGACGCCTGAGGCCCCCGGGGGATCCCGTTTCCTGCCCCGTGGGGCCCGTCCCCGTCCTCCCGCTGAGCTCGTTGGCCTGGAGCGCCGCGGCCCGGTCGGCGGCGCAGGCCGGGCCAGCGAGGCGCCGGAGGGTGACCACTTCGCCGGGGCCGCCCCCAGCGATCTGATCTGGGGGCGGCACTCCTCACAGGCGGCCCTGGAGAGCGGCCGTCCGATCCATCGCATCTGGTGCACGCCGGAGATGCGCTTCAGCCCGCGTTTCCTGCAGCTGCTGCGCGAAGCCAAGGCGGGCGGGGTCCTGGTGGAGGAGGTCACCTGGGCGCGGCTCGGCCAGATCAGCGGCGGCGCGGTGCATCAGGGCATCGTGCTGCAGCCCGCGGCGGCCGAGACCCTTGATCTGCCGAGCCTGATCGATGGCTGCCGTTCCACCGGTGAAGCGCCGCTCCTCATCGCCGTCGATGGTCTGACCGATCCCCAGAACCTGGGTGCGATCGTGCGCAGTGCCGAGGCCCTCGGGGCCCATGGCCTGGTGCTGCCGCAGCGCCGTAACGCCGGCCTGACCGGTTCGGTGGCGAAGGTGGCCGCCGGGGCGCTGGAGCACCTGCCGGTGGCGCGGGTCGTCAACCTCAACCGCTCACTGGAGGCCCTCAAGGACGAGGGCTATCGGGTGATCGGCCTGGCCTCCGAGGGCAGTGTCACCCTTGAGGAGGCCGACCTGGACGGACCGCTGGTGGTGGTCACCGGCTCGGAGGGTGACGGCCTGTCGCTTCTGACCCGCAAGCACTGCGACCAGCTGGTGCGCATCCCTCTGCGCGGCACCACCCCCAGCCTCAACGCCTCGGTGGCGACGGCGCTGCTGCTCTACGAGATCGCCCGCCGCGGCTGGATGCAGGGCCTGCGCGGCAACAGCCCGGCGCCGCGCCTGGTGCGTCCCTCCCTGCCCGCGCCCGCACCGGCCGCCGAGTCGGATCCTGCCGCCGTGGATCCCGCCCCAGCGGCAGAGGTGGTGGACGTCGCTGCGGAGGCGGCTGCAGCCGGAGCTGAGCTGCTGGAGCCTGTCTCCGCTCCGCAGGCCTTCGCACCCGGGCAGGTTGCCCAGGAGGGGCTGACGGAGTCTGCCGCCGAGGACGCCGGCGAGGAGGTTGGCGACGAGGCGCCGGTCTGGCATGCGGCCATCGCCGCTGACCCGCTGCTGCCTGAGCGCCAGGAGCTCGCCCCATCGGCCCAGCAGGCGTCTGCGGCGCCGGTGGAGCGAGCCGGCCACGACGAGGCTGCTGCCAGCGGCGCCCCCGACGCCGACCTGGCAGAGGCGCACCCCGGCCTTTCCCTCCCGTCACCCGGCGTGGCGGATCTGACCGCGGCGCCGGTGGTGACGCCGCCCGGCGCCGGGGAGGCGCAGCTTGCCCGAGGCCCGGAGACCGTGGTCAGGCTGGAGTCTTCCGGTGACGCCGGGATGAGCTTCCAGGGCGACATCCGCCTCTGAATGGCTGCCGGATCCGTCCGCCGGCCATCCGCCTGGCGGACGGAGCTGCCATTGCCCCAACGCACACGCCTGACCGGTGCCGATGGACTGGTCAGAATGGAACCGATGAGCTGACGCCCCCATGAATCCGCTGCTCTGGCCCATGCGCAACCTTGCCAATGGGCTGGGCCTCGCCTGGTGGGCGCGGGTGGAAACCCGGTCCCCGGACGCCACCTACTGGTTCGGTCCGTTCGTGCGCCGCAGCACCCTGGAGGCGGCCCTGCCGGGCTTCCTCGACGATCTGCGCGCCGAGTCGCCGGCCTCGCTCGACTACAGCCTCGTGCGCACCAGCCGGGGTGAGCCTCTCACCGAGATTCCCGGCGCCGACGGTGCCGTTCCGCCGGCCTGAACCCCATGCCGTCCGGCGAAGTCCGGCTGATAGCGTCCCTGCCAGCTGGTGTGCAGGTGGATGGGGATCGCCCAATGGCGGGAACAGCTGAGCCGCGGTGAGGTTTCGGCCCGCGAGCTCACCGAGCTCCACCTCGCGCGGGTCTCGGCGGTTGACCCCCAGGTGCACGCCTTCCTGGCCGTCACCGCTGAGCGCGCCCTCGCGGATGCTGCCCGCATCGACGACGCACGAGCCGCCGGCGAGGCGCTGCCGCCCCTGGCGGGCATCCCGCTGGCGATCAAGGACAACCTCTGCACCAAAGGGATCGCCACCACCTGCTCCAGCCGCATGCTGGAGCACTTCGTGCCGCCCTACGAATCGACGGTCACCGACCGGCTGTGGCAGGCCGGTGCCGTGCTGCTGGGCAAGACCAACCTCGATGAGTTCGCCATGGGCAGCTCCACCGAGACCTCGGCCTTCGGCCCCAGCCGCAATCCCTGGAATCCCGACAAGGTGCCCGGTGGCAGCTCCGGTGGCAGCGCTGCCGCCGTCGCCGCCGGGGAGTGCGTCGCCTCGCTCGGCTCCGATACCGGCGGATCGATCCGTCAGCCCGCCGCCTTCTGCGGTGTGGTGGGCCTCAAGCCCACCTATGGCCGCGTCAGCCGCTACGGCCTGGTGGCCTTCGCCAGCTCGCTCGATCAGGTGGGACCGTTCAGCACCAGCGTCGCCGACGCGGCCGAGCTGCTGCAGGTGATCGCCGGCGCTGATCCGCGTGATTCCACCTGCCTCAGGGCACCGGTGCCCGACTATCGCGCCGCCCTCAGCCAGCCGGTGGCGGGCCTGAAGGTCGGCATCGTGCGCGAGTGCTTCGAGGCCGAAGGCCTGGACCCGCAGGTGAAGGCCTCGGTGCTGGCCGCCGCCGCCCGGCTGGAGGCCCTCGGCTGTGAGCTGGTGGAGGTGAGCTGCCCCCGCTTCAACGACGGCATCGCCACCTACTACGTGATCGCCCCGTCGGAGGCGTCCGCCAACCTGGCCCGTTACGACGGCGTCAAGTACGGCTACCGGGCAGGCGACGCCGCCAGCCTGGCGGAGATGACCGCCCGCAGCCGCGCCGAGGGCTTCGGTGAGGAGGTGCAGCGCCGCATCCTCATCGGCACCTACGCCCTCTCTGCCGGCTACGTCGACGCGTACTACCGAAAGGCGCAGCAGGTGCGGACCCTGATCCGCCGCGACTTCGACCGCGCCTTCGAGACGGTGGACGTGCTGCTCACCCCCACCTCGCCCACCACCGCCTTCGGCTTCGGCGCCCACAGCGAGGATCCGCTGGCGATGTATCTGGCTGACCTGCTGACGATTCCGGCCAACATGGCCGGCCTGCCGGCGATCAGCGTCCCCTGCGGCTTCGATGACCAGGGGTTGCCGATCGGCCTGCAGCTGATCACCGGCGTGCTCCAGGAGGAGCGGCTGCTGCAGGTGGCCCATCAGTACGAGCAGGCGGCGCAGGTGATGGCCCAGCGTCCGGAGGCGGCGCTGGTGGCACCAGATCTGGTGTGATCCAGGCCGTCGGGCGGCCGCGGCACGCTGAATCTTGGGCGCTGCGCTCCTAACCTGGAGGCCCCGGCTGGCGCCCCTTGGCCTTCGTACCGCTCCACAACCACAGCGACTACAGCCTCCTGGACGGGGCCAGCCAGCTGCCGGCGATGGTGGAGCGGGCCAAGGAGCTGGGCATGCCGGCCCTGGCCCTCACCGACCATGGCGTCATGTACGGCGCCATCGAGCTGCTGAAGCTGTGCACGAAGGCGGGCATCAAGCCGATCATCGGCAATGAGATGTACGTCATCAACGGCTCGATCGAGGATCCGCAGCCGAAGAAGGAACGCCGCTATCACCTGGTGGTGCTGGCCAAGAACGCCACCGGCTATCGCAATCTGGTGAAGCTCACCAGCATCAGCCACCTGCGCGGCATGCGCGGCCGCGGCATCTTTGCGCGTGCCTGCATCGACAAGCAGCTGCTGAAGCAATACAGCGAGGGGCTGATCGTCGCCACCGCCTGCCTGGGGGGTGAGATTCCGCAGGCGATCCTGCGCGGTCGCCCCGATGTGGCCCGCGACGTGGCCCGCTGGTATCAGGAGGTGTTCGGTGAGGATTTCTATCTCGAGATCCAGGATCATGGCGGCCTCGAGGACCGCATCGTCAACACCGAGATCGCCCGCATCGGCGCCGAGCTGGGCATCGAGCTGATCGCCACCAACGACGCCCACTACCTCAGCAGCGGCGATGTGGAGGCCCACGATGCGTTGCTCTGCGTGCTCACCGGCAAGCTGATCACCGACGAGAAGCGGCTGCGCTACACAGGCACCGAATACATCAAGAGCCCGGAGGAGATGGGCCGGCTGTTCGCCGACCATCTTGAGCCGGAGGTGATCGAAGCCGCCATCGCCAACACCGTCAAGGTGGCCGACAAGGTGGAGGATTACGACATCCTGGGGCGCTACCAGATGCCTCGCTTCCCGATCCCCGAGGGACACACGGCCGTCACCTACCTCACCGAGGTGAGCCAGCAGGGCCTCTGCCGTCGCCTCCATCTCACCGAAGCCTCCCAGATCCCGGCGCACTACGACGAGCGTCTGCGCTTCGAGCTGCAGGTGATGGAGCAGATGGGCTTCCCCACCTACTTCCTGGTGGTGTGGGACTACATCCGTTTCGCCCGTGAGCACGGCATTCCGGTGGGGCCCGGACGGGGCTCGGCGGCAGGCTCGCTGGTGGCCTATGCCCTGGGCATCACCAACATCGATCCGGTCAAGCACGGCCTGCTGTTCGAGCGCTTCCTCAACCCGGAGCGCAAGTCGATGCCGGATATTGACACCGACTTCTGCATCGAGCGCCGCTCCGAGGTGATCGCCTATGTCACCGAGCGCTACGGCGAGGACAAGGTGGCCCAGATCATCACCTTCAACCGCATGACCTCCAAGGCGGTGCTCAAGGATGTGGCGCGGGTGCTCGATATTCCCTACGGCGAGGCCGACCGGCTGGCCAAGCTGATCCCGGTGGTGCGAGGCAAGCCCGCCAAGCTCAAGGAGATGATCGGGCCGGAATCGCCCAATCCCGAATTCCGCGAGAAGTATGAGGGTGATCCCAGGGTGAAGCACTGGGTGGATCTGGCGATGCGGATCGAGGGCACCAACAAGACCTTCGGCGTGCATGCCGCTGGTGTGGTGATCGCCGCCGATCCGCTCGATGAGCTGGTGCCCTTGCAGCGCAACAACGACGGCCAGGTGATCACCCAATACTTCATGGAGGACGTGGAGTCGATGGGCCTCCTGAAGATGGACTTCCTCGGCCTCAAGAACCTGACGATGATCGACAAGACGATCGATCTGATCGCCAGGAGCACCGGTGAAACGGTCGACCCCGATGGCCTTCCTGAGGCCGATCCCGGCACCTTCGCGCTGCTTGCCCGCGGTGATCTCGAGGGCATCTTCCAGCTCGAATCGAGCGGCATGCGCCAGATCGTGCGCGATCTCAAGCCCTCCTCACTGGAGGACATCTCATCGATCCTGGCTCTCTATCGACCCGGACCTCTCGATGCAGGACTGATCCCCAAGTTCATCAACCGCAAGCATGGCCGTGAGGCCATCGATGTGGCCCATGAAAAGCTGGAGCCGATCCTCCAGGAGACCTACGGCATCATGGTCTACCAGGAGCAGATCATGAAGATCGCCCAGGATCTGGCCGGCTATTCCCTGGGTGAGGCCGACCTGCTGCGGCGGGCGATGGGCAAGAAGAAGAAGAGCGAGATGGAAACACACCAGAGCATCTTCGTCAAGGGCGCCAGCGAACGCGGCGTCGATCCGAAGATTGCCGAGGCCCTGTTCGAGCAGATGGTGCTGTTCGCTGAATACTGCTTCAACAAGAGCCACTCCACCGCCTATGGCGCCGTCACGTATCAGACGGCCTATCTCAAGGCCCACTATCCAGTGGCCTACATGGCGGCCCTGCTGACGGTCAACGCCGGCCAGAGCGACCGGGTGCAGCGCTACATCGCCAACTGCCAGGCGATGGGCATCGAGGTGCTGCCCCCCGATGTGAATGCCTCCGGCATCGATTTCACCCCGGTGGGTGATCGCATCCTGTTCGGATTGTCGGCCGTGCGCAATCTCGGTGACGGTGCCATCCGCGCCCTGATCGAGCAGCGCCAGGCCGACGGCCCCTTCCAGGATCTGGCTGATCTCTGCGATCGTCTTCCCGGCCAGGCGCTCAACCGCCGCGCCCTGGAATCGCTGATCCACTGCGGTGCCCTCGATGGTCTGGAGCCGGGCGGTAACCGCGCCCAGCTGATGGCCGATCTCGATCTGGTGCTGGAGTGGGCCTCCAGCCGCGCCAAGGATCGCGCCAGCGGCCAGGGCAATCTCTTCGATCTGCTGGCCACTCCTGCGGATGGTGCGGCCGCCGCCGCCCTCCCGAAGCCGAAGGCGGCGCCGGTGAGCGACTATGCGCCCACGGAGAAGCTGAAGCTGGAGAAGGAGCTGCTCGGTTTCTTCATCTCCGATCACCCCCTGCGGCAGTTGTCGTCGCAGGTGCGCCTGCTGGCACCGGTGGGTCTGGGCAGCCTCGAGGAGCTGGCCGACAAGAGCCGCATCAGCTGCGTGGCGATGGTGTCGGAATGCCGCCAGGTGACCACCCGCAAGGGCGATCGCATGGCCGTGCTCCAGCTCGAGGATCTCACCGGCAGCTGCGAGGCGGTGGTCTTCCCCAAGAGCTACGCACGCCTGGCCGACCACCTGATGGTGGATGCGCGCCTGCTGGTATGGGCCTCGGTGGATCGCCGCGACGAGCGGGTGCAGCTGATCCTCGATGACTGCCGCAGCATCGAGGATCTGCAGTTGCTGCAGGTGGAACTCGATCCGGCCGAGGCCGGCGACATCGCCGTGCAGCACCGCCTGCGCGAATGCCTGACCCGCCACCGTCCGGGTCAGGAGGAGGCCGGCGTGCGGGTGCCGGTGATTGCCCGTGTCGCCGCCGCCGGCGACTGCCGCTGGGTGCGGCTGGGGAGCCAGTTCTGCGTGGCGGATGCTTCCGCGGCTCTGGAGACGCTCACCTCGGCCCGCTTCCGGGCGCGGCTGCGCTCGCCGCTCGGGGCTGCCTGAGTGCGGAAGGGCTCAGTTGCGGGCATGGAGCCAGGGCTGTGCCAGTACTGGAGCCCGGCTCCCCGACCAGCGGGATGGGGAGGGGCTCAGCCCTGGCTGCCGCCGGCGCTGCCCTGGCGCATCGCCCGGATCGAATCGCGCAGCCTGCTGATGTTGACGCCGATCTGTTCGCGCCCCAGCAGGGTGCCGGGGGCATCCTCCCAGCTGGAGGAGAGCACGCCGTAGCTGAGGCCCACCAGCCCGAGCAGGAAGCAGGCTCCCGAGGCCAGCAGCGTGGTGCTGGGCGGGATGTCGAGGATGCCGCGGCTGACGAGCAGGTAACTGCCGATGAACACCCCCATCCCCATCAGGGTGGGGATGCCGGTGGCGATGGCGATCCGACGGGCCATGCGGTTGGCCACGGCGTCGGGAATCACCTTCGGATTGGTTCGCCTGCCGGAGGAGAGGCCCGCCGTTGACGTTCTGGAGGCCGGCCGGGCTGAGCCGAGACCCCGACCCGTGGTTCCTCCAGGAAGAGAGGGCGTCCTGCCCGCCGTGCCCGCTGGGGCCTTGGCCGCTGCGGGGCCCGCAGCGTCATCCTTCCGGCGGGGGGCCGAACCTTTCGCGTTGCGTTTGCGGGCCATGGTGATCAGGGCCGGGCGATCAGCCGCGGATGCCGAGGCGGGCGATCAGGGCGGCGTAGCGCTCCTCGCTGATGTTGCGCAGGTAGCTGAGCAGGCGCTTGCGGCGGCCGATCATCTTCAGCAGGCCCTGGCGGGAGGAGAAGTCGTGGATGTTCTTCTGCAGGTGACCGCTGAGCTGGTTGATGCGCTCGCTCAGCATCGCCACCTGAACCTCCACCGAGCCGGTGTCGGTGCCGTGGGTCTGATGCTCGTTGATCAGTTCCTGCTTGCGGGTGGTGGTGAGCGGCATGGGGTGGTGAAAAGGCAGGGCTGAGCCCGTTCCGAGCAAACGAGCAGACTAACGCTTCGCCCGCCCCCCTCCTGCTGTCGCCGCTCAGCGGGGCTCCGATTCAGGCGGCCGTGCGCGACAGCCAGCGCAGGCATTCCCGGATCCAGCCGTCGGTGTCCTCGCCTACCGCCAGGCCCTCGGCGGCCACCGCCCGGAGGGCGCGGTGAATCTCGAGCCCCTCATAGCCGAGCGCACTCAGGGTGTTCTCCACCTCCCGGGCGCCCTCCGCGGCCGGCATGGCTGTTCCGTCGGGAAGCTCCTCCAGGCCCGGTGGAGGCCCCTCGAGCAGGTCGACGAAGCGCTCCTGCAGGCGGCCGCGCAGCTCCACCGCCAGGCGTTCGGCCGTGCGCCGCCCCACGCCCGGGGCCTGCACCAGCGCCCGCAGGTCGCCCCGCACCACCGCCGCCACCAGGGCGGGCGCGTCATGGCAGCCGAGCAGGGCGAGGGCCATCTGGGGGCCCACGCCGCTGACCGCCACCAGCTCGCGGAACAGATCCCGCTCCGGGCGGTCCGGGAAGCCGTAGAGCTGCCAGCCGTCCTCGCGCACGCTCAGGTGCACGTACAGCGACAGTTCGCTGCCGGAGGGTGGCAGGCGCTGCCAGTGGCGGGGGGTGAGCAGCAGCTCGTAGCCCACGCCCTGACAGAGCAGCAGCAACCCGCAACGGTTCGCCTGCTGCCATGGATCGGCCACCCGTCCCTGCAGCCAGCCGATCATGGACATCCGTGCGCCGGCCCCCATGCTGCCCGCCCTGCCAACCCCCACCACCAGCGGCCCTCGCGCCGCCACTGCCGGGCTGAGCTCCCTCCAGCTGATGACCTCTGCTGAGCCGGGGCGCCTGTGGCGTCGCCGGGCCTTCTCGCTGCCCTGGGTGGAGCCGCTGGTGGTGTTGCTGCAGGCGCTGCCTGCGAGGGTCGCGTTGCTGGTCGCCAACGCCTTCGCTCCCTCGGCGCGGCGCCTGCTGGCTCCGCTGCTCGTGGTGGCTCTGCTTCTGAGCGGCTGCGGTTCCGGCGCCCAGCCGCCACGGCGGGTGGTGCTCGATGCCCTGGCCCTGCAGATCCGCCTCACCCAGGACCAGGTGGCCCAGGCCCTGCGACTCGAGCCGGTCGGGCTGCCGGAGGTGTCGCGCGTGCGGGTGGAGGAGCAGCAGCCGATCGCCATCGGGGAGGCCCGGGGCCTGCGCCTGACGGGTCGCTTCGACTGGCGCCTGGCCGAGGATCCGATCCGGGTGGACAGCCCGTTCGAGCTTTATCTGCAGCGGGGTGAGCGGGGCCGGAGCTGGCGCCTGGCGCGCCCCCTCGCCGTCGAAGCGGATGGGACCCAGGCGTGGATCACCGAGCCGCTGCCGCTGCCGGGGGAGCGGCAGGCGCGTCGGGCTGCAGCCCCAGCCAGCGGCTCAGGTGGGGCAGGCTGAGGCCCTGCAGCAACAGATTGAGCATCACCACGGTGAAGACGATGCCGGCGACGTTCGTCTGCAGCGACGCGACCTGAGTCTGCTCAACACCCGGCAGTGAGGGGATGGCCTCCACCGCCGCGAAACTGAGGGAGAGCGGCACCGCACCGCGCAGACCGCACCAGGAGATCAGCACGCTCTCCCGCAGGTTGAACGGTGACCAGGCCTGCATCGCCAGCACACTCAGGGGGCGTGCGATCAGCATCAGCCCCGCGGCGGCCACCACCCCCTCACTGATCGACGGCAGCAGAAGGACCGGGTCCATGGCGATCCCGAACAACAGGAACACCGTGATCGTGGTCATGGTGTTGAAGGGCAGCAGGGTTTCCTGCAGGCTGCTGGGCGTGATGCGGCTGTTACTGAAGTGAAAATTACACAGAAACAGGCCGGTGATATAGACGCTGATCAAGCCTGAGCCTCCGAGCATTTCAGAGATCCCGTAGGACAGCATTCCCAGCGAGATGCCCAGAATCAGCAATTCTTCCTTGCGGTGCACCAGGCGGTTCAGGCAGAAACTGGCCACCAGTCCCAGCAGCACACCCAGCACCAGGCCCGAGCCGAGTTTCTGCACGAACATCTGGACCTGTCCCAGCAGCAGCAGAGGCACATCCTGCTCACGGCTGATGCTGCCACCACTGAGGGTGAGCACGATGCCGAGAAACAGGATCGCGG
Source organism: Synechococcus sp. CBW1004 (assembly GCF_015840715.1). Lineage (NCBI taxonomy): Bacteria > Bacillati > Cyanobacteriota > Cyanophyceae > Synechococcales > Synechococcaceae > Synechococcus > Synechococcus sp. CBW1004. The sequence continues at coordinate 1,034,217 of NZ_CP060397.1, read as the reverse complement.
CGGGGTCATTCATCGAAGACTCGAATTCCACCAGCGCTCGCAGGCGCCTTGGAATCCCAGAGCCCACGCCCTCGAGCACCGAGAGCGTTGCCCCGGCATCGGTCGAGCCCAGGCAGGCAGCGATGAGCAGCGCCACGGGCAGCGGCAGCTGATGGAAGCCCAGGGCGATACCGCCGGCATTGGGCGATGCCGTGCTCCAGACGATCAGGCCGAGCAGCAGTGTGGAGACGAGAACACCGCCGAAGGCCAGGATCAGCCCATATTTGAGAAACCCCCGGATCGAATTGATTTCGGTGCACAGCCCTGCATAGAACAGCAGCATGGCCAGTGTCAGGGTGTGAATCCACTCGATCGAGCTATGACTCACGGAGATAAACTTCGGGTTGATCGCCAGGCCGAACAGCAACACGCCCAGCACGGCGGGGATGCCGAATCGCAAGGAGAAGCGACTGATCGCCAAGGTGCCGAGAAAGATGGCGCCGATCACCACCATCACCAGTGGCAGCGACACCTGCTGACTGAGAAGAGCCGTCGACAGAGTGGGTGCTTGCAAGGCATCAGGTCGCGCGGCGCGACGGTGGTTTCGCCGCGGGAAGACTAAGCAGCGTCGCGCTCAGGATCAGGCCCGCTCCCAGCGCCGTGGCGGGAGCCAGCGCTTCACCGAACCACAGCCAGCCCCACAGCGCCGCGAACGTCACCTGGGCGTAGCCGAGCGCCGTGGCCGGCGCCACCGGCAGCCGCACCAGCCCCCAGGTCAGCCCCATCTGGCCGAGCTGGGTGAACAACCCCACCCCGAGCAGCCACAGCCATTCCCCCCCCTGCGGCAGCACCGGATCGAGCGCCACGAAGGGCAGGCAGAGCGGCAGGGAGGTGAGCGGGAAGTAGAGCATGATCACCAGCGCCGGTTCGGTGCGCCCCAGCTCCCGCACACTGACGTAGGCCAGGGCGGTCAGGCCGGCTCCAGCCAGGGCGAGCAGGATCCCCAGGGGTGACGGGGCCGCGCCCGGCGGGGCGCACACCAGCAGCACGCCCAGCCAGCCGAGCGGAATCGCCAGCAGCAGCCTGCGGCCCAGCCGTTCCCCCAGCCAGTGCCAGCCGGCCAGCGCCGAGAGGGTGGGATAGAGGTACTGCAGCACCGTGGCGGTGGCCAGCGGCAGCAGCGTCAGCGCGCCGAACACACAGGCCAGGGCGATCGAGCCGAGCAGGCCCCGCAGGGTGAGCAGCCAGCGCCGCTGACCCCAGGGCGACAGCCCGGCCGCCCGCACCATGGCGCCGCACAGGGCCAGGCTCACCAGCGAGCGCGCCAGCACCACCTCGGCCACGGGGATGCGGCGACCGACAGTCTTGACGCACACGGCCATCAGGCTGAAGCTCAGCGCTGCCGCCAGCAGGGCCAGGGCGGCACGGCGGGGCTCCGTCGCCGTCATCGGAGCAACCGGGCCACAGGGGTGGTGGCAGGGGGCAGAATGGTGCCATTCATGCCACCACCGGTGGGGCCTGTGCCCGCTCCATGGCCCTGACCCTTCCCCGCATCCACCCGCGCACGATCGAGGCTGTCAAAGAGCGCGCCGACATCGTCGATGTGGTCGGCGATCACGTGGTGCTCAAGAAGAAGGGCCGGGAGTTCGTCGGCATCTGTCCCTTCCACGACGACAGCAAGCCGTCGATGACGGTGTCGCCGGCCAAGCAGTTCTACTACTGCTTTTCCTGCGGGGCCGGCGGCAACGCCATCAAGTTCCTGATGGAGCTGCAGCGCTCCAGTTTCAGCGATGTGGTGCTGGAGCTCGCCCGCCGCTACCAGCTGCCGGTCGAGACGGTCGACGGCCCCCAGCAGGAGCGTCTCCGGCAGCAGCTGTCCCGCCGCGAGGCGCTGCACCGTGTGCTGGCGCTGGCGGCCGGCTGGTTCCAGAGCCAGCTGCGCAGTCCGGAGGGAGCCGCCGCTCGCACCTACCTGCGTCAGTCCCGCGGGCTGAGCGAAGCCACGATCGACTCCTTCGCCCTCGGCTACGCGCCGGAGCGCTGGGATGGGTTGCTGCGCCATCTCCAGCAGGTGGAGGGGATGGAGCCGGAGCTGCTCGAGGCCGCCGGGCTGGTGGTGCCCCGCCGCGGCGGCGACGGCTTCTACGACCGCTTCCGCCATCGGGTGATGGTGCCGATCCGCGACCGCCAGGGTCGGGTGATCGGCTTCGGCGGCCGCAGCCTCGACGGCGCCGAGCCCAAATACCTCAATTCCCCCGAGACGGAGGTGTTCGAGAAGGGCAAGCATCTGTTCGGCCTCGACCGGGCCGCCGATCCGATCCGCCGCGCCGACCGGGCCGTGGTGGTGGAGGGCTACTTCGATGTGATCGCCCTGCACGCCGCTGGCATCACCAACGCCGTGGCGGCCCTGGGCACGGCCCTGAGCAGCCAGCAGATCACCCAGCTCTGCCGCTGCTGCGACAGCAAGCGGCTGATCCTCAACTTCGACAGCGATGGCGCCGGTGTGCGCGCCGCCGAGCGGGCGATCGGCGCGGTGGAACAGCTGGCGCTGCAGGGGCAGCTGGAGCTGCGGGTGCTGCAGCTGCCCGCCGGCAAGGATCCCGACGAGTTCCTCAAGGTCCATGGCGCCGGCGACTACCGCTCGTTGCTCGACCAGGCGCCGCTGTGGCTCGACTGGCAGATCGAGCAGGTGCTGGCCGGGCGTGATCTGGCCCGCTCCGATCAGTTTCAGCAGGCGGTGTCGTCGCTGGTGGCGCTGCTCGGCAAGCTTCCCCAGTCGGCGGTGCGCAGCCGCTATCTGCAGCAGGTCTCCGAGCGCCTCTCGGGTGGCCAGGCCCGGCTGGCCCGCAGCCTCGAGGATGACCTGCGCCAGCAGGTGCAGGGGCAGCGCTGGCACGGGCGTTCGGCCCGCTGGGAGCAGCCCGGCGCCACCAGCGTGCAGGAGCGCGCCGAGGCCGATGTGCTGCGCCTGTATCTGCACTGCCCCGTGCAGCGCGGTGTGATTCGCCAGCAGTTGCGCCAGTGGGAGCAGGAGGATTTCGTGTTGCAGCACCACCGCCGCCTGTGGGCGGCGATCGCCGAACTCGAGGAGGACAACCTCGGCGCCGGTCGGCTGGAGGCGATCAGCCGGGGCGAGGACAGCGGCGATGACCTGGCGGATCTGGATCTGGCGCGCCTGCTGGTCGATCGGCTGCTGCTGGAGGACGATGCCCTGGGTTCCCGCCTGACACCGCTGCTCCAGCCCAGTGAGGTGCAGCGCCTGTCGCTGCAGCAGCCGGCGCTGTTGCTGCGCGGCGCCCTGGCCGTACGGGCGCGGCTGGCCACCGAGAAGCGCTGCCGCCACCTGCTCGATGCCTGGAGCAGCCAGCGGCTGCGCACCCTGGAGCACTGCATCGCCCACCTGCTGGAGCAGGAGGAGGGGCGTGCCGGAGGCACGTCCGGCGATCCGCCGTCGCAGGCTCCGCTGCTGGATGCCGAGGCGAGCATCGAGGCCCTGTTCCGGGAGCTCAACAGCGATGCGCTGCGCTTTCAGGAGGCCTACTACAGCGAGCGTCGCTACCTCAGCGATCTCGACCAGCGGCGCTGCGCCGCCTACGAGGAGATCGTCGCGCAGCCGGCCGCCTGAGCCCCCCTGCCGGTGGTGTCACCTGGGTTGCCACGGCAGTCCTTGGCCTGATCTCCCACGGTTTCTTCGTGACCTGCCGCGCTGATCCCTTCGTGAGAGCAGGGTCCCGGTGATGGCAGACGGCCGGCGATCAGGTGCTGGTGGAGCGTGCCGATCAGACCATGGAGGTCGCCAGACATTGAGTCAAGGTCATCTCAGAGTCGGTCGCTGATCGACGTCTCGTGGGAGAGGCACCTCCCTGAAGGCACCGTGACCCTGCCGCCGCAGATTGACTGGGCGCGTTCATTCGGATGCCGGCGCCCGTCACCTCTGTACGCCTGACATCCACAGGCCGGATCAGGCTGGGGGATGGAACGGGCACCATCATCAGACCGGGCAAACGATAAGAACCCTTGTGCCGCAGGGGCTCTCAACGTTTCACCAGGATTAGCGGGAACCTGGAAGTGGCTTCTCTGTGGGCTTCCGGGTAGAACCCAGGGCAGAAGCTGAGGAACCAGGAGCCGATGGGGGGTATGCGAAAACTGCATCAAACCCACCGCCAATCCCGGCATCACGACGGAGACGGGCAAGAACTCAGTGCGGCATTGGTATCATATGTTGCCAAGAGCGTCTTGAGGATTCTCGCCTACTCCTCAGGATCAAGGAACCCCTAAAAACCCGATAGAATCAGTACAGTTCCAATAATGAGACTGGCAGCGGATGGCGGCCCCCCTCCAGTTGGGTTTCACGGACTACGAGCAGACCTACGCCAAGAAGAAAAGGAACCCCTGAAAAACCCGATAGAATCAGTACAGTTCCAATAATGAGACTGGCAGCGGATGGCGGCCCCCCTCCAGTTGGGTTTCACGGACTACGAGCAGACCTACGCCAAGAAGAAAACGCGCCGGCAGCGCTTCCTCGATGAGATGGAAGCCACAGTGCCCTGGGATCCTTTCCTGGCCTTGATTTCGCCTGTGTACCACAGGCCTTCTGCCAAGGGCGGGCGCCCACCGTTTCCGCTGGAGGTGATGCTGCGCATCCACCTGCTGCAGCAGTGGTTCACGCTTTCCGATCCCTTGATGGAGGAGATGCTGATCGATACCCCCTGCTTCCGCCGCTTTGCTGGGATCGACATGGTTGAGGACCGGATCCCTGACGAGACGACGATCCTGAACTTCCGCCACCTCCTGGAAGAGAATCGGTACCCATTCAGGGGGGCGGGACAGCTCATCGCGAACATCGATACGACTGAACCCTTGACGTCGGCTTGAATCCCGGTTGCATCTCAGGCAGAGACTTCCTGCGATGACCACCCCTCCGGCCGGGATTTCAGAAGCGGACTGGGCTTCCACTCCGGTGGGCGTGAGGGCTGGCTTCCTTGAGGTTCTTGCACAGCTCCAGAGACAACAGCAGGAGAACGACCAGCTCCGAGCGCAGCTCACCGACCTGGCGACGGAACTGGCCAGCCTGCGCGAGCGGATCGGCCGCAACTCCCGCAACTCCTCCAAGCCGCCCTCCAGTGACGGCACGGGTTTTAAGCCGCCCACCCGCTGCAAAGGCACTGGTCGCAAGCGGGGTGGTCAGCAGGGGCACCCGGGAGCAGGGCCGGAGCTGCTGCCGATCGCGCGTGTGGATGAGGTGCTCGAGCACCACCCGGACGCCTGCCGCCGCTGCGGCACCCTGCTACAGGGGGAGGATGCGGAGCCGCTGCGCCATCAGGTGATCGAGATTCCACCGATCAGCCCGGTGGTGATCGAACACCGTCTGCACCGTCTGGTCTGCCCCTGCTGCTCCACCAGCACCTGCGCCGAGCTGCCGGCGGATGTGGAGCCCAGCCGCTACGGCCCACGCCTGAGCGGCCTGGTGGGACTGCTGGGCAGCGCCTTTCCCCTGAGTTTCGGCCGAACCCAGGCGCTGCTGGATCAGCTGCTGGGTGTGGAAATCAGCCGCGGCGCTATCGCCACCATCCGGGCACGTCTGAGCGCAGCCCTGCAGCAGGCGGTGGAGGAAGCCCTGGAGGTGGCCCGGCAGCAGCCGGTGGCCTACGTGGATGAAACCGGCGCCCCCACCGGCAACGCCGACGGTTGTAATCCTGCTGGCAGGCGCGGCTGGCAGTGGGTCATGGTCACACCACTGGTTACGGTGTTCCTGCAGGGCCTGAGCCGCTCAAGTGCAGCGGCAATGGAGCTTCTGGGCCATACCTTTGCAGGGATCGTGGTGAGTGATCGCTTCTCGGCCTACAACCACCTGCCCGTGGAGCAGCGGCAGCTGTGCTGGGCCCACCTGATCCGGGATCTGGCGGCCATCGCTGAACGCCAGGGCGCCAGCAGGGAGATCGGAGCCCAGATGCTGGCTCTGCAGCAGCATCTGTTCGCTCACTGGCACCAGTGGAAGAGCGGAGCGATCGACCGGCCCCAGCTCCTGCATCGATGCCACCCCCTCCGCTTGGCGTTCGAGGCCACGCTGCAGCGGGTGGTGGATCTGGGCTGTGAGCGGGGCGAGCAAACGCCCTGGGCCCAGACGGTGCGAACCTGTCGCCAGTTGCTGCAGCGCAAGCAGGCGCTCTGGACTTTTCTGCAAACGCCAGGGATCGAGCCCACCAACAACGCTGCCGAGCGGGCACTGCGGCAATCGGTGATTCACCGCAAGATCAGCCATGGCGTCCAGTCCTCCGGCGGCGCCATCTGCCGCAGCCGGTTGCTCACCGTCACCGCCACCCTGCGGCAGCAGGGCCGCGATGTCTGGCAATTCCTGGAGCAGGCCTGGATTGCCCATCGCCTCGGCGGCGTGATGCCATCGCTGGTGCCGGATCGCTGAGGCAGCGATCACACGTGGAAGGAACAGATGGCCCCTCTCAGAGGAGAGATCGGAGATTGACTGACGCACTGGGGTGTCCCGACCCCTGAACGCTTACGAGAATCGGATAGCAGAGCAGATCCTGGAGACGGTGAACCAGAGCCTGCGGGAGAAGGGCGTGATGCTTAAGGAGGGTACGATCCTCGATGCCACAATCATCAACGCTCCCAGTTCAACCAAGAACAAGACGGGCGAGCGGGATCCTGAAATGCACTCGGTGGCCAAAGGCAACCAGTGGTTCTTTGGGATGCGGTGCCACATCGGTGTGGATGCAGCCTCGGGTCTGGTCCATTCCGTGGTGAGCACGGCTGCCAACGTCCATGAGCTGAACACGGCACCCGATCGCGTCCATGGCGAGGAACGCGTGATCTACGGCGACTCTGGCCACATCGGCATCGAAAAGCGTGAGGCGTTCAAGGACTGCGAAGCAGAGATGCGCATCGCCATGAAGCCCGGACAGCGCCGAGTTCTACCGGACACCCCAGAGGGAAGACTGCTGGATCTGATGGAGGCGGCGAAAGCACATGTCAGGGCAAAGGTGGAGCATCCATTTCGGATCATCAAGTGCCAGTTTGGATTTCGGAAGGTCTTCTACCGAGGCATCCGCAAGAACAACCTCAAGCTGACGATGCTGTTTGCCCTCGCCAATCTCTGGATGGTGCGCGAACGTTGTCCTTCTACAGCGTAAATGACAGAATAAGTGTGCCATCTTGAGGGTGAGCAGCCAAAAATGATCGGGGAACTCACGAGAAATAAGCCAGTCAGGCCCTGGATTGGAGTACCTGGCGAGTAGCCAAGGACAAAATACCCCACTTGTGTCTCATTGGCGAGAATGAGACACGCTTGCGCTCAATTCCCGGTCTTGATCAGAGCTTCCAAAACGCGCCGGCAGCGCTTCCTCGATGAGATGGAAGCCACAGTGCCCTGGGATCCTTTCCTGGCCTTGATTTCGCCTGTGTACCACAGGCCTTCTGCCAAGGGCGGGCGCCCACCGTTTCCGCTGGAGGTGATGCTGCGCATCCACCTGCTGCAGCAGTGGTTCACGCTTTCCGATCCCTTGATGGAGGAGATGCTGATCGATACCCCCTGCTTCCGCCGCTTTGCTGGGATCGACATGGTTGAGGACCGGATCCCTGACGAGACGACGATCCTGAACTTCCGCCACCTCCTGGAAGAGAATCGGATAGCAGAGCAGATCCTGGAGACGGTGAACCAGAGCCTGCGGGAGAAGGGCGTGATGCTTAAGGAGGGTACGATCCTCGATGCCACAATCATCAACGCTCCCAGTTCAACCAAGAACAAGACGGGCGAGCGGGATCCTGAAATGCACTCGGTGGCCAAAGGCAACCAGTGGTTCTTTGGGATGCGGTGCCACATCGGTGTGGATGCAGCCTCGGGTCTGGTCCATTCCGTGGTGAGCACGGCTGCCAACGTCCATGAGCTGAACACGGCACCCGATCGCGTCCATGGCGAGGAACGCGTGATCTACGGCGACTCTGGCCACATCGGCATCGAAAAGCGTGAGGCGTTCAAGGACTGCGAAGCAGAGATGCGCATCGCCATGAAGCCCGGACAGCGCCGAGTTCTACCGGACACCCCAGAGGGAAGACTGCTGGATCTGATGGAGGCGGCGAAAGCACATGTCAGGGCAAAGGTGGAGCATCCATTTCGGATCATCAAGTGCCAGTTTGGATTTCGGAAGGTCTTCTACCGAGGCATCCGCAAGAACAACCTCAAGCTGACGATGCTGTTTGCCCTCGCCAATCTCTGGATGGTGCGCGAACGTTGTCCTTCTACAGCGTAAATGACAGAATAAGTGTGCCATCTTGAGGGTGAGCAGCCAAAAATGATCGGGGAACTCACGAGAAATAAGCCAGTCAGGCCCTGGATTGGAGCACCTGGCGAGTAGCCAAGGACAAAATACCCCACTTGTGTCTCATTGACGAGAATGAGACACGCTTGCGCTCAATTCCCGGTCTTGATCAGAGCTTCCTTAAATGAATCAATGGTCGGCTCTCCTTTCCAAGCGGATAATCTTTACGGCTGGGCTAAGCTGATAGGTGAAATGACGCTGGCTGCCTACTACAAAAAGTATGGCATGAGATCGGTGGCTTGTCGTTATTTTACCGTCTATGGTCCGCGATGTGGAGAGAGTCATGCCATTATGGCAATGATTGGCAGAGCGCTTCGTCGAGAAGATCCATTTATTGTTTGGGGGAATGGTGAGCAGGTGCGAAACTGGACCCATGTGGACGACATTGTGTCAGGTACTCTTTTGGCGGCTGAACGCATTAGCGATGCACATGCAATTAACCTAGGTACGATGGAACGCATTAGGGTTATTGATGTTGCGAGGGAAACCCTTGGATACTTTGGGCATGATCCAGTGATCAAGTTATTACCGCACCAGCCTACGGGCCCTTTGAACCGCGTTGCCGATAACAGCTTGGCTGCGAAGTTGCTCGGATGGAGGCCCTGTGTTGCATTCTCTAATGGTTTGCAGGAGACAATCGAATGGCGAAAGGCATGTCGTCTTTTCAATAGTTGCTAGGGAATCTCTGGACAAAGAGAGTTTGAGCGGCAGCAGCCAGCTGGAAAGAGTACCTTTGGCCGTGAATTGCCTTTGAGACCACTTTCTGAGGGTTTTGGTCTCCTTTTCAGCCACTCTGGGCTGGTTCTGAGGCTGAATCAAGGTATTCAGACACACCAATCCCCTGGGTCTGGTTGTCGCGAGTAATTGGTGCTTCCTGAATAAGGGCAGATACACTGCAATGCAATGGATCTGGCCAGTTTCTGACGGTAAAATGTGGGTGAACGGGCCAGGTGATTCCCGGGCTGTTGAACAAGGCCACAGCACGCAGAAGGAACCCGGCGGTGGTGGCTTGCTTCTCGTCCGCCAGCACCTCCACCCAGGCCAGGTGGATGGCGTCGTCGCTGGCGACATGGGCTTTCTCGTAACCCGTACCAGTCCTTTGTGTCGACGTGGATCATGTCGCCAGGTCTGGCCCACAGGTAGGGACTCCTGAAAAATCCAGATCCATTGCGCCGCGGCTGGTCTCAAGCATGAGAAGCCGCTAAAATGGCCGTGAACCAGGCAATCCGTGATTGCCTTTACTCCTGATCACTCCAGATGTACCGGAGGCACAATAACGGTCAGATCTCAATCAAGGAGTTCCACCTGCCATTTGGCGGCACACTTGATCCCGAGAATCGCTGGGTTCAACTGGAGGGGCTGATGCCATGGGATGAGCTGGAACAAGCCTATGCCCCTCAATTCAACGCCACAATTGGCGCTCCAGCCAAATCAGTGCGGATGGCCTTTGGTGCTCTCTACATCAAACAGAAGTTGGGGTTAACCGACGAAGAGACTGTCCATCAGATCAGAGAGAACGCCTATATGCAGTTCTTTCTCGGCTTTGCGGGTTACACAGCCAAGGCACCGTTTGATGCCTCGATGATGGTGCATTTTCGCAAACGCTTTTCTGACGAGGATCTGCGCCGTATCAATGAGCTGGTGGTGCAGCGCGGCAAAGAGATCCTTCTGGAAGCACTTGCTCAGGTAGCAGACGATGACGACCATGATGATCCTGATTCCAGAGGAGGAGGCGCTCAGCTGGAACTTGATGCGTTGATCAAGCCTGCTGACTGGCCAGAAGGAAAGAATTGGGGCACTCTCACGATTGATGCTAGTTGCACTCCTGCCGACATTACCTATCCCAGAGACCTCAGGCTCCTCAGCGAGGCTCGCACAACGACCGAGCGAGTCATTGATGATCTGTGCAGTCAGTCATCGGGATTCAGGAGACATCGACCTCGCTACGACCGTGGCCTTGCTCGTGCTCATTTCCTGAGAGTGGCGAAGCAAAAACGGCCACGCCGCCGAAAAGTGAAGGCTGCCATTAAACATCAGCTTGGATATGTGCGGCAGAATCTCAAAGCCATTGATGCTCTGATCGGCTGTGGGGCAACGCTTTCTGAGCTCAAGAGGCATTGGTGGCAGAAGTTGTTGGCCTGCAGCGAGTTGGAGCGGCAGCAGGGCCTTCTGCTCGCCTCTCAGACCAACAGCATTCCAGACCGCCTGGTGAATCTTGTGCAGACCCATATCCGCCCAATGGTGCGAGGCAAAGCACGTGCTGCGGTGGAGTTTGGTGCCAAAATCAGTGTTTCGGTTCAAAACGGCTTTCCGTTCTTGCACCGCATCAGCTGGAACCCCTACAACGAAGGAGAAGACCTGATCGCTCAGGCGGAAAAATACAAGCTGGATACAGGATCTTACCCAGAGCGCATCTGCGCCGACCGGATTTATATCACGGCCAAGAATAGGCATTTCTGCATGAGGAACGGTATTCGCCTCTCCGGCAAGCGATTGGGCCGCCCGCCCAAGGATCCTGATGTCACCACTGCACACAAGCAGCAGCTCCGATCTGATCAAGCTCGACGCAATGAAGTGGAAGGCGTCTTTGGATATGGAAAGCGCAAGTATTCCCTGGATCTGATCATGGTTCGTCTACCAGCTGGTGCCGAATCCTCCATCTCGATGGCCTTTGTCGTGATGTGCGCGGAAAAGGTCTTGAGGCTGCTGCGCCTCTTTTTTGCCCTTCTTTTTGGGTGGATCTACAGCTTTCTTATGGCCTGGTCAGCGATCAGAGCTCCTGCGGTCATCTGCAAGCCAGACTTTTGAGATCTGGCCCACTTGATGTCACGGCGCTTGCCGGCCTGATTAACGCGAAGCAAACGGACGAATTCGGCGCCGATGGGCCGAGAATCTTTTTCAGGAGTCCCCAGGTAGCGGTGCTACGGCTCGGTGGGCTGCAGGTTCTTGAGGCGGCCGAGGTTCATGGCCTTGGGACGCGGACCGCCTCTCCTCCATCAGGACTGCGGAATGGCTTGACGCATCGAGCCCGCGGAGGACGAGCGGACTCCCCCTGGCCCGGCCCCGTTCTGCCCAACCCCGGAGCAGGGTGGCGGGGGGCCCACCCGCAGCCGCCACTGTGGAGCAGTCCCGGGGCTGTTCCCACGGACCGCCTTGCCCAGCAACGGTGGCGGCCACCGGTGGGAGGGAGACGGCACTGCCTTGCCGCGCCTGCCTGGGGGTTCCCGCACAGCCCGGCCTCTCCGCTGCCGGACCCCCTCCCTAGGATTGGAATCTCCAGGTGATACGCCATGGACTCCTCCCTGCGCTATCCGATCCCCGCCGACGAGCTGCAGCGTCTGCGGGAGCTGGAGCGCTACGGCGTCATCGACAGCCCCAGCGATGAGCATTTCGAGCGCATCGTTGAGCTGGCCAGCCTGATCTTCGCGGTGCCGATCACGGCGATCTCGCTGGTGGAGCAGGACCGCCAGTGGTTTCTCTGCAATCTCGGACTGGAGGCGAGTGAAACGCCCCGCGATCAGGCCTTCTGTGCCCATGCCATCGCCACCGATGGCGTGATGGTGGTTCCGGATGCCACTGCCGATCCCCGCTTCCGCAGCAATCCGCTCGTCACCGCCGCTCCCCACATCCGCTTCTACGCGGGTGCGCCGCTTCACAGCCCCGAGGGTCACAATCTCGGCACCCTCTGCGTGATCGATCGCAAGCCGCGGCAGATCACGGCACAGCAGGAGCGCCAGCTGGCCCTCCTGGCCGAGATGGTGATGCATGAGATCGAGCTGCGCCGCCAGGCCCGCCTCTGTCCGGTCACCGGCCTTCCCACCCGCCGCACCTTCCTCACCATCGGTGGCCACGAGATCAGCCGTGCCCGCCGCGAGCAGCTGCCCCTGTCGCTGCTCTGCGTCGACATCGACAACCTGCGGTCGGTGAACAACCGCTGGGGCCACCACGCCGGCGACCAGCTGCTGCAGGGTGTGGTGGCTCTGCTGCGGGGGGTGATGCGCGAGCAGGACTATGTCGCCCGCCTCGGCGATGGCGAGTTCGCCCTGCTGCTGGTGGGCCTGGAGGGCCATGGCGCGCTGGAGCTGGCCGAGGCGCTGCGCCAGGCCGTCACCGCCCTGCCCGGCGCTCACAGCCACTCCGACTTTCAGCTGCACATCAGTGGCGGCCTCACCAGCCTCGCCTCGGGAGACCGGGACATCGAGGACCTGCTGCGTCGCGCCGATCAGGCCCTGGCCCTGGCCAAGGCCAACGGCCGCAACCAGATCGCCAGCCTGTTCGCCAATCCCTGAGCGTCCGGATCATGGTGCTGCCCAGCACCATGGGCTCAGCGCAGTGGCACCACGATCCGGTTGCCGTTGGCGCGATTGACGAACACGGCGTTGCCCTGGGGGAGGATTTTTCGCTCCCAGGTGCCGCCGAGCGAATCGCGCAGAATCACGACGGGGAATCCCGCTCGGATGAGGCGGTAGGTCATCGCCGGGCCGTCCTGCCAGACGATGCGGACGCTGCCGTCCGCGATGTGGCTGTCGCGGCAGGGGATCGGACGGTCGTTGAAGGAGCAGTCCTTCCAGGGAGCCGCCCAGGCGGCCTGGTTCAGGCTGGCCTGCAGCAGGGTCAGGGCCGCCGTGGCCGTCAGCCCGCAGCAGCGCCGCCGCCGTGTCGTGCTGTGGCCCTCGTCCGGGCCGGGGGCCCTGGTCGGCCGATCGGCCCGCTGAGCGGTCGCATCATGCTCCTGCTGTCTGCCGCACCGGCGCCAGCTCGGCCGCCGCCAGACCTCCACGGTGTTCCGTGCCGCCATGCCGTTCCCGCTGCCTCAGCAGCGTGCCAGCGATGCGGGCGATGCGGGCGGTGCGGGCGGTGCGGCCATCGATGGGGCCCGTCGCGGGTCTGGCGATCTCTGCCGCAGTGGCGGCTCGCCGGGCGGTCGCCTGGATCCCAGACTGGAACTCCTGGCCGCGGAGCGGATCAATGGCAGCGGATCCGGCAAGGCAAGGGTCTGCCGAGCCCCCTGGAATGGCGGTCACACCCGCTCAGAACGCCGGCCCGGTGCGGCTGGACCTGCCGGCGGGGGTGCACCACCTGTGCAGTTGTGGGCGCAGCCGCCACGGCTGGTTCTGCGATGGCGCCCATCTGGGCACGGGTCGCGTCTCCCATGAGCTGCGCCTGCAGCAGGCCACCACGGTGCTGCTCTGCGGCTGCGGCCGCTCCCGCGCCTATCCGCTCTGCGACGGCCACCACGCCAGGCCGAAGCAGCGCCGCTGGTGGTGGCCCTGGGACTGACCAAGGCGCGCGACCCCGCAGGGCCTGCCTGACGAACCACACCGGATCGTCAATGGATCGTGGTTGCGGGGATGGCAGGGGCGGTCCCTCCCGCCAGCCTGGGGCAAGCCGCCCGACTCCCTTGATTCCTCCACAGAAGCAGATGACCGGCATGCTCGGCCATCCGGTCGCCGAGAACCCGATCGACCGGATGTTCGATGCGGTCTACGCCCACCACGGCCTGCCCTGGCAGTTCTGGAAGAACGACATCGCCAGTGAGCAGGACCTGGCCCTGGCGGTGCAGGCGCTGCGGCCGCTGGGATACAAGGGCATGGCGATCACGGTGCCCTGGAAAGTGGCCGTGATCCCGCTGCTCGATGCCGTCGATGACGACGTGCGTGCGATCGGCGCCGCCAACTACATGACGATCGAGGACGGCCGCCTGATCGGCCACAACAACGACGGCAAGGGGGTGGTGAAGGCGATCGCGAAGGTGGCACCGCTCCAGGGCCAGCGGGTGGTGATGCTCGGGGCCGGCGGCGCCGGCCGGGCCATGGCGGTGGAGCTCGCCTGGGCCGGGGCGTCCCATCTCACTCTGATCACCCGCCGCGAGGAACAGGGCCGCGAGGTGGCCGAGACCGTGACGCGCGCCTCCGGAGTGCCGGCGGAATGGCTCCCCTGGCAGGGGGAGGTGGCGGTTCCGGCGGGCACCACCCTGCTGATGAACGCCACCCACCTGGGCTGCGCCCCCGAGCTGGAGCCGGTGCCCATGCTGTGGAACACGGTCGATCCCGGCTGTGTGGTGGTGGATGTGATCACCAATCCGCGGATCACACCCTTCCTGGCGACGGCCCGCGAGCGGGGCTGCCCGATCGTCGACGGGGTGGAGATGCTGGTGCAGCTGGCGATGCAGATCTTCGAGCAGTGGACCGGTGTCACCCCGGAGGAGGGGGTGTTTCAGCGGGCGGTGGCCGAGGCCCTGGGCGAACCCGGCCGCGGGGCGGCCTGAGGGGACTCCGGCACAATGGCCGCGGTGCGGCTGCTGCGGCCCCGATGGGCTTCGATCCTCGCCGCTGGCGACCCTCCTCCGGTTCCCGGCCGCTGACCACCAACGTCGAGGCGCTGCTGGCGGAGAACGAGGCGCTGCGCCGGGAGGTGCGCTCCCTGCGTCTGCAGCTGGAGGCCTTTCTGCAGGGGGCACCGGATCCATCCGGCCCCTGGGAGCCGATGGGGGCTCCGCCCCGGGAGGACCCTGCCGCCTCGGCTGAGGCCGGCGGGGCCTGGTCGTCCTCGGCCCGCTCGCGGGCCTCGCGGCCGTCCTGGTCGTCGTCGGAGCCGCCGCGCAGCCGCGTCACCGTCGGTTCCTCCCATGGCCTCAGTCCCGACCTGGTGGAACGCTGGGGGCGCTCCCTGGCCCGCCATCCCCGCTGGCAGGCGCTGCGCATCGGGCCGCCCGGGGGTCTGCGGGGTCTGGAGGAGGAGCTGCGGCGCCACTGGTGGAACCCCGCTCTCAGCCTCGAGCAGGAGCTGGACCGCCGCTGTCCCGGCCTGGGCCATGAACTGTTCGAGGCCTTGCGCGGCCCCCACAGCCGCGGCCGCTGGGCGGTGCGGGCGGCCTTTGCTCTCTACGGCCCAAGAGCCCCGGAATGGTTGAGCGAGGAGCCGCTGCGGGTGGTGGACGAGCTGTTGCGGCGGGTGCAGCAGCTGGAGCAGAGGGCCGGCACCGGAGCGCGGCAGGGGGGAACGCGCACCGCCAGCGGTGGCGAGGGGCCGGAGCCTCGGGGGCAATCCGGCGATCGCCGCTCCGAAGGAGCTGGTTCGCATCAGAGTGACGCGACCGGGCGCCGGGCCGGTGGCAGCAGCGGCGGCGGCGCCCGCCAGCAGGGCACACGTCAGCAGGGTGCCCGCCAGCAGGGTGACGGTCAGCGGCCGCCCCATGGGGCCGGTCAACGGGCGCAGCCCGGCGATGGTCAGCGGGCACCGCACGACGGTGGTGGCCATCACCAGGGCCAGCAGCGCACCGGGACCCATCCTCCAGGCAGCCGCCGTGCCGCCTCAGCGGATCCGCGTGCCGAGGCCCTGGCCCTGCTCGGTCTGGAAGCCGGCGCGACGGCGGCGGCGATCAAACGCGCCTACCGGCGCCTGGCCAAGGCCCACCACCCCGACCTCGGCGGCGATGCCGAAGCCTTCCGGCGGCTCGATGCCGCCTACCGCCTGCTGCGATGAGCCCCGGCCAGGACTCGGCGCCTCCCTCAGGCCTGGATCGTGTTTCCACCAGCCTTCCTAGGTTGGACGGGTTGCCTCGAGGCCGGCGCCGTCTTGTTCGATCTGTTTTGTGGGCCTGCTCCTGATCGGGGTGAAGTGGCGGCCGATGAGACCCTGCCCGGCGATCGCCTCAGCGACCACGAGCAGTTGCGCCTCCTGCGCGAAGCCCTGAGCCTCAACCAGGAGGCCTTTGCCCTGAGCGATCTCGATCAGGGACGCACCTTTCTGGATTGCAGCCTCGCGGCCCATCAGCGGCTGGGCTACAGCCGCGAGGAGTATCTGGCGCTTGGTCCGGTCGGTCTGCAGGCGGATCCGGAGCATGACGAGACCTGGATCGCGGCCCATCTCGAGCAGATGAGGCGTCAGCCGAGCGGATCGTTCCACACCCGCCATCGCAGACGGGATGGCCGGGCGATCGAGGTGCTGGTGGAGTACCGGGTGCTTCACCACCGCGGCCGCCGGCTGGTGCTGGCGGTGCATCGCGATCGCTCCGAACTGCTGCAGTCGCTGCGCCGGGCCGAACGGCTGCATGAGCTGCTGCTCGACGCCGAGCAGCTCACCCGGGTGGGGAGCTGGGAGTTGATCCACGCGACCGGTGAGCTCGTCTGGTCGGCGGGGACCTTCCGGATCTTCGAAGCCACCCCCGGCGCGTTCATCCCCAGCTATGAGCGCTTCCTGGCCGCGGTGCATCCGGAGGACCGGGAGATGGTGGATCGGGCCTACCACATGTCTCTGCAGACGCGTCAGCCGTATCAGGTGAAGCATCGGCTGCTTCTGGCTGACGGCCGCGAGAAGGTGGTGCAGGAGCGCGGCACCACCAGCTTCGATGCAAGCGGTGCGCCGCTGCGTTCGATCGGCACGGTGCAGGACATCACGCAGCTGATCGAGTACGAGCGGAAGCTGGAGCGGGCGGCCTACATCGATCCGCTCACCAAGCTGCCCAACCGCCAGGCGGCTCTGCGGTATCTGCAGGAGGTTCTGCAGGAGGGCCCACAGCAGGGGCTGGAGGCGCCGACCTCAGCTGCGTGACTCGGGGTGTTCAACCTGGATCTCGACCAGTTCCAGGCCTTCAATGACAGCTTCGGACCGAAGGCCGGTGACCGTCTGCTGGTGGCGGTGAGCCGGATTCTGCGCCGTGATCTCTCACCTGAAGCGTTTCTTGCCCGCCTGGAGAGCGATGAGTTTCTGATCCTGGAGAGAGGCGATCTCTCCCAGCTCGAAGCCCAGGCGCGGCGTCTGCAACTGCTGCTGGCCCAGGCGGCCGCGGAGTTCCAGCACCTGCCCCTGTTGCCGAGCGTCTCCATCGGGGTGTGCCATCTGCCCAGCCACGGGATGGAGCCCCAGGCGCTGCTGCAGGCGGCCAACACCGCCCTGATGGAATCCAAGCGGCGCTGCAAGGGAGGGATCTGTCTCTACAGCGATGCCATCAGCCTGCGCATCCGCCAGCGACTGGCTCTTGAGGCGGAGCTGGAGCAGGCGGTGAGCCAGCAGGCCTTCCGGCTTGTGTTCCAGCCGCAGGTGGATCGCCAGGGTGAGCTGATCGGTGCGGAGGTGCTGCTGCGCTGGCACGACCACCACGGCAGCCCGATCCCCCCGAGCGTGTTCATCCCGCTGGCGGAACGCTCCGGTCAGATCCATGCCATCGGCGCCTGGGTGATCGAGGAGAGCTGCCGGCAGCTGGTGGCCTGGCGGCAGCGGGGTCTGCAGGTGCCGAAACTGGCGATCAATCTCTCCGCGACGCAGTTGTGCCTTCCGGATGGCGAGCTGGCCCGCACCCTGATCGCCACGGTGCGCCGTCACGGTCTCGAACCGGAGGCCTTCGAGCTGGAGATCACCGAAACCGCGTTGATCCACGACCCGGAGACCAGTCGCGAGGAGACCATGGCCCTGCACCGGGCGGGCTTCCAGCTGGCCATCGATGACTTCGGCACCGGCTATGCCTCCCTGGTGAGCCTCCACCTGCTGCCGGTGGACAAGATCAAGATCGATCTCAGCTTCATTCAACGGCTGCAGGCCAACGAGACCGATCACACGATCGTCAAGAGCACGATTCTGCTGGCCCAGGAACTGGGACTGCAGGCGTTGGCCGAAGGCGTGGAAACCGAGGAGCAGTGGCGGATCCTGCAGGAGCTCGGCTGTGATCTGTTCCAGGGGTATCTGTTCGGCTTTCCGATGGCCGCCGAAGCCTTCGAGGAGCGACTCAGGGCCACTGCTCGCTGAGCTTCCGCCACCGATCGCGGCAGTCGGACCATCGGGGGCGATCAACCCTGCGGGCCCGGCCCGGCGCCGAGGGTTCAGTGGATCGGCACGATGCGGGTGCCGTCCTGCTTGGCCTGGTACATCGCGGTGTCGGCGCGGGCCATCACGTCGTCCAGGGCTTCCTGCGGCCGCGCCAGCGTCACCCCCAGGCTGGCGGAGATGGTGATCTCGAAATCGCTGCCGTGAATCGGCTGTTCGATCGCCTCGAGGATGGTGCCGGCGACGGCGATCGCCGCCGCGAGGTCCGCCAGGCCCCGGAGCACCACCACGAACTCATCGCCCCCCATGCGTCCGGCCAGATCGCCTTCCCGCAGGCGCTCCCTGAGCCGTTCGGCGACGGTGCGAAGCACGGTGTCACCAGCGGCATGGCCGAGGTTGTCGTTGATCTGCTTGAACAGATCGAGATCGAGAAACAGCAGCCCCAGCTCGTCGTCGTGGCGCCGCCGTGCGGCGCTGAGCAGTGTCTCGAGCCGCTCGAGCAGTCCGCGGCGGTTCAGCAGTCCGGTGAGTTCATCGCGGTTGGCGCGTCGCTTCAGACCCTCCTCCCGTTCCCGGATCGCTTGCGCCATCGCCTCGAAGGCTGATTCCAGTGCCGCCAGCTCGGCGAAGGCCGGTGCGGCTGCCGGTGGCTGCACGGGAGGCGCCGGGCTTTTCAGCGCGTGCATCCGCTCCGCCAGGGAGGAGATCGGCCGGATGAGCAGCCGGCGCATGCGCAGGTTCTTGAGGGCGATCAGCAGACTGCTGCCCGTGCAGGCCACCAGGAGCAACAGCAGGATCTGCCGCTGCTCCTCCGCCAGCGGCTGGGTGGGGAGCAGGGTGACGATCGCAGCGCCGACGGAGCGGGCCGGCGTGATGATCGGAATCCATGTCTGGGTTCCGATCTGCATGGCAGGGCTGATCACCTGCTGATTCAGGCCAGGATCGCGATCGAAGGCCGGGATGCGCAGGGTGTCATGGCTGGAGAGCAGCACCGAACCATCGCGGGCCACCAGCAGCACCGGGGTGCCGGCGGTGTTGCTGAACTGCCGCAGAAAGCTCTGCAGCGATTCCAGATCGACGCGACCCAGCAGCAGGCCATCGTCCTGTGGGACGGTGATGTAGATGCTGGGCCGGCCGTCCTCGATGCCGCGCAGCAGCGGGGAGAAGTCACCGGCTGCGGCAGGCTGACGCAGATAGGTGGCCAGCGGGCCGCGACTGATGGAGAACAGAGGAAACACCTGACTGGTGGGCCGTTGGCGGATCACCTCCGTCACCTGCAGATCCCGATTGAGCTGATAGAGATCGGAGAAATCGCCCATCAGGTCCGCCAGTGCCCGACGGCTTTCGCCCTGGCCGAGCTGGGCGAACAGACGCAGCTGCTGACGGGCCTTCTGCAGTTGTTCGCTCAGCCTCAGTTCCACCTTCTCGGCCTCGGCCGCAGCGATGGCGATGTAGCGCTTGCGCAGCTGCACCATCGCCGCCGCGCTGGAGATGGCGAACAGCAACAGCAGCAGTGCCAGCACGGCCACCTCCTGGGCCAGGTTCCGCTGCCAGAAGGTGGGCAGCTTCGCTGTGGATGGCGTCCTGACGACCATCAGGGAGACACGGAAGGCGTCGCCGGGCTCAGCCAGTAGGCCTGCAATCCCCCTTCGCTGTCACCGGTGCGGTTGAAGCGGATCGTGCCCAGGCTGGTGCGGTGGGAGGACTGCGACAACAGATAGCGCTTCACGTCGGCGGGTGTGCGGTATCCCCTGCGGAAAGCCTGTTCGAGCAACTCCAGTGCCTGACGCGTGCCGATGCTCATCGCATAGGGCTCGTAGCCGAAGCGTTTCTGAAAGCGTTCCAGGTAGCTCCGCAGCACCGGGTCCCTGCGGGCATCGGGATAGGGGCTGATCTGAAGGATGCGTGCGCCGGCGTCGCCGGCGTGGTCCTCGATCATCGCCGAGCGGGCCCAGGGCGTGAGCACGATCGGTGCCTGGGGTTGATGGCGGTGAAACTGCTGGGCCATGTTGCCGATGGAGGGCAGGAAGGCCCCTCCCAGCAGGTAGAGGGCATCAAACGGCTGGTGCAGCAGAGCAGCGAGCTGCTGGGGTTGATAGGTCACGTAATTGATCTGCCTGGTCTCAACCTGCCAGCGAGGATCCATTGCCTTTCTGAAGCTGCGCAGAGCGGGATCGGTATAGGCGAGATTGCTGTTGTCCTGCAGGATGAGCAGTCGCCGTCCAGGCAGCTTGTTCACCTGTTCGGCGACCGCCTTCTGTTCGACATTGAGGTCGGGGATGATACGCAGAAAGTGATCATCCAGATTGCTCAGCTTGGTGCTCGTTGCCGAGACATTGATCGTCAGCGCCTGTGGTGAGCGGAACAGGTCCAGGCTCTTGATGGCGCTGTTGGAGGCCTGGGTGTTGATGAAGAAGGGGATACCCTCTTGCATCGCCTTGCGTAATTCGGCGGGCCCCAGCCTGGGGTCGGCGCTGTTGTAGAAATTTCGGATCTCGATCCGGCTGTCGGGGTGTTCTTCCAGGTAGAGATCGGCGGTGTTCTTGTCGCTGGGATCGATGGCCCCGCCCGCCGTCAGCGGCAGGTCGATCCCGATGGCGACCGGGATCGGCGCCTGCTGTTGCCACCACCGGTAGCCCAGCAGCCCTGCCAGCACGAAGACCGCCAGCCCGGCAAGCAACCTGCGGGCGGCTTTGGGGACGCGGGGTGGTTGGGGTGGCATCGGCAATCGCTTCGGGCAGGATCAGGCCTCTGGATTGGCCGATGACGGGGTGTGGATGAAAAGATCGGTGAACGAAGTCGGCCAATCAGCCGTGATCGAAGCGTGCTCAAGGACGCGATGCCCACCCAAGGACTTTATGCGATTTCGGCCTGCCGTGCTGCCGTGCTCATTGGGGTGGGCGGCTGGCATTCGCCCGTCACAATGAAGCGGATGGTGGCTTCCCGCCAGTGAGCAGGCGCTCTGTTGATCCGATGGACGATCCGGTTCCGTTCGTGCAGGTGGGTGAGCTGCAGTTCCGGCAACTCCACCGGAGACACGCACCTCATGGGTCCATCCTGCCCCCGGCGGCTGTGAGCAGCCGCCGGGCTGCCTTCCGGGTGGGATCAGGGCATGGCGCGGAAGAGCAGCAGCTTGCGGCCCTGCGCGTTCTGCAGCAACAGGTTCTGCTTGTCGATGCTGAAGCGGCGGACCTGCGCGAGGGCATCGACAAAGCGCCTCTCGAAGGCCATCGCCGCTGGTTCGCAGGCCATCTGGGTGCTGGCCAGCCTGGAGAAGCGCACCTGCTCGCCATCCAGCTGGAAGCCGCCCATCAGGCGGTTGCAGCCGCCGCTGCCGCTGACGCGCTCGCTGTTCGCCGCCAACTGGAGTTCGGCCGCCTTGCCCGGGGGCTTGCGCAGGGTGGGGGTGTTGCCATCCTGCAGGGCCTGGAGCCGCCAGAGGGTGCCGCGCAGCTCTGGCCTGGCAAGCGGTGCACGAGTGGGGGCCGTTGGTGGCGCCTGCGGGCAGCCCTTGCCGGGATGCACGCCCACGAAGCGCTCCACCACGAGGCTGCGCTCGGGAGCGCGTCCCGGCTCAGCCGAGGGGCGATTGGCGATCAGCCCCTCCAGGTTCACCAGCAGCGGCCGGCCCGCGCCGCCGGCGGGCAGAGCCTTGAGATAGGCCTGCTCCAGGCGGCGGTAGTCGCCCTCCATCGCCACCGGCAGGCTGGCGCCGGTGGCGCAGAGGCGGATGCGGGCGGCATCGGCCTGGTAGCTGAACATCCCGAGCAGGTGCAGCCGCGGCTCGATCGGCTCGGCGGCGGGCAACCGCTGCAGCAGGTCGTGATGGCGTGACTGGATCGGCTGGCCCTGCAGGTTGAGCTTGCGCAGCTGGGCACCGCCGCCGACGGGCTGGAAGAACAGCGGCGCCTCGCGCCCGCCCTGCAGCACCAGGCGTTGGCCGCCCGGCTCCAGGAGCCAGCGGCCGATGTCATCGAATTGGTTGGGTGCTGGCCGATCCAGGAAGGTCTGGCGCAGCTGGAAGCTGCCGGAGGGGGCCAGATCGACCTGCCAGCGCGTCGTGCCGCTGGCCGCCGGTAGATCTCCGCGCCAGCTGGCGGGCAGGTGCCCCAACGGAGACCTTGGCGCCGGCGGCCGGCGGCTGCCCACCGGAACCATGACCAGATCGAGCGGCTGGCTGGGCCCACCGGTGAGCACCGGTGTGAAGGTGTCGGTGGTGAACAGCAGGCGATCGCCCTGGCGCACCGTCGCCCGCACGGTGTAACGCCCGCCGGGGGTCACATCGCTGTCGCGGTAGGGGATCGAGAAGCGGAAGGGGGGCTGCCCGGCCGGCTGCAGCCGCACGCGGCCCAGCTCCCGCGCGGGCGCGTCGGCGAGGGCGGCATCGATCAGCACCGCCTCAAAGACGGCATCCCGCGGCAGGGCGATGCGCTCCCTGTAGGTGGCCGTGCCCGTCAGGCTGCCGGCCAGGGCCGGGGCCTGGAGCAGCAAGGCGGGAAGCAGGGAGGCGGCGCTCAGCAGTGTGACCAGGGCCCGGTTCCCGTTCAGGGCTGCTCCACGGACCTGGTCTCTGGCGGCTGGCGATGTCACGGTCTGCTGCACGGGTCTGTCAGGGCAGCCTGCCAAGCCGGGCCTGCCAGCTGCCACCCCGGCCGAGCACCCTGGGGCGCGGAACGCCGCTCACCGCAGGATGGCCACTCATGCCGCAGGCCCGCTGCCGGCGGCCTCGAAGCGGCGGTTCACCTCGTCCCAGTTCACCAGGGACCACCAGGCCTGGATGTAGTCGGGCCGGCGGTTCTGATACCTGAGGTAGTAGGCGTGTTCCCAGACATCGAGGCCCAGCAGCGGCGTGCCCCGTTCGATCCCGGGCAGATCCATCAGCGGGTTGTCCTGATTGGCGGTGCTGGTGATCGCCAGGCTTCCATCGGGTCTGCGGATCAGCCAGGCCCAGCCCGAGCCGAAGCGCCCGGCAGCGGCCTGATCGAAGGCCTGCTGCAGGGCCTCCAGCGACCCGAAGTCGGTGCTGATCGCCGCCAGCAGCGCTTCGGAGGGCGCGCCTCCCTGTCCCGGCGGCGCCATCACGGCCCAGAACTGGCTGTGGTTCCAGTGGCCGCCGCCGTTGTTGCGCACCGCCACCGGGAAGCGCGAGATCTGGCCCTGCAGCGCATCCAGCTTCAGGGTCCTGAGGGACGGTTCGGCCTTGATCTGGGCGTTGAGATTGGCCACGTAGGCGGCGTGGTGACGGTCGTGGTGGAGCGTCATCGTGGTGGCGTCGATCGCCGGCTCGAGGGCATCCGGGGCATAGGGCAGCGGCGGCAGCGTGAATTCAGCCCACACCGGGGCCGCCGTTCCCAGCAGCAGAAGCAGCGCTGTCAGGCAGGCCAGCAGCGGCCGGATCAGGAAGCGAGGGCGCATGGGAGTGATGCCGGCCGGCGTGAGGGGAAATCCCACTCTGGTCCGCAACCGCCTCAGAGCACGGGGCTCTCGCTGCGCTCTGCGGGCTCGTCTCCGCTGAGGGGCCTGGGGGCGTCGCTGCTGAGCGCCTCGGTGATCACCTCGAACCCGGTGAGCTCATGGGCCCCGAAGGAGCGCAGGAAGGGCACATCGGCCGCGTCGCGCCCGCGGGCGATCAGCACCCGGCCGCAGCGGGGGATGTTGTGACGGGCATCGAAGACGTACCAGCGATCACCGAGGAAGGCCTCGAACCAGGCGGAGAAGTCGACGGGGGCCAGGCCGATGGGAATGCCGGTGTAGCCGAGATAGCCGGTGCAGTAGCGGGCGGGGATGTTGAGGCAGCGGCAGAGGGTGATCGCCAGGTGGGCGAAGTCGCGGCAGACGCCGACACCGGCATCAGCAGTCTGACTGGCGCTCTGGTGGAGTTCGGAAGCGCCGTACTCGAAGCGGATCTGGCCATGCACCCAGTCACAGATGGCCTGCACCAGCGACCAGCCCGCTGGAATCCCCGCGAAGGTGCTCCAGGCCAGCTCCATCAGGGCGGCGGTGTCGCAGTAGGGGCTGGCGTTGAGGAAGCGGTAGGTGTCGATCGGCAGGGCCTCGATCGGGCACTGGCGCACGCCGGGCAGCACCGGATCGCTGTGATCCGGAGCCTCGATGGTCGTGGCGTAGTGGAGGCTGGTGGTGCCGGCGGCTGCGACGAAGCGGCACCAGCGGTTGCCGCTCTGATCGGCGAGCACCTCAACGGTGCGATCAGGCTGGAGCAGCAGCTGCTCTGGGGCGATGAGATCGGTGGCCAGGCTGCCGTGGACATGCACCAGTGCCAGCAACGGCGTGGCCGCCTCGCAGCGCAGCTCGATCCGGCAGCCGATGCTCAGGTGCACGGGGTGAGGCCAGGAACAACGACTGCCCTGATGCTGTCCGCCGGATCGAGCCGGCGCCGGATCCGCAGTGCTCAGGACAGGAAGCGCTGATCGAGAGGAGCGTTCAGGTCGGGCTGGGTGATCCGGTTCGTTCCGGGGAGAGGTGGCCAGGCCGCTCGGCGAGTCCACTCCGGGTTGCGCGGAACAACCCCACATCGACACCGAGATGCTGATCCGGCCGGCCGGTGATCAGCAGCGCCGTGCGCTGGCGGGTTGCGATCTGCCACATCCATTTGCTGAACAGGGCGATGCGGTTCTCGGTGTCCGGAATGAAGGCGAGATGGGCCAGGGCCCACAACAGCCAGCCCGCCAGGCCGGTGACATGCAGGCCGCGCAGGTCCGCCACCGCATACCAGGGGCCGATCACGGCCATGCTGCCCAGATCGAGCCAGCGGAAGGGCGGCGTGGTCTCCCCGCGCAGGCGGGCGAGGATGTCGCGGGCGATCCAGCCCCCCGCCTGCACGGCCGGACCCGCCATGCCGGGCAGCGGTGTCCCTGAAGCGGTGTGGTTGTAACAGCAGAGATCTCCGACCGCCCGGATCTCGGGATGACCGGGGAGCGAGAAATCCGGCTCCACCATCAGTCGGCCGCCGCGGTCGACCGGGCAGCCGATCAGCTCGCTCAGCCTCAGGCCCAGGCGGGAGGCCCGGACTCCGGCCGTCCAGCAGATGGTGGCTGCTTCGATGTCCCGGGTCTCCCCGGCTCCGTCGAGGCTCACGCGCCCGGGTGCGATCTCCTTCACCCGGAGGCCCAGCCGCAGCTCCACCCCGGCTGACTGGAGATGGTCCGCGGCGGCGGCGGAGAGCTGGGGGGCCATCGTCGGC
Organism: Synechococcus sp. CBW1004; assembly: GCF_015840715.1. Taxonomy (NCBI): domain Bacteria; kingdom Bacillati; phylum Cyanobacteriota; class Cyanophyceae; order Synechococcales; family Synechococcaceae; genus Synechococcus; species Synechococcus sp. CBW1004. The sequence goes on along the minus strand of NZ_CP060397.1, from coordinate 1,008,942 downwards.
AGAACCCGATCGACCAGATCCACCAGGATCACGCGGCAGTCCTCGGACCGCAGCTGTTTGAAATCGCGCTGCACGGCCCTGTGCATCAGCTCGATGAGAGAACCGGCCAGCTCGCAGCCCGCCGGTCCCGCCCCCACCACCACGACGCTCTGGAGGAAGGCGCGCCGTTCCGGGTCACGGGTCTGCTCCGCCTCCTCAAGGGCCATCAGCAGCCGGCGCCGGATCTCATCGGCGTGCTCGAGGATCTTCATCGGCGGCGCCAGGGAGCGCCATTCCTCGCGGCCGAAATAGGTGCTGCCTGAGCCGGTGGCCAGGATCAGCTGGTCGTAGGCCAGATGGTGCCCGTTGAGCACCACCTCCCTCGCCTCGGGGTCGATGTCGACCACCTCACCCAGCAGGATCTGGATGTTGGGGGCGTTGCCCACCATCTGGCGCAGCGGCGAGGCGACGTCCGCTTCGGAGACCAGACCCGAGGCCACCTGATAGAGGAGGGGCTGGAACAGGTTGAAGTTTCGCTTGTCGATCAGCGTCACCCGCACCGGCTGGCCGGCCAGGCCATGGCAGATCCTGAGGCCGGCGAAGCCTCCGCCCACCACCACCACATGGGGCCAGCGGCGCATCGCCTCCTCGGGCGGATCGAGCTCCAGGAAGAAGCGTTCCATCGGACGGGGCTCCTGCCGCGGGCAGCGGGGCCCGGGCGTGGTGGCATCAGGCGAGGGCCGCGGGTGGCCTCGCCGAAGCCGGATGACGTCAACCTATGGAGGGCCCGCCGGCCTCCGGAGTAACGGATCCGACGATCGCTGCAGATGGGGGGAGATTGCCCCGGCCCACCCAGCCGGAGCGCAGAGGAGCGGCAGCGGGCCGCCGGGGGTGAGGCTCCGAGGTGCGGCGTCGGCCCCCCCCCCCCCCGTTCAGTCGTGACCCGATGGCGCGTGCTGCTGACAGGAGGGGCAGAGACCATGCACCTCGAACGTATGGAACAGGGGCTTGAAGCCGTGGAGCTGCACCGCATTCAGCCCAAGGCCATTTCTCCCCACCGGACAGATCGGCAACGGTTCGCTGTGGCCGCAGCTCACGCAGGTGAGGTGATGGTCATCGCGGTCGACGGGGGCGTAGACGCTCTCCCCGTTGGGCAGCTTGCGGCAGCGCACCAGCCCCGCACACTGCAGCTGCCGCAGGTTCCGGTAGACGGTGGCCAGTCCGGAGCGCGCCTTCTCCTCCCGGAGCCGTTGATGCAGCTCCTGACCGCTCAGTTCCGCCTCGGCCTGACGCAGCACCTGCAGCAGGGACAGCTGCCTGGGCCCCAGGTTGAGCGTCTCCGGATCCAGGGGGGGTGTGGGATGAGCCATCGGAGGGGCGCCGGCTCCGCAACCTGCTGGAACGGAAACCATTTTCACCGAAGGGAGCCCTCGGCTGTGGCGGTCGGCAGGTGGACGAGCGCCGGCACCGGTGGCGCCCCGAGCCCGTGCCCATGGATCCGTCGATGGGCTGTGGATCCAGGTGCGTGACATCGCGACGGCCATCCAGGGGCATCAGCGATCGGCCCTGGCTCCTCCACAGTCCTGCCAGCTGTCCAGGAGACGCGCCAGCTCGTCCTTCATGGCGCTGAGCTCGGAGATCCGCTGGTCGATCGAGGCCATCTTGGCCGTGATGCTGTCTTTCAGCACCGAGCAATTGCACAGGCCGGAGCGACGCACCTCCAGGATTCTCGCCAGCTCAGGGATGGACACATCCATCGCGCGGAGGGCACGGATGATCGCGAGCTCAGCGAGATTCTCCTGATCGAACAGGCGGTAACCAGCCTCCGAGCGTTCCCTGGGCTCGAGCAGTCCCGCATCGCAGTAGAAGCGAATCGTCTTCACCGACAGGCCGGTGCGCCTGGCCACCTCACCGATGCGCAGGCTGGGGGCGGGCATCGGTGACAGCGATCCCTGCCGGGCCATGGACTGAACCCTCCAACCAAGGGAAGCCCGGCCACTGTAGAGAGGGGTGATGGGTGCGGTCGTCCGGACATCGACCCTCCACTGCTCGCGCTGTTGTGGAGGCCTTAGGTAGGGTCAACGCCCGCCCGATCCCCGGCGCCTGCCCTCCGTCCCATGTCGCTCCCTTTCCGTCCGTGGATCCCCCGGACGGCGGCTGTCTCCGGCGTCAACCTGCTGCTCTCCGCCTCCGCTCTCGCCGCTCCCGCCACCGGGGCCGGTGCTGTGCCCGCTCTCTATGCCACACAGGCCGAAGCGGAGAAGGCCGCCAGGCTTCACTTCAACTGCACAGGCGCCCACAGGATGGGCAACCAGTGGATGCCCTGTGCCGAGCACAGCGACGTCCACGGCGCCTCGCCGTCCCACTGAGCCCGAGCCCATCCATGGCCCAATGCGGCGACAAGCCCAGGTTCATCGCCTTCGGCGTGGCTCCCCTGGGCATCATCTCGATCGGCATCGTGCCGATGGGAGTGGTGAGCATCGGTGTGGTGCCGATGGGGGTGGTGAGCCTCGGCGTGGTGGGGATGGGTGTTCTCAACGCCTGTGTGGTGGGGATGGGCGTGCTGGTCGCCGGCGTGAACGTGATGGGGGTGTGGTGGGCCGGCGTCGAGGGGATGGGGCCTCGGCGCCTGGGTGCTCCGGCCGGCGCCCTGCATCAGCACCACCACCCCAGCTCCCCGGCTCGATTGCCGCCCCATCTGATGGCATACCCCACCCGTGAGGAAGCGCTGGAACAGGCCCGAAAAGCGGGCTGCAGTGGTGCCCATGCCATGGGTTCCCTCTGGATGCCCTGCTCCGAGCATCCCCGCTAGGGATGGGCCCTGCGTTCCTGTCCCTGCCGGCGTGCTCCCCATGCCCTCCGGGCTCACAATGGAGGCCACGGTTCCAGCGGGTCACTCCCTGGAGGCAACGAGGAAAGTCCGGTGGGGTTCAGGGATCTCCTGAGTCGAGTCCGGCACTGTCCCGCAGCTGTGATCGGGGCCACGCTCCCTCAGTCAGAACGCTCGCCGTGCCCAACCCCTTCATCCCCGGCGCGGACCGGTTCTTTCGATGACTCAGAGCTTCCCGGCCAGAACCCTGGCTCTGTGCGGCGGCGCGGCAGCGCTGGCGCTGTTGCTGGATCAACCCGCCCAGGCCCACGGCATCGCCCAGGGCGGCATCGTCTCGGGCTTTCTGCATCCGATCGGCGGCGTCGACCATCTGCTGTTGCTGATCGGCGTGGGGGCCGCAGCCTCCTGCATCTCCTCCCAGCTTCTGCTCTGGGCGGTGGCCGGTGCCATCGGCGGCGGGCTCTTCGGGGCGGTGGGCGGCACGTTGCCGGGCCAGGAGCTCCTCGCAGCCCTGGCCGTCACAGCCGTGGCGGTGCTGGTGCTGGGCTGCCTCCGCTCGCGCCGGAGTCCCCGGCTGGGCGCCTGCGGCGGCCTGGTGGCCGGGGCGGTGGCTGTTCACGCCATGCTGCACGGCCTCGAGGCCCCCAGTGACGGTTCGGCGGCGCTGTGGTGGCTGGGAGCGTTCGCCGGTTCGCTGCTGGTGAGCGGCGGCAGCGCCCTGGTGCTGCGGCGCCTGCCCCTGGCCTGGACCCGGAGTGTGGCCCTGCTCCTCGCCTGCGGCGGCGGGGTTGCGGCCCTCGGTCCGCTCGGACTGCTGGCGCGCTGATCCCGGGCCTGAGGCGGTGACCGGCCGCCCCCCCCACTGCAGACGCCCCGGCGGCGATGCCCTGGTGAGGGTGCCGAGTCTGATCGAGGATTCGGGCGGCGCCCACCTGCACATCACCATCGCTGACGCCACGGGGGCCGTGCTCGGCGGTCATCTTGTCGGTTGCTCCCTCGTGCGAACCACGGCCGAGCTGGTGATCCGTCACGGCCATCCCGCGTGAGCCGCCACGCGGGCATCCGCGTCGTGTGCCGTCCTGCGCCGTCCTGTGCCGTGGCGTGCCTTCTCGCTTCCCTGCGGCACAGCTGCGCAACCGTCAGGGCCCTCAGTCCACCAGCATGGGGTCATCCGCTAGCCCGCGATGCTGCTGAATCCGTTCTGCCCACTGACCACAGCCAGGGTGCTGGCCCTCAAGGCCACCGTGATGCTGCTGCTGACGTTGTTGCTCAAGGCCAGGATCCGCATTGCGGCCTTCTCCGCCCTGGGCGTCCTGCTGCTGCTGCTCCAGACCCTGGTGTTCCTCGCCGTCAGCGGTGGCCTGGTGCTGGCCGCGGGCGGTGCCGCGCTGGTCGCCCTGCAACAGCGCCGCTCGCAAGCGGCCTGATGCCGATCCATGGGGCTCGGGGTTGCCCGGGCGAGGCGGCAGCCCTGCGGGCGCACCTGAGCCAGCCAGGTCCAATCGGCCGGTCTTCGGTTGCCGACCGCCTCTTGATTGGTTGCTGTGTCCCCCTCATCGGATCGCGCTGATGCTCCGGCGGAACCCAACCAGGGCCAGGGCCAGAAAGAGGGCACCGATCACCAGGAGGATCATGAATTCAGGCCAGAGGATGGCCAGCCCCGTGTCGCGATACAGGATCCCCTGGCTCAGGATCACGTAGTGGGTGTTGGGGGCCAGCAACATCAGCAGCTGCACCCAGGTGGGCATGCTCTCCCGTGGCGTGATCGAGCCCGAGAGCATCTGCAACGGCAGGAGCACCATCAGGAGCATCAGGCCGAACTGCGGCATCGAGCGCGACAGGGTGGCGATCAGCATTCCCATGGAGGTGGTGGCGAACAGATGCACCGCCGTCCCGATCAGAAACAGGGGCAGCGAACCGGCAATCGGCACCTGCAGGACCCCCTGCACGATCACTATCAGGGAGCCGGTGGCGGCCACCAGCACCACCAGGCCCATCGACCAGCCCTTGGCAAGCATGATCTCCAGCGGCGTCACCGGCATCGCCAGCAAATGTTCGAGCGTGCCCCGGTCCCGTTCGCGCACCAGGGCGGCGCCGCTGAGGATCAGCGACAGCATCGTCACCTGGTTGATCACCTGCATGATCGAGCCGAACCACACCATGCTCAGCTCCGGGTTGAAGCGCGCACGGGCGATCAGCTCCACCGGTGCCGGCGTCACGGGTTGACGATCACGGCTCAGGAAGGCCTGCACCTGCCGTTGCACGATCGCCTGCACATAGGCGGCGCCGCTGTAGGCCTGGCCGATGCGGGTGGCATCGACGTTGAGTTGCACCGCCGGTCGGCGGCCTGCCAGCACATCGCGCTCGAAATGGGGCGGCAGATCGAGCCCGAAGGTGTCCTGCCCCAGTTCCAGGCGTCGTTCCATCTCAGCTCGCTCCACCAGCCTGGGTGCCTGGAAATAGGGCGGCAGGAAGGCCTCGCTGATCCGCTGGGACAGCGGCGAATGGTCTTCGTCAACGATGGCGATCGGGGTGTTGCGAAGGGTTTCCGGGGACGCCCTGGTGCCGGCCAGCACCGAGACGGTGAAGGCGAACAGGATGAGCACCAGCAGGAAGCGTTCCTGCAGCAGGCTGCGCAGTTCCTTGACGCCCAGATCGCGCACATGGCTCCAGCGCAGCCGCAGGCCGTGCATCGTCAACGCTCCTGCCGGGGCAGAGCCAGCACCGCCAGGGCCTGAAGCACGGGCCCGGCGATCAGCAGCGGCAGCAGTGGCGGCAGCAGATCCACCAGAGCCAGCCCCTTGTTGAACACCCCCTGACAGAGAATCAGGAAGTGGCTGGTGGGATAGATGCGGCCGATGAACGCCCCCAGTCCGGTGAGCGAATTGACCGGATCGATCAGACCGGAGAAGGAGATGGCCGGTAACACCGTCAGCAGGGTGGTGCCGAAGATCGCGGCGAGCTGGCTGCCGAGGAAGGCGGAGATCAGCATTCCGAACGCCGTGGCCGCGTTCACATAGAGCAGGGCCCCCAGGCCAGCGGCGATCGGACTGCCGCGCAGGGGGACTCCCAGCGCGATCGTCGCCACAGCGGCCAGCAGCACGACATTGGCCAGCCCCAGCACTAGGTAGAGCTTGCTGAATTTCGATTGTGGGCTTTTCCGGCGCGTCAAAGGCGGATCTCTCGGCCCGCACGCCCGAGCAGTGGTGACCGCAGTTTTACTCCTGGAAGCTGACTAAGCAGCCCACAGAAGCGCTGGACGGCACCGGACAGTGCACAAACCAAGCATCAGGATGTACACAGAGACAAAAATAGCGAACAAGAGGCGCAGTAGCCTCATGATCTTCTCGACATTCATGACAAAGAACACCATCGTGATCACTGTTCTTGATGTTTCAACCAACTTGGTTAGGATTCGATCCAGTCCGTATTTCCGCTTGCCCGTCCCGATTCTTCCCTCGATCACGGAACGCTTTCTCATGTCTGATTTGAACAGCTCTTGCTGCTCTGCTGTCTGCACCTCGGCTTCGACCTGCTTCTTGCGTGGGCGGCCGCTGAGTCTGATTTTATTAGCCTCACAGAACTTCTTGCTTCCAGATGTCATATAGATTGAATCGGCACAGATCCGGGCCGGGTAGTATCCTCGCTCTTCCTTGTATTGCTCGGCACGTGTGATCAGATCGTTGGCTTCATTGTAGTTGTCCCAGCTGATCCGATCCACATCGACAAAGCCATTGTCATCAGAAATTGAAATCTTGGCCCCGAACTCGGTTTTCTTGCCCGCCTTGCCTCGCACGATCGGTCTTACATGTGGCTTCATCAGATTCACGATCCTGTCATCGATGCGCCGGCTGTCAGCGTTATACATCTCCTGTTGCTGCCGGGCGACTTCACTGGCGATCAGCAGCTTGCGGTACAGCTGTGAACCAAGCCCCGAAAGCTCTGCACCGCAATAGATCATGCCGTCAATTGCTCTGAGATTACGGCTGATCTCGTTGAGCTGGAAGCGTTTCGCCTCCCGGATCTCCTCACGGCTTGGCTTTTTCTTTTTGATGATAACCAGGAATAGGTTATGAGCTTTTACGCTATTGCAGCGCGGCTTGCGGGGAATCTTGCCCTGTAACTGCTTGAACAACTCGTCAATGACCTTCTCCGTTGTGTCCCGGGACTCAGCAAGCAGCCTCAAGTCCACTGGGTAGGGGATGTCATCAGGCACGCAGGTTGCATCAAGGATCAGAGTTCCCCAGTTGCTGCCAGGATCGAGCGATGCTGGCTTCACCCCCAGCTCTTCCTCAATGGCCGCAAGCTGCTTGTGATCCTCTGCAGTCATGCCGTCTTCCTGCTCGCAAGTAGCGAGCATCTCCTGAATCATTGCGATCCCGTTGGCCTTGGTCATAGCATTGCAGACCTTGATCAGCTCAGGGCCAATTCGCTTGCGAAAGTGCACCATCATGGAGGCGTCAAACGGCGGCAGGGGCTGGTAACCGCTCAAGCCAATGAAAAATTGCAGATAGGGTGATTCCGTGATCAGCTCCACCGTCTCTCGATCCGTCACTCCCAATCGTCGTTGGATGTAGAGCGCACCGAACGCCATCTGGAAGGGCTTGGCTGGGGCTCCTGTCTTGGCGCTGAACTGGGGCGCGTAGTGGCTTTCCAGTTGAATCCACGGAATCAACTTGTGGAGCAGAACCCAGCGGTTGTTGGGATCGAGCTTCCCGCCAAAGGGCGAGTGAAACTCCTCAATCGACAGCTGACCGGTGTGCTGAAAAACGTACATTTGCGTGTCAGCAGGTTCTTCTAAGCCAGGAATGGCTGATTACAGGCCATCCTATCATGAGATTCCTGTTGGAATCAACTGCGGGGCAGTGGGTCTGGGATTCTCAGCAGGCCCTAGGTAGGGGAGCTGTTTGCCGAGCAGGTATTCCAGCCGGGTCAGCGGGGTCACGGTGAGGTTCACCTGGGAGCCCAGTTCCTTCTCACGCACCACCGAGAGGCTGGTGAGCATCGCCGGGATCAGCATCAGCAGCAGCGGGATCACCGAGGGCACCATCGCCGTGATGCTGCGCAGATCGGGGTTGTAGAGAAAGCGGGTCTCCACGGGGATGGCCCCGGCGGGTACGGCGGACAGGCTCTCCCGGGGAAAGAGGCCCAGCGAACGCTGCTCCTTCAGCCACTGGCTGTGCAGACCTTCGAAGCTGCTGCGCGCCGTCTCCGCCCGCTGGGGCATGGCCCCATCGAGCCAGATGCCCAGGCTCACCGGATCGCCGCGTTTGACGGAGCGGGCGAAATGGGGCGGAATCTCCAGCGCCAGGCTCAGCCGGCCGCTGGCCAGACGGCGATCCAGCTCAGCGGGGGAGGTGATCGGGGCTTGCAGGCGGAAGTAGCGCGATGCGGCGATGCCGCTGATGTAATCGCGACTCAGGCTGCTCTGATCGCGATCGAGCACCGCGAAGGGCAGGTGTTCCACATCGAAGCTGATGCCGGTTCCCATCACCACCATCAGCACGACGCTGCCCACCAGGGCGAGAACGGCGCGCAGCGGATCGCGGCGCAGTTCCAGCACCTCCCGGCGGGCGGTCCAGCCCAGGCGCCGCACACGGAAGGGCGCGGGAGCCGGCTGTGTGGCGGCCGGCGGCCCCAGCCAGTCCACCGCCTCAGGTGGGATGGGCTGCGGAGCCACCTCGTCGAGGATGGCGATGAAGGCCTGCTCCAGCGTGCGGCAGCCGCGCTGAGCGATCAGCTCCTGCGGCGGGGCCGTCGTGAGCACCCGTCCGGCATGCATCAACGCCACGTGGTCACAGCGCGCCGCCTCCGCAATCGTGTGGGTCGACAGAAAGATCGTCACCCGCTCCTGGCGGGAGAGGCGGATCAGCTCGTTCCAGAAGGCATCGCGGGCGATCGGATCCACGCCGGCCGTCGGCTCATCGAGGATCAGCACCTCCGGCCGGTGGATCAGGGCCACGGCCAGGGAGAGCCGCTGGCGCAGGCCGAGCGGCAGGGCGTCCGGCAGCCGCTCGGCGACGGCCTCCAGGCCGAAGCGCCTTATCAGCGCATCCGTCCGGCGTTGCAGTTCCACCCCCGGAACACCGAACAGCTGGCCATGCAGCCGCAGGTTCTGCCGCACGGTCAGCTCCTGATAGAGCGAAAAGCTCTGGGCCATGTAGCCCACCCGGCGGCGGGTCGACAGATCCTGCGGCTGCACCGGCCTGGACAGCAGCAGGGCCGCACCGGCGGTCGGCGGCAGAAGGCCCGTGAGCATCTTCATGGTGGTGGTCTTGCCGCAGCCGTTGGAGCCGAGGAAGCCGAAGATCTCACCGCGACGGATCGCCAGATCCACCCCATCGACCGCCGTGAAGCCATCGAAACGGCGGGTCAGTCCGCGGGCCTCGATCACCACCTCCGTGGCCTGGGCCAGGGGTTCGGGGAGGGTCACCGGCTGATGGCGGGCCCGCTGTTCCGCAGGCAGCAGCGCCACGAAGGCCTGCTCCAGGCTGGTCGTTCCCGTTTGTTGCAGCAGCTCCTCCGGCGAGCCAGCCGCCAGCAGACGTCCTGCGTCGAGCACCGCCAGCCGCTCGAAGCCGGCGGCTTCCTGGAGATCGGCACTGGCTGCCAGCACGGTGAGCTGGGGCCGCTCGCGCCGGATCGCGCCGATCAGCTGCCAGAACTGCCGCCTCGAGAGTGGGTCCACGCCACTGGTGGGTTCATCGAGCAGCAGCAGATCCGGGTCGTGAATTAGGGCGCAGCACAGGCCCAGCTTCTGTTTCATCCCCCCGGAGAGCTGGCCGGCGAGCCGCTGCGCGAAGGGAGCCAGCCCGACCGCGTCCAGCAGCGCCGCCCGCCGCCGCCGCAGGTCGTGGGGCGCCACACCGAACAGTCCCGCGAAGCCATCGATGCTTTCGCGCACCGTGAGGCTGGGGTAGAGGTTGCGGCCGAGGCCCTGGGGCAGATAGGCCAGGCGCGGGCTCACCCGCCGGCGCGCCGCCGGATCGGCCATGTCGGCGCCGAGCACCTGCAGCTGCCCCCCCTGCAGCCGCCGAGAGCCGGCGATCAGGGCCAGCAGGCTCGATTTGCCGACGCCATCGGGTCCGATCAACCCCAGGAAGCTGCCGGTCGGCACCTGCAGATCGATGGCGGCGAGGGCCGTGACGGTGCCATAGCGCAGCCGCAATCCGGTGGCCTGCAGGGCGAGGCTCATGGCGGGGGTGGCAGCTTCACCTGCAGCCGCCGGGGCCAGGGCACGGCAGGGTCCAGCCGCACCCAGGCGACGCCAGGCATGCCGATCTTGGCGCCCCGCTCGTAGCGCCGCACCAGAGCCGGTTCGACGCTGGCCTTGATCCGGAACATCAGCGTCTGTCGTTCGGAGCGGGTTTCCACGGTCTTGGGGGTGAACTGGGCCGCGCTCGCCACGTAGGTGACCCGTGCCGGGATCACCAGCTCGGGTGCCGCATCCAGGATCAGGCGCGCCTCACTGCCCAGCTGGAGGCGGCCGGCCTCACCGGCGGGCAGATAGAAGGTCATGAACACATCGCTGAGATCCAGCAGGTTGAGCACCTTGCCGCCGGTCGGCAGGGTCTCCCCCGGTTCGGCGATGCGGATCTGCACCCGCCCATCGGTGGGGGCGCGCAGGAGGGTTTCGTTCCGGTCGGCCTGAATCCGCTCGATGCGGGCCAGGGCGGAAGCCCTGGAGGCCTCGGCGGCCTGGAGCCCGGATCGGGCCGAGGCGATCACGGCTCCGGCGGATCGGGCGGCGTCGCGGGCCCTGGTCAACGAGGCCTGGGCGGTCAGTCGCCTGGCCTCATCGGCATCGAAGCTCTCCTGGGTGATGGCGCCGCTGGCCAGCAGCGAGCGGGAGCGCTGGAAACGGCGTTCCGCCAGGCGCAGCTCGGCCAGGCGCTCGTCAATGGTGCTGCGGGTCTCCCGCTCCTCACTCAGGCGCTGACGCAGCAGGCTGCGGGCACTGGCGATGGCGGCCTCGGCCTGGGCCAGCTCCGCCTGGGCCTGGTGCAGGTCGGCGGTCAGGGCGGCCGCGTCCATGCGGGCGACGATCTGACCGGCCCGCACCCGATCGCCTTCCCGCACGTCCACCTGCGCCAGGCGGCCGGCGGCGTGGGCGGCCACATCGACATCCATGGCCTCCAGGCGGCCGTTGCCGCTGGCGAAGGAGGGCGCACGGCGCTGCCCGAGTTGACGCACGGCCAGCCCTGCCACCAGGGACATGCCGGCCACGGCAGCGATCGTGAGCCAGATCCTCCGGGTCACGCCGCCTCATCACCGTGCCTGTTCTCCATCCTGAACGCTCTGGGAGCGGCCGAGGCTGCGGTGGCGGCCTGGCTCGTCAGCTCTCGAGCGAGAGGGTCATGTGCTTGTCCACCGATCCCGGCAGATTGCGCGACACCGGACAGAGCTTCATCTGTTCCTTGATGTACCCCATCGCCTCGGTATCGGCGCGGGCCCGCTCTTCGCTGGAGGCCCCGGGATCCAGCTGCATCAGGAAGTCTCCCGTCACCTGCTCCAGGGTCCAGTCGGCGCTGGTGATCACCGTGAACGATCCTTCCACCTGCCGCAGCGGGATGCTGCGCTCACGGGCATTGGCCACCAGATAGTGGTGCTGGCAGAGCAGCAGCGAGAGCAGATAGAGCCGGAAGCCGGGGGTGGTGAGGCTGGGCGTCTGGGGTTGCCACTCCCCCGACTCGGCCAGGAACTCCACCACCAGCGACCTGGTGGCGCGATCGGGGGCGTCATGGCTGCTGCGCAGCCGGAACTGGAAGGTGCGCTGGCTCATGGGGGGGCGACTGACAGTGGGGATGGTGACAACGGTGTGGCGCAGGTCTTCAGCCCGGGCGATGGCGGGAAGCGGGCTCCGGCAGCTGACGCGAGGCGCCCGTGGCCGGATCGCTCAGGACCTGGTGGCGCTTGATCGCCTCGGCGCCGGTGAGCAGGGCTGATCCGAGCAGCAGCGCCGCGAAGCCCTGGCGCAGCCGCCGGTCACTGAGGTGGGGCGCCAGCCGCTGACCCACCACGGCACCCAGAGCCCCTCCCAGCAGCAGGGGCAGCATCAGGGGGAGCTGGGAGGCGGGCCAGTGGCCGAGAGCGGCCAGGGCCACCAGGGCATTGACGGCGATCAGCAGCAGACTGGTCCCACTGGCCAGTGCCATCGGCAGGCCCGCCAGGAGCACCAGGGCCGGCACGATCGCGAAGCCGCCGCCCACTCCGGCGATGCCGGTGAGCAGGCCGACGAGGACGCCTTGACCGGCCAGCACCCAGGCCATGGCGCGGCCCCTGGCCGCTGTGGCCGTTGTCGGCTCAGCGTTGGCGCCGGGGCGATGGCGGGTGAGCAGCCAGGACGCCACCAGCGCCGCGGCGGCGAACACGGCCAGCTGCACGGGCTCGGGGATATAGCCCGCCTTCACCCAGCTGCCGCCGATCCAGCTGCCCGCCAGGGCCGGCAGACCCAGGATCAGGGCCGGGCGCGGCGCGAACTGGCCGCGGCTCACGTAGGGCCCCAGGTTCGCCAGGGCCAGCAGCATCACCACGAGCAGCGACAGCGGCACCGCCTCCCGGGTGGGCAGAGCAGCGCCGCTGACCAGCAGGGGCAGCAGCAGGATCGATCCGCCCGCCCCCAGCACCGAGAGCAGAAAGCCGATCAGGCCGCCACCGCCGGCGAGCAGGACAAGGGTGCCGAGGGCCATCAGAGGCTCACCTTGTTCCAGGGCATCAGCGCCAGCAGACGCGCCATGCCGCAGAAGCCGCTGACGCCGGCGAAGACCAGGCCGGCGCCGACGAACCAGGTGAGCAGGATCCAGGCCGGCGCCACCACGTTGCTGAGGATCAGACCGAGCAGCACCAGCGAACCGGCGGCGATCTGGACCTGGCGCATCAGCGGCAGCGGGGCGTTCTTCAACCTGCGCACCGGCAGTCCGGCCTGCTGCCACGCGGGGAGGCCACCCTCGAGATCGGAGAGGGGATGGGGATGGCCCTGCTGGAGCAGCTGGGCCAGGGCCCTGGCGCTGCGGTTGCCGCTGTGGCAGACGAGCACCAGCGGGCCGCGCGGCAGGTCGGCCTCGGTGATGCGCGAGAGCGGCACGTTGAGGCTGCCGGCGATGTGGCCACCGGCGTATTCCATCGGTTCGCGCACGTCGATCACCTTGACGCGCTGCTCGGCCAGCTGGTCGGCCAGGTCGCGGGCGCTGATGCGTTGCTGGGCGGAGGTGTGGGTCATGGCTGGAGTGGAAGGGATGAACGTCGGAGTGGGGATTGGATGAGCGGTGGACATGCAGCGGGCGACCGGGATGGGGCCCCACGGGACCCCTCCCCTCGGCTGCCTCAGCTCGCGGTGCCTGCGGTGACGGCCCCATCGAGCGGGTAGCCCTCATCGCTCCAGCGGCTGAGGCCGCCGCGCAGGTTGGCCACCCGGGCGCGGCCGGCCTTGAGCAGTTGCTGGGTGGCCAGGGCCGAGCGGCTGCCGGAATGGCACACCACCACCACCGGACGATCGGCCGGGATCGCGGCGGCGCGGGCCTCGAGCTCCGGCAGGGGGATCAGCAGGCTGCCGGCGACACGCCCATCCGGGCCGTCGAATTCCTCGCTGGAGCGCACATCCAGGATCGTGACCTGATCCCGGTGCTCCGCCACCCAGCTGGGGGGCAGCTCGGGCAGCCCCGCATAGCTGCGTTGCAGCGGTGCCCAGCCGGGGGCTGTGGGAACGGCCTCCCGGGGCTTGCCGGAGCGCATGTTGCCCGGCAGGGCCTCGGCGATCTTGTGGGGGTGGGGCAGCTTCATGTTCTGCATGTGGCCGACGAAGTCGCGCTCGGTCGCGGCGCCGCCGAGACGGGCGTTGAAGGCCTTCTCCTCCGCCACCGAGGTCACCGTGCGGCCGGTGTAGTCGTGGCCGGGGTAGAGCAGGCAGGAGTCGGGCAGGGTGAAGATCTGCTCGGTGATCGAGGCCCAGAGGGTGTGGGCGTTGCCCTGCTGGAAGTCGCAGCGGCCGCAGCCCCGCACCAGCAGCGCATCGCCGGTGAAGGCCATGCTCTGGTCATCGAGCACGAAGGTGATGCAGCCATCGGTGTGGCCGGGGGTGCTGCGCACCTGCAAGTGCCGGCTGCCGAACGTCACCCGATCGCCGTGCTGCAACGGTGTGGTCACGTTTTCGGCGCGGGCGGCGGCGGCCAGGCCGATGGCGCAGCCGGTGGCCTCGTGCATCAGCCAGCTGCCGGTGACGTGGTCGGCGTGGGCGTGGGTGTCGAGGCAGGCCACCAGGCGGATGCCCAGTTCCTGGATCAGCGACAGGTCGCGCTGATGGCGCTCGAACACCGAGTCGATCAGCAGCCCCTCGCCGGAGGCCACATCGGCCAGCAGATAGGTGAAGGTGCCGGTGTCGGCATCAAACAGCTGGCGGAACAGCAGGGAGCCGCCGCCCGCAGCCGCAGCCAGGGACACGGAGGAGGCCGGTGCAACGGTCATGACCGAACCAGAATCAACTGCTATGACCATAGCCGCATAAAGGGGATGGTTGCAATGCCCTGGCTCCTGGGGTCATGGGGTGCGTGCTGCGGGTTTCCGTCCGACGGCCTGAACCACCGCGCTTGTCCCGTGGTGATACGGCCCCTCGTGGATCTGGCGCTGCCGCTCCACCAGCACCAGCAGCTCCAGCCCTGTCAGTTCCCTGCGGATCTGCTCCGGCTCCACCAGCAGCTCGATCGAAGGGGGGCCGCCCGTGCCCAGGGCCAGCTGCCGCGGGCTGTAGGCCTCCAGGATCAGATGCCCGCCCGGCCGCAGGGCCGCGATGGCCTGGGCCAGCACCGAGGCGCGCAGGGGTGGCGGCAGATGCATCCAGATGGCCACCACCAGATCCGTGCTCTCGGGCCGCGGCCTGAACTCCTGCAGATCGCCGCAGCAGGTCTCGATGGAGACGCCCCGCTCCGCGGCCAGCCGCCGGGCCTTGGCCAGCCCCACGGCGCTGAGGTCCTGGACGGTCACCCGGTGTCCCAGTTCGGCCAGGTGGACGCCGTTGCGCCCCTCTCCCTCCGCCAGACAGAGGGCATCGCCCGGGGGCAGCAGTGCCGCCTGCTCCCGCAGGAAGTCGTTGGGCTGATCGCCGTAGGCGAAGTCGGTGTCGCCGTAGCGCGCATCCCAGAACTGAACCGGATCGGCGGGGGTCATCGCGTCCAGCAGGTGTGAAATCACACACAACACTAGTGTGATTGCAACGAAGTTTCTCGATTGCTGCCTGGATCACCTCTCCGATTGGCAGCTCCGATCAGTTTCTGGGGCAGAACCTGGCTCGGATGGACCGGCTGGATCGATGAACTGGCTCGACAACACGCTGGTGCTCTCGCGCCTGCAGTTCGCCCTGACGGCGATCTTCCACATGCTCTGGCCGGTGCTCTCCACCGGACTGGCCATCTTTCTGGTGGTGCTGGAGGGCTTCTGGCTGCGCACCCGTAACCCCCTCTATTACCGGCAGGCCCGCTTCTGGGCCAGGTTGTATGTGCTCAACTTCGGCATCGGTGTGGCCTCGGGGCTGCCGATGGAGTTTCAGTTCGGGTAAGCGTTCAGGGGTCGGGACACCCCAGTGCGTCAGTCAATCTCCGATCTCTCCTCTGAGAGGGGCCATCTGTTCCTTCCACGTGTGATCGCTGCCTCAGCGATCCGGCACCAGCGATGGCATCACGCCGCCGAGGCGATGGGCAATCCAGGCCTGCTCCAGGAATTGCCAGACATCGCGGCCCTGCTGCCGCAGGGTGGCGGTGACGGTGAGCAACCGGCTGCGGCAGATGGCGCCGCCGGAGGACTGGACGCCATGGCTGATCTTGCGGTGAATCACCGATTGCCGCAGTGCCCGCTCGGCAGCGTTGTTGGTGGGCTCGATCCCTGGCGTTTGCAGAAAAGTCCAGAGCGCCTGCTTGCGCTGCAGCAACTGGCGACAGGTTCGCACCGTCTGGGCCCAGGGCGTTTGCTCGCCCCGCTCACAGCCCAGATCCACCACCCGCTGCAGCGTGGCCTCGAACGCCAAGCGGAGGGGGTGGCATCGATGCAGGAGCTGGGGCCGGTCGATCGCTCCGCTCTTCCACTGGTGCCAGTGAGCGAACAGATGCTGCTGCAGAGCCAGCATCTGGGCTCCGATCTCCCTGCTGGCGCCCTGGCGTTCAGCGATGGCCGCCAGATCCCGGATCAGGTGGGCCCAGCACAGCTGCCGCTGCTCCACGGGCAGGTGGTTGTAGGCCGAGAAGCGATCACTCACCACGATCCCTGCAAAGGTATGGCCCAGAAGCTCCATTGCCGCTGCACTTGAGCGGCTCAGGCCCTGCAGGAACACCGTAACCAGTGGTGTGACCATGACCCACTGCCAGCCGCGCCTGCCAGCAGGATTACAACCGTCGGCGTTGCCGGTGGGGGCGCCGGTTTCATCCACGTAGGCCACCGGCTGCTGCCGGGCCACCTCCAGGGCTTCCTCCACCGCCTGCTGCAGGGCTGCGCTCAGACGTGCCCGGATGGTGGCGATAGCGCCGCGGCTGATTTCCACACCCAGCAGCTGATCCAGCAGCGCCTGGGTTCGGCCGAAACTCAGGGGAAAGGCGCTGCCCAGCAGTCCCACCAGGCCGCTCAGGCGTGGGCCGTAGCGGCTGGGCTCCACATCCGCCGGCAGCTCGGCGCAGGTGCTGGTGGAGCAGCAGGGGCAGACCAGACGGTGCAGACGGTGTTCGATCACCACCGGTCTGATCGGTGGAATCTCGATCACCTGATGGCGCAGCGGCTCCGCATCCTCCCCCTGTAGGGACTCCTGAAAAAGATTCTCGGCCCATCGGCGCCGAATTCGTCCGTTTGCTTCGCGTTAATCAGGCCGGCAAGCGCCGTGACATCAAGTGGGCCAGATCTCAAAAGTCTGGCTTGCAGATGACCGCAGGAGCTCTGATCGCTGACCAGGCCATAAGAAAGCTGTAGATCCACCCAAAAAGAAGGGCAAAAAAGAGGCGCAGCAGCCTCAAGACCTTTTCCGCGCACATCACGACAAAGGCCATCGAGATGGAGGATTCGGCACCAGCTGGTAGACGAACCATGATCAGATCCAGGGAATACTTGCGCTTTCCATATCCAAAGACGCCTTCCACTTCATTGCGTCGAGCTTGATCAGATCGGAGCTGCTGCTTGTGTGCAGTGGTGACATCAGGATCCTTGGGCGGGCGGCCCAATCGCTTGCCGGAGAGGCGAATACCGTTCCTCATGCAGAAATGCCTATTCTTGGCCGTGATATAAATCCGGTCGGCGCAGATGCGCTCTGGGTAAGATCCTGTATCCAGCTTGTATTTTTCCGCCTGAGCGATCAGGTCTTCTCCTTCGTTGTAGGGGTTCCAGCTGATGCGGTGCAAGAACGGAAAGCCGTTTTGAACCGAAACACTGATTTTGGCACCAAACTCCACCGCAGCACGTGCTTTGCCTCGCACCATTGGGCGGATATGGGTCTGCACAAGATTCACCAGGCGGTCTGGAATGCTGTTGGTCTGAGAGGCGAGCAGAAGGCCCTGCTGCCGCTCCAACTCGCTGCAGGCCAACAACTTCTGCCACCAATGCCTCTTGAGCTCAGAAAGCGTTGCCCCACAGCCGATCAGAGCATCAATGGCTTTGAGATTCTGCCGCACATATCCAAGCTGATGTTTAATGGCAGCCTTCACTTTTCGGCGGCGTGGCCGTTTTTGCTTCGCCACTCTCAGGAAATGAGCACGAGCAAGGCCACGGTCGTAGCGAGGTCGATGTCTCCTGAATCCCGATGACTGACTGCACAGATCATCAATGACTCGCTCGGTCGTTGTGCGAGCCTCGCTGAGGAGCCTGAGGTCTCTGGGATAGGTAATGTCGGCAGGAGTGCAACTATCATCAATCGTGAAAGTGCCCCAATTCTTTCCTTCTGGCCAGTCAGCAGGCTTGATCAACGCATCAAGTTCCAGCTGAGCGCCTCCTCCTCTGGAATCAGGATCATCATGGTCGTCATCGTCTGCTACCTGAGCAAGTGCTTCCAGAAGGATCTCTTTGCCGCGCTGCACCACCAGCTCATTGATACGGCGCAGATCCTCGTCAGAAAAGCGTTTGCGAAAATGCACCATCATCGAGGCATCAAACGGTGCCTTGGCTGTGTAACCCGCAAAGCCGAGAAAGAACTGCATATAGGCGTTCTCTCTGATCTGATGGACAGTCTCTTCGTCGGTTAACCCCAACTTCTGTTTGATGTAGAGAGCACCAAAGGCCATCCGCACTGATTTGGCTGGAGCGCCAATTGTGGCGTTGAATTGAGGGGCATAGGCTTGTTCCAGCTCATCCCATGGCATCAGCCCCTCCAGTTGAACCCAGCGATTCTCGGGATCAAGTGTGCCGCCAAATGGCAGGTGGAACTCCTTGATTGAGATCTGACCGTTATTGTGCCTCCGGTACATCTGGAGTGATCAGGAGTAAAGGCAATCACGGATTGCCTGGTTCACGGCCATTTTAGCGGCTTCTCATGCTTGAGACCAGCCGCGGCGCAATGGATCTGGATTTTTCAGGAGTCCCCCTGTAGCAGGGTGCCGCAGCGGCGGCAGGCGTCCGGGTGGTGCTCGAGCACCTCATCCACACGCGCGATCGGCAGCAGCTCCGGCCCTGCTCCCGGGTGCCCCTGCTGACCACCCCGCTTGCGACCAGTGCCTTTGCAGCGGGTGGGCGGCTTAAAACCCGTGCCGTCACTGGAGGGCGGCTTGGAGGAGTTGCGGGAGTTGCGGCCGATCCGCTCGCGCAGGCTGGCCAGTTCCGTCGCCAGGTCGGTGAGCTGCGCTCGGAGCTGGTCGTTCTCCTGCTGTTGTCTCTGGAGCTGTGCAAGAACCTCAAGGAAGCCAGCCCTCACGCCCACCGGAGTGGAAGCCCAGTCCGCTTCTGAAATCCCGGCCGGAGGGGTGGTCATCGCAGGAAGTCTATGCCTGAGATGCAACCGGGATTCAAGCCGACGTCAAGGGTTCAGTCGTATCGATGTTCGCGATGAGCTGTCCCGCCCCCCTGAATGGGTACCAGTTCGGCACCAACTGGGCGCCCCTGTCCGAATTCGTGGGCGATTTCTTCGGTTCCGTGCTCGGCTTCGAGGGCGCCATGGCCTTCATGCTCGAAGCAGGCTTCCTGGGGATCATGCTGTTCGGCTGGAACCGGGTGCCGCCGGCCATCCATTTTCTCGCCACCGTGATGGTGGCCTTCGGCGCCAACCTCTCGGTGTTCTGGATCCTCAGCGCCAATTCCTGGTTGCAGACGCCGGCCGGTGGCAGCTTCTCCGAGGGCCATTTCCATGTCCAGAACTATTTCGCCGCCATCAACAATCCGTTCATGGTGCGCAGCGTGCTGCACATGAGCCTCGCCACCGTGGAGACCAGCATGCTGGTGGTGGCCGCAGTCAGTTGCTGGTGGCTGCTCCGCCGGCAGGCGGAGGCGGCCATGCGTGCCTTCTTTGCGTTCTCGCTCAAGCTGGCGCTGGTGATCCTGCTGGTGGTGGCACCGCTGCAGGTGTTGGCGGGCCATGAGAGCGCCCTGCAGGTGGCTGAGCATCAGCCCACCAAGCTGGCGGCGATCGAGGGGATCTGGAGCAACGAACCCGCGGGCAGCTCTCCGGCCTGGACGGTGCTGGCGGCCCCGGATGAAGCCGCCGGCAGGAACCGCTGGAGCCTCGCGGTGCCGGGTGGTTTCAGCTGGATTCTGGAGGGACGCTCCAGCCTCAGCCATGAGGTGCGCGGCCTCAACAGCTGGCCGGCCGATCAGCGGCCCCGCATGGTCGGGCTGCTGTTCTATTCCTTCCGGCTGATGGCCGGCATCGGCATCGCCATCACCCTGTTGATGGCGCTCACCGTGCTGCTCTGGTGGAGCCGTGGTCTGTCGGCGGAGACCATGCTCGCGCTGCCCTGGCTGGGCTGGGCCTGGATCCTCTCGGCCCCTGCGGGCTATCTGGCGATCGAGGCGGGCTGGGTGGTGCGCTGCGTGGGCCGCCAGCCCTGGACCGTGTACGGCCAGCTGCGCACATCCGACGCCGCGTCGCAGCTGCCGGCCGCGGAGGTGCTGGCCAGCCTGAGCACCTTCGCGGTGCTCTATGCGGTGCTGCTCGGCTGTGCCCTCTGGTTTGGCTCGCGCATCATCCGCCGCGGACCTGACCTCAGCCTGATGCCTCCGGCGGAGCCAGGCCATGCAGCCGGGGCTGCCACCAACACCGCTCTTCCCTGATCCGTCGTCATGGACTTCCTTGACATCTTCATGCCAGCGGTCTGGTTCGTGATCCTGGCTCTGTTTCTGTTGCTCTATGTCATCCTCGATGGCTTTGATCTGGGTGTCGGGATTCTGTCGCTCACCTCACCGACGGAAACCCAGCGCTCCATCCTGATGACGTCGCTGGGCAATGTCTGGGATGCCAATGAAACCTGGCTGGTGTTGATGGGCGGTGCCCTGTTCGGCGCTTTTCCCCTGGCTTACGGCACCATCCTCAAGGCGCTGTATGGCCCGATCTATCTGATGATCCTGGGCCTGATCCTGCGGGCCGTGGCGTTTGAGTTCCGCGAAAATGCCGAGCGCAAGCGTCCCTGGAATCTGATGTTCGGCCTGGGCAGCGTGCTTGCTGCCGCCGCGCAGGGGGTCTGTCTGGGTACCGTGCTGGCCGGGATTCCCACCGACAGCCAGGGGCACTTCACCGGCAGCCCCTGGATCTGGTGCAACTGGAGCAGCCTGCTGGTGGCTCTCACCTTGATCCAGGGCTATGTGCTGATCGGCTCCACCTACCTGATCCTCAAAACCACCGGCGAGCTGCAGCGCCTGCACCGCCGCACCGCCCGCCTCGCGGCCGCCACCACCCTGGCGGGTGCCCTGCTGATCACCCTGGCGACCCCCTTCGTGTCGAGCACCCTGAAGGAGCGGATCTTTGACCCCCAGTTCCTGCCGGTGTTCGTGGTGCTTCCCCTGGCTGGCATCGCCCTGATCGTGCAGCTGTTTCGCAGCCTGTCCCTCGAGCAGGAGGTGTGGCCGTTGGTCTATACGGTCCTGTTGTTCATTCTGAGCTTTGCAGGGCTTGGACTGATGGTCTTTCCCGCCATCATTCCTCCCTCCGTCACCATTTTCGAGGCTCACGCCTCGGTCAGTTCACTGGTGTTCATGCTCACGTTCATCGGTGTACTGATCCCGATCATGCTCTTCTACAATATCTATAACTATGTGGCTTTCAGTGGCAAGGTGCCGCACCCTGCCGAGGCTGAGTAGGCGCCCGGCGTGCTTCCGGATGTCCGCTGCTGGTTCGTACGGGGGCTCTCAGAACGGCTGGACACCGGACCCCGTCAGTCAGGTCGGGCGTCGAGAATCCTGCAATTCCTGTCTGCCTGAAGATCCCATTCCCGACCCCCTTTTCTTGCATCAATGTCGTAGTTCGATCCTCGGGCATCCATCTCCAGGATGAGATAGCCCTCTCTCTCCACTGCCTTGGCACAATCGCCGAATGTGGGGCGGGCCATGGCGGGCAGGTCTGCACTGCTCATGACCAGGAGTTCAAGACCAACAAGGCCGAACATGCGAGTCAGTCCCGACCGCTTCCTCATGATTGGTCCTGGCACAATTCTCCCATCACCATAGTGCCGGTGATCGGCGGGTTGTCGGATGCGTGGCACGGGTGGCCTCCCTGTCAGCAGGTTACTGCCTGGCCGCTGGTCTCCTCTGTGACGGAGGCTCGCGGTAATCGAGTCTGAGCAGATGCACCAGCGGTGCGAGAGGCTTGAGGTACCGGCTCTCGTGGGGCAGTCCTTTGATCATGCGATTCCAGTAGAGCCAGGGAAGCATCTTCGTTTTCATCAGCCACATGCTCCAGCGCTCCTTGGTGGGATCGACCAGGAAGGAGCAGATCGGCTTCTGGCTGTAATCGAATTCCGCCATCACCACATTGTTGTAACCGGTGATCAGAGGGCAGACCGTGTAGCCGTCGTAGTGGGAGCTGAGCTCCCGGCCCTCCAGGAAGGCGAGCACGTTGGCCGCCGTCACCGGCGCCTCGCCCCGCACGGCGCCCGCCGTTTTGGAGGTCGGCAGGCCGGCCACATCGCCCAGGGAGAACACATTGGCGTAGCGCGGGTGCTGCGTCGTGAATCGGTCGGCGGCGACCCAGCCGCCCGGCCCCTCGCCCGCGAGGGGACTGCTGGCCACCACATCGGGGGCACTCATCGGCGGCACCGCATGCAGCATCCCGAAGGGCAGCTCCTCGCGGTGCACATTGCCATCGGTCTCATGCACGTCGAACACCGCTTTCTGCTCGGGTCCGCGCACGGCCTTGAGCTCCCACCCGAAGCGCACGTCGATGCCCCGGCGCCGCACCACCTGCTGCAGGGTGCGGGCATAGGCGGACACGGCGAACAAGGTGCGGAGCGGCGTGCAGAAGATCACGCGGCTGTTGACGCCCACCCCGCTCCTTGCCTTGAAGGCGTCATCGGCCATGTACATCACCTTCTGGGGCGCACCGCCGCATTTCACCGGGGTGGCCGGCATGGTGAACACCGCATTGCCCCCCTTGAAATCCCTGATGCTCTGCCAGGTGTAGGGAGCGAAATCCCTGCTGTAGGTGCTGCAGACGCCATGGCTGCCGAGGGCTTCGCGGAGGCCTTCGATCTGCTCCCAGCGGCACTGCAGGCCGGTGGCCACGATGAGAACGTCGTAGCGGATGGTGTCACCCGTGCTGGTGGCCACGCTGTTGTGGTCGGGGTCGAATCCCGTCGCTGCTGCCTGGATCCAGGTGACGCCTCCGGGAATCAGGGAGGCTTCGCTGCGGCGGGTCTGCTCGATCCGCATCACCCCGCCGCCCACCAGAGTCCAGCCGGGCTGGTAGTCGTGGTCGGCTGAGGGCTCCAGGATCGCCACATCCAGCTGGGGCCGCTGACGCCTGAGCAGGCTGGCGGTGGTGATGCTTGCGGCACCGCCCCCCACGATCAGCACCCTGTGGTGTCGGGTCTCCATGGCTGCTGCTCTGAGGCCTGTCCTTTCTGTAGCGGGGGATTGCGTCACTGGAGGAGGCACATCCTGATTGTCTTCATGCGTTGCCAGGCATGACGCGCGACCATGGCCAGAGGTTGGATGCCGGCGATGCCACCTCTTCATCAGAAGCTCCGTCGTGAAAGCGGTCTTCTCGTCGGACGCCCTCGCTCCGTCTGGCGTCATTGGCGTGATCCCTACCATTTCGCCCTGGCCATCCCCTGGCCGGCCTTTCTGGTCCTGATCGCCACCCTCTACCTGGCGATCAATCTGCTGTTCGCCGGCCTCTTCCGGCTTGATCCCACCGGCATCGGTGGCACGGCGCAGCCGAGGGCCAGCTTCGCTGAGGCCTTCTTCTTCAGCGTGCAGACCCTGGGTTCGATCGGCTATGGCGTCCTGCATCCGCGTGGGCTCTACGCCAACGTGCTGGTGTCGATCGAGGCGCTCAGCGGACTGCTGTTCGTCGCCATCACCACGGGGCTGGTGTTCGCGCGCTTCGCCCGCAGCAATGCCCGCATCCGCTTCTCTCAGGTGGCGGTGGTGCACCTCTACAACGGCGTGCCCACCCTCTGTTTCCGGCTGGCCAATGAGCGGGGCAACATCCTGCGCGATGCGAGGCTGCAGGCCTTTCTGGCTGTTGACGAGATCAGCCGGG
This sequence comes from Synechococcus sp. CBW1004, assembly GCF_015840715.1. Lineage (NCBI taxonomy): Bacteria > Bacillati > Cyanobacteriota > Cyanophyceae > Synechococcales > Synechococcaceae > Synechococcus > Synechococcus sp. CBW1004. The sequence continues at coordinate 985,489 of NZ_CP060397.1, read as the reverse complement.
AGGGGCATCGGCTGCGGCGGTTGAAACCGCTTGTGCTGGAGCGCGACCGGGGCGTGGCCTTTCTGCTGGTGTGGACGGCCATGCATCGCCTCGATGCCTCCAGCCCTTTGTATGGCCTGCGTCCAGAGGAGCTGGCGCGTCTGCATGCCGAAGTGGTGGTGGCCTTCAGCGGCATGGATCAGACGATCGAGCGACCGGTGCATGCCCAGGCCCACTGGCCCCTGGAGCGCCTGCGCTTCGGCTACTGCTTCGCCGACATGATTGATGAGGCTCCTGAAGGTGGGCGTGATGGAGGTCCGCGCCGCATTGACTGGTCTGCCTTTGATCGGATTCGTCCCTGCCCCCTCGTCACCACGGTGGCGGAACCGACGCCCTGAGGCTGGATTGCATGCAGCGATGACGGTGTCCCGAATCAGCGAGGGACGGTCTTTCCATGACGGCCCCCGTCCAGCTAACGGGCCAGCCCCAGCATCAGCAGCAGTCCGCCGCAGAACCAGCCGAAGCTGAGGGAGGCGGAGCGCAGGCTGGTGTTGGCTTTGATCTCAGGAACGAGATCGGAGGCGGCGATATAGATGAAGTTGCCGCTGGCAAACAGCACCAGTCCAGCCACAGGCAGCGATTGGGCAATCAGCCAGGCCAGCACGGCGCCCAGCGGAAAGGTGAGGGCTGAAATGAAGTTCCAGCGCAGGGCGGATCGCGGGCTCCAGCCGCTGTGCAGCAGGATGGCGAAGTCGCCGAGCTCCTGTGGAACCTCATGGGCCACGGCGGCGCACCAGGCTGCAATCCCCGCGGCAGGATTCATCAGAAAGGTGCTGGCGATGCCCAGACCACCGATGAAATTGTGCAGGGCATCTCCCAGCAGGATCAGAATCGCGACGGCCTGGCGTGTGCCGGAGTGATTCCTGGCGGCGGGACGGCGGTGGGAGTGGTGCCAGTGCAGGAATTGCTCCATCGCCAGAAACAGGGTGAACCCCGCGGCGATGAACAGGCTGCCCTGGCGCGGCTCCATCGCTTCCATTCCCTCCGGCAGCATGTGAAACAGGGCCCCACCCAGCAGGGAGCCGGCGGCCAGGGAGACCAGCGGGAACAGCATGTTCTGCAGCTGTTTCTGTGGCAGCAGCAGGGTGATCGCCCCCACCATGGCCACCAGGCTCATCAGCAGCCCGCCGACGAGAATCCAGCCCAGGCTGCTCACCCCTGCCACCAGGCCCAGGCCTGCTGGTTGATCAGCAGGCCGATCAGGGTCAGCACGGTCATCAGAATCACCTGATCGCTGCGCGAATCAGGAATGCGGATATCGGCGATCAGGTGGATGACGTTGGTGATGCTGTAGACCACGCTGAACAGAAACTGGGCGCCGCGCCAGGGTGACGACGCGCTCCAGCCACCGGGATCGGCGACGGCATGGATCGCCACCAGCAGCGCTCCCACCGGGAGCAGGAAATAGAACAGCATCGCCAGAAACAGGCGTGGCACCCGACTGGCCGCCACCTGGCTCTTGATCTCGACCGACAGACCGTGGAAGAGGGGCATCAGCCCCAGCTCCACATGAAACAGCATCACCAGCAGCCAGGCCGCCCACAATCCGCTGAGGCGCACGGCATAGGAGACGGAGGGGAGTTCAGGCATCGCGGCCATGATGAACACAGTGCAGGTGCAGTTGATGCCTCAGGTGTCCGATGCCTGCGCCGCCAGCGCCGCCTGCACCTCCGGGATGAACACGGCAACCATGCCGCGCAGGTCGCCGGGCTGGAAGTTGAAGGCCCTGTCGTTCGGATACTTCTCTTTCACGAAGGCGGGGCGGCTGTCCCGGCTGCCATGGCAGGCCAGGCAGCTGGCCTGCACATCGATGCGCCTGTAATAGTTCACACCGGCGCCCTGCTCGGCCGTGGCTGGCTCCCACAGACCGGTGATCTCGGGGTGTCTGGAGAACAGGTCCATGACGCCGGTCTCCTGGGTGCCGGCGGGGGCATGGTCGGGGTTGCGGTACTTGCTGGCCACCTGGCGTACGGTCCAGCCGTTCTCCTTGCCGATGGCCATGGCGCGCTTGCCCACGGGCAAGCACACCTCCCGCATGGTGTCCATGGTGGGCTCCTCGCTGCTGCCCTCTAGGCTCGAGGCCAGGGAGATGCGCATGCGGTCGAGCTGCTCCATCTGATCGACGGCCCTGGCGAGCACGGGCGGATCCACGGGAGCTTCTCCGCTGGCAGCGAGAGCCGGAGAGGGATGGAGGGACAGCAGCAGCGTCAAGACAGCACCCAGCAGGGCTCGGATCGGGCGTTTCCAGGGCAGCAACCGGGGCCTGCTGCCCAGCTGCTGACCACGGGAGGCGAGGTGGGATCGAGCCATGGAGAGCACAGCCTGCGGCTTCACACGGGTCCGGTCACCCTGGCAACGGCTATGGGAACGGCGTGCAGATCGATACATAATGAGAACAGGAGATTGACAGATCAGGCGAGTCCCCTGCAGCGGGGACCCTTGCGTCGATGCCGCACGCACCGCGAAGCAACGCGGTGCGTGCGAAACACGGGCCATTGGCCCGGGTCTACGCCCACCAGGGCCTGGAGCCGTCGCGGAAGTCGGTTTCGTTCCAGGGGCTGACCAGCACCTGGTCGTTGTCGACCTGCACGTGGGCCAGGGCGAGTGACAGGGGCGCAGGGCCACGCACCACCTGGCCGGCCTCGTCGTACTGGCTGCCGTGGCAGGGGCAGATGAACTTGCCGGCCGCCGCGTTCCAGGGCACCACGCAACCGAGGTGGGTGCAGATGGCGTTGATGCCGTAGCTGCCGATGGCGTCGTCGCCGGTGACGATCAGGTAGGTGGGATCGCCCTTGAGCCCTTGCACCAGGCTGCGCTCACCGGGCTTGTGGGCCCGCAGCCAGCCACTGGCGGAGATCGGGTTGCCGAGTTCATCGCGGGCCAGGACGCCTGCGGCACCCCCCCTGGCCCGAGGCGGCAGGAAGAAGCGCAGGGCAGGGTAGAGAACCCCTCCCACCACACCGGTCACGGCGCCGAAGGTGATCAGGTTGAGCAGCTGGCGGCGGGCGGGATCGGGAGCCTGATCCTCGTTCTCACGCCCGAGAGCATCGGTGTTGGTCATGGGTTTTACCTCATGCAATGGTGACTTGAGCTCAGAGCAGAACGCAGGGCTGCCGCTGTGTGGGGGCCTGCCCCTCTGCTCGGCGGGGCCATCAGGCGCTGAGCAGCCTGTTGACGATGGCGATGCCGGTGATGGCCTGCCAGCTGAACAGCAACAGGTTCAGGGCATGGAGAGACATGTGGAGGCCGCGGGGCCACTCCTGGCCCTTCCCAAGGGCGGGTCCCAGGGCGGCGGTGGATTGGAAGAGAGAGCATGAGAAGGGCCTGGAGTGATCCAGGCCCATGCCGTTAAGGAACCCCTAAAAAACCCGATAGAATCAGTACAGTTCCAATAATGAGACTGGCAGCGGATGGCGGCCCCCCTCCAGTTGGGTTTCACGGACTACGAGCAGACCTACGCCAAGAAGAAAACGCGCCGGCAGCGCTTCCTCGATGAGATGGAAGCCACAGTGCCCTGGGATCCTTTCCTGGCCTTGATTTCGCCTGTGTACCACAGGCCTTCTGCCAAGGGCGGGCGCCCACCGTTTCCGCTGGAGGTGATGCTGCGCATCCACCTGCTGCAGCAGTGGTTCACGCTTTCCGATCCCTTGATGGAGGAGATGCTGATCGATACCCCCTGCTTCCGCCGCTTTGCTGGGATCGACATGGTTGAGGACCGGATCCCTGACGAGACGACGATCCTGAACTTCCGCCACCTCCTGGAAGAGAATCGGATAGCAGAGCAGATCCTGGAGACGGTGAACCAGAGCCTGCGGGAGAAGGGCGTGATGCTTAAGGAGGGTACGATCCTCGATGCCACAATCATCAACGCTCCCAGTTCAACCAAGAACAAGACGGGCGAGCGGGATCCTGAAATGCACTCGGTGGCCAAAGGCAACCAGTGGTTCTTTGGGATGCGGTGCCACATCGGTGTGGATGCAGCCTCGGGTCTGGTCCATTCCGTGGTGAGCACGGCTGCCAACGTCCATGAGCTGAACACGGCACCCGATCGCGTCCATGGCGAGGAACGCGTGATCTACGGCGACTCTGGCCACATCGGCATCGAAAAGCGTGAGGCGTTCAAGGACTGCGAAGCAGAGATGCGCATCGCCATGAAGCCCGGACAGCGCCGAGTTCTACCGGACACCCCAGAGGGAAGACTGCTGGATCTGATGGAGGCGGCGAAAGCACATGTCAGGGCAAAGGTGGAGCATCCATTTCGGATCATCAAGTGCCAGTTTGGATTTCGGAAGGTCTTCTACCGAGGCATCCGCAAGAACAACCTCAAGCTGACGATGCTGTTTGCCCTCGCCAATCTCTGGATGGTGCGCGAACGTTGTCCTTCTACAGCGTAAATGACAGAATAAGTGTGCCATCTTGAGGGTGAGCAGCCAAAAATGATCGGGGAACTCACGAGAAATAAGCCAGTCAGGCCCTGGATTGGAGCACCTGGCGAGTAGCCAAGGACAAAATACCCCACTTGTGTCTCATTGACGAGAATGAGACACGCTTGCGCTCAATTCCCGGTCTTGATCAGAGCTTCCTTAACACGGCCGTCTGATCTGATCAGGCTGGGCGAGATTCAAAGTCTCACTAACCGATCGTCGGGGCGCGTAGGGCCACAGGCTCAGAAGGGACAGCGGCGAGATCGAGGGGGAAGTTGTGGGCGTTGCGTTCGTGCATGGCCTCAATGCCCAGGCCACCACGGTTGAGGATATCGGCCCAGGTGTTGATCACATGGTCCTGGTGATCGAGCACGGAATGGTTGAAGTTGAAGCCATTCACGTTGAACGAGAAGCTGATCACCGCCAGGGTGGCGAACCAGATGCCCACCACGGGCCAGGCAGCCAGAAAGAAGTGAAGGCTGCGGCTGTTGTTGAAGGAGGCGTACTGGAAGATCAGGCGACCGAAGTAGCCGTGGGCGGCGATGATGTTGTAGGTCTCCTCCTCCTGGCCGAACTTGTAGCCGCGGTTCTGGGATTCCTGCTCGGTGGTTTCCCGCACCAGGCTGGAGGTCACCAGCGAGCCGTGCATGGCCGAGAAGAGGCTGCCCCCGAAGACGCCGGCCACGCCGAGCATGTGGAAGGGGTGCATGAGCACGTTGTGCTCAGCCTGGAGCACCAGCATGAAGTTGAAGGTGCCGGAGATGCCCAGGGGCATGGGGTCCGAGAAGGAGCCCTGGCCGATGGCATAGACGAGCAGCACGGCGGTGGCGGCACCCACCGGAGCGCTGTAGGCCACGGCGATCCAGGGGCGCATGCCCAGGCGGTAGCTGAGTTCCCACTCGCGGCCGAGATAGGCGTAGATGCCGATCAGGAAGTGGAAGATGATCAGCTGGTAGGGGCCGCCGTTGTACAGCCACTCATCGAGGCTGGAGGCGGCCCAGATCGGGTAGAAGTGCAGGCCGATGGCGTTGGAGCTGGGCACCACCGCCGCGGTGATGATGTTGTTGCCGTAGAGCAGGCTGCCGCTGATCGGCTCGCGGATGCCGTCGATGTCGACGGGGGGAGCGGCGATGAAGGCGATGACGAAGCAGGTGGCGGCCGCCAGCAGGGTGGGGATCATCAGCACGCCGAACCAGCCGATGTAGAGGCGGTTGTTGGTGGAGGTGATCCAGTCCTTGAAGGACTCCCAGGAGCCGCCCCTGGCGGGGGCGAGGGAGGTCGTGGTCATGGCAGGGAAGACTGTGCAGAGGGATGAAGTGCTGTGCCCTTCACCTGCATACAACGGTAGCGTGAAAGCCGCATCTTTTGAGGTCCTGGCCATGGGTGTTTCTGCTCAACCGCGTCGTTCGCATGCGGGGCGCGGGCTGGGGTCTGTGGTTTTGGCGCTGCTGCTCGGGGTCTTGCTGCTGGGCCCGGGGGCGGCTCTGGCGCTCGAGCCCCAGCGTTGGAACCTCCAGGATCAGAGCGGTCTGTCCTGGTCGCTGACGCTGCTGGAGCAGCTCGACCCCTCCTACCCAGGGGGGCTGCGCTTGCGGTTCACCGATCGCTCCGGCCGTCAGGCGCTCGACCACAGCCGGCCGCTGCAGCTGCGCGACGGCCTGGGCGGGAGCTGGGAGCTGGAAAACCGCAGTGCTGAACTGGTTCCTGCCGGCGAGACGACGCTTCCGGAGAGCTCGGCGCAGTTCGATCTGCCGCGGTTCGAGCCCCGGCTCCGCTCGGAGCTGCCGTTGCTTCTGGTCTTGCCGCTGGCTTCCGGCGATCCGGCCGAGCTGATGGCCCCTCCCGCCGCGGTGGTGGCCCTGCATGACGCCACCGTCCCGTGATCCCTGCTCAGGTCGGCATCTGAATCAGCCTTCAGATTCGCGGCGCGGTCGGGTCGCGGCCGCGGGCTCGCCTCCAGCTGTCTCCACCGGCCGGCGGCTGACCGGGTGGGCTCAGAGCAGCCAGCCTGGGCGGGAACAGCAGCACCAGGCCCAGGATCAGCATCACGGCTCCGCTGAGCAGCTTCAGGCGCCGCCCGGATGCTTCGCTCAGTCGCTGGTTGCCCAGGGCCCACACCGCCATGCCCACCATCAGGGCGTCGTCGGCGATGTAGCCCAGGATGTAGAGGCCCAGATAGCTGTAGTGGCCCCAGGCCGGCAGGGCCTGCTGGCTGAGCACGGCCGTGTACAACGCGGGCAGGCCGGCGGTGCAGAGCAGTTCCACCAGGTTCACCACCACCGCCAGCAGCGCCACCCCCACAAGGGACGCTGCCAGGCCCCGGCTCTGCAGCACCCCACGCATGCGGGCATAGAGCCCCGGCTTCGCCTCATCGGGGATCGACAGGGTGAAGCGCTCTCCGGGCCGGCGGGCATCGCGCAGGTTCATCGCACCGATCACCAGGGCCACCGCGCCGAGCCCCAGCTGGATCTGACGGCTGAGGCTCCCAGGAGGTCAGCCCGGAAGCATCGATCAGCCTCACTCCGATCAGCGGCTGGAACTGCCCTGAAAATGGCCCCGTGCCAGGAGAACGCTCACCATGTCTCAGTGCCGGTGATCTCGAGGCGAGCTCCAGGCGGTGCCGAGAGGCACTGAACTCCGCGCTGGGTTCTGGGTGCCCTGGAAGCGTGAGCAGCGCTCAGATCACGGAAGAAGGCAGAGCCTTGGCGTGATCGGCTCACTGCAGATCGCTCCCAGATCGCATGGTGGGCTCCGTACAGGCAGCAGACTTCTGTCAGAGCCACCGCCCACATCCCATCCTGCTGCAGGCCGGCGGTAGTCAACTCCCAGCGTCAGTGAACAACAAGAGGCGAACTGGACTGACTGGCAGGAATGTAACCAAATATGAGAGCCGATGATCAGTAGACAATCTCAGTGGCACGCTGAATTTGAAAGCGAATTTTTCATGCTTCGTCACTCCTCATCGCGCGCCATTGCGGTTGCAGTCACCACGTCCATCTCGGCTGCGTCAATTCTATTCGCAGATGGCGCCAAGGCCATTGATCTCAAGGGATTCATCCCTCAGCAGGTGTTCGTGAAGCAGGCAAACCCCACCGCGGTGGCCATTCTGTCGATCCAAGGCACCTCCGACACACCCCAGGGTTTGATCTTTGATGTGACCTATACCTCTGCGGCCCTGTATCCCAATGTCACCACATCCAAGGCCCGCTGCGGCAGCAGCCGCTCCCAGCTGTTCCTTGGCAGCAGCGATGGCGAGGTGAATTACGATGCTTCCATGGTGAACCTGCTGCAGCTCTACGGAATCAGCACCAAGACGACCACCAACACCAACGGGGCCACATTCCTGTGCGCCAACCCCACCGGTGTGCGTCCCAGTGAGTTCAGCTACACCCTGCTGACGACCAACGTGCCGATGACCGGCATGCTGCTCACCACCACCAACCCGAAGCTGTGCTGGGGCCAGAGCTGAGGCGCTCAACCTGATCGAGCAGGGTCAGACCATCGATCCCGCCAGACCTGAGGCCAACCTGCGCAGGCACGGCATCGACATGCTCCCCGCCCGTTAGCTCTGGCGGGATCCGGCCCTGATGGAGATCCCGACCCGCACCGCTGGTGCGGGTCTCCTCCAGCCGGGAGGCCTCTCGATCCACCTGCTCCAACGCCACCCAGAGCACCTCACGCGCATCACTCACGATCGCCTTCATCGGCACTGCCGCTTCATGGCGCCCATCGGGTGGAGACCCGCCCAGGTCCGCAGGAGGCGTTGGACGGGTCCTCTCTCTCCGCGTTGTGGTGCTCGGCATGCGAAGGGAAGTGTTCATCCGCTGCCCACAAACCAATGGGCACCGATCCATAAGTAGTACAGACCCGTGAGAACCAGGGCGAGGCTGCCGAAATGCACGATGGCCTCGGAGTGCTGCAGCAGACCACGGCTGGTCCTGGCCAGACCGGTGAACAGGCTGGCGAGGAAGATCAGGGCCGTGTAGCCGAGGGCATAGCTGACCATCGTGAGCACAGCCAACACCTGGGAGCCCGAAGCGGCAGCCGCTGCCAGCACGGCGAACAGCACGGGACTGGCGCAAGGGGAGCTCACCAGGGCGAAGCCGAGTCCCACCCCATAGGGCCCGGTGATCGGCGTGTCGAGCTGCCACTGCGGCAGGGGCAGGCGGATCCAACCCGCCAGACCCAGGCCCATCAGCGCCATCAACAGCCCCACGCCGATGTTGAAGTAGCCGCGGAAATCGATGAGAACGGCACCAGCAAACGACGACACCAATCCGAAGAGGCTCAGGATCGTGACCGCCCCCAGCACGAACTGAGCCGCCTTGAGAAAGGCATCGCGACGGGAGGTCAGCTTCAACGTCCCGATGTAACTGAGGTTCACCGGAAGCAGGGCCAGGATGCAGGGGGAGAGACTGGCCAGCAGTCCGCCGCCGAAGGCCAGGCTGAGCAGCAGGACGGGATGGCTGGTGTCCTGGGCGTCAAACCAGCGTTGATAGCGGTTCTCCGCGATGCCGATCATCCACTCCAGCGGGCGGCTGAGCTGTGGGCCCAAGCCCACGACGACCACGAGAGTGAGCAGGCCCAATGCCAGCGCTGGCAGCAGGCGTGGCATGGCGAACGACCGCCAGGGCGTGGGGGCCGCCGGGGTTCGCGTGCGGAAGGAGGGGAGAGTCATGGCATGGAAGAGACCAGGACACGAGGCGAGAATGACCGGGTGCCAGGGGACTGAACAAGGCAACCCATGGCCTGCGCTCACTTCGACAGGGCCTTGTTCAGCACGGTGGTGTAAGCCGAGGCATCGGCATTGTTGCGATGCTGGGCAAGGACCTTGCCGGTGGCGGGATCGATGATCGCCACCAGGCCCGTCTGGGTCCGGTTGGCCTTCAGGAAGCCCGCCAGACCCAGCCGCTGGGCGTTGGCCATGGACACCTCGGTCTTGGCCTTGTCGCTCACATCAAACACCACAAAATGCACGCGGTTGGTATAGGTCTGGCGCAGTTGCGCCAGGGTCGGTGCGATGTTGCGGCAGGCCGGACACCAGCTGGCGTAGACGTCCACCACCACCGGTTTGCCCTGCAGCTGTCTGGCAAGGGGGCCTGCCGGGCTTGAAGCCAGAGCAGCATCCATCCTGGCCTGGGCAGGCTGCTGGAGCGTTGCGGCCGAGGCCTCGGGAGCCTGGATGGGAACCAGGCTTCCCAGAAGCACAGCGATGGCGAGCGGAAACAGTGGACGCGGCATCGTGAAGCCTCCAGGGAGTGACACCCACAGTGAACAGAGCCCAGATGAGCCTCAGATGAAGCGGCGATGCGGATCTGATCAACAACGCCAGGTCGCCGGAGCCGCGACCATGGGGTCGCACACCTCTGAAGTGCAGGCCCGATGAGGGATGTCGGCGGTGCGCCTGCGCCGGTGAGCGAGGCGATGCCGTCTTCGGCTCCAGCACCTGATCGTTGCAGGGTGCAATCCTGCAGGCAGCGTCGCTGTCCCAGGGCAGCGGCTGCCCATGTCATGCACGAGGTCGATGTCCCGATTCCGCTCGGCAACCAGCAGCTGGTGGTCGCGGCTGCGACGCCTGACTCCGGCGCACGATTCCCTGCAGCTGCGCCTCACCCTGGAGCTGCTGGTGATCTCCCTGCTGGGCCTCAGCACGCTGAGCATCTGGGCCGGCTGGCAGCTGGAACAACTGTTGATTGCCGGCCACAAGCAGACGCTTGACTACATCGCCGCCCGATTCCCTGAGCAGCTGGCGATGCATCTGCAGACCCAGAACCTCAAAGATGGTGTCGACCGCACCATCGAGAAGGTGGGCGCGCCAGGACTGGTCGTGTGGGTGAAGGATCGCCGCGGTGAGCTGCTCGGCCACTCCGCCAACTTCGATCTCCGCATCCCGGAGGCGCAGCTGGCACGTTCCCTGATGACGATGCCGGCGCACCCCCAGGTGATTCGGTTTGGGACCTATCGGATCGTGCTCTGTGCCGCTCCACTGCTGGTGAACGGGCAGTCCGTGGGCGAGCTGGTGCTCTCCCGCGACATCACCGGTGATCAGATGCAGCTGCAGGCACGGCTCGGGCAGTTGCTGCTGCTCAGTGCGGTGGTGGCCCTGCTGCTGATCGCGGCGATCAGTGCGCGCATTTCCATGGCGGTGGCACCGCTGCGGCAGATGAGCCAGGTGGCGGCAGCGGTGTCGGCGGATGCACTGCAGGTCGCCAGGCTGGAACTCGATCAGGCGCCTGCGGAGGTGAGCGGTCTGGCGCGGGCCTTCAACGCCATGCTCGCCCGCCTGGCGGTGTCCTGGCAGCAGCAGCGGGACTTCATGGGCAACGTGTCGCATGAACTGCGCACGCCGCTCACGATCGTGGCCGGTTACCTGCAGAGCCTGCAGCGCCGCAGTGCCCATCTCGATGCCGACCAGCGGCAGGCCGTCGACACGGCCCGGGCGGAAACCGAGCGGGCGATCCAGTTGCTTGGTGATCTGCTGGAGCTGGCACGGGCCGACAGCGGTCAGCTGATCGTTGCGAGCCAGCCCACGGATCTGCATGCGCTGCTGGCGGAATCCGCCGCCATGGCCGAGCAGGTGAGCCGCCGACCGATCCGGCTGCAGCTGCCGGACGACACCGTGCTGGTCGCGGCGGATCCTGCCCGGCTGCAGCAGGTGCTGCTCAACCTGATCGACAATGCCGTCAAGTATTCCCAGCCCGAGGCGGCAATTGATCTGCGATTGACAGCCTCAGGCAGCAATGCCCAGATCCAGGTGCAGGATCGGGGGTTGGGCATTCCGCTCAGCGAGCAGCAACGCATCTTCGAGCGCTTCTACCGGGTGAGTGAGGGCATGACCCGCGGACGCGACGGCTCAGGCCTCGGCCTTGCGATCGTCAAGGCGCTGCTCGACGCGATGGGTGGCACGATCCAGGTGCGCTCCAGCCCCGGCCAGGGCAGCGTGTTCACGATCGTCCTTCCACGCTGGCAGCCATGGGTGAGCCCTTGATTCTGGTTGTGGAGGATGACGCCAATCTGGCGGGACTGCTCGTCTCGGAACTGCGGATCGAGGGCTACGCGGTGGAGGCCGCCGCCGATGGCATCAGCGGCCTGCAGATGGCGCGCAGCCTGAAACCCGACCTGATCCTGCTCGACTGGATGTTGCCGGGTCTCTCGGGACTCGACCTCTGCCTGCGGCTGCGCCACACGGGCATCAGGACGCCTGTGATCATGCTCACCGCAAGGGATGAGATCACCCATCGGGTCGAGGGGCTGAATGCCGGGGCCGATGACTATCTGATCAAACCGTTCAGTCTCGAAGAGCTGCTGGCCAGGGTGAAGGTCCAGCTGCGCAAACGGCAGGATGCAGCTCCGTCGGAGCTCGTCTTTGAGGACCTGAGGCTGAATGTGCTGGCACGTCAGGTGCACCGTGGAAAGCGCCGGATCGAGCTGACCGCCAAGGAATTCGACCTGCTCGAGCACTTCTGCCGCCACCCCCAGCAGGTGTTGAGCCGGGATCAGATTCTCAAGGCCGTCTGGGGCTACGACTTCCTGGGTGAGTCGAACATCATCGAGGTCTATGTGCGGGCTCTGAGGCTGAAGCTGGAGGACGATGGGGCGGAGCGCCTGATCCAGACCGTCAGGGGCGTCGGCTACGTGCTGCGCGGCCCGATCTGAGCGTGCATTTCTCCGTGGGGTGGGGATGAGGGCGGCGCAGCCTGCAGCCTGACAGTTCGCAGAACCGCCACATCACAGACGGGAACAGGAACTGACTGGAGCCACCAGCCGCAGCCAGGGGCCTTACCTTGAAGTTGAGGGGAGGCCCGGGAGCCAACCCGACCCTCACCCTCCAACAGAGTCCGGCCAGGGATCACCCGAGCCGGTGTGCATCGCGGAGGTGCGAGTGAAACGAATGGTTGCTGACCAACCAGGTGAACTCGGTGGCGCAGCGAGAACGCCATCCCGTAGCCGCAGAGAGCGATACGCCAGTTCTGAATCCCGCATGATGAACCTCAGGGCTGCATAGCCCGAGTCGGGATCACAACTGAGAAGGTCAAGCTCCGAGCATCTCTTCCCAGAGACGTGATCCCATTTCCTCTCCTGTCAGGCACAAGGCAGGCGATGCGTGAACGACAGACACCCGATCGGTCGCTTCTGGTGTGAGGAAGCAACGACCCCAACCGGTGCCAGGGCGCCCCCCACGGGGCGCCTTCCCTGTCAGGGCCAGCCGCTTCCGCCTTGGGGTGTGGCAGGTGCAAGGAGGTATCACGCGCCCCTGGGACTTCAGGCGTGGGCACACGTCTGCCGTGATCCCCGATGGCACCACCCCTGGCGGGCGTCGCTACCGATTCCATGCCGTGATGGCAGCAGCTGCCGGCGTAATCGTGCAGCATCACGCGGCAGCAGCGACGTCTCCCATGGCCAGGATCCGGATGATCTCCATTGGTTCCAGGGGAGACCTGCAGCCCTACCTGGCCATCCTCCTGGAACTCCAGCGCCGCGGTCATGAGGTGACCCTGATCGGCAGTGTCAATTTCCAGGCTGCAGCTGAGGAGCATGCGCTGCCATTCGTTCCCCTGCCTGGCGACTTCACCACCCTGCTGAGATCGGAGACGGGCCTGGCCCTGATGCAGGGCAAACCTGTGCGCCTGATTTCCGATGGGCTGCTCGGTGAGCTGTTGACCACAGCCCATGACGCCATGGAAGGAACGGATCTGCTGCTGGTCTCGCCTCTCTGCCTGTGGGGCTACCACCTGGCCGAGGCCACTGGCTGCCCGCTGGTGGTGCTCAGCCCCATGCCGATCATGGCCACCGGTGATTTTCCTTTCCTGGGCTTTCCCGCATCACCAACCAGCACGAGAGGTCGCGGCCCCCGTCGTCGTCTGCGACGCCGCCTCAACCGCAGCAGCTACCGGCTGGTCAGCCTGCTCAAGTGGCGGCAGGACGCCCGGGTGATTCAGGACTTTCGTCGCGCGCGCCTGGCTCTGGATCCCCTCCCCTGGGGTGGCGCCCAAAGCCGCCGCACGCCACCCGCACACCTGGTGGATCCCCCGGTGCTGCATCTGATCAGCCCTCAGGTGTTGCCCCAGCCGGAAGACTGGAAAGCGAGCGCCTCGCTCACCGGCTACTGCTTCCTCGAGCCCCGCTCCGCCGATGGGGCGATCCTGCCCGCGGACTACAGAGCGGATCGGGATCTCGCCGCGTTTCTGGCGAAGGGCCCCACTCCCTTCTACGCCGGCTTCGGCAGCATGATCTGCCGTGATCCTGGGGCGCTGGCAGATGTCATGGTGGAGGCCGCGCAACGGGCCGGAGTACGCCTGATCCTCTCGCCTGGTTGGGGCCGGGTGCAGCCCCGCATGGCCCTGCCGGCGGATGTGTTTCTGCTGGAGGACTGCCCGCACAGCTGGTTGTTTCCCAGGGTGCAGGCGGCGATTCACCACGGTGGCGCCGGCACCACCGCCGCCACCCTTCGCTACGGCATCCCCTCGACGGTGGTGGCTTTCTTTGCGGATCAGCCCGCCTGGGGACGCACGCTGGAGCGGCTTGGGGTCAGTCCTGCCACACACCGGCTCAGCACGCTCAGCGCCGAGGCCCTCGCCACCAGCCTCCGGGCTCTGGCAGGCGAGTCATGCTTCCGCAAACGGGCACAGGAGCTGCAACAGTTGCTCTGCCGCGAAGATGGGGTGGCCAGCACGGTTCATGCGATCGAGGCGCACCTCGGCGGCAGCAGCCGATGATCCATGGAAACCGAGGGATGGATCCATCGGAGCCGTTCTGAACCGGGTCAGGCATGATCTCCACCACACGGTTGCGCTACAGCCCCTGAAGAAATGCAGCAACGCCGCTGCGCAGTGCGATCAAGGACTCACCCCCTAAGCAGATCTCAGTCGCAACAGGTGGGTCTCAGCGAAGGCCGATCACCCAGTGGTTGATCACCGTGTGACGTCTGGCAATTAGGGTGTTCCCATCACTCAATCCCCACATCATGCTCACCGGTGCTGATCTGCTCGCCAAAGTCAAGGATCTCGGCGAAGTCTCCAAGTCCGACCTGGTGCGTGGCTGCGGCTACGTCAGCACCAAGAAGGACGGCAGCGAGCGCCTCAACTTCACGGCCTTCTATGAGGCGTTGCTGGAGGCCAAAGGGATGAACCTCGGTACCGGCAGTGTCGGCGGCAAAGGACGACCGGGTCGTCAGCTCAGCTACGTCACCAAGGTCCAGTTCAACGGCAACCTGCTCGTCGGCAAGGCCTACACCGCCCAGCTGGGTCTGCAGCCGGGCGATGAATTCGAGATCAAGCTCGGCCGCAAGCAGATCAAGCTCATCCCCCTGGGCGCGGCTGAGGAGGAGTGAGGGCCCTGGCGGACTGATCATCGGGCCAGCCGGCCAGTCCGTTCGCTGCATTGATCACAGGTCCCTGGTTCCGAGCATGGAGAGCCCCCCCACCCCCAGGCCCACGGATCAGGATCTGCTCACCGCCATGGGCCAGGGTGGGATCCGCACGATCTTCACGGTGCCCTGCACCGTCACCGCCGGTTGGGCGGCCCTGGCGTCCGAGGCCAGTCGACACGGCGCACTGCGACTGCAACCCACCACCCATGAGGGCAATCTGGTGGGCCTGGCCATCGGTCACTGGTTCGGCACGGGCGAGCCGGCGCTGATCCACCTGCAGAATTCCGGCCTGGCCAATGCCGCGGATGGTCTGATCTCCTGCGCCGGAGCGGAGGTCTTCGACCTGCCCCTGGTGGCACTCATCACCTGGCGCGGTCATGACGCCAGCGATGTCAGCGAGCCCCACCAGGCCATCGGCCGTCGCACTCAGGCGCTGGTGGCGGAGGTGTTCGGGCCTGAGGCCGTGATCACCGGTGATCGGCATGGACTGGAGGACCCGCTGCAGGGGCTTGCATCGGCAATCCAGGCTGCCCGACAGGGTGGTCGAGGGGTTCTGCAGCTCTCGCCCGCCGCGTTCATCGCCAGCCCAGCCGAAGCTGTCACCTCCGCTGATGACCGGCAGTGGTGGAGCGACGAGGCCACTGGAGGCACTTCCAGCCCTGCCACCCTGGACGGATCACGCAGCAGCGCTCCAGACCGGGATGCGGCGATCGCGGCGATCCTGGCGGCTCACCCCGATGCTGCGGTGCTCTTCAGCAACGGCTACACGGCGAGAGCAGCCCAGGCCGTTGGTGACCGACCGGGCAACTTTTACAACGTGGGTTACATGGGCGGCACCCTCGCGATCGGCTGGAGCCTGGCCTGCAGCCGTCCCGATCTCGAGGTGGTGGTGGTGGACGGCGATCAGAATGCTCAGATGAGCGCCATGAAGGATCACCTGTTCCACCGGAGCCCCGCCAACCTGCACTGGTACGTGCTGGACAACGGCGTCGGCGCCTCCGTCGGATCCCCAAGCAGCCTGCCCCTGGCTTCCGCTTATCGCCGTCTTGCCAGGGTGGTGACGATCCCGGTGGATCCCCCAGGCCCCTTCCCCCATCCCCGGGTCGCGGTGCCAACCACAGCGGCCACCCCACGTTCCGCGAATCTGGCCCCTCTGGCCCGGCGATTCCGTGACTGGATCGCCAGCCATGGCCCCTGACACCACTCCAGAGCGATGCTGCACCCCTGCGAATCCACCCCCCGCATTCCACCACGACCGATCGAGGAACTCAGCGACGCCGCCCGCGCCACCCTGGAGCGCATTCCGGGCGCTGGCCTGAAGGGAGAGGGATTTCCTCGCCAGGTGCTGGGCCAGCTTCTCCATAGCCCAGAGTTGCTCGATGGCTTCCTCGCCTGGTGGGTGGCTGGCAAGACAGGCATGGCCCTGAATGGGCGGGAGCAGGAGTTGGTGATCCTGCGCATGGGCGTGCTCTACGAAAGCGATTACGTGTGGCGCCACCACGTGAAGGTGGGCCGTGAATTCGGGATCACCACAGCTGAACTGGAATGGCTGCGCAGCGGCGGATTTGAGCACTTTCCAGGCCGTGAACAGGGCCTGCTGGTGCTCACCGATGCCCTGGTGAACGAGCGCACCATTCCTCCAGACGTCTGGGCGCTCCATGGCTGCCATCTCAGCCCTCGCGACCTGCTGGATCTGATCGCCCTGGTGTCGCAGTACGTGCTCTTCGCCCTCACCAACAACGCCCTTCAGGTGCCGTTGGAACCGGCTCTGCAGGCGGTGCCCGGCCTGGAAGCAGGCACAGAGTCCGGGAGTGGCTGACGGTTGCGAGCCGGTGGCATTCATGGTGCCGAGGTGCTGCTCCAGACTCACGTTGCGCACCAGAGCTGCAGCAGAGCCAACAGGACAACCCACCCGCGTAATGCTGACGGGACAGACGATCAACCCAGCAACGGCCACTCAAACTGGGAACCGAAACAGGCGTACAGCACCTGCCAGAGCGACGGTTGCCTTTCGAGTTCCGCCGTTGCCTGTTGGCGGGCGGTGGCCCCCTCAGCTGCTGTGAGAGAAAGCACCGACTCCAGTTCTTTGAGCAGAGCATCCTCCTCGGTGCCGATGTAGGTGTCCTCGCGGCTATCCCTGGCGATGCCGGCCACCATATAGGCGCTCTTGAGCAGAAGGGCGTGATGCTCAGTCGCGACGATGGAGGCCAGAGCAGTGATCCTGGAGGGATCGGCGAGCTCCTGCTCCCAGGACACGATCTTGGCCTGGAGCTTGTACTGCTGCGCGAGTGAATCGAGCAGATGCTCCTCCTCAGGCGAGAGATGACCATCCACCAACGCGATCCGATTGAGGATCCTCAGAATGGCGCCCGAAGAGCGAATGTCTATGGACATGGAATAAAGCTCCGCCTGCGCCATCAGGTTATCACTGACCTTTAGGCCCTGATCTGCTCTTCGAGCAGCTGGGCCATGCTCCTGGCCATCCTGCGGCCTGGCGTCCTCAGCGGCGCAAACGGCGACGATGAGGACCTCCAACGGGTGTTTTGCCATGGCGACACCATCGATGCGGCGGCACCGCTGGCCCATGCGTTGAGGATCTGCAGCAATGCTCTGGGAGAGCCGTCCATCCCCCGCCCAACCGGGGGGCGGTGCCGCACCTAAGAGTTCGCTGAAAAACCCGCCCATCCCTGCGAAAATGGGGCAACCGCCCACCCTGTGATGCGAGGTCGACAGGAGCGCACCGGCTCGCTGTTCTCCTACGTCTCGGTCGAGGATCGGATTCCGGCCAGTCATCCGCTGCGGCGGATCCGCAAGCTGGCCGATCAGGCCCTTGATCGACTCAATCCCACCTTCTGCGCGCTGTACGCCTCAGAAGGCCGGCCATCGGTGCCGCCCGAGCAGCTGCTTCTGGCCTCGTTGCTGCAGGCGTTCTATGGCATCCGCTCGGAGCGTCTTTTGCTGGAGCAGCTCCACTACAACCTGCTCTTTCGCTGCTACGGCTTCGCCGGGCCTGCGGCTACGTGGGTCTCAGCCCGGATGATCCGATCTGGCATCCGACAACGTTCACCAAGAACCGCGAGCGGCTGCTCAACGAGGAGGTGATGGGGCGCTTCCTGGAGAAGTTGATGGGTGCGCCGGAGGTCAGGCCGCTGCTCAGCGATGAGCACTTCTCGGTGGATGGCACCCTGCTGCAGGCCTGGGCGTCCCATGCCTCGCTGGAGCGAATTGATGGGCAGGACGATCCGCCGCCGCCGCCATCGGGCCCTGGCGAGGGCTTTGGTGCTCCAAAGCCCGGCAGGAAGCGGGCGAAAGGGGATTTCCGCGGCATCAAGCTCAGCAACAAGACCCATCGCTCCGGCGTCGATCCGGATGCCTTGCTGTGCCGCAAATCCAAGGCCCATCCGGCGTTGCCCAGCTACCGGGGGCACGTGCTCATGGACAACCGCCATGCCCTGATCGTCGACTGTCGCGTCACGCAAGCGACGGGCACCGGAGAGCGGGATGCCGCCAAGGTGATGGCGGCAGATCGTCCCGGTGCCCACCAGAAAACGATCGGTGCCGACAAGAACTACGACACCAGGGGCTTTGTCGCAGAGATGCGCCGCATCGGAGTCACACCTCACGTGGCTCAGAACACTGCTCGCTCTGGTGGTTCCGCCATTGATGGCCGCACCACTCGCCATGAGGGCTACGGCAAGTCGATCAATGCCCGCCGCGGCATCGAGAAGGTGTTTGGCTGGATCAAGCAGTGGGGCGGTCTGCGTCAGTTCAAGCTGCGCGGCACCGAAAAGGTGGGTGCAGTGTTTGGCCTGCACGTGATCGCCTACAACCTGATCCGGCTGGGCAACCTGCTCAAACCGGCGATGGCGGCGGCATGAACAGGTGGTTGCCCAGAGGTGTGCCAACGAGGCGGCTTCCAGGAAGCCCCAACGGGGCAAAACGCCTGAAATCTGGCGTTCTGAACCGCTGAATCAACGAATCCAGCCCGAACAGCGCGTAATCAGATCACGCGAGGGAGGAACGCGGCGTTTCTGACGGTTTTTCCGCAAACTCCTAAAAGCGTCAATCGGGGCGACAGGATTCGAACCTGCGACCTAGTGCTCCCAGATCCCCGGGTAATTAGGGCTTCCTGAGAAAGTGAGAGGGAGGTCAAGCTGTCAAAGAGCCGAGCCTGAGTGAGGCGGAGACTGGCCGTTCATGTGGGGCTGAGATGAGTGCTCACACACACGAATGGGGACCCCTTGCCTGGTTGATTGCACAGGAGAAGTTGCAGCCAGGACGCAAAAAGAACAAAAAGAAGCTCCAGCAGCTTCTCGAGGTTCATCACCAGAATATTGAGTGCAATGGTTGAACCCTGGGTCACAGCGAGCTTCTCACGAATCAGGCCCAGTCCAAAACGCCTCTTGCCTTGGCCGATCTTGCCTTCAACGGCATTCCTTTGGCGCTGGTCATCGATGAACTGCTGCTTCTCGGCAGCCACCAATTCAGGATCGTTCTTCGGCCGTCCAAGTCGCGGGCCACTCAAACGGATTCCATGGCGCTGGCAGAAGGCACGGTTCGATCTTGTGCGGTAGATCTGGTCAGCACAAATCACCATCGGATAGTGACCATGGCGACGCCGATAGGAAATCGCTTGACCCTTGAGGTCTTCTCCTTCGTTGTAGGGGTCATAACTCAGGCGATCGAGGAAGGTGAATCCCTCGCCGGTGACAGAGATTGAGATCTTGGCTCCGAACTCAACATTGCAACGAGCTTTCCCGCGGACAATCGGCCTGATATGTGCCTGGCAGAGGCTGACGATGCGATCTGGGATGCTTCTGCTGTCTGCGTGATAGAGAATAGTCTGCTGGCGGACCAGCTCGCTGATCACCAGCAACTTCCGGTAGATATGCCGTCCGGCGGCCAGAAGGCTGCCACCACAGGCGATCAGGGCGTCAACGCTTGCCAGATTCCGCTTGAGGTGACCAAGCTGCTGCTTGATCGCTTTGCGGATCTTGCTGATCCTTGGCTTCTTCTTTTTGGCCACTGCAAGAAACTGCTGCCTCGCCTTTTTGCGGTGTGTACGCGGCTTGTAGCCGAAGCGTTCCCTGACCTGGGGATGCATCGCATCAATCAGGATCTCAGTCACCTCCCTGGCTTCATTGAGCAGGGATAGATCGGTGGGATGACGGATATCCACCGGCGCACAGGTGGCATCGATCAAGAGTGAACCCTGATTCGGCTGCTTCTGCAAGGATGGCTTTGGTTGGTCGGGAGGACTGGTCGATCCGCCACTGCCGTCGTCATCCCCTGTGCCCTGGGGATCTGATGAGCGAATCATTTTCAGGCCGTGGCGCACAATCCTTTCATTGCATTCATTCACAATCGCTTCTGGCAAGCGCTTGCGGAAATACACCATCATCGATGGATCAAACGGCGCCGAAGACTGGAACGCTTCCAAGCCAATGAAAAACTGGAGATAGGGGTTTTCCTTGATCTGCTCCACCAGTTCTTCATCCGTGAGCCCGAGACGGGTCTTGATGATCAAGGCACCCAGTGCCATGCGAAAGGGTTTTGCCGGTGCTCCAAAGCCCTTACAGAATTGCGCTGCGTAGTCGTCCTCCAGTTCATCCCACGGAATGAGCTCAGCCAGCTTGATCCACCGATTATCACCGGAGAGTTTGCCGCCAAACGGCAGGAAGAAGTCTTCGAACGAGAGCTGATAACGATGCTCACGCCGATACATGTGGAAAACTCCGGACCGCTTTTGGGCTCAGATCAGCCCTTTCACGCACATTTTACCGTCAGAAACTGCCGAGATCCATTGCACTGCAGTGGATCTGCCCTTATTCAGGAAGCCCTAATTAGAGCTTGCTGAATTTCGATTGTGGGCTTTTCCGGCGCGTCAAAGGCGGATCTCTTGGCCCGCACGCCCGAGCAGTGGTGACCGCAGTTTTACTCCTGGAAGCTGACTAAGCAGCCCACAGAAGCGCTGGACGGCACCGGACAGTGCACAAACCAAGCATCAGGATGTACACAGAGACAAAAATAGCGAACAAGAGGCGCAGTAGCCTCATGATCTTCTCGACATTCATGACAAAGAACGCCATCGTGATCACTGTTCTTGATGTTTCAACCAACTTGGTTAGGATTCGATCCAGTCCGTATTTCCGCTTGCCCGTCCCGATTCTTCCCTCGATCACGGAACGCTTTCTCATGTCTGATTTGAACAGCTCTTGCTGCTCTGCTGTCTGCACCTCGGCTTCGACCTGCTTCTTGCGTGGGCGGCCGCTGACTCTGATTTTATTAGCCTCACAGAACTTCTTGCTTCCAGATGTCATATAGATTGAATCGGCACAGATCCGGGCCGGGTAGTATCCTCGCTCTTCCTTGTATTGCTCGGCACGTGTGATCAGATCGTTGGCTTCATTGTAGTTGTCCCAGCTGATCCGATCCACATCGACAAAGCCATTGTCATCAGAAATTGAAATCTTGGCCCCGAACTCGGTTTTCTTGCCCGCCTTGCCTCGCACGATCGGTCTTACATGTGGCTTCATCAGATTCACGATCCTGTCATCGATGCGCCGGCTGTCAGCGTTATACATCTCCTGTTGCTGCCGGGCGACTTCACTGGCGATCAGCAGCTTGCGGTACAGCTGTGAACCAAGCCCCGAAAGCTCTGCACCGCAATAGATCATGCCGTCAATTGCTCTGAGATTACGGCTGATCTCGTTGAGCTGGAAGCGTTTCGCCTCCCGGATCTCCTCACGGCTTGGCTTTTTCTTTTTGATGATAACCAGGAATAGGTTATGAGCTTTTACGCTATTGCAGCGCGGCTTGCGGGGAATCTTGCCCTGTAACTGCTTGAACAACTCGTCAATGACCTTCTCCGTTGTGTCCCGGGACTCAGCAAGCAGCCTCAAGTCCACTGGGTAGGGGATGTCATCAGGCACGCAGGTTGCATCAAGGATCAGAGTTCCCCAGTTGCTGCCAGGATCGAGCGATGCTGGCTTCACCCCCAGCTCTTCCTCAATGGCCGCAAGCTGCTTGTGATCCTCTGCAGTCATGCCGTCTTCCTGCTCGCAAGTAGCGAGCATCTCCTGAATCATTGCGATCCCGTTGGCCTTGGTCATAGCATTGCAGACCTTGATCAGCTCAGGGCCAATTCGCTTGCGAAAGTGCACCATCATGGAGGCGTCAAACGGCGGCAGGGGCTGGTAACCGCTCAAGCCAATGAAAAATTGCAGATAGGGTGATTCCGTGATCAGCTCCACCGTCTCTCGATCCGTCACTCCCAATCGTCGTTGGATGTAGAGCGCACCGAACGCCATCTGGAAGGGCTTGGCTGGGGCTCCTGTCTTGGCGCTGAACTGGGGCGCGTAGTGGCTTTCCAGTTGAATCCACAGAATCAACTTGTGGAGCAGAACCCAGCGGTTGTTGGGATCGAGCTTCCCGCCAAAGGGCGAGTGAAACTCCTCAATCGACAGCTGACCGGTGTGCTGAAAAACGTACATTTGCGTGTCAGCAGGTTCTTCTAAGCCAGGAATGGCTGATTACAGGCCATCCTATCATGAGATTCCTGTTGGAATCAACTGCGGGGCAGTGGGTCTGGGATTCTCAGCAGGCCCTAATTACTGGATCGAGACAGGCGAGAGCTGTTGCGGCAACTGCCTTTGTCCGACCCTGTTTTGCGGCTGACCACCAGGCCACCCTGCGCGATGTGGCCAGCTGGGCCGATCTCACTGCCCGGCTCGATGGCCTGCGCGACAACGCCACCTGTTCGTGGCGATCCGCATCCGTGGGGTGTTCGAGACGTTCGATCTGGAGCAGGTGGCCGGCACCCTGGTGGGTTTCTGGACCCCCAGCTATGCCCGCACGATCAACGTGCCGGGCTACCACCTGCACCTGCTCAGCGACGACCACCGCCATGCCGGTCATGTGCTGGAGCTGCAGAGCCGGGAGCTGGAGCTTGAGCTGCACCGCGAGAGTCACCTGCAGCTGGTGTTACCGGAATCGCCCGCGTTCCTCAAGGCGGATCTCAGCGGCGATCCGGCGGCGGCCCTGGCCAAAGCCGAGGGGGATCACAAGGCTTGAGCTGACACAACAAAGCCCGGAGCGTTGGCCCCGGGCGTTTGCCTGCTCAGCCGTGGTGCCGTCCCAAGGGGGTCGGGCGCAGCCGTGCGATGGTTTGCGTTGAAACAGCCTGATCGTTTTCAGATCGGTGGTTTTCAGTTGTGGGCGGAGCTGCCGGCGCTGGCACCTGGGGCCAGGTGTCGAGTGGGACGTTCCGTTGGGTCCGGGGCACCTCAGGCGGTGCAGTGGACGGCGTGTGTCCCCTCCAGGAAATGACACGCCAGGAACATCAGTGATCCGTCAGGAATGTTGGAGCAGGGGCCGGATCGTCAGCGCGCTCCTTGCTGGTGCTCAGGGGGGGTGTCTTCCATCAATGGAGCCTCCGAATCCCGTTGCAGCCACAATGGGCCCGCCGGCCAGAGCCGGCAACGGCTGCAGCAGCTTCGATACCGCTCTTCACGGGAGGCAATGGGGCTTCATGAAGGGGCTTCACGGTGATCGGATCACCAGCAGCGGCAATCGGTTGCCCTCCGGATCCTGCAGCCAGGTCTCGGCGCCGAACGGTTGCTGACGCGGCGGATCTTCTGCGGTGGCACCCAGATCCAGGGCCGGGCTGATCCAGGCCTGGAGCACGGCAAGGGCGCCCGGCCCATCGGCCTGACATTGCAGACAAAGCGCCAGGCGACCCTGCCGGAGCAGCTGCGGCCTGTTCCGGGATGGCGCGTAGAGCTCCAGCCAGCCCCCGACCGGCCACGGCACGCGCCAGTGCGCGGCGCTCAAGCCTGACTGCGGCTCAACGCCCAGCAGAGCGCGATAGAACTGCACAGGTGCAGAGGGATCGTCAGCGGCCAGCCTGTGAGGGCTCTGGACTCTTGCTTGGGCATCCCCAGCTCAACGGCAGATGGCTGAAGAGCGTGCCACCGGCCGGATGCCCCTCACGGCACCACCCGGGGCCGAACTGCATCCCCCAGCTCGTCTGCCATCTGCATCAGGGGCTGGACCGAGGATCTGCACCGCCAGCGGGACTGGTCACAGGACGTGGCGTGAGCTCAGGAGCACGGAAGCGGCCGCCACTTTCTCCCCGCGAGGCCTGGATCAGCGACGGCCGCCAGGTGCTGCACTTCCGGCCCACCTCTGGAATCGCTGGAGTCAGCGGCTCGAGATCACCAGCGGAGAGCTGCTGCCGGATCAGCCCGTGCCACTGCTGTAGGCGCAGCCATCTGCGCAGCGGTGACGCCGGTAGGAGCTGAGCCGCGAGGAGGCGCTGCGGCTCTGGAGCGAGAAGCGACAGCAGGGCTGGCAGGCCTGTCCCCCGGAGTGGGCGCTGCCTGTGGAACGCCAGCCGCGGGATGGACCACAGGTCACCAGCATGGGGAGGTCTGCCAGTCTGCCGTGCTTCTGAACCCGTTCTGCCCATTCACCACGGCCAAGGTGCTGGCCCTCAAGGCCACCGTGCTGTTGCTGCTGACGCTCCTCATCAAGGCCAAGATCCGGATCACGGCCTTCTCGGCCCTGGGCTTGTTCCTGCTGCTGCTGCAGACCCTGGTGTTCCTGGCCCTCAGCGGTGGTCTGGTGGTGGCTGCCGGCGGGGCAGCCCTCGACGTGATGCAGCAGCGCCGCCCTGCAGCGGCCTGAAGTCGGTCCATGGCCGTTGAAGTCGCCCTGGCGATGCGGCAGCGAGGGGGAGGCTGGTCGATGGAGCTCTGGGTTGCAATCCCCCCTCGACATCACAACCGCAGCACACTCCACCCCATTCCCGTCTGATGCTTCTCCCGTCCCTGGCCCAGCGGCACCGGCAACCCGAGTGGATGGACCAGCCCGGCATCGATCCGCTCGCCCACAGCCAGGCCCTGCAGGGTCTGCGCCGGATCAATGCCTTCAGCGGAGCTGTTGGATCCCTGTTCGCGCCGATCCGGTCCCTGGCCCTGGAACAGAATGACAAGCCGCTGCGGGTTCTGGATCTGGCCTGCGGCGGTGGGGACAACACCACCGCCCTGGCGGAACGGGCCCGCCGAGAAGGGCTCGCCATCCAGGTCGATGGCTGCGACATCAGCCCACAGGCGGTGGCTATCGCGACCCGGAACGCTGAAGAGCGGGCCTTGGGTACCCGGTTCTTCCAGGCCGACGCCCTCCACGGTCGCATCCCCGAGGACTATGACGTGATCCTCTGCAGCCTGTTTCTGCACCATCTCGATGAAGACCAGGCGCTGGAATTGCTGCGGCGAATGGCTGGCGCCAGCCGCTGCCTGGTCTTGGTCAATGACCTGATCCGCAGCCCCCTGGGCTACGGCTTGGCCTGGGCGGGCTGCCGACTGCTGAGTCGCTCCCCGATTGTTCATTTCGATGGTCCGGTCTCGGTGCAGGGTGCCTTTCAGTTGTCGGAAGTGCGGGCTCTGGCGACCCGGGCCGGTCTGGCAGGGGCTGGGCTGCGGCGCAGCTGGCCGGAGCGATATCTGCTGAGTTGGCGACGACCGGGCTGTTCGCCCCAGGAGCGATGAGCGCTCCCGAGTGGGACGTGATCGTGATCGGGGCCGGACCCGCTGGTGCGCTGGCCGCCCACCAGTTGGTGCGTCAGCAGCTGCGGGTGCTCCTGGTGGAAAAGCGAGCGTTCCCCCGCTGGAAGATCTGCGGCAGCTGCCTCAATGGCGTGGCCCTCAAGGCGCTGGAGGCGGCGGGACTGGGCCATCTGCTCAATGAACTGGGCGCTGTTCCACTCGGACGCATCCGGCTCGGTCTGCAAGGACATCAGCTGGAACTCGCCCTGCCGGCGGGCCGCTCACTCTCCCGGGGGCGCCTTGACCTGGCCCTGTGCGAAGCCGCCGTTGCTGCTGGCGCCGTGTTGCGTTCGCCGTGCGAGGCCACCGTGGCTGGCTGCTCCCCCGCCGGCCGGGAGGTGCGGCTGCGTTCCGGTGATGATGTGCAGACCACCAGCGCCCGGGTCGTGCTTGCGGCCTCGGGCCTGGGGAGCTCCGCTCTGGGTCCGGAGCTGCCGATCGAAACGCGGATCAGCCCCCGGGCCCGGATCGGCGCCGGCTGCGAGCTGAAGGCCGATGTGAGGGGCTACGGCAACGGCACGATCCACATGGCCATCGGCCGGCATGGCTACGTGGGCCTGGTGCGCAACGAAGCAGATGCCCTCAACCTGGCGGCGGCCTTCGATCGCCCCCATCTGGTGGCAGCCGGTGGGCCGGCCGCCGCCGCCGCCGAAGTGCTGGCCGAGGCAGGCTTTGATCCTCTGCCGGAAGCCACCACTTCCCCCTGGCGAGCCACGCCGGCTCTCACCCGACGCTCCATCCCCCCGGCGGCCAAACGGCTGCTGTTGCTGGGGGATGCGGCCGGCTACGTCGAGCCGTTCACGGGGGAGGGCATGGGCTGGGCCCTGGTGGGGGCACTGGCGGTCGTCCCGCTGGTGTTGCAGGCACAAAGGGAATGGGATCACGGCATCGAGCGGGAATGGGCCCGGCGCCATGCCCGCCTGATCGGCTCGCGTCAGCGCTTCTGCCATGGCCTGGCTTTTGCTCTGCGGCGCCCAGGCCTGAGCCGAGCCATGTTGTCTGCAGCAGAGCGCTGGCCTGCCCTGACGGCGCCCCTGCTCCAGCATCTCGATGGTGCCAACCTGCAAAGGATCACCCCAGAGCCATGTCCCTGACGATTCACGGCCTGGGTACAGCCCTTCCCCCGCATCGCCTGGCCCAGGGCGACGCCGCCACGATCGCCGCCCGGGTGGCCCTGCCGGAGCAGGAGGCTTCCCCGTCCAAGCGCCGGCTTGTTGACACCCTCCATCGACGCTCTGGGGTCGCTACGCGCCACCTCGTGCTGGAAGACCTGATGGGCACAATCGACGGTCCTGATCAGAGCTTCTTCGGCAGCACGAGCCCTGGCACCGGAGAGCGGATGCGTCGCTACAGCCAGCAAGCACCGCCTCTTGCCCTGCGGGCCGTGCGGGCTGCCCTGGAGCAGGCGCAGGTTCCCTCCGAACGCCTCACCCACCTGGTCACGGTCTCCTGCACGGGCTTCCATGCGCCCGGAGTTGATCTGGCCCTGATGGCCGCCGTGCCGCTGCGCCCCAGCGTGGCCCGCACCCATGTGGGGTTCATGGGATGTCACGCCGCCCTCAACGGGCTGCGGGTGGCGGCCGCCTTCACCGGCGCCGATCCCAACGCCTGCGTGTTGCTCTGCGCCGTCGAGCTCTGCAGCCTTCATCTGCAGTACGGCTGGGAGGCAGACAGGATCGTGGCCAATGCCCTGTTTGCCGATGGCGCCGCCGCTCTGGTGGCCTGCGGGGAAGGGGCAGCTGCTGGGATGGAATCCGCCCTGGGGCTGCGTCGCCTGATCGCCAGCGGCTCCCTCCTGGTGCCCGACAGCAGCGAAGCCATGTCCTGGGCGATTGAGGATCACGGCTTCGTCATGGGTCTGTCCCCCCAGGTCCCCGATCTGATCGCACAGCATCTGAGGCCCTGGCTGGAGGCGTGGTTGGCGGAGCAACAACTGACGCTTGACGCCATCGGCTGCTGGGCCGTGCATCCCGGTGGCCCCCGCATCCTCTCGGCGGTCACCGACACCCTTGGACTCGATCCCGCCCTGATCGAGCCCTCCCGATCGGTGCTGAGGGAGTGCGGCAACATGTCCTCCCCGACCCTGCTGTTCATCCTTGAGCGCCTGCGACGCAATGGCGCAGCAGCACCGTGCCTGGCGATGGCTTTCGGCCCGGGGCTCTGTGTCGAGGTGGCGCTGTTGGCGTGAGACGAGGCAAGCGAGCGAGGGAAGGATCGCTCGTGAGCCCAGGGGCTTTCAGGCCCAGGCGACTCCCCCCAGCAACGAACGGGTGGCGGCACTGATCGCCCGCGGGGTCAGGTCAAAGTGATTGACGCTTCTGAATGAATGAAGCTTGACGAGAGAAGGTGTCTTTTTAAGGAAGCTCTGATCAAGACCGGGAATTGAGCGCAAGCGTGTCTCATTCTCGTCAATGAGACACAAGTGGGGTATTTTGTCCTTGGCTACTCGCCAGGTGCTCCAATCCAGGGCCTGACTGGCTTATTTCTCGTGAGTTCCCCGATCATTTTTGGCTGCTCACCCTCAAGATGGCACACTTATTCTGTCATTTACGCTGTAGAAGGACAACGTTCGCGCACCATCCAGAGATTGGCGAGGGCAAACAGCATCGTCAGCTTGAGGTTGTTCTTGCGGATGCCTCGGTAGAAGACCTTCCGAAATCCAAACTGGCACTTGATGATCCGAAATGGATGCTCCACCTTTGCCCTGACATGTGCTTTCGCCGCCTCCATCAGATCCAGCAGTCTTCCCTCTGGGGTGTCCGGTAGAACTCGGCGCTGTCCGGGCTTCATGGCGATGCGCATCTCTGCTTCGCAGTCCTTGAACGCCTCACGCTTTTCGATGCCGATGTGGCCAGAGTCGCCGTAGATCACGCGTTCCTCGCCATGGACGCGATCGGGTGCCGTGTTCAGCTCATGGACGTTGGCAGCCGTGCTCACCACGGAATGGACCAGACCCGAGGCTGCATCCACACCGATGTGGCACCGCATCCCAAAGAACCACTGGTTGCCTTTGGCCACCGAGTGCATTTCAGGATCCCGCTCGCCCGTCTTGTTCTTGGTTGAACTGGGAGCGTTGATGATTGTGGCATCGAGGATCGTACCCTCCTTAAGCATCACGCCCTTCTCCCGCAGGCTCTGGTTCACCGTCTCCAGGATCTGCTCTGCTATCCGATTCTCTTCCAGGAGGTGGCGGAAGTTCAGGATCGTCGTCTCGTCAGGGATCCGGTCCTCAACCATGTCGATCCCAGCAAAGCGGCGGAAGCAGGGGGTCTCGATCAGCATCTCCTCCATCAAGGGATCGGAAAGCGTGAACCACTGCTGCAGCAGGTGGATGCGCAGCATCACCTCCAGCGGAAACGGTGGGCGCCCGCCCTTGGCAGAAGGCCTGTGGTACACAGGCGAAATCAAGGCCAGGAAAGGATCCCAGGGCACTGTGGCTTCCATCTCATCGAGGAAGCGCTGCCGGCGCGTTTTCTTCTTGGCGTAGGTCTGCTCGTAGTCCGTGAAACCCAACTGGAGGGGGCCGCCATCCGCTGCCAGTCTCATTATTGGAACTGTACTGATTCTATCGGGTTTTTCAGGGGTTCCTTAAGTCGCCTGATGACATTGCAATACTGCTGATTGCGATGTGTGCCACTTACCTGCCGACCCGTGGCTTCAAGCGCTCCGACCGTGCAGAT
The DNA here is from genome assembly GCF_015840715.1 of Synechococcus sp. CBW1004. Taxonomy (NCBI): domain Bacteria; kingdom Bacillati; phylum Cyanobacteriota; class Cyanophyceae; order Synechococcales; family Synechococcaceae; genus Synechococcus; species Synechococcus sp. CBW1004. Next base: position 956,370 of record NZ_CP060397.1, on the reverse strand, counting down.
TGAATCCAGGAGAATGCACGTGCTTGGTGTCACGTGTTTCAGCACGCGTGACTGTTGGGTGTCACCCATCTCTGTCGGTGGTGGATGGTGAGAACCGGGCCGATCGCGATACCCCGCGCGACTGCAGCAACCCACGGCAAGTCGTGAGCGATGCTTCGCGCTATTTCGGCCTCCATTTCCCTGATCCAATTCAGATGCCGGATCTCGCCAACTCGCTCGGCACCAGCCTGCACTGTCTGGATTTCAGCTTCAATCACATCCGTGGCGTCACACCCGTTCAGGCCCTGCAGGAACATCGCCTGAACCAGTTGTTCACGGTGCTCACGGATTACCCTCGCCAAGGGCTTGGCCGTGCCATCCGTGCCTGTGGCCTGGGCGAGACGCCTGGAGTGAAGGATTTGTTCGAGCAGGAGTTCGGCATTGACATCCCCTTGTTTCTGCACATCAGCCGCCGTGCCGCCGATGACCGACTGTTCCGCCTGGGTAAGCGTTCAGGGGTCGGGACACCCCAGTGCGTCAGTCAATCTCCGATCTCTCCTCTGAGAGGGGCCATCTGTTCCTTCCACGTGTGATCGCTGCCTCAGCGATCCGGCACCAGCGATGGCATCACGCCGCCGAGGCGATGGGCAATCCAGGCCTGCTCCAGGAATTGCCAGACATCGCGGCCCTGCTGCCGCAGGGTGGCGGTGACGGTGAGCAACCGGCTGCGGCAGATGGCGCCGCCGGAGGACTGGACGCCATGGCTGATCTTGCGGTGAATCACCGATTGCCGCAGTGCCCGCTCGGCAGCGTTGTTGGTGGGCTCGATCCCTGGCGTTTGCAGAAAAGTCCAGAGCGCCTGCTTGCGCTGCAGCAACTGGCGACAGGTTCGCACCGTCTGGGCCCAGGGCGTTTGCTCGCCCCGCTCACAGCCCAGATCCACCACCCGCTGCAGCGTGGCCTCGAACGCCAAGCGGAGGGGGTGGCATCGATGCAGGAGCTGGGGCCGGTCGATCGCTCCGCTCTTCCACTGGTGCCAGTGAGCGAACAGATGCTGCTGCAGAGCCAGCATCTGGGCTCCGATCTCCCTGCTGGCGCCCTGGCGTTCAGCGATGGCCGCCAGATCCCGGATCAGGTGGGCCCAGCACAGCTGCCGCTGCTCCACGGGCAGGTGGTTGTAGGCCGAGAAGCGATCACTCACCACGATCCCTGCAAAGGTATGGCCCAGAAGCTCCATTGCCGCTGCACTTGAGCGGCTCAGGCCCTGCAGGAACACCGTAACCAGTGGTGTGACCATGACCCACTGCCAGCCGCGCCTGCCAGCAGGATTACAACCGTCGGCGTTGCCGGTGGGGGCGCCGGTTTCATCCACGTAGGCCACCGGCTGCTGCCGGGCCACCTCCAGGGCTTCCTCCACCGCCTGCTGCAGGGCTGCGCTCAGACGTGCCCGGATGGTGGCGATAGCGCCGCGGCTGATTTCCACACCCAGCAGCTGATCCAGCAGCGCCTGGGTTCGGCCGAAACTCAGGGGAAAGGCGCTGCCCAGCAGTCCCACCAGGCCGCTCAGGCGTGGGCCGTAGCGGCTGGGCTCCACATCCGCCGGCAGCTCGGCGCAGGTGCTGGTGGAGCAGCAGGGGCAGACCAGACGGTGCAGACGGTGTTCGATCACCACCGGGCTGATCGGTGGAATCTCGATCACCTGATGGCGCAGCGGCTCCGCATCCTCCCCCTGTAGCAGGGTGCCGCAGCGGCGGCAGGCGTCCGGGTGGTGCTCGAGCACCTCATCCACACGCGCGATCGGCAGCAGCTCCGGCCCTGCTCCCGGGTGCCCCTGCTGACCACCCCGCTTGCGACCAGTGCCTTTGCAGCGGGTGGGCGGCTTAAAACCCGTGCCGTCACTGGAGGGCGGCTTGGAGGAGTTGCGGGAGTTGCGGCCGATCCGCTCGCGCAGGCTGGCCAGTTCCGTCGCCAGGTCGGTGAGCTGCGCTCGGAGCTGGTCGTTCTCCTGCTGTTGTCTCTGGAGCTGTGCAAGAACCTCAAGGAAGCCAGCCCTCACGCCCACCGGAGTGGAAGCCCAGTCCGCTTCTGAAATCCCGGCCGGAGGGGTGGTCATCGCAGGAAGTCTCTGCCTGAGATGCAACCGGGATTCAAGCCGACGTCAAGGGTTCAGTCGTATCGATGTTCGCGATGAGCTGTCCCGCCCCCCTGAATGGGTACCCGCCTGGAGCACCCGGAGGCGGAAGCAGTGGTGTTGCCCCTCTGAATCGTGATCGCGTGCCTCCGGTGCAGGAGCTGCCGGATCCACACGCCTGGCTTGAACGGGCCCACCTCTGCCTCAGGTGTCATGGGGCGAAGAGGAACCCCGACGCCGTCCCAGCGGCTCGATCCAGTCGTTCAGCATCTGACGGTGACGGAGCCAGTGCGGCGCGACCCGGCACCCCAGTTGGATCTGCCCCTCGTCAAGCAGTCGCCCCAGCCGCTGCATTGCCGCCTGCTCCGCTCTGGAGAAGCGCTCCTGCTGGCTCAGCAGCCAATCGATCTCGGCCTGGGTGATCACCCCGGAGCTGAGGCTCTCGAGGAACAGCTCGCCAGCGGTCATCGCCTTGTAACGAAGTTGTTACATCCTGCCGCTTCGGCGGGGCTGCTGCGTGGCCTCCATCCCCGGCCTGTCGCCCGGATAGCTTGCTGCAACTGAGCTCGCCCTGCCTCGCCGATGCTTCACGTTCCTTAACGATGCTTGCCATGATTTCGGAAACGCGACCTCCCCTGTGTCCACGTCCACCCTGCTCGAGTTGTTCGGGGGCTTCGCGGCCGCCTGCTTCGCCCTCTGGTTCGTCGCCGTGGGCATGCCCTCGGCCAGCTTCGCGCCTCGGGCCCTGTTCACGGCCGTGGCTCCCGCACTGAAGGCCTATCTGCAGCGCCCCGGACGCCTGGCGTCGGTTGGCCTGCTGCTGCTGCGGCTCACCATCGGCGCTCTGATGATTCACCACGGCCAGGAGAAGCTCGCCGATCCCCAGCAGTTTGCCGACACCTATGTGGCGTCGCTGCACCTGCCGTTCCCGGTGTTCTTTGCCTACGCCGCTGGTTTTTCAGAGCTGATCGGCAGCTGGCTGGTGATCCTGGGCCTGATGACCCCCCTCGGTGCCCTGGCCCTCAGCGGCACGATGACCGTTGCGGCCTACCAGCACATCTCCACCGCCGGCTTCAACATCTACGTGCTCGAGCTGGTGCTGCTGTATCTGGGCGGCAGCCTCGCCCTGCTGTGCAACGGCCCCGGCCGCTTCTCCTTCGATGCCGGCATCGTCCCTGCCTTGCTCGATGACCTCAGCGAGTCCGCTGCATCAGAGGCGGGTGACCTCTCAGTGGAGGCCGGCGAACTGCGCGCCCTCCCCATCCAGGTCATTCCAGGTTCCCAGAGGTGAGCCCCTGGGTTCGTCGTTCAACGACGGGGCGAGACCCCTCTCCTCTGTGGCTCACCCCGACCGGGACCTACAGAGTCGAGTGGCTCCGCTCAGTGTGATGGAGGGAGCCTCGCCAAATTCGAGACTCCCTCCAAAGCCGTCGCCCTGATTCCACCGTTGTCGCCATGACTTCACCGTTGATCTTCGTGGTGGCCCCGGCCACGCCGTTGCCCGATGGCACCGCCTCTTTTGAGGATCTGCAGGTGGCTCAGGCTTCAGGTCCCTCGATTGGTTGTTCCTTGCGGATCTTCAATCGGGGTGCCGAGCATCCCGACCTGGGCCAGCTTCCTGTCGATGGCCGCCTCACCGGTGAGCAACGCCGCAGCAGCGATGGCACCCAGTTGCTGTGTGACGCCCTGATCGTGCGGATCGAGCCACAGCACCACTGGCTTGGGATCTACCAGGCCGATCCGGACGATCCCACGGTTCTGCACTGCCTGGATCGCGTGGCGTTGAGCGAGCTGAGCAACGCCACCTGCTGGTTCTATCCCACCCACGACGGCACTTTCCTGAGCTGGGAGCGTGGCCTTCGCCTGAGCCTGGAGCCGGGTTCGATTGCGGATTGTCCAGAAGCTTTGGCTGCGGCCCCATACGAGCGCAGCCGACTTTCGGTGCTCTGGAGTCTGCTGGGCGACGATGCCAGCCTCACCTGATCCGCGTCAACCCCCTTGGCCGTTTCGCGACAACCAAGTTGGCCGGTGAGAGTCCCTGATCGCCCCCAGGTTGTCGCCGGCGACAACCTGGGGGCGGCGACATGAAAACTGAGCCACCTGCCTGCCAGAAGTCCGATCAGCACTGGCTTTTCGTGTTCGGCAGCAGACGACAACCCGGTTGGCCGGTACCGCTGGTGACTCTCCGCCCCAACCTCTGGCGGAGCGCACGAGCCGGCGGACCCCATAGTCCGCCGGCAGCGCGGAGCTCACCACCGGGGGCTGCGCTGATCGGCGCCAGGTTGTCGCCTCGCGTCAATGTCTCCTCGCCCTATCCCTGCTCCTTGCGCCGCCTCCCTGCGCGGCGTTCGGCATCGGCGCGGCGGTGGCTGTCGCCGCCGATCTCGACGATGTGGCAGTGATGCACCAGCCGATCCACCGCCGCGACGGTCATCGAGCTGCTGGGGAAGATCTCATCCCAGGCCGTGAACGGCTGATTGGCGCTGATCAGCAGCGATCGGCGCTCGTAGCGGTGGCAGATCAGCTCAAACAGCACACTGCTCTCCTGCTCATCGCGCCGCACATAGCCGATGTCATCGATCAGCAGCAGCGGGTAGCGATCCAGCCGCTCCAGTGCCTGCGGCAGGTTGTAGTCGGCGCGGGCCTTCTGCAGCTCCTGCACCAGTGCCGTGGCTGGGTAAAAGCGGCAGGGCTGATCCAACGCAATCTGCGCCAGGACGATGCCGATCGCCAGATGGGTCTTGCCGACGCCGCTGGGGCCGAACAACAGCACGTTCTCACCCCGCTGCAGCCATTCGCTCTGGTGGGTCAGCCCCTCCAGCTCCTGCCATGGGCCGGCCTCGATTCTGCCGCTGTGGTCATAGTCCGCGAGCGCCTTGCTCCAGGGCAGCTGGGCCGAACGCAGCAGCCGTTGCTGGCGGGCCTGCTGGCGCTGCTCCACCTCCTGCTCGCAGAGGGAATAGAGAAATTGGCTGTGGCTCCAGCCCTCGGTCTCAGCTTGCGAGGCGATGCTCTGCGAGTGGGAGCGGATCCGTGCCAGCCGCAGCTGCCGCAACAGGATCGGCAGGGCGGCCTCCGCTGCCTGGGGCCTTGGCACGGAGGACGAGGAGATCGTCATAGCTCTGCAGGGGGTGTTGAGGGATGCGTTGCGTGGGCAGGGGGCGATGGGGCGGCAACCGGAAGCGTTGCTGCAGCGCCGCCAGCGACAGCCCCTGCCGTTGGTGGGCCTTTTCCAGCCAGGTCAGAACCGGCTCGTAACCGGCCAGCCGGCAGCCCACATACAGGGCTTCCACCACCAGGCGGGCGGCGGCGTCACGGTCGCCGCCATTGCGCAGCTGCTGCCACAGCTGCCACCAGCGCTCATCGGGGAACAGCTCCTGCTGATAGCGGCAGTGCAGCAAGGCCCGCGGCTTACGGCGCAGGGCATCGATCAGGTGCTCCAGATCGATGCTCCACGCCCGTCCATGCCGTTCGACACCGCCGTGGAGCCTCTCCAGTTCGCAGGCCAGCTGGCGGCCGAGCAGCAGTTGCAGCCGGTCGTGGAAGATCCGCACCGTCAACCGCTGGCCGATCAGCCGCGGCGGAACCGAATACACCACCTTGCGCACCTCGATCGTGCTGGTGCGCCGCACTGTCAGCTGCTCGATGTCGTAGTCGGCAAAGCGGAATGGCGGCAGTGGCCGCAGCGCCGCTTTCTCTTGCTCCAGCCGGCACAGACGCGGACGGTTGTAGTCATCGCGGACCTCCGCCAGAAAGGCCTGGTAGTCAGCGAGCGTGTCGAAATCGCTGCTGCCGCGCAGCAGCAGTGCCTGCTCGATCCGCCGTTTGAGATGGCCGTGGGGACTTTCGACACGGCCGTTCTCATGGGCCACGCCAAGGTTGTTGCGGCTGTAGGCCAGCCCGTAGTGGCTGCACAGGGCGTGGTAGCGGCGGGTGATGTCGGCGCTGAAACTGCCGTTCCGATTGCGGCACGCCGCCGACAATCGGTCGGTCCGCAGTTCTGCCGGCACCCCACCACAGGCAGCCAGGGCGTTCTGCAGACCCTCGGAGAGGGCAACAAAACTCTCACCGCCCTGCACCACCTGGGCGTAGCTCCAGCCGCTCCACGCCAGGCGGTAGTGGAACAGCAGATGGGGGAACACCTGGCCGGCGATCGTCACCGCCACTCCCTTGAGCTGGGTGAAATCACAGAAGGCGATCTCACCGGGCTCGTAGCTCAGCGGGAAGATCACCTCCGGATCCGGGCCATGCAGTGCCTTCCATTCCCGTACCCGCCGTTGCAGGGTCCGCTGCAGCGGAACCCAGTCCACATCGGGCTTCTGGCGCTGCAGATGCTCCAGCAGCGTGATCGGCGTCAATGTGGGCGCCCGCTGCAACAGCGGCACCAGTACCTCCTCCCACACGCCTGCCAGCGGATCGGGCCGGGTGCGGCCACGGGGCTGATTTGCCCGCGGCTGGATCTGGTTCCTGTCAATCCGGCGGGCACTGCGCACGGAGATGCCTGCCGCTGCAGCCGCAGCCTCCTGGCTGCTGCCGCCTCGTCGTTTGGCCATGTAGGGACTCCTGAAAAAGATTCTCGGCCCATCGGCGCCGAATTCGTCCGTTTGCTTCGCGTTAATCAGGCCGGCAAGCGCCGTGACATCAAGTGGGCCAGATCTCAAAAGTCTGGCTTGCAGATGACCGCAGGAGCTCTGATCGCTGACCAGGCCATAAGAAAGCTGTAGATCCACCCAAAAAGAAGGGCAAAAAAGAGGCGCAGCAGCCTCAAGACCTTTTCCGCGCACATCACGACAAAGGCCATTGAGATGGAGGATTCGGCACCAGCTGGTAGACGAACCATGATCAGATCCAGGGAATACTTGCGCTTTCCATATCCAAAGACGCCTTCCACTTCATTGCGTCGAGCTTGATCAGATCGGAGCTGCTGCTTGTGTGCAGTGGTGACATCAGGATCCTTGGGCGGGCGGCCCAATCGCTTGCCGGAGAGGCGAATACCGTTCCTCATGCAGAAATGCCTATTCTTGGCCGTGATATAAATCCGGTCGGCGCAGATGCGCTCTGGGTAAGATCCTGTATCCAGCTTGTATTTTTCCGCCTGAGCGATCAGGTCTTCTCCTTCGTTGTAGGGGTTCCAGCTGATGCGGTGCAAGAACGGAAAGCCGTTTTGAACCGAAACACTGATTTTGGCACCAAACTCCACCGCAGCACGTGCTTTGCCTCGCACCATTGGGCGGATATGGGTCTGCACAAGATTCACCAGGCGGTCTGGAATGCTGTTGGTCTGAGAGGCGAGCAGAAGGCCCTGCTGCCGCTCCAACTCGCTGCAGGCCAACAACTTCTGCCACCAATGCCTCTTGAGCTCAGAAAGCCTTGCCCCACAGCCGATCAGAGCATCAATGGCTTTGAGATTCTGCCGCACATATCCAAGCTGATGTTTAATGGCAGCCTTCACTTTTCGGCGGCGTGGCCGTTTTTGCTTCGCCACTCTCAGGAAATGAGCACGAGCAAGGCCACGGTCGTAGCGAGGTCGATGTCTCCTGAATCCCGATGACTGACTGCACAGATCATCAATGACTCGCTCGGTCGTTGTGCGAGCCTCGCTGAGGAGCCTGAGGTCTCTGGGATAGGTAATGTCGGCAGGAGTGCAACTAGCATCAATCGTGAGAGTGCCCCAATTCTTTCCTTCTGGCCAGTCAGCAGGCTTGATCAACGCATCAAGTTCCAGCTGAGCGCCTCCTCCTCTGGAATCAGGATCATCATGGTCGTCATCGTCTGCTACCTGAGCAAGTGCTTCCAGAAGGATCTCTTTGCCGCGCTGCACCACCAGCTCATTGATACGGCGCAGATCCTCGTCAGAAAAGCGTTTGCGAAAATGCACCATCATCGAGGCATCAAACGGTGCCTTGGCTGTGTAACCCGCAAAGCCGAGAAAGAACTGCATATAGGCGTTCTCTCTGATCTGATGGACAGTCTCTTCGTCGGTTAACCCCAACTTCTGTTTGATGTAGAGAGCACCAAAGGCCATCCGCACTGATTTGGCTGGAGCGCCAATTGTGGCGTTGAATTGAGGGGCATAGGCTTGTTCCAGCTCATCCCATGGCATCAGCCCCTCCAGTTGAACCCAGCGATTCTCGGGATCAAGTGTGCCGCCAAATGGCAGGTGGAACTCCTTGATTGAGATCTGACCGTTATTGTGCCTCCGGTACATCTGGAGTGATCAGGAGTAAAGGCAATCACGGATTGCCTGGTTCACGGCCATTTTAGCGGCTTCTCATGCTTGAGACCAGCCGCGGCGCAATGGATCTGGATTTTTCAGGAGTCCCCATGTAAAGCCTGCGTTGGTGGCTGGTCAGTGGTGCTGGCATCCCCTGGGCCTTGCGCATCGGCGCCAGGGTCTCCAGCACTCACCCAACCGGCCAACGAGCTTGTCGCCGACCGGCCAACTTCATTGTCGGCGGACAGGAGGCGGTGACCATCGCCGATCGGATCAACCAGAGGCGACACCACGACTGGATCGAAGCGTTTTTGGTGTCGCACCGGGAGGTGCGCTTGGCAGACCAGCACCAGGCTGGTCACCAGGCCGGCTGACCTCACCAGCTGTGACAAGCCCGCAGCCGCAGCCAGACAACATCTACGGCTGCGGCGCGACGTCCATTTCAGATCGGCCAGCCATCCTCAAGGAGGTCAGCACCCGGGTCGTTGTATCTCTCGACTGCGCCCAGCCAGTCCGGCAGCTCATCCTTGATCTGCTGTTTCAGTGAGGCGAACTCTTCAGGCTTGATCAGCCCTCGCTCGGCCATGAAGCCATAGAACTTCTTCAGGCTGGTGGCATTGGCCTTGACCGTGGTTTTGTTGGACCACATGGCCTTGTGAATAAACCAGTCGCCAAGAAACTCGCCAACACAGCTGACCCCATCGGCAGGCGTCAACGTGTCTGCGTAGAGCAGAAAGTGATTCAAATAGAAGTCTAGATTGGTGCAATGGCTTCTGATCGTTGCCGCGCCAAGGCCAGCCTTCTTGAGCCAATGATTGAATTCGCCAAGAAGGGCTGCATTCTCCTGGCGGATCTGTTGACACCGTTTGTCGTACTCCAATTCGTCGTCGAGCATCAGATTTCGCTCATCGGTGCTGGCCCTGCCGATGCCGGTTGCATCGGCCATGGACTTCCACCCATATTGCCGGGAGTACGTCAGCAGCCGAGGAGGACGTTGCAAGAGGCTGTAAGCATGGCCCGATGGCACCGCGGGGAGGCATGAACAAGCCGGTCGCTGGCCGGTCCCGCGGGATGGCGGACACCACAGCCGAGCCCACCGAGGTGCTCGCCGGCTCGATCGAGCGGGTCACCTTCCACAACGCCAGCAACGGCTTCTGCGTGCTGCGGATCAAGGCGCGCGGCCATCGCGATCTGGTGACGGTGGTGGGCCATGCCGCCGAGATCAGCGCCGGCGAATGGGTCACCGTCTCCGGCCAGTGGGTCAACGACCGCGAGCACGGCCAGCAGTTCAAGGCCGCCTTCCTGCGCTCCTCACCGCCCACCACCGCCGAGGGGATCGAGAAGTACCTGGGCTCCGGGATGATCCGCGGCATCGGCCCGATCTACGCCAGCAAGCTCGTGGCGGTCTTCGGGGCGGAGGTGTTCGAGGTGATCGAGCAGGCGCCGGAGCGCCTGCGGGAGGTGCCGGGCATCGGCAAGGTGCGCGCCGGCCGGATCGCCCAGGCCTGGGCCGATCAGAAGGTGGTGCGCGAAATCATGGTGTTCCTACACAGCCATGGCGTGGGCACCGCCCGGGCGGTGCGGATCTTCAAGACCTATGGCAATGACGCCGTGCAGGTGATGGCGGAGAACCCCTACCGTCTGGCGCGCGACATCCGCGGCATCGGCTTCCGCACCGCTGACGCCATCGCCGCCCGCCTCGGCATCGAACCCACCGCCACGATCCGCCTGCGGGCGGGGATCAACTACGCCCTGCTGGAGGCCAGTGGCGAGGGCCACTGCGGCCTGCCCACCGCCGAGCTGCTCAAGCTGGCCGGCGAGCTGCTGGCGGTGGAGCGGCCCGCCGCTGAGCCGGGTGCCGATGCCGGGACCACCAGCCGCGTGCCCCTGGAGCCGGTCCAGATCCAATCAGCCCTGGATCTCGAGCTTGCAGAAGGTGCCGTGGTGGCCGACAGCCTGGCGGGCGAGCCGGCGATCTTTCTGAGCCACCTGCACAAAGCCGAGCGCCAGATTGCCCAAGCGCTGCTGGAGCTGGCGCAGGGGGCACCGCCCTGGGGGGCCATCGACGCGGCCAAGGCGATCGGTTGGGTGGAGCAGCGCCTGGGCCTGCAGCTGGCCGCCAGCCAGCGGGAAGCGGTGCAGCAGGCGCTGGCCAGCAAGGTGCTGGTGATCACCGGCGGGCCGGGAGTCGGCAAGACCACCCTGATCAACGCCATCCTGCAGATCCTGGCGGCCAAGAAGCTGCGCATCCAGCTCTGCGCTCCCACTGGCCGCGCCGCCAAGCGCATGGCTGAGGCCACGGGCCTGGAGGCGAAAACCATCCACCGGCTGCTGGAGTTCGACCCCGCCAGCTACGGCTTCCGGCGTGGCGCCGAGTTGCCGCTGGAGTGCGACCTGCTGGTGGTGGACGAGACCTCGATGGTGGATGTACCGCTGATGGCCTCGCTGCTGGCGGCGATCTCGCCGGAGGCAGCGCTGCTGCTGGTGGGCGATGTGGACCAGCTGCCGTCGGTGGGTCCAGGGCAGGTGCTGGCCGATGCGATCAACAGCGGTGCGCTGCCGGTGACGCGGCTCACCGAGGTGTTTCGCCAGGCGGCATCCAGCCGGATCATCACCACTTCCCACGCCATCAACGGCGGCACCATCCCCGATCTGCGGGCCCCGGCCGAGGGCGTAAGCAGCGACTTCTACTTCCTGCCGGCCGAGACGCCCGAGCAGGCGGTATCCCTGATCCTCAAGGTGGTGGGCGAGCGCATCCCGGCGCGCTTTGGCCTCGATCCGATCGCCCAGGTGCAGGTGCTCTGCCCGATGGCGCGCGGCGGCTGCGGCTCGCGCTCGCTGAACATCGAGCTGCAGAAGCTGCTCAACCCAGATCCGCCCGAGCACGTGGAGCGCTTTGGCTGGCGGTTCGCGCCGGGCGACAAGGTGATGCAGATCGCCAACGACTACGAGAAGGAGGTGTTCAACGGCGATGTGGGCACCATCGATGCGATCGACTCAGACAACAGCGAATTGTGCGTGCTGTTCCCAACCAGCGAGGCCGGCGCCGCCGGCAGCCGGGCCGTGATCTATGGCTGGGGAGAGCTCGACACCCTGGTGCCGGCCTACGCCTGCACGATCCACAAGAGCCAAGGCAGCGAGTACCCAGCGGTGGTGATTCCGCTGCTCACCCAGCACTACGCGATGCTGCAGCGGAACCTTGTGTACACGGGGCTCACCCGCGGCAAGCAGCTGGTGGTGCTGGTGGGCCAGAAGAAGGCCCTGGCCATGGCCGTGAAGAACCACCTGGGCCGCAGGCGCTATACAAAGTTGGCGGAGTGGCTCACTCCGGGGCAGCTTTCACCGGACATGGATTACAACCACGGCAGTTGACAACGCCTGCAGGCCTGGCAAAAAGAGGCTGTCGATCCACCCAACTCCCGCATCATGCTGACCGGTGCTGATCTGCTCGCCAAAGTCAAGGAGCTGGGCGATGCCTCCAAGTCTGATCTGGTACGGGGCTGCGGCTATGTGAGCACCAAGAAGGACGGCACGGAGCGACTGAACTTCACGGCCTTCTATGAGGCGCTGCTGGAGGCCAAGGGCATGAGCCTGGGCACCGGAGCTGGTGGCGGACGTGGTAAGGCAGGCCGCAGCCTGAGTTATGTGGCCAAGGTTCAGTTCAACGGCAATCTTCTGGTCGGCAAGGCCTACACCGCTCAGCTGGGCTTGGAACCCGGCGATGAGTTCGAGATCAAGCTGGGCCGCAAGCAGATCAAACTCATCCCCCTTGGCGCTGCAGAAGAGGATTGAGCGACGGTTTCCAGCACAGGGGGCTTGCGGTGTATGGCCCCTGAGGGCCGTTGAACGAGACAATTGACTCCGGCCGCTGCTTGTCCCTGGCCACGCACACCACCCCCCTGCAGATCCGCCCCTACGCGGCGGCCGACTGGCCGGCTGTGTGGGGGCTGCTGGAGCCGGTGTTCCGCGCCGGTGAAACCTTCCCCCATGACCCGGCCATCAGCGAGGCGGAGGCCCAGGTGACGTGGGTGGAGCAGAGCCAGGCGGTGATGGTGGCCGTGGATGCCGCGGGTGCGCTGGTGGGCACCTACTACCTCAGGCCCAACTCGCTGGCCCTCGGCGCCCACGTCGCCAATGCGGGCTATGTGGTGGCCGAGCACGCTCGGCGCCAGGGAATCGGCAGCAGGCTCTGCCAGCACTCCCTGCAGGCGGCGCGGCGACTCGGCTTCCGGCTGATGCAGTTCAACCTGGTGGTGAGCACCAACACCGCCGGCATCCGCTGCTGGCAGCGCAACGGCTTTCAGGTGGTCGGCACCCTGCCTGGGGCGTTTCGCCACCGGCAACGGGGCTATGTCGATGCCCTGGTGATGGTGCAGGCGCTGGTGGAGGAGCCAACCCCATGAAGGTGGTGCCGTTGCGGCTGCAGCCGAGCGATGACCTGCGCCTGGTACTGGAGGCCTGGATGGGAGCGCAGCAGGAGCAGGCCGGTTGCGTGATCAGTGCCGTCGGCAGCCTGTCGCTGGCCCAACTGCGCCTGGCCGGTGCGACCGAGGCCAGGGCGATCCACGGCGAGCTGGAGATCCTCAGCCTCTCGGGCACCCTCTCACCCGATGGCGCCCACCTGCACATCGCCATCGCCGACAGCAGCGGTACCGCGATCGGAGGGCACCTCTGCGCCGGCTCGCTGGTGCGCACCACCGCCGAGCTGGTGGTCGGCCTGCTGCCGGAGTGGCGCTTCCGGCGAGAGCTGGATCCAGCCACCGGCCACGCCGAGCTGCGGATCAGTCCTGGGGATCTGAGCTGAGGGGCGGCAACCGCCGCTCCACCTGCAGGAATACCAACCAGGCCACGCCGGCACTGATGCCGCCGGTCCAGTCGTTGCGGAGCAGCTCCACGATCGACACCGTGCTGGCGCCGATGCGAAGACCGCGCAGCAGGAAGCGGCCCAGTTTCTCCAGCGTGTCGCGGTTCTTCGTCATCGGCTCAGAATGCGTCAGCTCAGGCCGCCGATGGTCAGCCCCACCAACTGGCGCAGCTGCTGCAGTTCGGCTGGGGTGATCTGTGAGTTGGTGGCTGCGGTGATGCGTGTCTTGGCCACGCAGGTCAGGCTCTGCGGGAGCAGGTCGCTCACCTTCTTGCAGCCGTTGCTGGGACTGGGCTGCAGCACCACCGTCAGATCGGGGATCGCCCGGGCTGGGTCGCCTGTCATCGGCACCACCAGCACCGTGGGGTAAGCGGGGTCAAACAGCTCGATGTCCTGCACCACGACAGCCGGCCGGAGCTTGTTCGGCTCAGGGGGCTGGGGATCCTGGGCGGGGTGGTCTGGATCCTTGCGCCAGTCAACGGTGACGATCTGCCCAGCCTTGAGCTCCACGCTGGTCGTCAGCGGGTGATGGGCTCAGGTGTGGCCCAGTCGTCAATGAAGGCTTGGGCCTCAGGATCAGCCGCGATGTGATCGGCCACCGTTTTGCTCTGGGCACGGATACGGGCTCGCAGGGCATCCATCGCGCTCACCGAGCTGCTCACCGCCACGATTCGTCTGCCGCCGCGTTGGCGGCGGCGAATGGAGAAGGGAGCTTCCGGCTCCTGAATGGCTGAATCGGCTGGGGTCATGACGGCAGCGGCTCTCGCCGACCGCATAGACGTTGCCTCAACCTTAATCGCGGTGTCAGTGTTGGGGTTCATGGCTGTAGCCGCTCCTCCAGCAGCGTCAGGGCCAGGGCCTGTTCACGGGCGATGCCGCCGCGCACCGCATCGAACAGGGCCAGCAGTTCCCCCAGGGCCGGGTTGCGCTCCGCCGCCTCGGGAACACTGGGATAGAGCGGATGGAAGGCGATGCCGCGGGCCGTTCCTTTCGTCCACGGCCACACCGGTGGCGGGTCGTTGCCCGGCCGGATCTGCTCGTTGAGGGGGGAGGCGGCGTAGCCGGTGGGAACGCCGCGGCTGAGCCCGCCCTGCGTCGCCGGAAAGCAGTAGCGAGCACCGTGCTGCACGAAAGCTTTCAGGGCAGCCCTGACCACCGTTGGCTTGCCGGCTCCATCCTTGATCGCCAGCTTGGCGGCGACGGCACGTTCCACCGCCGCATGGGCCTCCGAGGCTGTCATCCCCAGCTCAGCGCCGAGGACCGCGTAGGTGGGGGCAGGGCCTGAGTCCAAGGCCAGGCGCAGCAGCACCACCAGATCCTGCGGGCGCAGCACAAGCTGGGGATTGGAGGGTGAACGGGCCACGGTCGCAGGGGCCATTCGGCATTCGCGAATAGCGAATCTAGGGCGCCTGTCGCGGGTTGTCTGCTCTCTCAGGGCTCTGGAGCAGCCGGCGGCAGCAGCCGCTCGATCGCTTCATGGGGCACACCCACCTGCTGAGCGATCAGCAGCACCAGCTGCTCCAGCCGAACCAGGCGCTGCTCCAGGGCCTGCAGCTCGGTGGCGCCAGCCTTGCCCCCCGTGCCCTTCCCACCTGCAGTGGCTTTGGTCTTGGAAGGAGGTAGCAGGGACAGGGGCGGCGGGCCGTTGGGATCGGCCAGCAGCAGGCCCACCATCAGATCTTTCCTGGGGCGCTTGGGCACCTTGATGCCCCTCTGGGCACAGAGCTCCTGCAGGGCGTCGTTCTTCAGGGCCAGGAGTTGAGCCTCCGTGGCGGGTGTGCCGCCCTCGGGCTGGATCTGGGCGCGGGGTTCCTCGACTGCCGTGGCTCTGTCGCCCAGCTCTTCCGCCAGGCCGCGATAGAGCCGGGCATCGGCCTGGGCCAGCTGCTGCAGGGTGGAGCGGAGGGTATCGGCGATCTCACCCATGGTCGTCGGCTCCTTTGGCTTGATCCTCGGGCTGCGGCTGAGGCTGCTGTGGTGGCTGCTGTGCCTGGGGGCCCGTGGGCTCGGCCGGCTGCAGGTGCTGACTCCCGTTCATGCTGACGTCGATGGGCTGCGGCGGACTGACTGGAGGCGGTGTGGGTGTTCCAGCTGCGGGTCCGTGACCGTTGCCATTGCCGCCGGGGGGTGGCGGTGGCGGGAGCAGATCCTTGGACTTGTTGATCAACTCCTGCTGCTTCTGCTTGAGATCGCCAAGGCGGTCTTTGGTACGGCCCCAGCGATTGATGAAATGAATCACCGCACGAACGAGATCACCGATATACCCGCCACCTTGAAAGCTATGGCGACCTTTCTTGTAGCGGCTGAAGCCATTCACCAGATCATCGCCGGCATCTTCAATGTCACCGGCGATGGCCGTCACGATCTCCAGGAGCTCATAGAGTTCCTTGCGCTGGGGGAGATCGCGGCTGGCGAGGGCCGTGATCCGTTCCTTGAGCAGGGCTGTTTCGTCCTTGGCCTTATTGGCCAGACGCCGGTGTTGAGCTCGGCTGCGCATCAGGCTGGAGTAGCAATTGCGCAGTTCCAGGTAGGTGCTGTTGAGCTCTTCACGTTCAAGCGGTTCGGGATAAGGTGGGAAGTCGGAGGTTGGGGGCAGGAAGACCATGCCGGGGAGCACATCGGCTTCCATCCTCGGAATGCAGCTGCAGATGGCAGCGATGGTGAAGAGGATGGATCTATGCGTGGGATGAATAGTTCCGGCATCGCCCCTTATGGCGACTGAGGCGAGAAGGGTGATGAACGAGCGGCAAATCCGCAGCAATCTTCACAATGTCGCTGGAATCGCCCGAACAAAGCGAAATCACTTCACCTACGAGCGCCAGCTCGCTACCTGCTCTGGCTCAGCCCGGGGCGCACACCGCCCGGGGAGATCTCCGGCCTCTGCTCTTTCGCAGGAGAACTGAGCCAAAAGCGGGTCAGGGGGCTGAGGCTTTGTTCACTGACGCCTGAGCCCTTCTCGCCATGCCCCAGATCGACGTGATCGGCCTGTTCCAGCGCGGCGTCGATGCGCTCGCATGCCTCGCTGCTGCGGCTGGCACCAAGCCTCAGGAGCTGGTGGAGCATGCGGCCGAGCTGCTGCAGGAGAACGGCTACGGCCAGTTCGAAGGACTGATCCCGGCCCTGGCACCTGTCCTTGGCGAGGCAGGACTGCTTCAGCTGGAGGAGGCGCTGCTGGAGCGGGGTGGCGTCGATCGCTACACGATGGAGCAGCTCGTCCGGGGCCGTGGCGATCTGGACGGCTACCTGGAGCTGTTTGAGCCCTCCCAGCTCACCTGGCCTGATACCGCCGCCGAGGTGGCCGGCCATCTGCTCAGAGGCGGGCGGGCCGAGCAGGCCCTGGCCGTGCTGGAGCGGGCCGCCAAGGCGAGCCAGATCATGGAGGCCGAGGCGTGGCACGCCACCCGCATTGCTGTGCTCGACGCCCTGGGCCGCTGCGAGGAGGCGCAGCAGCACCGCTGGCAGGTCTTCTCCAAAACCCTCTCGATTCCAGTGCTGCGCGAGTACCTCCAGCGGCTGGATGACTTCGCCGATGTGGAGGCTGAGGAGCAGGCCCTGGCGGCGGCAGAGCAGCATCCCTTCCCGCTGGCGGCGCTGCAGTTCCTTGTCTTCTGGCCCAGCATGCCCCGCGCGGCTCGCTACGTGATCGAGCACTGCCACGACTGGGATGGCGATGCCTATGAGATCTACGAGCCTGCAGCCGAGCGCCTCAGCGCTGAGCATCCTGTGGCCGCCAGCCTGCTGCTGCGCTCCATGGTGGTGTTCGCCCTGTCGATGGGGCTGGCGTCCCAGCCAGTGGTGTAAATCCCCAGGGCCTCAGCCCTGCGTAGCCGGGCTGAGCGTCCGCACCTCAGGCGATCGGCTCCACGGCTGACGTTGCAAGGGGTGGGCAGGCCCGTTTCCCTGGTTTGAGAACCACCTCAACCAGACAGACCATGCCCAAGACCCATGCTGCCGTACCTGAGCTGGCCTCGCTACTCGATGGCAGCAGTGCCGGGGAGCTGATCCCTGAATTGGCCCGCCACGGCCTGCAGCAGCTGATCGAGCTGGAGCTCGCTGCCTTCCTCGGTGCGGACTGGCACGAGCGCACCGAGGAGCGGCTCGGCCACCGCAACGGCTACCGGCCTCGCACCCTGACCACCCAGGTGGGGGATCTGGCACTGCAGATCCCGAAACTGCGCGCGGGCAGCTTCCTCCCCTCGATCCTCGAACCCCGCCGCCGGGTTGATCAGGCCCTGTACGCGGTGATCATGGAGGCTTACATCGGTGGGGTCTCGACCCGCAAGGTCGATGCCCTGGTGGCGGCGCTCGGCTCCCAGAGCGGCATCTCCAAGTCGCAGGTGAGTCGCATCTGTCAGGAGATCGACCAGCAGGTGCAGGCGTTTCTGAGCCGGCCCCTGGAGAGCAGCGGCTACGCCTACATCTATCTCGATGCCACCTACCTCAAGGGGCGGCTGGGCAAGGCTCAGCAGGTCTGCTCCCGCGCTGTCGTCGTCGCCATGGGGGTGAACGAGGATGGTCGCCGGGAGTTGCTGGGCCTCAAGGTCGGCGACAGCGAGACCGAGACCTTCTGGGCGGAATTCATCGCCCATCTCAAGGAACGGGGCCTGGGTGGCGTCAGGCTGGTGATCTCTGACGCCCACACCGGCCTCACCAAGGCGATCCGCCGCCAGCTGCAGGGAAGCATCTGGCAGCGCTGCCGCGTCCATTTCGCCCGCAACCTGCTGCAGTGCGTCCCCAAGGCTCACCAGGGCATGGTCACCGCCGCCCTGCGCAGCGTGTTCGCCCAGGAGAGCGCTGAGGAGATCGCGTCACGCTGGGACGATCTGGCCGCCTCGCTGGCGGAGCGCTTCCCCAAGGCCGCTGCGCTCATGCACGGCGCCAAGGAGGACGTGCTGGCTTTCCGGCCCTTCCCCAGGGACCACTGGCGCAAGATCTGGAGCACCAACCTGCTGGAGCGGGTCAATGAAGAAATCAAGCGCCGCACCAGGGTGGTCGGCATCTTCCCCAACGACCCTGCGATCACCCGCCTGGTGGGTGCGGTGTTGTTGGAGCAGCACGAGCACTGGCAGCTGGAGGGCCGCCGCATGTTCTCCGCCGAGAGCATGGCGACCATCCCGGAACTGGGCGACACCCCTGCTCTGCAGGACGCAGGCCCCAGGTGATCGAGGCTGCAGCGCCCCCACAGGGCGCAGCGGCCTTGATCGCCGCCCGGGGGCCGGCCGCTGCGACCCCTGGCTGCACAGACCACCTCAGCTCACAACATATCCGGGATTGGACGAAAGACTTGACAGGTCAATCGTCCCGAATCATCGTGGCTACAAGAGGTGCATCTGCATCTCCGGAATGACAGCCCGTCATTCCACCCTGTTCACCCTCTGATCAGGGCATTCGGGCCTCGGGTTTTACACCACGCAAAGGGACGTGGCCTCGATGGGCCGCTCCAAGCGCTACCGCTACGCCGCCGAGCACCTGCGCCAGTGCGGCACGCTGGAGGCCCGCATCGACGATTGGAAGGGTTTTGAGAGCCACAACAGCTTTGTGGGGCGATTGCGGGAGGCCTTCTCGCAGAAGTGGAGCTTCTGGCAGCTGCTGGAACGCTGAGCCTGCGGCGAAGGCACCAGCCCACTTGCTTTCCAACTGGATTACGGTTACGCGGATTTCGAGTAGCCTGTGAATACTCAGAATCCAAGTGCTATGTCCTCTATCCAGGCCGCTGAGGAGGAGGTCGTCATCCGTGCCCCATCCCAGTTGGCGCAGCTGCTGATCGCCCTGCGCCGTCAGTGCGGTCTCAGTCAGTCGGTCCTGGCGCAGAAGGCCGGTGGCATCAGCCAGGCACGCCTCTCGGCCCTGGAGCTCAATCCCGGCCGTTTCACCCTGGAGCGGTTGCTGCTGATCCTCGCCGCCCTGGATCTGGAGCTGGTGGTGCGGCTCCGCCGGCGCCGCACGGAACCGGCGGAGTGGTGATGGGCCGCCCCAGCCACACGCGGCAGCTGGCCGTCTGGATGAACGGCGAGCGGGTGGGGGAATGGCGCGTACCGGGACGGGGCCCGCAGGAGTTCCACTACGACCCCGTGTGGCTGAGCTCGCCTCAGTTCCGGCCCCTCTCGCTCTCGCTGCCGGTTGGCCTGGCTGCGCCTGCGCTGCGAGGGGAGGTGGTTGAGCAATGGTTCGCCAACCTGCTCCCCGACAACGAGACCATCCTTCGGCGGCTGCAGCGGCGGTTCTCGCTGCGGGGCACCAGCGCCTTTGAGCTGCTGGAGGCTGTGGGGCGCGACTGCGCCGGAGCGGTGCAGCTCCTGCCCCCTGAGGAAGAACCCGCCGGCCTGGATCGCATCGAGGCCACCCCGCTCTCGGATGAAGCCATCGGCCGCCTGCTGCGGGGAGTGGTGGCAGAACCGCTGCCGGGAGACACGGCCGGCGCCGAAGGGGAACTGCGCCTCTCGATCGCCGGAGCCCAGGAGAAAACAGCCCTGCTCTGGCATCAAAACCGGTGGTGCCGTCCCCAGGGCAGCACCCCCACCACCCATCTGTTCAAGTTGCCGATGGGCCGGGTGGGCAGCGGCCAGATCGACTTCTCCTCTTCGGTGGAGAACGAGTGGCTCTGTGGCCGGATCCTGGCGGCCTATGGCCTGCCGATGGCTGCCAGCACGCTGGCCAGCTTTGACGGCCAGCGCTGTCTGATCGTGGAGCGCTTTGATCGGCGGCTGCATCCATGCGGCAACCACTGGCTGCGTCTGCCGGTCGAGGACTTCTGCCAGGCCACCGGCACGCCGCCGGAGCAGAAATACGAAAACCAGGGCGGTCCGGGCATGGTGGCCATCGCCGAGCTGCTCGCCCAGTCCGCCCAGGCAGCAGAGGATCTGCGCTGCTTCTTTCAGGCCCAGGTGCTGTTCTGGATGCTGCGAGCGATCGACGGCCACGCCAAGAACTTCAGCCTCTTCCTGCTGCCGGGCGGCAGCTACCGACTCACCCCGCTGTACGACGTGCTCTCGGCCTGGCCGGTGATCGGCAAGGCAGCCGGCCAATGGCCCGAGCAGGAGCTGCGCCTGGCGATGACCTGGCATGGGACCAAGAGCCGCACCAACAAGCCCATGCAGGTGCAACTCCGTCATCTGATCAGCACCGCCAGCCGGATGGGGCTGGGCGCCGAGGCCGAGGCTTTGGTGGCCGACCTGGTGGCCCGAACCCCCGAGGTGATCGCCACGGTGCAGCAGGAGCTGCCCAGCGGTTTTCCAGAGCCATTGGCCGGCGCGATCCTTGATGGACTGCAGGGCTCTGCCGAGCGTCTGGAGAAGCAGCTCAGTTGACCTTGAGCTGCTTGAAATGTGCAGCCCAAGACCCTTCAGCCTGCACGGAGATCCTGCTCCATCCGCTGCGACGCCCGCTCGAAGGCAGCATCCACTTCGTCATCTCCGATCCAGCGGCTGTAGGCGGCAAGGTGCGTCTCCAGGCTGTGCCCCATGGCCGCCGCGACGAATTTGGTGGGCAGCATCGGGCAGAGCGTATGGGCCCGATGTGCATAGGCATGGCGGCAGGAATAGAGCACCAATTTCTCGCCCTGTTCTTCGTAGCGACGCCGCAGCTCGCGCCAGAGTGCACGGCGGCGCATGTAGAGACCCATTGAATCGGCACCAAGGCCCGGTTTCATTGGGGGGAGGCGATCCGAGCGGAAGGTGGCCTCCAGATTCCAGGCTGCAGCCCACGGATCGCAGGGCAACAGCCGCAGGGGCCGTGGCTCGGTCTTCCCCCGACTGGAGACCTTGGAGTAGTTGCACCAGAGACGCCCGTTGCGGATTTCAAGGTGCTGCAGTTCCTCCGGGCGCAATCCATAGGCGGAGAGCAGCTGAAACGCATAGCGCCACTTGGGATCCGGGATCGCCTCCACCAGCGCCTGAATTTCGTCCACCGTCAGCGGCGTTGTCACAGAGGCCGTCTCACGCCGTCTGCCCACATAGGGCGTCAGATCAAGAGGGGGTGCCCAGGTTGCAGGGAGGCGGCCCGTATCAACACCCCAGCGCAGGATTGCAGCGGTCTGCTGCACCTGAAGCTGCCGTCCCCGGCATCCAGGCTGATTCGCCCAGGGAGCGGTGATGGCCTCGAGTAGCTGCACCGGTGTCTGGCAACGATCGACCGCAGCCAGGATCAATCGCATGCGGCGGACATACGTGTTGGTCCAGGTCGTTGGCTTGATCTCGCCACTGCCGATCTTTCGCTCACGGAAGGCTTCCACCAACGCCGGCCAGTTGATCAGCCCGGCATCCACGGGGGATGGATCCTGAGAGTCGTCATCACTTTGGGCTGCGCAGAGACCCGCAATGACAGTCTCGATCGGCTTTCCGGCAACGAGGTTGCGATAAACGGCGAGGGCGGCATCCCGGATCGCATCAACGTTCTCCGACGACCAGTCGATCGGCAGCGGCACCTGACGGCGGCGTCCGTTCCCCAGCGACTCAGCGATGTTGACGCGCGCCTTGCCCCGCTTCTCGTTGACCGTGATCCCAGAGCGGCATCCCTCCTGGGAGAGGCTGTGGGAGAGACCTGCCCGCAGAAGCGTTACCCAGTCACCCGGACGAGGCATGGGAGAGATTTGGGGAGAGATTCCGCCCCACAGAGTGGCACGCTGCGGCATCGGGAGCCAAGTAGCGGCACCGTCAAACCCAGTGGCAAACTGCTTTTTGGGGCGAGATCCCAGCACTGGCCTGGCGTTTGCAAATCAGCAAAACGCGAGCTTTGGGAGCACTAGGTCGCAGGTTCGAATCCTGTCGCCCCGACTGAATTCTCAGGGATTGGCCAAGGGGCCTGCAAGAGAATCTGCAAGAGAAGCCCTCCCGCAGCGGCTTCGCCAGGTCCCGCAACCCCTGTGCAAGAGATTCCCCGCCAGCCTCCAGTGCCATTGCTGTGGAGGATGCCCTTCCGTTCAACGGCGTTCTCTTGCATCTCTTGCACCGTTCGGCTGAAGCTGTTTGGTGGAGGCCAAACTGCGATTCATGGCATCCCGTCTGATCGTCTCTGACAACCGCGACGACCCGGGCAATCCGCTGGTGCTGGATGGCGATGCCATCGATGCCGCAGCCCACGACCCGCTGGCGATCGGCAAGCTGATGGTCGATCAAGTCTGGGCTGAGGGAACAGATCCCACGGGTGGCGGGCTCTACTACGAGCGCAGCAGCAACCGGCATTGGCGGCTGCAGGCTTTCGAGACGGGCCACGAAGACTTCATGACCGGCGGCTGGGTGCGGGTTCTGGCCACAGCAGAGCAGGTGCGCAAGGAGCGCGCAGGCATGGAGCAGGCCGCCAGGGCTGGACTGGTGAAGATCCACGGCACCCACCGAGGCGTGCTGCTGGTGGAGTTCCTGGACGTTCCCTGGGGCTGAGCAGCCACCGCAGGGCTCCGGTCGTCGTCGGCCGTCCTTCAGCGTGCCCGGCTGAGCCGTGGCGTGCATCGGCCAGCCGCCGCCGCCCTCCGCGCTGGGGCCGGTGTGGTGGGTGGTAGCGGGCTTAGCCGCGCTCCCGCGGCTGCGGTGGCGTGGCGGCCCGTCCCTTGCGGTGCGCGGGGTGCTGACTCAGGTGGCCTCGCGCGGCTGCGCGGTCGGTGTTGGTTTGGCGGCTCATTCAGTGCCCCTTCTTTGCATCGAGATTCCTCGGCTTCCAGTGGCATCGGCCCGTTGAGTTCCATTGCCCTGCAGCGGTTCTGCCGGCCCTGCAGTGCGCTTGTACTGGTAGAATAAAGGTTGCGCCAAAGGCCACGAGCCCATCGCCGGCGGCAACGAAATCCTCAGACAACTTGCCCCGTTCGTTTGCTCTGTAGCCATGAGCTTGTCTTCTGCTGCAGTGGCCCCGGCCGCTGCATTGGCCCTCCCTGGCCTGCTGTCTCGCCCTGTTCAGCTCCATCGCTCTCTGGTCATCGTCGCCGGGGGCGGGCGTGATCTGGCCTGGCCCGTTGAGCGCATCGCTTCTGCCCTGCTCCAGCGCAGCGGTGGCCGGGCTGTTCATCTCCTCCTTCATGGCGGTGCCCGTGGCGCTGATCAGGTCATCGGTCGGGCTGCTCATCAGCTCGGCTGGCGCGTTCAGTCCCTCGCGGCTGAGTGGCGCCGCTTTGGTCGCTGTGCCGGCCCCATCCGCAATCGGCAGCTGCTTGAGCAGGCGCTCATCGAGGCCCAGGCCCGCATCACCAGCAGCCAGAGCGTTCTATCTGCACATGGGCTTTGAGCCCTCCCCGCTCGATCCCTCCACCCTGATGGTGCGGCTCTCGGATGTGCGTGATGCCCTGCTGAGCTGAAGGGGCTGAGCTGGCATCACCCTGCCGCCCAGGGTCAGAGCTCCCCCCACCGCTTCCCCGGTAGCGCACGCCCGCGCTGAGCTTCCAGAAACGCGTTGCTCTCCACCACCGCGGTGCCGGCGGTGCGGAGGTGGCGCATCAGCGGGCTGTCGATGAACACGCTGCTGACGACGACCAGATCAGCCGTGGCATCCGGATCAAGAGGGACGGGAATGAGCCCGAGGCTGATGGCGTGCTCCAGGGCCTTCTGCACCTTGAATTCCCAGCCGTGGGCGTCCTCGCCGAGGAAGGCGATGGTTCCCCCGGCAGAGGGAATGGTCACGGTTGTGGGCAACCAGTCGTGGCTGGGCGGGGCCGGCTGGGGCAGCCCTGAGAGACGCGGCCGCAGGGAAGCAGGTCGGGCAGCGGCAGCGGATCCGGCCACCCGTGCGGCAGCACGCGAGGGTTGCAGATGGGGCAGTCCGTGGCGCAGCAGGGCCGCCAGGGCTCGGGTGTCACCCATGGCGAGGCTGTTTCAGAGAACAGGTGGCGTCCTCGCCGGTCAGGGTGATGCCGCGGGCGGCGCAGAGCTTCCCCAGGCTCTGGAAGGGGTTGGGCATCGTGTCGATCCCATCGCCCAGATTCACCACCAGCTCCGGGTGGCGGCTGCCGGCCTCCCAGAAGTGGTGCCGCAGGATCGGGCCACGGATTTGCCCAGGCAAACAGCCGCGATCGAGGTTGTGGGCCACCAGCACGCGGCCGTGCAGCAGGCCCGCCAGCTCGGGTGCCACATCCGCGAACACCGGGGCCGAGGAAGCCAGGGCGTCATCGATGCCGTGGACGGCGGCATTGGGGATGGGGACGCCCGGGTCGATCACCGTCGTCCACTCCTGCTGGAGCTCCCCCTCGGGCGAGAGCAGCAGCAGGGCGATCTCCACGATCCGGCAGAGCTGGCCGGTGCCGGTGGTCTCCAGATCCACCACCGCGAAGCCATCCGCCCCTGGAGGGAGCAGCTCCGGGAGGGGCCTGGGTATGGGCGGAACGGGAATGGGACTCGCTGGCATGCCCCTGGCATAACCGCGGCCGAGGCATCTGGATCTCCGGCAGCGCAAAGGATGCGGGATCCGCATGGTTCCGGCCCATAGGCGGTCAGCTTCCTTCTTCGCAGGAAAAATGGTTCGTTCTAGCGGCGGCGTTGT
Organism: Synechococcus sp. CBW1004; assembly: GCF_015840715.1. Classification (NCBI taxonomy): domain Bacteria; kingdom Bacillati; phylum Cyanobacteriota; class Cyanophyceae; order Synechococcales; family Synechococcaceae; genus Synechococcus; species Synechococcus sp. CBW1004. Next base: position 931,725 of record NZ_CP060397.1, on the reverse strand, counting down.
GACGCTGGACGGATGCACTCCCACCCCATCGCGTGGCCAGTCCCACCACCGTTCAAGGCTCTCTGGCATCACGGCGCACGGCCTTTGCCTACCCCCCGCCGGAGCTGCTGGAGCCCTTGCACATCCTCGATCTGCTGGAGCTGAGCGGTTCCCAGCCCAAGGCCGCCCTGGCACTGTCGATGCACCTCGATGCCGGCTCGGCGGCCCGCTCGATGGGACACAGCCTCGAGGTACACCTGCGCTCCTATCCCTGGGCTTCGGCGGCAGGTACGGAAGCCGCCTTCCAGCGCGCACACGACGTCCTGGTTGCCTCGACACTGCCGACGGCCTCACCTTGAAGCCATCAGAGAGTCGGCCCTACCCGTTCTTCTCAAGGATGTCGGCGACCTGGCGCCTGATCTCAGGGAAGCGCTGATAGGCCATCCAGACCTCCTCCAGATCGATCTGGTCATAGGCATGGATCAGCACGTCGCGCATTCCTGCCATGGCACGCCAGGGAATTTCAGGGTTCGCGAGCCGGACTTCACTGCTCAATCGCTTTGTGGCCTCTCCGAGCACCTCCAGGCATCGAATCACCGCATCCTGAAAATAGGTTGTCTTCTCCAGCGTCTGGTAGTTCTGGACCGGGAACTCCAAAGCGCGATCCAGAACTCCAAGGATGTCTTCAAGAGCTTGGCGATCTCTCGGCTCCATCAGAGTGCGACGGACTCTGCTTCCACGACATCCCTGAGGCCGGGCTTCAGGTTGCGACGCCGGATCAGATCCACCCGCGTCAGCAGCAGCTCCTCCAGGGCCGACTTCAACTCTGCACGATCAAACAGACTGGCCCCATCTGGCAGATCCACCAGCAGGTCCACATCGCTGCCAGGCCTCGCCTGGTCCCTGGCGACAGACCCGAAGACAGCCAGGTTGCTCGCTCCGAAACGGCCCAGCAGCTCATGGATCTGAGGTGCCAGGTGCTGCAGCTCGGCGAGACGCATGGTGTGTACTCCTCTGATGTCCTCGGCAAGGAAGCCTTCTCAGAGTAGGCCGGGCGCCCTCAGGCCTGGACCTGCGGCGCCCCGTGCAGTCTCCGCATGGGAGCTGTCCTACTTGCGACTGCAGGCCCCGCGGGGGACTTGGAAGGCTGCTGGCAACTCGTGGGGTGAATAGCGTCCTCATCGCTTTGACTCACGTCTCCAGCAGGGCGGCAGAGCGTGCAGTTGCTTCATTCATCGCCGTATTGCAGCGCTCCAGGTGATATAGAACGGGTGAATTGGTGCTCGGGAATTTGCGGCGCCAATGCACTCCGGGCTGGAGGAAGCCGGCCTTGCGCCAGCGGCCCAAGGTTTTCTCGCTGACTCCGAGGTTTTGGCCAGCTGATCGTGCATCAGCCCATTCCTGGGCGTTGGAGAGTGTGACCTGGTTGGCCGGAAGCTGAGGGCGGCTGGCGCGTGCTCTTGGTAACCCCATCAGCTTCCCCCCAGCTGGCTGCGCAGCCGCTGCAGTGTGTCGACCAGCCAGGAGCGCCGGTAGCTCCTGACCTGGCGGGGTGCCCCGTCGACGTACTGCTGACGGCAGGGCGGCTCCTGGCCGAACTCCTCTCGGTAGGCCTTGGCGACGAGCTTGCCTGCCGCGCAGAACTGGGTTCGCGGCAGCACCTGCTGGAACACCTCCAGCCAGGCATCGCCCAGGGTCAACTCCTCATCGGCGCCAATGCCCGGTAGAAGCGCCTGCCCCGAGCTGGCGGTCAGCACGTTGCTACGCACGATGTCCTTGAACAGCAGCTTGTCGCGTTGATCCAGCCCCCCCAGCCGCTCGAAAAGGCCGATGCTGCGCTCCACCAGGGCGATCACCTCGGCCTCCCGGAGCCTGGGCGGGTTTGTCTCCACTGGCGCCGGCGCGGCCTGCTGGGCGCTCTCGAGAAACCAACCGTCCATCCAGACCGCGAACGGGGCGCTGATCCAGCGGGCCAGGTCGACCGCGACCTGGGGATGGACCCAGGTGCCGCCGCCACCGGCACCGCCTGAGCGGGACTCAACAAGAGCGTGGACGGAAATTCCGGCCACGCTTTCCAGGGCGTCCAGATAGAGCTGGCACCGGTCGGACTCGCGGTAGTCCTTCCACCGCTTGCCGTTGGCTTTGCACATGGCTGTCGCATTGACGTAGCCGTCGGCGGTTCGCCGTGAGATCGGTGTCCCGTTCCAGGAGCGGGACACCAGCGCGTTCGTCTGCATCGGATCGAGAGCAGTAGGGGATGGAGAAAGATCGGGGTAGTGGCTCTGAGGAGGCAGGCTCTGCTGGCCATGGCGCCGTTAAGAGTTCGCTGAAAAACCCGCCCATCCCTGCGAAAATGGGGCAACCGCCCACCCTGTGATGCGAGGTCGACAGGAGCGCACCGGCTCGCTGTTCTCCTACGTCTCGGTCGAGGATCGGATTCCGGCCAGTCATCCGCTGCGGCGGATCCGCAAGCTGGCCGATCAGGCCCTTGATCGACTCAATCCCACCTTCTGCGCGCTGTACGCCTCAGAAGGCCGGCCATCGGTGCCGCCCGAGCAGCTGCTTCTGGCCTCGTTGCTGCAGGCGTTCTATGGCATCCGCTCGGAGCGTCTTTTGCTGGAGCAGCTCCACTACAACCTGCTGTTTCGCTGGTACGGCTTCGCCGGGCCTGCGGCTACGTGGGTCTCAGCCCGGATGATCCGATCTGGCATCCGACAACGTTCACCAAGAACCGCGAGCGGCTGCTCAACGAGGAGGTGATGGGGCGCTTCCTGGAGAAGTTGATGGGTGCGCCGGAGGTCAGGCCGCTGCTCAGCGATGAGCACTTCTCGGTGGATGGCACCCTGCTGCAGGCCTGGGCGTCCCATGCCTCGCTGGAGCGAATTGATGGGCAGGACGATCCGCCGCCGCCGCCATCGGGCCCTGGCGAGGGCTTTGGTGCTCCAAAGCCCGGCAGGAAGCGCGCGAAAGGGGATTTCCGCGGCATCAAGCTCAGCAACAAGACCCATCGCTCCGGCGTCGATCCGGATGCCTTGCTGTGCCGCAAATCCAAGGCCCATCCGGCGTTGCCCAGCTACCGGGGGCACGTGCTCATGGACAACCGCCATGCCCTGATCGTCGACTGTCGCGTCACGCAAGCGACGGGCACCGGAGAGCGGGATGCCGCCAAGGTGATGGCGGCAGATCGTCCCGGTGCCCACCAGAAAACGATCGGTGCCGACAAGAACTACGACACCAGGGGCTTTGTCGCAGAGATGCGCCGCATCGGAGTCACACCTCACGTGGCTCAGAACACTGCTCGCTCTGGTGGTTCCGCCATTGATGGCCGCACCACTCGCCATGAGGGCTACGGCAAGTCGATCAATGCCCGCCGCGGCATCGAGAAGGTGTTTGGCTGGATCAAGCAGTGGGGCGGTCTGCGTCAGTTCAAGCTGCGCGGCACCGAAAAGGTGGGTGCAGTGTTTGGCCTGCACGTGATCGCCTACAACCTGATCCGGCTGGGCAACCTGCTCAAACCGGCGATGGCGGCGGCATGAACAGGTGGTTGCCCAGAGGTGTGCCAACGAGGCGGCTTCCAGGAAGCCCCAACGGGGCAAAACGCCTGAAATCTGGCGTTCTGAACCGCTGAATCAACGAATCCAGCCCGAACAGCGCGTAATCAGATCACGCGAGGGAGGAACGCGGCGTTTCTGACGGTTTTCCGCAAACTCTTAAGCGAGACGCCAAATTCACCCGTGTGACCAACGTTCCGCCCAGGACCTGCAGATGATGGCAGGAGATCAGCCTTCGACTGAGCGGAGCAAACAGATGTTCGGCGATACTTTTCGACTTGATCCACCGGACATCAAATGAGTCTTGATGGGCCAGGGCGTAGTAATAGAGAAGCTCCATGGTAACCGCAGCCGAAAGCTCCTCGGGCGGCTTGAACAAGCCAACCAGCAGGGTGGGGCGCAAGAACTCATTGATGAGCCGCTCACTGATGCCGAGCCTAACAAAGAGTGATTGCGCATCGAGATCGTCGTACTGCTGGAACGTCTTTTCACTGCGGTTGAGGTCAAGCATCGCATAAAGAAGTCCAGCAATGCTGAGCCGGTCCTGAATGGGTAGTCGTGTGAAGTTCGTGATGGTTGCTACCATCTGACCAAGGGGACTTGGCCATTGGGGCGCATCTCCAAAGACGGGCGCTGTTGCCTCCAACCCATCGGGCGACCAGAATGCACTCGTCGTGAAGTCCGTGAAGACATCCCCAATGCCGAGTTCATCGGTGAGAGCATTGATGTTGGGATAGTCTTTCCAGAACCCTCTCGTGCCTGCCTCGAAAGGCTTGCCGCTCTTGGTTGTGCTTGGTTGACGACCTGTTGGATCAGGCCCTCCATCAATCAAGGTGACACGAAGTCCGGCTTCACAGAGTGCCTTGGCGGCTCCCCAGCCAGCCCATCCAGCTCCGACGACGACCACATGGGATGGTCTTCCAAGAGGCGTGGTCTGGTCTGGCATGGCTCCTCCGAACATCGGCTCAGCCTCTGCAAGGTAATCAAAGAGTGATGGTGCTCGCCGCCACGTCGTCTACATGCCTGCAGGCATCCTGGCGCTGCCGGGGCAGTGCTGCTGAGAAATGGGACGGTGGGTGGCACTTGGTTGTTGAGAAGCCTCGGCGCTCCTCTGGACCACGAATGCTTCTCCATGCAGACCACGCGGTTGTCGACATGGCAAAGATCTGCGGCTAGCTGCTCTCAGTCGAGCATTCGGTCGGAAGAATCAATGCCCGGCGATCTGTCTGGAGTGGCTCGCAGGATCGTGAGCGGCACGTACGGGATCAAACAGATGATCACAGCAATTCCGGAGTATGTCATCTTCCCCTTGCACCTGAAGGTTGGTCTCACCAAGAACAGACTCGAGGCAAACCTGCAATCGGGCGATCTTTGTCCTGTCGCCGCGAATCTCGATCCTGAAAACTACGGTGTGGTGATTGTCCCTGTATCGGGTCTTACACAATGTCTGCTGACGCTTGCGGCTGCCGGCTCATGGGCAGCCACTATCGTTCGTAGGACGAAACGTCGGGACATGCCTGAGCCATCGCGGCCGCCTACTGGCTCAGACAATGCAAGCATCGGGTGCCCACAGCAAGATGAGACAGGTGGCTTTGAGCTTGCCCACGCTGCCCCAGCTTGAGCAGCAAGGCGAGATCCGGGCTTTTCGGGGGTGCCTCTGCTGGGAAGGAGACCTGGAGACCCAACGCCTCGACTCCGCTCCGGCCAGTGCCGATCCTGAGCATGGCGGACGGCGATAGCCTCGATCCATGACCAACCCGCAACTCACCAGGAACCTCCTGGAGGTCATCCGGAGCCTCCCCGACGCTGATCGCCGCTGGCTGCTGGAGCAGCTGGGGCAGGACTGCGGCGAGCTCGGCAGCGATGAGCTGGCACAGATCGCGCAGGCTGGTCATGCGTTCGATGACCTTGCCTTGGAGCCTGATCTCTACAGCTTCAGTGACGGCGAGCCGGTCGCGGCGGGCTCATACAGGCTCGCTCTGAAATCGTCCTGGTGGCGTTTCCCTTCACGGATGGGCCCAACGTCAACCCCTGCCCGGCGATGGTGATCTGCCTGAGTGACCGCCATCAGGATGTTCTCCTTGCCTTCATCAGCTCAAAGGTTGCAGGAGCAGCCCACAGGGATGAGCTGGATATCCCGGCTGATCACCCCCAGTTCAGCCAGAGCGGACTGAAGGTGTCCTCCCGGTGTCGCCTGATTCGGATGACGTCTGTGGCGATGCCTCTGGTCAGGCGTCGCATCGGTTCCCTGCCACCGGATCTCCGTGCCACCTGTGTGGAGATCCTGAGAGAAATCGTCTGCCCTGAAGTCTGATTGATGCGCAGTTTTCCGCGGCTTGGATCTCTGCGGACATTGCCACCAGATCTCCTGCCAGCTCCTGGAAGATCTGGTGTTCTGCGGTGAGCGCTGGCCACGGCTGGCTGAGCTGGCGGCCCAGGTGCTGTTTGAGCAGCGGGCAGCTGCGCCGGCCATGTCCGTTGATCCGGCGCTTGAGGCACTGCTGCCCTTCTGAGGGCAGGCGCCAGGCGGGGCTCATGCTGGTGCCTCGCCTTCTTGCTGGTCGCAGCCGCCATGGCCAGACAGCGCCACTCAGCGGGGAAACGGGCCAGCGAATGGCCGACGACCACCACGGCGCGGCAGATCACCACAGCTGATCCACCGGAGACACAGAGCCTGCTGGCGGATAGGTGCAGCACTGGCGGGGCCCGGTAGCCAACACGGTCGGCGAGGGGAGGGAGGAAGGCCCGCTGCCCCAGCTGTCTCGCCACGGACCGTACCCAATGTCTGCAAGCCGATGGACGGGCAGTTTTCGTCAGGTTCGGCCGGGTCGCTACAGCCGAGGCCTGACGCGGGTGTCCCTCGCCTCCTTCGTGATGGCCTCCTCCTCTCCCCGCTGCGAGATCCGCCAGCTGGCGGTCTATGTCTATCCCGGTGGCATCAAGACGCATGATGCCGAGCGCCATGTGGTCTTCTATGGCCGCCGTGGCGTGCCGGTGAAGAAGCCCCGCTTCATTCCGGCGCAGCTGGCGCATCAGCTGGCTCGCAAGCTGCAGGCCAGGCGCCTGGGCACCGTGGCGGTGCTCTGAGGCTGGGGGCCTCCGGGCCCCTGGCACAGGCCCCGGCGGGTCAGCGGCTTGCAGGGGCCTTCCCTGCGGCACGCCACCCGAGTCGAGTGGTGCGCACAATGCCGCCAGATGCAGCAGCGCCATGACCGAGCAGACCCGTAGACCCTCCCTGCTGAACCGGATCGCCCGGGTGCTGCTGTGCCTGGTGTTCGTGAATGCCGTGATCGGCAAGCTGACGGGCTTTGGCGCCGTGGCCGGCGTGATCGCCGCCAAGGGCCTGCCGCTGGCGCCGCTGCTGCTGGTGGCGGCGATGGCGCTGATGGCGGTGGGCTCCGCTCTGGTGATCAGCGGCTGGAAGGCACGGCTGGGGGCGATCCTGCTGCTGCTGTTCCTGGTGCCGACGACGCTGATCTTCCATAGCGATGTGGCCGACACCATGCAGCGGATTCAGCTGCTGAAGAACCTGGCGATCATCGGCGGCCTGCTGCTGGTGATCGATCGCGATCCGGCCTGAGGACCGTTCAGCGTCTGCCGCGCTTCTCGGCGACATCCATCCGGCGGGCGATGGAGCGGGCCCAGCGCAGGCCGGGGTCGCCGCCCCAGCCATCCCAGGCCTGGCGGCCCTTGCCGTAGGTGCTCCAGGTGGAGCCCTGCTTGTCGACAGCATGGCGAGCGAAGTAGCTCACCATCCGATCAATCGTCTGCGGTGCGAGCTCCTGGCGATTGGCGAGCTGGCGGGCCCGGGCCAGGCCCACCGGCGTCATAACCCCGCTGAGAAGGCGGCTGCTGGGCGCGCCGTTCGAGGGCGCGACGGGCAGCAGCCGCGACGGCAGCGGGCGGCTGGAAGGAGATGCCGCGGTAGAAGTCCTTGCTCCGGCGCGGCATGGCGATCAGGCCGCTGCGGGTTCGTCGGAATCGGTGTCCGGCTCAGGGGCAGCATCATGGGCACCAGAGTTGTCGCCTGCGACAACCTCAACAGTCGTCGCCTCAGAAGGGGCGGCATCCGGCTCAGTGACGGCTGTGGCCTCGTCATCTGCGGCGACCTGAACCTCGGTGAGGGCCGGCACGAACGGATCGATGAAGGCGTCGATGGCGGTGAGCTGGCTGGTGGCGTCATCGGCGCTGGCCTGCAGCTGGGCCATCAGCGCCTCAGCCGTGGCGGCGCGTTCCATCGCAGCCAGGGCATCGCGGCGAGCCGCATCGATGGCAGCAGCGTCCGCGGCGTCATCCTCCAGGGCATCGGCCAGTTGCTGGCGCAGGTCCGCCTCGCGTGACTGGAAGTCGGCGATCACGGCGACGATGCGATCGAGCAGAGCATTCATGGCTTTGAAGGGTGAGAAGAACAGGTGCAGCAGTCGGAGGGTCACGGGGCACCTCGGGGTTGATCTCCGAGAAGCGGTTCAGCTGCTGGCGAAGGGTGCGGATCTCCTTTTCCAGCTGGTTGTTCTTGCGGCGTTCGGCCTTGAGCGGATCGGAGGAGCGGCTGTCGTCGGCTCCGGGATCAGCGGCAGCGGCGGCTGCCGTTGCCGGCGGCGCTGCCGATTCGCCTGAGGTGGTGTCGCCCTGGGGATCAGTTCTCCCATCGGCGTTCTGGCCGGCGGGTGCGTAGTTGTCGTCAGCGCCCTGGCCGCTGGAGGCGGCGGCAGTGCTGGTGGCGGGAGGAGGAGCAGAGGTGGCAGTGGCCATGACCCATCGCGGCTGTCGTGGAGGAACGCCCCGGAGGAGTTGCAAGCGCACCTCTCGGTGCGACGCTGTGCTCACCGCCTATTACCTGGCTGCCGCCGACAATGCCCCCGGTCCTCACGCAGAAAGCCATGGCAGCCGGCATCACGGTCACGTCCAACCCGGATCCGGCGGAGCTGCAGAGCCTGGGCGTGACGAGCTGGCCGACCTGGGGCTGTGGGGTCAGCACCTTCCCCTGGACCTACGACGAGCATGAGACCTGCCTGCTGCTGGAGGGTGATGTCACCGTCACCCCGGAGGGCGGTAAGCCGGTCCGGTTCGGAGCCGGTGATCTGGTGGTGTTCGAGCAGGGCCTGAGCTGCACCTGGGATGTGCACGCCCCTATGCGCAAGCACTACCGGTTCGGCTGAAGACCCGCCAGGGCGCAACTCATGCAGACACCTCCCCGCCCCACGCCCCGCGAGACCACCGAGGCGATGGTGCGCAACATCGACCGGGAGCTGGCTGAGATCAAGCAGGCCATCGGCCAGTGCCGGGGCGATCGAATGGCGGAGCCGAGGCTGACGAGCATCTGGATGGCTCACCTGCTGATCAGCAGCACAGAGTTGCTGCAGAACCTGCTGATCGACACCGCCCAGCGGCCTTGACGGATCAGCGCACCAGGTCCTGCTGTCGCAGACGGCTCAACGGCGTGCTGACTCAGGTGCCGGGTTTGTCAGTGCGGGTCCACCTTCCGGTGGAGCTGGAAGAGCGCCTTGTGGCCCAACGGCGATGGGTACTCAAGCGTTCTGGTGCTGGCTGGCGGGCACCTGCTGCAGCCGCCTCAGGCCGCCTCCCGTGAGTGGTTCTGCTGGAGCTGGCTGTTGGGATCGATGTCGGTGTCGATGGTGATCACCTGATTGCGGCCGCCTTGCTTGGCGGAGTACATGGCGGCATCGGCGCGGGCGATGAGGGTGTCGACGGTTTCGCCTGGGTTGGCGATGGCGACGCCGATGCTGAGGCTGACCTCAAGGTTGCCACCGTTGTGGGGGATGGGCTGGCAGCCAGCGGCCCGGAGTTTCTCGGCAATGGCGGTGGCCTGCTCGCGGGCATGGAGGCCCTGGAACACAACCAGCAGTTCATCACCGCCCATGCGGCCGGCCAGATCGTTCTGGCGCAGGCAGTGGCGAATGCGATCGGCCAGGGTGATGAGCGCGGCATCACCGGCGGCATGGCCGCAGGTGTCGTTCACCTGCTTGAACTTATCGACATCGATGAACAGCACGCCGGTGCTGCCGGCGCGCGGATCGGGATCAGCCAGCAGGGCCTCCAGGCGCTCCAGGATGGAATTGCGGTTGAGCAGTCCGGTGAGCAGATCGTGGCTGGCGCGGTAATCGAGTTCGGCTGCGGCGGCTACCTCCTGATCGATGTTGCACAGCGACACTTGGAAGCCATCGGGTGTGCCATGGGCATCGAGGAAGGGCTTGGCGGCGATGGAGAACCAGTGGTAGGTGCCATCGGCGGTGAGCAGCCGGCCCTGACGCTCGATCGCTCCGCCCTGCTGCAGGGCGGTCTGGGCGCTGAGGGTGAGCGCCAGATCATCGGGATGGAGGAGCTCCTGCACGCTCCGGCCGATCCACTGTTCAGGCGGCGCCCCGAGGATGGATTGGGCGTTGTTGCTGAGCCAGATCAGGCGGTTGTCCCGGATGCGCACGATCAGCCTGATGGCGTTATCGGTCAGCAGGCGGTAGCGCTCTTCTGAGGCGGCCAGGGCCTGCGCCTTGCTGTAGCGCTCGCTGACATCACGCCAGGTGAGCGAGAGGCTGTCGGCTGCCCGCACGGCGCTGAGATCAACCACGAGGTCGCGGTCCAGCACTTCCTGGTCGGTGTAGACGAAATCGGTGAGCAGCAGCGGTTCGCCGGAGTCCATCACGTTGCGGTAGCAATCGAGCAGGCCCTGCTTGGCGACCCCCGGGAAGATGCTGGTGATCGTGCGGCCCAACAGGCGGCTGGCCGGTTGGCCCAGGAAGGCGTAGCTGGCGCTGTTGCCGTCGGCCAGGAGGAAGTCGACGATCCGCCCGTTCTCGTTGCGCAGCGGATCGAGGGTGAGCTGCGGATCCAGGAGCGAGTCGAGCGTGGCGCGCAGGAAGAGGCGCTGGCTGTCGAGCTGCTGGCGGGCGATGGTCATCTCGTGCACATCGCGCAGGCTGATCACGGCACCCTGGATGGCGTGGCCGCGATCGCGCAGCAGCTGCATCCGCAGCGCCACCCAGCGGTCGCTGCCGCCGCCGGTGCGCAGGCGCAGCAGCTGGCCCGCTCCGTTGGCGGTGGGAGCGAGCTGACGCGCCAGGCGCTGGTGGTAGTCCTGGAAGGCCTGCCGGTCGTCCGGATGCAGCCAGTCCGGCAGGGCGCTGTTGAGGATGCTGTCGGTGCTGCTGCCGAACAGCTCGGCCGCCGAGGGTGAAATCCAGCTGAGCTGGTGCCGGTGGTCGCACTTGAGCACCACATCGGCGGCGTTTTCCGCCAGCAGCCGGTAGTGCTCCCTGGCCTGCCTGAGCTGTTGCTCGGTCTTGACGCTGCGGCTGATGTCGATCACCTGGGCGATGAACGACTCCACCACGCTGTCATCCCGGCGGAGGGTGGCCACCGAGAGGTCCCCGCAGATCACATGGCCGTCGGCATGGAGAAAGCGCTTGCGGCGGCGGTAGGTGTTGCGCTCGCCCTTGAGGATCTGCTGCACCAGGGCCAGATCGTCGTCCAGATCGGCTGGGTAGGTGATCTTCTGCCAGGTGGAGGCCAGCAGCTGCTGGCGGTTGAGGCCGAGCATGGCGCAGAAGGCTGGGTTGACCTCCACAAACCGGCCGTCGGCGGTGGTGAGCACCATGCCGACCGGGGCATTCGCTGTGACGGCAGCCATGTGCTGCTGGGCCTGGTCCAGCGCTTGCTGCTGCTGGTGCTCGATATCGATCAGGCGCCAGGCGCCCGCCTGCTGGAGGCTGCAATCGGCGGCCACCGCCGAGCGGCTGCTGATCTCCAGCCAGTGCTCAACGCCAGCGCCATCGAGGATACGGCCCTGGAAGGTGGCCGTCTGGCCCTGGCTGAGCTGCGCCTGGGCCTGTTCGGCCAGGGGGCGGTCGTCTTCCAGGAGCAGGGCAGCGAGGGGACGGCCCAGCAGGGTGCTGGGGTCGAGCGCCAGCTGCGTCTGGGTGGAATCCGACACCCAGATGAGGCGGCCTTGGGCATCGGCGGCGTAGATCACATTCGCCGCGTTCTGGGCCACCAGGGCGAGCCGACTGTCGGCCTGGTGGCCCCGCTCTAGCCTGCGGCCAACCCAGGCGCTGAATCCCGCCAGGGCGGCCAGGCCCAGTGCGGTGCTGATGGCAATCGGCTGGGTGACGGCCCATTGCCGTTGCGCCAGCTGCGCTGCGCTGATGTGGCTGACGGCGATCCAGCGCGGCCTGGTGTCAAACGGCCGCAGATCGCTGCCGTCGTGTTCGCTGGTGAAGAGGTTGGTCTGAAACGGATGCAGGGACTGCCAGGTCCACAGGCCGCTGGCCAGGAGCTGCTGGCCGTTGGTCTGTGCCTGGATCAGCCGCCAGGCCGCCGGATCGCGGCGCGGGAAGGCGGCGGGCTTGCCCGTCATGAAGCCCCAGTCCGCCTTGCCGTCAGGGCTGTAGAGCGCGAAGCCCCTGCGGTTGAGCAGCAGCAGGGTGCTGTCAGCTTCGGTGCCCACGGCGGAGAAGCTCTCCAGCAGCGGCTGGCCCAGCAGGTTCAGCACCAGGGTGATGAGCCGCTGCGGGTTGGCGGGATCCGGCGCGATCGGGCGGAGCAGCCGCAGCACCGGTTTCTCTGGCGTTTCGATGCGCCCGTTTTCGACGTTGAGATCCAGCGGTGAGATGTAGGTGCTCCCCGGCGCCAGCTGCTTGGCGGCAATGACGTAATAACGGCGGCTTTTGTCATGCAGGGCGTCAGCAGCCAGGGGTGTGGCGCGGCCGCCGCGCCAGTTGATGCGCACCTGCTCCCGACCGGCGGCATCCAGCCAGCGGATCTGGTCGTAGTGGCCGCTGGCCTCGGCCACCACGCCCGTGAGCTGGGCCAGGGCGGCGCGGTTGGCAGGGCTGGGTTCGGCCAGCCAGCGCTGCAGCTCCGGCCGCGCCGTCAGCATGTCGAGGTCGCCCTCGGCCTGAGCCAGCCTGTCTTTGAGGGACTGGTTCGCCAGCGCGATGGCGTGGGTTTGATGCAGTTTCAAGGCCGTCAGAACCTGCTGGCGCGCATTGTGTGCCAGCCAGCTGGCGGCCAGCAGCAGCACGGCGGCCGAGGGCGCAAACACCAGCAGGGTGAAGCGGCAACGCCATCGGCAGCACGGCAGCCACCGATCCATTGCGGTGGCGAGGCTGGAGCCGAGGGCTGACGCTGATCGCTGGAAACCGCCGGGGTGGAACAGGGCAGGTGCTTCCATGAATATCCCTGTTGCTCACGCCGATCTTCTAGCTCGACTTGACCTTGCATCCCCCCCCCCCCATTTGGTGACTTTGTGGGTCCAGCGCCAGTAGAGCCAGACCCCACCGCCACCCCAGATCAGGCTCCAGATCACGAAGGTCGCGAGCGTGCCCAGCTGGGGTCCTTCCAGCGAATAGACGCCCGCGTTGATCAGCCCCGCATCGATCAGGGAACCACCGATTCCCCAGCCGAGCACCCAGGAGAAGAGGAAACCGATTGCCTGGAGGTTGCCGGTCATGGGGTGGTGACGTGAGGAGCGCTGATCATGGAAAAGCCCCCGGCATGGCCAGGGGCTGATGGGTGTGCCCGGAGGGGCGGAGCCTCAGAAGCAGAAGGGCAGGAACTGGGTGCGGCACGCGGCATAGCCGTCCACCAGGGCACCAAGGCCGATCTGATGGGCGATGCCGGAGCCGGTGATCGCCTCGGTGAGGATGCCGATCACGATGCCGAGCATGGCGGCACGACCGTTGAACCGCTCAACCCGCTTGAGCTGCTCCATGTGGATGAGCTGCTCGGCGCGGTGCTGGAACCACTGGTCGTTGGCGGAGGTATTGGTCATTGAATCTCTGGAATGGGGGATGGAAGCTGAAGCTGGAGCGGAAGGCCGGAAAGCCAGTGCTCAGTCGGCAGCGCCGCGCGGCTGCAACAGAGCAGCGGTGAGCCAGGCACCGATCAGCAGAAGAGCGAGGGTGCCGGTGTTCATCGTCTGGGGGTGGGAGCGAGATCGCTGGGGCGACGGAGAACAAAGACCGTCATGGCGGTGAGGACGACGACCAGGCCGATGACGGCGGCGATGGCGGTGGAGTAGTCGGTGCTCATGGCGTTCAACCGAGGCCGATCTGCTGGAGGATGCTCTGCCCGGTGAGCAGCTCGGTGGCGAGGCCAATCACGAAGCCGAGCATGGCCAGACGGCCATTCCAGGTTTCAGCGAAGGCGACGAAGCCAAAGCGGGGAGCGGGATCGGTCATGCACGTTTCAGATTGTTACAAGCACTGTAACGGCATGTGAACGGTCTGGCCGTAGCGGGTTCCCGCCCGAAGCCACCGGTCCCATCGCGTTCGGTCAGCCCAGCCATCACCGCTGCGTGGCCATCTCACCCCCGCGAGAGCTCCAGCTGCCTGGCCAGCCACAGCTCCACGTCCTCGTAGGTGTAGCGGACCAGGTTGCCCAGTTTCACGAAGGGCGGCCCGTAGCCGCTGGAGTTCCAGCTGTAGATCGTCGAGGTGGAGACGCCCAGATAGGCCGCCAGGGTTTCCGGCGTGTAGAAGCCCGAGGGGAGTGTGGTGGTGCTTGTGTCGGCATTGGCAGCGGCGCGGCGCTTGGGGATGAACAGCCAGCTGCCCACCGGCAGGGGATCCGAGGGCCGGCCGGTGAGGGTGGGGTTGAGTCCCTGCTCACGACTGCTGTTGCCGAGCCAGGCCAGCGGCTTGGCAGCGCTGCCAGACTTCAACCAGAAGGCCGAGCCATGAACGAGATCCTGTTTGTTGTGGAGGAAGCCGACGACGGCTCCTATAGGGCCAGCGCAGTAGGCGCCGCCATCCACACCGAGGCCGACAGCCTGGAAGAGCTGCACCGTGAGATCCGCGATGCGGTCCACTGCCACTTTGAAGACGGAGCAGCCCCGCCCCTGATCAGGCTCCACCACGTCCGCCAGGAACTGCTGGCCCTGTGAAGATCCCTCGCGACCTCAATGGCGTGGACCTGGCCAAGCGGCTGGCGGCCTACGGGTATGTGGTCACCCGGAAGAGCGGCAGTCACATGCGCCTCAGCCGCCAGGGCGGGGATCAGCAGCAGCACCTCACCATCCCGGCCCACAAGCCCCTGCGGGTCGGCACGTTGCGGCAGATCCTCAAGGACGTGGCCAGTCAGTGCGGCCTCGGCCTGGAAGAGGTGGTTGAAGCCATCGGCGGCTGAGCAGCTGCCGGCTCAGCACCAGGTGGAACGTCACCCTCCCCCGCCCTGGTCGCCGGGCTGTCATCGAGGGTCGGGCTGCTGATCGCATTCGCCGTGGCCAGGGCCAGCTGGTGGCGCAGCTCTTCCCGGCTGATCACACCCTTGTCGAAGAGTTCGATCCACTCCTTCACCTGGGGCTGCGGCTGGATCGGCGGGGTGAGCGGGCTCACCGTCACCTGCAAGCCGGCACCCGGCGTGAGTTGCTCGCCGGTCAGGGCGCTCCAGTGCTGGAGAAGGGGCGGGACCAGCGAGGCCTTCTGGATCGCCATCGCCTGCAGCAGCGCATAGCTCTGGCTGGCGGTCAGGCTGATCTCCATCTCAGTCCGGGCGGCACCGCGGTTCTGGGAGCGGATCAGGGCATCACGGCGCATGGTGTCGTCGAGGATCTGCAGCCAGGCCCGGTGCTCCGCCAGCGAGCGGGCCCGGATCTCCACGAACTCAAAGGACGCATCGGCGGGGAGGTCCATGCAGGTGTTCGGGCCCAGCACCACAGGCCCGGCTGGCTGTTGCCCATGGCGTCCACCATCCCCATCCGCACGCCCACCGGCAGGGCCGTGCGGGAGAGCAGTTCCTCGTACTCGCTCTTGCAGCGGAAGTGATTGAGGTACTGGTGCGCAAGACCCAGGTGCGGCAGCTCCCCATCCCCGAAGGCCGAGCAATCGGAGGTGTACCAGCAGGCCGGCAGCCGGTGGATCCCCTCGAAGGTGCTGGCCACAGGCTCCTCGAACCGCCAGCCACTACTGGCCTGGGGGTCGATGCATACCGGATGGTGGGCCACCTGCATTCCCGTTACCGCATCCCCGGAGTGGAGCAGCGCCAGGCTCCGGTAGAGCCAGCGGTCAGGAGCGTCGGCATCGCCGAGCAGGGCCTGAATCTGCTGCTTCACAGCCCCGGCTGTCCCATGGGCTTCAGCGGTATCTGCCTCAGGGGAGGAGGCCTGGTTCACCGGCTCCCGCCAGACGATCAGCCCCGGCAGGCCATACGACACCGGCAGCTCCCAGTTCAGGCAGTTGGCCCGCGGCACCAGCTGCAGCCGCGGCAGCGACAGTCGATCACCACGTCGCAGTGCCTCCTGTCGGTCGCCCTCGCTGGGCCAGCTGTGCTCGGGCGGCAGCACCAGCACCAGGGCCGCTCCATCCCGCAGCACCAACAGATCAGCGGAAGCCAGGAACACGCCCAGGTCCGTGCCCCGGCCGTCCACATCGGTGAGCACCGAGCTCAGGCTGGACGGAAGGCTGATCCAGCTGCCACGGCTGAGCATGCCGGCATAGGTGCGCATGGCGTCACGGAAGAAGCCGGAGGGGCGGGCGGCATCAAGACGCTTGCGATAGGCGGTCTCGGGCTCGCGCTCCCCCCTTGGGCAGGTACTGCTCCTTGCGGCTGCTGCCGTCGGGCGCGGCGAGCAGGGCCCAGCAGTCGGCGGTGATCTGGAGGGAGTCCCGCAGGGCGGTCAGGGTGGGGCGTGCTGCCCAGGGGAAATCATCAGTCGCTGCAGCAGAGATCGGATTGGATGGCACGGAGACCCAGGTGCGTGGGGAGGCACCGGCTCTTGCCAGCAGGTGCATGCGCACTGCCAGGATTCAGCACAAGCCAGCAGAGCAGTGGGCCAATGGGCTGAATGGTCTCCTCCCCAGTACCCATTCAGGGGGGCGGGACAGCTCATCGCGAACATCGATACGACTGAACCCTTGACGTCGGCTTGAATCCCGGTTGCATCTCAGGCAGAGACTTCCTGCGATGACCACCCCTCCGGCCGGGATTTCAGAAGCGGACTGGGCTTCCACTCCGGTGGGCGTGAGGGCTGGCTTCCTTGAGGTTCTTGCACAGCTCCAGAGACAACAGCAGGAGAACGACCAGCTCCGAGCGCAGCTCACCGACCTGGCGACGGAACTGGCCAGCCTGCGCGAGCGGATCGGCCGCAACTCCCGCAACTCCTCCAAGCCGCCCTCCAGTGACGGCACGGGTTTTAAGCCGCCCACCCGCTGCAAAGGCACTGGTCGCAAGCGGGGTGGTCAGCAGGGGCACCCGGGAGCAGGGCCGGAGCTGCTGCCGATCGCGCGTGTGGATGAGGTGCTCGAGCACCACCCGGACGCCTGCCGCCGCTGCGGCACCCTGCTACAGGGGGAGGATGCGGAGCCGCTGCGCCATCAGGTGATCGAGATTCCACCGATCAGCCCGGTGGTGATCGAACACCGTCTGCACCGTCTGGTCTGCCCCTGCTGCTCCACCAGCACCTGCGCCGAGCTGCCGGCGGATGTGGAGCCCAGCCGCTACGGCCCACGCCTGAGCGGCCTGGTGGGACTGCTGGGCAGCGCCTTTCCCCTGAGTTTCGGCCGAACCCAGGCGCTGCTGGATCAGCTGCTGGGTGTGGAAATCAGCCGCGGCGCTATCGCCACCATCCGGGCACGTCTGAGCGCAGCCCTGCAGCAGGCGGTGGAGGAAGCCCTGGAGGTGGCCCGGCAGCAGCCGGTGGCCTACGTGGATGAAACCGGCGCCCCCACCGGCAACGCCGACGGTTGTAATCCTGCTGGCAGGCGCGGCTGGCAGTGGGTCATGGTCACACCACTGGTTACGGTGTTCCTGCAGGGCCTGAGCCGCTCAAGTGCAGCGGCAATGGAGCTTCTGGGCCATACCTTTGCAGGGATCGTGGTGAGTGATCGCTTCTCGGCCTACAACCACCTGCCCGTGGAGCAGCGGCAGCTGTGCTGGGCCCACCTGATCCGGGATCTGGCGGCCATCGCTGAACGCCAGGGCGCCAGCAGGGAGATCGGAGCCCAGATGCTGGCTCTGCAGCAGCATCTGTTCGCTCACTGGCACCAGTGGAAGAGCGGAGCGATCGACCGGCCCCAGCTCCTGCATCGATGCCACCCCCTCCGCTTGGCGTTCGAGGCCACGCTGCAGCGGGTGGTGGATCTGGGCTGTGAGCGGGGCGAGCAAACGCCCTGGGCCCAGACGGTGCGAACCTGTCGCCAGTTGCTGCAGCGCAAGCAGGCGCTCTGGACTTTTCTGCAAACGCCAGGGATCGAGCCCACCAACAACGCTGCCGAGCGGGCACTGCGGCAATCGGTGATTCACCGCAAGATCAGCCATGGCGTCCAGTCCTCCGGCGGCGCCATCTGCCGCAGCCGGTTGCTCACCGTCACCGCCACCCTGCGGCAGCAGGGCCGCGATGTCTGGCAATTCCTGGAGCAGGCCTGGATTGCCCATCGCCTCGGCGGCGTGATGCCATCGCTGGTGCCGGATCGCTGAGGCAGCGATCACACGTGGAAGGAACAGATGGCCCCTCTCAGAGGAGAGATCGGAGATTGACTGACGCACTGGGGTGTCCCGACCCCTGAACGCTTACGGCACACTTATTCTGTCATTTACGCTGTAGAAGGACAACGTTCGCGCACCATCCAGAGATTGGCGAGGGCAAACAGCATCGTCAGCTTGAGGTTGTTCTTGCGGATGCCTCGGTAGAAGACCTTCCGAAATCCAAACTGGCACTTGATGATCCGAAATGGATGCTCCACCTTTGCCCTGACATGTGCTTTCGCCGCCTCCATCAGATCCAGCAGTCTTCCCTCTGGGGTGTCCGGTAGAACTCGGCGCTGTCCGGGCTTCATGGCGATGCGCATCTCTGCTTCGCAGTCCTTGAACGCCTCACGCTTTTCGATGCCGATGTGGCCAGAGTCGCCGTAGATCATGCGTTCCTCGCCATGGCCGCGATCGGGTGCCGTGTTCAGCTCATGGACGTTGGCAGCCGTGCTCACCACGGAATGGACCAGACCCGAGGCTGCATCCACACCGATGTGGCACCGCATCCCAAAGAACCACTGGTTGCCTTTGGCCACCGAGTGCATTTCAGGATCCCGCTCGCCCGTCTTGTTCTTGGTTGAACTGGGAGCGTTGATGATTGTGGCATCGAGGATCGTACCCTCCTTAAGCATCACGCCCTTCTCCCGCAGGCTCTGGTTCACCGTCTCCAGGATCTGCTCTGCTATCCGATTCTCTTCCAGGAGGTGGCGGAAGTTCAGGATCGTCGTCTCGTCAGGGATCCGGTCCTCAACCATGTCGATCCCAGCAAAGCGGCGGAAGCAGGGGGTCTCGATCAGCATCTCCTCCATCAAGGGATCGGAAAGCGTGAACCACTGCTGCAGCAGGTGGATGCGCAGCATCACCTCCAGCGGAAACGGTGGGCGCCCGCCCTTGGCAGAAGGCCTGTGGTACACAGGCGAAATCAAGGCCAGGAAAGGATCCCAGGGCACTGTGGCTTCCATCTCATCGAGGAAGCGCTGCCGGCGCGTTTTCTTCTTGGCGTAGGTCTGCTCGTAGTCCGTGAAACCCAACTGGAGGGGGCCGCCATCCGCTGCCAGTCTCATTATTGGAACTGTACTGATTCTATCGGGTTTTTCAGGGGTTCCTTAGCAGCATTTGGGGTGTTCTTTCGGCCACGATTTCAATAACATTTGCATTGCCTACAAATCGAGGGGCATTGTGAAGGTGTTCACGCGCAAACGCCCATGCGCTTTCTGCAGAGGATTCACCGATATCAAATTGTCTTTGCAACTCCTTTGTTGGCTTGTAAGCCGAGATTACCAAGTCTTGCTTTACTGCGGTACTGGTCACCTGTCGATACGAGCCCTGCTGTTTGTCCAGGGTTCGGACATCGGCAACGACGAATCCTGACGCACCCATTGCCTCTTGGATAGCACGCCAGATGCTGTTGCTGGAATTGCTGAAGACAACAGTCATCCAACGGCCAGGCTTCAATACCCGACTGTACTCAGAAAAACAGTGGCGCATTAGATTCTGATATTCGTTCACCCCCTTCTTCTTGGCTGAATCAACAATCGCTTCGTTCGCAGAGTCGCTAATCACGCCATGCCATGACTCCACGAGAAGATTAAGATCTGCGTAAAAGATGTTAGCACCAAAGGGTGGGTCCGTAAAGATGTAGTCGATAGATTCATTAGGGACCGAAAGGCTGGCACAATCACCGGTGGTAATCGCTGCATTGCTGCTCGAGAAAGCTGAACACTGAGAAAAAGCACTAGAGATGCGCTTTAGCTTATTGGCGTATGCTTTAAGGTAGTCAGCCTCGCATATCATTGACGATACATAGTAGACTCCTGACAGGAGATTATACGGATACGATACGCCGGGTCTGTAGCGATTCTCGATCGAAAGATTTACAAAGTGGCTATCCAGCCAGAATTTCAGTGCGCGAGCTAGCGAGGCATTCTTTTCGCTGACTTCGCTGGCTAGTCGCCATAGCATTCCAAGCGCATGCGCTGTTCGAGAAAAGTAGAAATGGTGCGCACTCTTAAATCCCTTTGGCTCTATTCGGGAGCCGTGATACATGTTCTCAACAGGAAAAATCAAGCTGGGCACTTCGTGTGGGTATGGCAACTTGTAGATTTGAGCCAAGATATCCAGATCATCCTTGGTAACAGGGCGCTCATAGGAAATTCTGCCAATGCTATAGTTTATAAAGACTGGACGAAGGTCAATTCGCTTCCATGGCTCTTGCGTGACAGGATCAAGCTTGGTGACGAAACAACGCTCAAGCCTGTCTTTGTTAAGTTGAAAGCCGCAATGTGGGCACGGAAACGAGTCCCGAGCCTTCCCAGTCTCGGATTCAAGTGCTTCGCTTACAAAGTTAATTTCACCAGAGCATTCAGAGCATGAAAATATCTCACTCCAGACCATATAGTTCAACCGACCTCTGCTGTTGCCGTCTGTGTGAAGCACCTCGTACATCCATCCGAGCTGGTGCTCCACTTCATCAAGAATGCGCCAGGCCTCCTGTTCGAACTGCTGTACGTCAAATTTCAGGTTAAAACCGGCTGCTATGAATGAGGCCGCCGGCCCCAGGTCATTAAGCAGGGACTCCTGAAAAAGCCAGATCGACTGCAGCGCAGCTGGTTTCAGCGGTCGAGGCTCGCTAAACTGGCCTTGCAAGGGGCAATCGATGATTGCTGCAACTGTTCAACCCAGTAGATGTACCGGAAACACCATAACAGGCAGCTTTCAATCGAGGCGTTCCATCTCCCTTTTGGCGGAACATTGGACCCGGACAACCGCTGGGTGATCTTCTCCTCTCTGATGCCATGGGAAGAGCTGGAAGAAACGTATGCCCCTCAGTTCAGCCCCACGACTGGTGCCCCCGCGAAGTCTGTGAGATTGGCATTTGGTGCGCTGTTCATTAAGCAGCGCCTTGGCTTGAGCGATGAGGAAACCGTCGAGCAGATCCGAGAAAATGCATACATGCAGTATTTTTTGGGTTTTGCCGGCTACACCAGTAAATCACCATTCGACCCGTCGATGATGGTGCATTTCCGCAAGCGTTTCTCAGAGGATGACCTCAAGCGGATCAACGAACTGATTGCAGAACGCGGTAAGGCCATGGTGATCGAGGCTGTGTCGTCACGGCAAGATGACGACCACCCCGACGATCCAAGTGTTGATGCTGGAACCCAGATCTCCATTGACGATTTCGTGAAGCCAGCAGATTGGCCCGAGGACAAGAACTGGGGAACATTGACCATCGATGCCTCTTGCACGCCAGCCGACATCACCTATCCCACTGATCTGAAGCTACTCAATGAGGCGAGGGAGTCAACCGAACGAATCATTGATGATCTGCGCAGTCAGCACCCAGATCTGCGTAAGCATAAGCCTCGATATGATCGAGGCAGGGCGCGTGCTGCTTTCCTCAATGTCGCCAAGCAGAAAAAGCCACGTCGTCGCAAAACAAAAGCCGCAATACGCCGCCAGCTCGACTACCTGCAGCGCAATCTTGATGTCATCGATGCCCTGATCGCCTCTGGCGCAAGCCTTTCGGGTCTCAAGACGCATTGGTGGCAGAAGCTTCTCGTGATCAGTGAGCTGCACCGACAGCAGACGATCTTGCTGTACTCCAAGACACGCAGCATGCCCGACCGCATCGTCAACTTGATTCAGCGACATGTTCGCCCCATTGCTCGTGGCAAAGCAAGAGCCGCTTTTGAGTTTGGTGCCAAAATTAGTGTTTCCGTGCGCAATGGCTTTGCCTTCCTTCACAGGATCAGCTGGGATCCGTACAATGAGTCCGAAGACTTGATTTCACAAGCCAAGAAGTACAAGCGAGAGCATGGCTGCTACCCTGAGCGCATCTGCGCCGATCGCATCTACATCAACACTAAGAATCGAAACTTCTGTACGAGGAACAATATCCGACTATCTGGCAAACGACTTGGGAGGCCACCGAAGGATCCAGGAGTCAACGCTGTGCACAAGCAGCAGCTCAGCGCTGACCAGCGCAAGCGAAACGAGGTTGAGGGTGTCTTTGGTTCAGGGAAGCGCAAGTATTCACTTCAGTTGATCATGGCTCGCCTGCCTCAGGGTGCAGAAACGACGATCTCGATGGCATTCCTGGTGATGTGTGCCGAGAAGATCCTGAGGCTCCTCCGCCTCTTTTTTGTCGCGATTTATTCCTGGTTTTTGTGCGTTACAACGTCTTGGCTGGCTCTTGGTGGCGCCAAGAAGCATTTGCCAGTTTGAGGCAGCCGAATCGCCGGTTGCTGTAAAGCCGCGGATTCGAGCTGCCATCACCCCTGTTCGTCGGCTTGCCCCAGTGAGGCACGCGAGTCGTTTTTCAGGAGTCCCTAAGCACAGCTCTACGAACACCCCATTCGGGTGGTTGCCGGTCTTCAGATTCCCATTTGGCCTCAAGTTCTTGTCGGTATGCCATAGGTGCAGTCCCGCACCACTGAGCAGCAAGTCCTGTCATCCCTGGTACCCATTCAGGGGGGCGGGACAGCTCATCGCGAACATCGATACGACTGAACCCTTGACGTCGGCTTGAATCCCGGTTGCATCTCAGGCAGAGACTTCCTGCGATGACCACCCCTCCGGCCGGGATTTCAGAAGCGGACTGGGCTTCCACTCCGGTGGGCGTGAGGGCTGGCTTCCTTGAGGTTCTTGCACAGCTCCAGAGACAACAGCAGGAGAACGACCAGCTCCGAGCGCAGCTCACCGACCTGGCGACGGAACTGGCCAGCCTGCGCGAGCGGATCGGCCGCAACTCCCGCAACTCCTCCAAGCCGCCCTCCAGTGACGGCACGGGTTTTAAGCCGCCCACCCGCTGCAAAGGCACTGGTCGCAAGCGGGGTGGTCAGCAGGGGCACCCGGGAGCAGGGCCGGAGCTGCTGCCGATCGCGCGTGTGGATGAGGTGCTCGAGCACCACCCGGACGCCTGCCGCCGCTGCGGCACCCTGCTACAGGGGGCTTCCTGAATAAGGGCAGATCCACTGCAGTGCAATGGATCTCGGCAGTTTCTGACGGTAAAATGTGCGTGAACGGGCCGATCTGAGCCCAAAAGCGGTCCGGAGGTTTCCACATGTATCGGCGTGAGCATCGTTATCAGCTCTCGTTCGAAAACTTCTTCCTGCCGTTTGGCGGCAAACTCTCCGGTGATAATCGGTGGATCAAGCTGGCTGAGCTCATTCCGTGGGATGAACTGGAGGACGACTACGCGGCGCAATTCTGTAAGGGCTTTGGAGCACCGGCAAAACCCTTTCGCATGGCACTGGGTGCCTTGATCATCAAGGCCCGTCTCGGGCTCACGGATGAAGAACTGGTGGAGCAGATCAAGGAAAACCCCTATCTCCAGTTTTTCATTGGCTTGGAAGCGTTCCAGTCTTCGGCGCCGTTTGATCCATCGATGATGGTGTATTTCCGCAAGCGCTTGCCAGAAGCGATTGTGAATGACTGCAATGAACGGATTGTGCGCCACGGCCTGAAAATGATTCGCTCATCAGATCCCCAGGGCCCAGCGGATGACGACAGCAGTGGCGGATCGACCAGTCCTCCCGACCAACCAAAGCCATCCTCGCAGAAGCAGCCGAATCAGGGTTCACTCTTGATCGATGCCACCTGTGCGCCGGTGGATATCCGTCATCCCACCGATCTATCCCTGCTCAATGAAGCCAGGGAGATGACTGAGATCCTGATTGATGCGATGCATCCCCACGTCAGGGAACGCTTTGGCCACAAGCCGCGTACACACCGCAAAAAGGCGAGGCGGCAGTTTCTTGCAGTGGCCAAAAAGAAGAAGCCAAGGATCAGCAAGATCCGCAAAGCGATCAAACAGCAGCTTGGTCACCTCAAGCGGAATCTGGCAAGCGTTGACGCCCTGATCGCCTGTGGTGGCTGCCTTCTGGCCGCCGGACGGCATATCTACCGGAAGTTGCTGGTGATCAGCGAGCTGGTCCGCCAGCAGACCATTCTCTATCACGCAGACAGCAGAAGTATCCCAGATCGCATCGTCAGCCTCTGCCAGGCACATATCAGGCCGATTGTCCGCGGGAAAGCTCGTTGCAATGTTGAGTTCGGAGCCAAGATCTCAATCTCTGTCACCGGCGAGGGATTCACCTTCCTCGATCGCCTGAGTTATGACCCCTACAACGAAGGAGAAGACCTCAAGGGTCAAGCGATTTCCTATTGGCGTCGCCATGGTCACTATCCGAAGGTGATTTGTGCTGACCAGATCTACCGCACAAGATCGAACCGTGCTTTCTGCCAGCGCCATGGAATCCGTTTGAGTGGCCCGCGACTTGGACGGCCGAAGAACGATCCTGAATTGGTGGCTGCCGAGAAGCAGCAGTTCATCGATGACCAGCGCCAAAGGAATGCCGTTGAAGGCAAGATCGGCCAAGGCAAGAGGCGTTTTGGACTGGGCCTGATACGTGAGAAGCTCGCTGTGACCCAGGGTTCAACCATCGCACTCAATATTCTGGTGATGAACCTCGAGAAGCTGCTGGAGCTTCTTTTTGTTCTTTTTGCGTCCTGGCTGCAACTTCTCCTGTGCAATCAACCAGGCAAGGGGTCACCATTCGTGTGTGTGAGCACTCATCTCAGCCCCACATGAACGGCCAGTCTCCGCCTCACTCAGGCTCGGCTCTTTGACAGCTTGACCTCCCTCTCACTTTTTCAGGAAGCCCTACAGGGGGAGGATGCGGAGCCGCTGCGCCATCAGGTGATCGAGATTCCACCGATCAGCCCGGTGGTGATCGAACACCGTCTGCACCGTCTGGTCTGCCCCTGCTGCTCCACCAGCACCTGCGCCGAGCTGCCGGCGGATGTGGAGCCCAGCCGCTACGGCCCACGCCTGAGCGGCCTGGTGGGACTGCTGGGCAGCGCCTTTCCCCTGAGTTTCGGCCGAACCCAGGCGCTGCTGGATCAGCTGCTGGGTGTGGAAATCAGCCGCGGCGCTATCGCCACCATCCGGGCACGTCTGAGCGCAGCCCTGCAGCAGGCGGTGGAGGAAGCCCTGGAGGTGGCCCGGCAGCAGCCGGTGGCCTACGTGGATGAAACCGGCGCCCCCACCGGCAACGCCGACGGTTGTAATCCTGCTGGCAGGCGCGGCTGGCAGTGGGTCATGGTCACACCACTGGTTACGGTGTTCCTGCAGGGCCTGAGCCGCTCAAGTGCAGCGGCAATGGAGCTTCTGGGCCATACCTTTGCAGGGATCGTGGTGAGTGATCGCTTCTCGGCCTACAACCACCTGCCCGTGGAGCAGCGGCAGCTGTGCTGGGCCCACCTGATCCGGGATCTGGCGGCCATCGCTGAACGCCAGGGCGCCAGCAGGGAGATCGGAGCCCAGATGCTGGCTCTGCAGCAGCATCTGTTCGCTCACTGGCACCAGTGGAAGAGCGGAGCGATCGACCGGCCCCAGCTCCTGCATCGATGCCACCCCCTCCGCTTGGCGTTCGAGGCCACGCTGCAGCGGGTGGTGGATCTGGGCTGTGAGCGGGGCGAGCAGACGCCCTGGGCCCAGACGGTGCGAACCTGTCGCCAGTTGCTGCAGCGCAAGCAGGCGCTCTGGACTTTTCTGGAAACGCCAGGGATCGAGCTGATCCGCGTCAACCCCCTTGGCCGTTTCGCGACAACCAAGTTGGCCGGTGAGAGTCCCTGATCGCCCCCAGGTTGTCGCCGGCGACAACCTGGGGGCGGCGACATGAAAACTGAGCCACCTGCCTGCCAGAAGTCCGATCAGCACTGGCTTTTCGTGTTCGGCAGCAGACGACAACCCGGTTGGCCGGTACCGCTGGTGACTCTCCGCCCCAACCTCTGGCGGAGCGCACGAGCCGGCGGACCCCATAGTCCGCCGGCAGCGCGGAGCTCACCACCGGGGGCTGCGCTGATCGGCGCCAGGTTGTCGCCTCGCGTCAATGTCTCCTCGCCCTATCCCTGCTCCTTGCGCCGCCTCCCTGCGCGGCGTTCGGCATCGGCGCGGCGGTGGCTGTCGCCGCCGATCTCGACGATGTGGCAGTGATGCACCAGCCGATCGCCCCCTGTGGCGCGCCCAGCTACCGGTCACCGACCTGCGGCCGGCTCCGGCCCACCATCGCGGCGCCCTGCCGTGGCTGCTGCTGGTGGCGCTGTTGATGCTGGTGCTGTTCATCACCGGCAGCTCCCTGCCCGTGCCGCTCGATCCGGCCGCGGTGGCCCTCGGCGGCGCGGTGGCCACCCTGTTCATCAGCCACCACAGCGGCCTGAAACCGGTGGACGATTTGCTGGCCTCGATCGACTGGGCGACGCTGCTCTATTTCGCCGCCGTGTTCGTGCTGGTGGGGGGCCTGGAGCGCAGCGGTGCCCTCGATGCCCTGGCGACCCAGCTGGCCCAGCGCGTGGGGGAGAACGTGCTGACCAGCAGCCTGTGGCTGCTGCTGGTGAGTGCCGCCCTCTCGGCCCTGATCCCCAACATCCCCTTGGTGGCGGCCTTGACGCCGCTGCTGCTGGAGGCCTGCGGTCGCAGCGGGCTGATGGCGGCAGGGGGGATTCCGCTGCCGGCCGCCCTTCCCCTCTTCGAAGCCCTGATGCTGGGGGTGGTGATCGGCGGCAGCGCCACGGTGATCGGCTCCTCCTCCAACCTCGTAGCGGCCGGGGTGGCCCGGCAACACGGGTCGCGGCTGGGCTTCCGCACCTGGCTGTCCTACGGCCTGCCGACTGTGGGGCTGCAGCTGGCGGTGGCCTGGCTGTGGTGCTGGCTGAGCAGCCGTTGAACAGGATCAGCGCAAGTGCAGGGCTTTATGGCAACTGACAGGCTGCGTAGGCCAGGGCCTCGTCGATGTCAGCCTCCTCCAGCTGGGGGTACGCCTGCAGGATGCGCTCCGGTGTGGCACCACTGGCCATGAGGTTCAGGATCGTGGCGACCGTGATGCGCAGGCCACGGATGCAGGGCCTGCCGCCCATCACAGCCGGATCGTGACGGATACGGGACAACGTCATGGGCCCTCGGATGTCGCTTTTTGCTGACTGTGTGAGCGGAGATCCTCTTGATCCGGCTTCGGTTCAAGGTACGGACGCCTTGCGGCGGAGAGGTCAATCGCCTCGATGACGGATTGCCCGGCTTCAAAGCGCTGATCGAATGCGGCGTGGTTCTCGTTCATGAGGAGCTCATGCGACTGGAAAGCTCGAGCCAGAGCGCGATGGCCTCCTCCTCTACGCCTCGATCCTGCTCCCGGCAGCGTGCTGCCCGAATCGTCTGCGGCACCAGCTCACCGGCGCCGATCGAGAGCTCAATGCCGTTGCCGCCCAGAAAGGCCACGGCTGAGATGATGGCGATCCGTTTATTGCCATCGCTATAGGCATGCGCCTTGGCCAGGCTCACCAGCAGATGGGCAGCCAGGCGGAAAAGATTCTCTTCCCCGTCGTAGGCCCAGAGGTTGCGTGGTGAGGCAATCGCTGCTTCCAGAACATGGACGTCACGGACTCCGGCAAGCCCGCCGTGCAGGCGCAGCGATTGGTCATGAAGCGCATCGACCAGGTCGCGATCGAGCCACTGCGGCTCAGGCATCGGCAAGCTGCTTCAGCTCATCGCCATGCTCCTGATACAGACGCTCAACCGCGGCAAGGGCTCCGGCCCTGCCCGTCAGCGGCTGCACCGGATCGTTCACCAGGGGAGGTGCGCTCCCTGGTGGCTCAAGGGCAACAGCGCCACGGGATGGCGAGGTTGGCTGGATGTTGCGGTCTGTCTTCTCCATCCCTTCAGTCTGACGGATATCGCCAGTGGTTCAGCTCCAAACCGGAGAAGACCCGAACAAGGCCAGCTTGATCGCTCAGGCCGGCGCCGGTCTCATCCCGTCACCAATCCGTGGAGGTTCAGCCGCTGCTGCTCTGGTGCTGATCTCCAGAGCGCACCTCCCGGTGCTGATCTGGAGAGCGCACCTCCCAGTGCGACACCAGAAACGCCTCAATCCAGTCGTGATGGCACTGGAGGGTGATCCGATCGGCAATGGTGACGGCGCTCTCCGGCACCTGGAAGCGCCGCCGAAAACCGTGGGTGAGGGAGTCGAGCAGTGGCCGGGGCAGGCTGCGCAGGGTGCTGTGCAGCTGCTGGATGGTGTCGGCCGGCAGGGGCACCTGAGCTGGTTCGGAGGCTGCAGAAGCCTGGGCCGCTGGTGAGGCAGCTCTGGGCTGAGCGCTCGCCTATGGGGGCGGGCCCTGGGTGGGCTGCGGCCTGCCGTTGGGCGACTGTGCTGCCGCCGGCCGAGCGGCAGGGCGCACTGAGGAGGTTGGTGCCCCGCTGGCCCCAGTGACCTCCCGCTGCTGTTTGTCGTAAAGGGCGAGGCCAAACGGGTTCCCAAAGGTCATCAGCGCCCGCTTCATGGCATCGGTCTCGGCCTCCTTGATGGCCGATTCATGGGCCTGGCCCAGATCGGTGTCGATGCCGTGGCCAGCCCCGGTGCCCTCGCGGATCAGGGAGGGGAGCCCGCCTGCATTGACGGTGACCCGGACCCGGGCTGTGTAGGTGACACCCCAACCGGGCTTCTGGTCCCGCCCGATCAGCCGTTCGGCCTGAGCGACGCAGCGGACCGCGATGGTCTGCCGCTGCCAACCGTCAAAGCCAAAGATGCGGTTGGCCTCGGCGATGAGCTGCCAACCTTCGAGGTAGTTGACCTTCCCGCGGCCCTGCTCCCGCTGGCGGACATTGGCCCGATCGAGGGGGGCAGCCAGCGCAGCCACCTGCTCGGGGGAGAAGCCTTGTGAGTGTTGCGGTGAGGGCGTTGCCTCTGCGGGCAAGGGCTCCGGCGTGGCGTCAGCCCGGCGGATCAGCTCCAGGGCTGTCGGCGGCCGGCTGGGGGCGCTGCGGCCATTGCGGGTGGGGGTGGTGACGGTCATGGCGTGGTGTGGGTGAGAAGTGGCATCGAGGGACGGCCCCGACGGCCTGCTGCCGATGCCGGGGCCTGGGATCTGGTGGCCTGAGGTCTGCTGCAGCGCCTGGCCCCGCAATTGCAGCCGCCCATCACAAAGGGGGCTCTGCCCCCCTCAGTGGATGCGCCAGGAGCGGCGGGAGACGAGCTGGGCGCCGGTGATCTGCCGGCCGGCTTTGAGGGCTTCTTTGATGGCGGCTTTGTCGGGCTTGCTGGTGGTGGCGAAGCTCAGCCACTCAGAGGGGAGGGCGTCTTCGTCGTCGATTTCGACGGCCTGGGACTTGCGGGAGGTGAGCTCGTGATTGGGGAACGAGAAACGGGTGGCCGCTGGCTGCAGGCGGGTGAGGACCAGGACCAGAGATTCCTCCAGGGCATCGGCGCGGCTGGCATCGGACCGGGACAGCTCAGTGAGCCGCTTGGCCTGCTGCTGGCGATAGGCGGCCTGACCTCGCAGGTGCTCGATCACCCAGCAGGTGGCATCGGCCTTGGCGGCCAGGGCCGCCTTATTGCCTTCCTCGGCCAGCAAGGCGGCCTCCAGCTCGGCGAGGCCCTGGGATCGGGTGTCGTCGTCATCGGCCTCCAGCTGCTCGGCGAGCAGACCGATGGCGGTGGTGAGCTCCTGGGCCTCGATGCCCAGCTGCCACAGGGAACCGGAACGCTGCAGGGAGCAGGCCGGGCCGACGGCAGCGGGCGGGACTGGGATAAGGGCGGAGGAGGAAGCAGAGAGGACAGCCATGGAAATGGAGAGCAGAAGGAACAGGGCCGACCCACAACACCGGGCCGGCATGGGAAGCCAGGAGGGCGCCGCTCAGGCGGCGAGGGGCTCGGGGGAGAAGGGCGCAGAGACCTCCATCACCGCGAACGGCACCGGGGACCGGGAGGAGCAGCGGCGGGCCTGCTGCACCAGCGAGGCGGTGCCGGACCCACCGGGGAAGGCGATCACCAGCACCGAGGCAGAGAACGAAGGGGAGGTGTGGGCCTGGGCCTCGATGAGCGCCTGCTCAAGCAGCTGCCGATTGCGGATGGGCCCGGCGCAGCGGCCAAAGCGACGCCACTCAGCAGCGAGGGACTGGACGCGCCAGCCGAGCTGATGGGCAGCCCGACCGATGGCCTGATCGGCACCACGGGCACCGCCATGCAGAAGGAGATGAACGGCACGGACACCGCTGCGCTGGAGCAGAGCGGAGGCGATGCGCTCAACGGGCCAGGCCAGATCACGGCCGCCCCCAGCGACGATCACCACCGAGCGATGGACCTGAACAGGACGAGGCAGCAGGCCAGGGAGGGCCAATGCAGCGGCCGGGGCCACTGCAGCAGAAGACAAGATCATGGCTACAGAGCAAACGAACGGGGCAAGTTGTCTGAGGATTTCGTTGCCGCCGGCGATGGGCTCGTGGCCTTTGGCGCAACCTTTATTCTACCAGTACAAGCGCAGTACGGGGCCGGCAGAGCCGCTGCAGGGCAATGGAACTCAACGGGCCGATGCCACTGGAAGCCGAGGAATCTCGATGCAAAGAAGGGGCACTGAATGAGCCACCAAACCAACACCGGCCGCGCAGCCGCGCGAGGCCACCTGAGCCAGCACCCCGCGCACCGCAAGGGACGGGCCGCCACGCCACCGCAGCCGCGGGAGCGCGGCCAAGCCCGCTACCACCCACCACACCGGCCCCAGCGCGGAGGGCGGCGGCGGCTGGCCGATGCACGCCACGGCTCAGCCGTGGCACGCTGAAGGACGGCCGACGACGACCAGAGCCCTGCGGTGGCTGCTCAGCCCCAGGGAACGTCCAGGAACTCCACCAGCAGCACGCCCCGGTGGATGCCGTGGATCTTCACCAGGCCCGCCCTGGCTGCCTGCTCCATGCCGGGGCGCTCACGCTGCACCTGCTCCGCGGTGGCCAGCACTCGTACCCAACCGCCGGTCATGAAGTCCTCGTGCCCCGTCTCGAAGGCCTGCAGCCGCCGATGCCGGTTGCTGCTGCGCTCGTAATACAGACCGCCGCCAGTTGGATCAGTTCCTTCTGCCCACACTTGGTCGACCATCACTTGCCGATCGCCAGCGGATCTCTGGCTGCAGCGTCAATGGCGTCGCCGTCAAGCACCAACGGATTGCCCGGGTCGTCACGATTGTCGGAGACGATCAGACGGGATGCCATGAGTCTCAGTCTTGCCCCGCACCTGACAGCCTCAAGCCGAACGGTGCAAGAGATGCAAGAGAACGAAGCTGAACGGACGGGCTTCGTCCTTGGCAATGCCACTGGAGGCTGGCCGGTGAACCTCTTGTACGCGACAGGCGGGACCTGGAGAGGCTGGTGAGGAGGGGGTTCTCTTGCAGATTCTCTTGCAAGCCCTTGGGCCAATCCTCGAGAATTCAATCGGGGCGACAGGATTCGAACCTGCGACCTAGTGCTCCCAAAGCGAAAGCCGGCACCAGGCCCCATCTGGCGTTTCTAGTCATACCAAGGGTTCTGGGAGGCGCTGTCTTGCCCTGTCCGGCCTGGAACGGCTAGTTTTGGGCACGTTTTGGGCACGCCCATGCCGAAAGTCGTCAACCTCCAGCACTGGGAGAAGACCTTCAGGGAGCAGGTCCGCAACCTCGCCAGCGGTTGGAACGCGGTCGAATCTCGGGGGCGAATACGTCTCAAGGTGAGACTTCCAGGGCAGGCAGAACAGTCCGTCGTTCTACCTTTTGAGTGGAGCAATAACGACGTTGGTGATGCCTATATTCGTGTCCGTAGCATCTATAAACTGATGGATCAGGGCCTGGATCTTCGCGCTGCTGCTGACCAGGCTGACGGCAAGGCTCCACAGGTGATTCGTGACTGGCAGGGCGCAGCTGAGCGCTTCCGGAAGCAGAAACTCCAGCACGGCAACACCATCTCGGAAGCCACCTGGGACAAGGGCTACCGACCTGTGCTGGAGATGGCGGTGAGTCTGCTCAGCGGCAGCCGCCCGCCTGGGCGGCCCTTGGACCTGATTGACCGCTGTGTGGCTGACTGGGCCCCTGGATCGCGCATGCGACAGATCCGCTGCCAGTCCCTGAGCCAATTTCTGCGGCATTGCGTCGAGCGTGAGCAGTTCCCCGCCCATTGGCTCCCGCCTTCCGACCTGTCCCACCACGTGGGCCGCAAACCCGCAGGTAGTGAGGGGAAGGGCGGTGGCGACCCCATCAGCGATGCCGAAATCCTGCGGTTGATCGCCTCCCTGCCCGACGATGCCGCAGGCCTGCGTTGGCGCGATGCGATCCGGCTGATGGCGGAGCTCGGGCTGCGGCCAGTGGAGCTGCTGCATCTCAGTGTTCGCATGGACCGCAGCACAGGCGAGCCCCACTGGTGGTGCAACTACCGCAAGCGCAGCGGGGGCGGAATCACAGAGCCTCGCAGGGTCTACCCCTTGCCGCTGCAGGACGAAGGAGCCCTCGTGTCGTGGAATCTGCTGGCGCGGTGGCAGGCGAGGCTGATTCACCTCCCGCCGCTTCAGTCTGGAAACGGCGCTGCCGACGGCCTGGGTACCTACCTCAAGCGCCAGCCGGCCTGGCGCAGCCTGCGGGATGAAGTGGAATCCCGCGGCGAGCGGCTGGTGCCGTACTCCTTCCGGCACAGCTACAGCCTGCGGGCCCATCGGCGCAACCTGGTGCCATCCACGGACCGTGAAGGCCAAACAACGGCCCAACTGGTCAGGGATTCAGGCGGTGCTGCTCGGGGAACTGCCGATGCAGCTGGTCTGCCATGCAACGGCCTCTCTCGAGGAGTCGATCCCGCAGAGGGTGCTGCTGCCTCGTAAGGGGGCCACCCCGTTGCTGCATGAAACGCTCGCCTGGCATGGCTTTCAGCTCGAACAGCAACCGGCCAGCTGCCAGGAGGTGTCCGCCTGGCTGAAGCGCATGCGCGATCGCGAGCTGTCGATGCCGATCTGCCCTGCTCTGGTGACGCCAGGTTGGCTCGAGGCCCAGCAGCTGATCCCCCACCCCGGACAGCCATCGCTGCGGGAGACGCTCTGGCTGCTGTTGCCGGAAGGGCGGCTGTTGAGCAGCGCCACCGCCAGGCATCTGATCAGGATCCTGCGGCAGCGGGTGGAGAAGGCCCAGGAGGAGTGGATACCAGCTCAAACAGACGGTGCACAGGAGGGGGGAGGCTGTCAGGGCAAGCCTCCTGCGCAGGCCAGAAAGGGAGCAAACGGAAAACTATGCAGCGCGTGCATAGATTCGCCCTCCTGAGGATGCAGGTTCCACTCCGAATGGAGACAGCACGCTGTAACTGGCGGCAAACTGGGGCGGAGCTGAGGCGGGCCATGGCCACCAACCAGCGGACGGACCGTCCTTCGCATGACAACTGAGTCGGATTGGTGCCCAACCAGGCATCGTGAACCCCATTGAGGCCAGGCACCGACCCAGTCCCCGGCTCTGCTTCCCTGAGTCCAGCATCCACTTCCCCGACCTGATGCCCGTCCTCGCCGACCTCGTCAACGACCTGATCGCCCTGATCCCGGAGGACGGCAGCCGGATCAGCAACGACCAGATCCGCAAGGCCCTGGAGCAGGAGGCAGGGGAGCCCCTGAGCGATGACGTGTTGGAGGAGGTGAAGAACCGGGTGGTGGCGATGGGCGACGCCTAAAAGGCTCGCGGCCCCGGAGGCGGTTTGAAGGCGCCAGGCGTGGCACCCCCACCGCGTGCTGCCGCGGCAGGCACTGGCCAGCGCACCCGCCGCAGCGGCAACGGTGCCGGCGCACCGGCCCCCAGGCCGCCATCGCCCCCGGAACCACGGCGGCCTCGGTGCTCACCGGCGAGCTGCGCAACCAGATCGACCGGATCTGGGATGCCTTCTGGAGCGGCGGCATCGCCAACCCGCTGGAGGTGCTGGAGCAGCTCACCTACCTGCTGTTCATCCGCCGGCTCGATGAGCTGGAAACCCTGGAGGAGCGCCGCAGCCAGCGCTCGGGCCAGCCGATGCGGCGCCACATCTTCCCGGAAGGAGCTGATCCCCAAGGGCGGCCCTGGAGCGAGCTGCGCTGGAGCCGCTTCAAGGAGCTGGGTGATCCATCCTCGATGTTCCAGGTAGTGGGCGAGCGGGTGTTCCCCTTCCTGCGGGAGCTGGGTGGTGAGGAGTCGGCCTACGCCACCCACATGCGTGATGCCCGCTTCACGATCCCAACGCCGGCGCTGCTCACCAAGGTGGTGGAGCTGCTCGATGCGGTGCCGATGGAGGACCGCGACACCAAGGGCGACATCTACGAGTACATGCTCGGCAAGCTGGCCACCGCCGGCACCAACGGCCAGTTCCGCACGCCGCGCCACATCATCGAACTGATGGTGGCGATGACCGAGCCCACGCCGCGCGATGTGATGGTGGATCCCGCCTGCGGCACCTGCGGTTTCCCGGTGGCGGTGGGCGAATACCTGCGTGAACACCACCCGGAGGTGCTCAGCGATCCGGATCTGCGCGAGCACTTCAACCATGGCCTCTTCCATGGTTTCGATTTCGACAACACGATGCTGCGCATCGGCGCGATGAACATGCTGCTGCATGGGGTGGAGAACCCCGATGTCAGCTACCGCGATTCGCTCTCCGAAGACAGCGCCAGCGAGGAGAACAAATACACCCTGATCCTAGCCAACCCGCCGTTCGCCGGCTCACTCGACTACGAGAGCACCAGCGCCCGGCTGCAGCGGGTGGTGAAGACGAAGAAGACCGAGCTGCTGTTCATGGCGTTGTTTCTGCAGCTGCTCAGGCCCGGCGGCAGAGCGGCGGTGATCGTGCCTGATGGCGTGCTGTTCGGCTCAAGCAAGGCCCATAAGGAACTGCGCCGCACCCTGGTGGAAGACCATTTCCTCGAAGGCGTGGTGTCGCTGCCGAGCGGTGTGTTCCGCCCCTATGCCGGTGTGAGCACAGCGATCTTGCTCTTCACCAAGACCGGCCGGGGCGGCACCGATCAGGTGTGGTTCTACGACATGACCGCCGACGGCTGGAGCCTCGACGACAAGCGCAACCCCTTGCTGCCGCTTGAGAAACTCGGCCCGACACCCAAGGAAGCCCTTGGCGAAAACGAGCACGAGAAGAACAACCTGCCCGACTGCCTCGACCGCTGGCGCCATCGCAAGGACTCAGAACGGGGGCGAGCGCGCACCGCTCAGAGCTTCTGCGTGCCCAAGGAGGAGATCAGCGCCCAGGGCTACGACCTCAGCCTCAACCGCTACAAGGTGTCAAGCGACACTGAAAACTGAGCCACTTCCGACATCGAAAACTGAGCCACCCCTGACACCTGGGGGGCGGCTGTTCTCGGAGTCGTTCCGCCTTGGCTTGGCCGGCGGCTGGTTCGGTGTTTGCTCATGGTTTTCGTGATCGGCCAACTTCATTGTCGGCGGACACGCCACCTCGCGGGTCCAGCGCGCCAGGTGTGCCTCCAACTCCGCCCAGCTGCTGAACTCCCGCCCGGCGATCGCATTCCTCTTGACGTACGCCACCCCGCGCTCGTCCTTGCCTTTCGTCCGCGCCCGATACGGCCGGCAGGCGCGAGGTTTGAACCCCCAGTAGCTGGAGAACTCCTCCAGCCGCTCGGCAAAGACCAGGATCTGCCGCTCCGGATCGTGCTGGCTCACCAGCGCACGGGCGTTGTCCACCAGCACCTCCTGCGGCACCCCGCCCCAGTGGCGGAAGCCCTCCTCCAGGGTCTCGAGCCAGTGGTGAGCTGGAACGTGCGCTCCGGCCAGCCGTCCGGCTCCCGCGGCCTGCTGCGCGATGGGCTGCTCACGGTGGTGCGGATCAGCCGGCCCGCCGAGCTGGTGATCGCCACCACCGACTGGAGCTACTACGAGGTCGCCAACGAACCGGCCCAGTTCTGGGAACCCCTGCTTCTTCCGCCTGATTTCGCGGTGGTGAATCTCAGCAGTGCGGCGATGAGCTACTTCAAGGCGCCCGATGGCAGCGAGTGGTTTGCGATCGGCGGCCACGGCCTGCTGCTGCTCACCAAGGACGCACCTGCCCTCCAGGGAGGCACAACCCCATGACCTATCAGGTGTTCTGCCAGTCCTTTGCCCCTGGGACCTGGAAGTGGACCAGCAAGGATCCGGCAGGGATCCGGCAGGGATTGGCATGCAGCTCGACGAGGCCTTCCGCGCCTTTGCAGCCGCCGTCAACGCCCTGCCCGGCAATGCCAGCACGCCCCTCTCGGTGATCCGCTCCCATGCCGATGCCACCGCCAACCGCTGGGGCTACACCTGGCAGCTGGGCCATCCCGTGGAACCCGGCCACCTCTGGTTCCTCACCGAAAGCACCACCGCCCAAGGGGAGAGCCAATCGAGCAGCAGTGCGATCTTCGGGAGTGCCAAGGCCAGCACCTTCTCAGACACCACAAGCAACGGCGGCTACGGCTCCTACAACAACTCCACCGGCTGGTCGACGGGCCTCGCCTACGTCGACAGCACCCTCTCCGGCGCGACCGCCATCGGCACGATCCTGCTGATCGCGCAGGACACCACACCGGGCCGGGAATTCTTCTGCTGGGCTCTCAAGACCAGCGGCGGCAGCGACGAGCTGCACCGCGATTGCTGCCATGCCCTCTACAAGAGCCCGGGCACATCGGGATGGGGTGCTCAATCACCGTCTTCCCCAGGACCAGCCGGCAGCCCTACGAGACGGTGTTGCTGCACGGCTATTCCGGCAACCGCTTTGGGGGACTGCCTTCTGCCCTGAACGCGAGCCTGCACAGCAACGGCCACCAACTGCGCAGCGGCATCAGCCTCGGCCACTACGACTTCATCCTCGAGCCCCAGGGCCTGCTCGACACCCCGCCGCCTCTCATCCAGCTGCCGGCCCCGCTGTTCATCGGCTCCACCACCATCCGCGGCGCCAGCACCCATTTCGGCAAGGTGACCAGACCCGATGGGGTGATGCTGCAGCTGGGCCAGCGTTCCCTCGCCTACGACGTCTGGCTGTGGCTACCCAGCGGTACCAGCCACAGCCAGGCCAGCCCCTGGACATCAGCAACCGCCCTGACCCAGTGGCGGGAGTGCAACGAGCTCCACTTCATCACCGGCCTCCCGCCCCAGAGCCTGTCCCATTGGGGTCTGCAGATGGTGACCGCGACGCCGGATTTCATCCGTAACTACCCGCCAATGAGCGCAGCAGGCGCCCGCCAGCACCCGCAGCAGGGGCCGCTGCTCAGCGGTTCCGGTAGTGGCGGCAGTGGCGCCGATGAGCCCGACGTGAACACCAGGCCCAGCTCAGGGCTGCTTTGGCCACGGCGTCTGTGACTCCGGCGCTTGCCTGAATGTGCCCGGCGGAACGTGGTGCACTGCCCCTACCCGCGGCAACGTGCAGCCAACCGAGGCACGGGCATGAGCTGGTCGGAACTGGAGCGATTGGTCAGCGACGCGGAAGCCAGTGCCGAACTGCGCGACACCCTGCGCCGCTGCCGCAGTCGTCAGCAGCTACTGCAGGCTGCCCGCCACCTGGGCTACCGGGTCACCCGCACCGACCTGCAGAACGCCTGGGTTGAGCATCAACGGAATCAGGACGCTCTCTCAGCTAACGCGCAAGCGCGCTGAGAACCAGGCACCGGTTCAGCAAGACCCCCATGGGCGAGTGGGCTTACGCCATGCCGTTTCAAACCTCCGAGGAGCGAAAGCGCTGGTTCCTCGCTATCTCGGGCTCTATAACGGCCACAGGTGCCACATGGCCCTCGGTGGCCGCCCCCATCCCCTCAACCGTCCCTCCAGCGGCTGCTGAACGCTGAATGACTTGGTGAGAAAGCACAGCTAAGCTGACAATGGCTGGTTTTGCGATTTGGACACAGCAGCGGGGCGCGTTGCATCGGCGGCATGAATTCTGAATACCTAGTTCGCATCGCCGGAACAGGAGTTGCCCTACCCGAGAGAGTGCTGACAGCAGCTGAACTGGATGCGGAGCTGGGCTTGCCCACGGGAGAGGTATTGCGTGTTACAGGAGTCGCAAAGCGACATACGGCTGTGCTTGAAACGGCCGCGCAGCTCGCAGCGCAGGCTGTTGGTTCGGCCTTGGCGGATGCGGGCATGGGCTGGAGCGAACTTGACTGCCTCGTCTGCGCCTCGGCCACGATGGATCAAGCCCTGCCTTACAACGCGGCAATGGTTCTCGCTGAGTTGAAGGAATTCACGCACCGTGTGTCGACACTAGACGTGGGGGCAAGCTGCTTGTCCTTTTTGCAGGCGCTAGACCTCATGAGCAACGCCATCTCGACAGGGCGCTATGCGAACGTGGTGATCGTTTCGGCAGATATCTCGACCTTCACGACGACTTACACAAATCTTCGTGAGAACGGAATCTTTGGTGATGGTGCGGCGGCGGTGGTGCTGCGCCGTGGGGACGGCACGTCCCGCATTCATGCTGTGCGCAGCGTAACGCTGCCAGAGGGTGTGGAGTTTTGCCAGATTCGCTCCGGTGGGTCGCGTTATCACCGGCGCGGCTGTCCGGAGCACTCTGAAGCATTGTTTGAAATGCGAGGCCGGCAGCTCTATGCGCTGGCAGCGCGGGAGCTGCCTGGATTCGTCGAGACCCTGCTGGCAGAGGCCGGTGTGAAGAGCTCGGACTTGGCGCTGATGATCCCGCATCAAGCGAGCCGTCAGGCACTGGATCATGTTGCGAAGTTACTCGGCTTTGATGACGGGCGCATGGTCGATGTGTTCGGGGAGTTTGGCAACCAAGTTGGAGCGTCACTACCCACGGCGCTGCATTTTGGGATTCACTTGTATGGTTTGCAGCGGGGGCAAAAAGCGCTGTTGCTCGGCACGGGCGCGGGGGTCTCCATCGGCGGTATTGTTTTCACCTACTGAGATGAACAAACCGTTTGCCATCCGCGTAAAGTTTGATCTGTTAAAGGTCGGCCATTGCCAACACCCAGAGTGCATGGCACTCAGGAGTGGTGGTCGGCGTGCAATCGATTTTCCCGCGCTGGTCGGGCTCATCGAGCATCCACAGCGCGGGCTAATGCTTTACGACACAGGCTACTCGCGGCACTTCCACGAAGCCACGAAACGCTTTCCAGAGTGTCTCTATCGCATGATCACTCCGGTGACGCTGCCACCGCCAGAGGAGGAACTGCTCGCACAACTTGAATCGCGCGGCATCCGCGCCTCAGATATTGAGACGATCATCATTTCGCACTTCCATGCAGATCACGTGGCGGGGCTACGTGACTTTCCGAAGGCAAGTTTCATCGCCACCCGCTCCGAACATACGCTGTGTAAGCAAAAAAACCGCCTAGGACGCCTGCGTCGAGCTTACATGCGCGAGTTGCTGCCGCAAGATATGGAAAAGCGCCTCCAATATGCCGAGATGATGCCACTCATACCTCTGCCAGACGCGTGGAAACCCTTTGAAGCGATGCACGATTTGCTGCACGATGGCAGTTTGCTCGGAGTTGATCTGCCGGGGCATACGGCTTCCCAGCTCGGCCTGGCTTTTTATGCGGATAAGCCGATTTTCCTCATTGGGGATTCCTGCTGGAAAATCGAAGGTCTGATTCGCGGCAAGAAGCCCTCACCGCTGGCATATCTAGTTTTTGATGATGGCGAGGCCTACGACGCCACCTTCGCAAAACTGCGTGCCCTGTATCTTTCACCACATGCGCCGCTGGTCATTCCGTCACACTGCACCACGACTTGGCGTCAATATGGGGGCAGCCGGAGGATCCAGCGTGGTTGAACGTTTCCTTATACTTTGGCACTTCATCAGCACACGCTGGTTGCGTGCGCCGCGGAATCGAGAGAAACGGTTGCGGCGTTTTCTAGCCAAAGCACCGCATTTTGCAGACGTGATGACGAAAAGTTCCTATCTCGAGCATTTCTCATCGCTGAACCGCCATGGGATCACCCTAGAGCAGGCCACGGCGGTGGCACTGAGGGCGGAGTGTGAGCGTAATTTCAAGCCCGAACTTCCGGGCGGCGTCACGGTGGGATTGTCATCTGGCACTTCGGGTGCACGGCTGGTTTTTCTGGTTGGGCGCGCGGACCGCTGCCGCTGGGCGGGGCAGATGCTGGCGCGGATGTTAAACACGAGCTCATTGTTACAAATCTGCAACGTCTTCGCCAAGCCGTTACGCATCGCATTTTTTCTGCGTGCTAACAGCAATTTATATGGCACACTTTCAAGCTTCCGAGTGGAGCTTGAGTACTTTGATCTCACTCAGCCCATCAATGAACTGGTTGGCCGGCTCAACAACTATCGGCCCCATGTGCTGGTTGCTCCGGCGACAGTATTGGCCGAACTGGCTCGGAGCGCACGCGTACGGCCTAAGCAGGTCATCTCCGTAGCGGAAGTACTGGATGAGAAGGACAGTGCGGCGATTGAAGAGGCCTTCGGCGTAGCCGTTGGACAGATTTACCAAGCTGCGGAGGGATTTCTCGGCTGCACATGCTCAAAGGGTCGTATACATTTGAACGAAGAATCGTTGGATATCGAGCCCCAGTGGCTGGATGACGAGCACGAGCGCTTTCATCCGCTCATTACAGATTTCTCGCGAGAGACACAGTGGTTCGTGCGTCATAGACTAGATGACATTTTACGGCTCGACCCTACGCCGTGTCCGTGCGGACGTAAGACGATGACGCTGAAGCAAATTGAAGGCCGCGCCGAGGAGGTTTTGTGGTTGCAGGATGCCAGCGGCGCCCTCTCACCGGTATTTCCCGATGTGCTGCGGCAAGTGCTCTACACGCATCCAGTAGAGCGTTACCGCATTGAGCAGCACGGTCAGCGCTGGCAAGTCCAACTGCTTAATGGGAATAGTAATGCTGTGCAGTCGTCACTTGAGTCGCTCATCGATAGTTTACGACTAGAACGACCCACGTTTGATTTTCAGCCCTGGAGTGCTCAGCCACTGTCAGAGAAAGAGAAACGTATTTGCTGCATCACGAAGCCAGTATGAAAACAAGAATCCTCATCACCGGTGCATCTGGCTTTGTCGGAAGTTCCTTCTGCATGCAGCATGAGAAACGTGAGGATGTGGAAATTCGCGGCCTAGGACGTCGCCCGATGGATTTGCCTGACTACATCCGTATGGACCTGACGAAGCCGCTGCGGCTTGACTGGTCGCCGGATGTGGTGATCCATGCGGCTGCACGTTCGTCACCCTGGGGGAGTTTAAAACAGTATCGGCAGCAGAACGTACTAGCCACGAAACATGTGGTCGAGTTTTGCGAAATGCAAAGGGTGCGCAAGCTGATCTACATTTCTTCCAGCTCTGTGTTCTATCGAAAGGGCGACCAGTTCGGGCTCACGGAGTACTCGCCAATTGGCCCGACGTTTGTGAATGCGTATGCGCAAACGAAATTCGAAGGCGAGCGGGTCGCGTGCGCCTATTCCGGTGATTGCTGTGTGCTGAGGCCCCGCGCAGTGTTCGGTCCGCGGGACACCGTGCTTTTTCCACGGTTGCTCAGGGCCGCGCAGCAGGGGCGCATGATTTCGATCACTCGGCCTGGTCCACCTGCCGTCGGTGATTTGATCTACATCGATACACTGTGTGACTACATGCTGGCTGCCGCGCTGAATCCGGCAGTGACAGGGGACTTTAACCTTACCAATCATCAGCCAGTGGAGATACAGTCCTTCATTGCTGATGTGTTTGCACGCCTCGATCTGCCCGCTGTCACAAGGGCCATTCCTAGGGCAAAGGCCATGCGTGTGGCGTGGCTGCTGGAGAAGATCTTTGGTCTGTTGATGCCCTGGCGGGAGCCGCCGATCACGCGTTTCGGGGTCGAGGTGCTAAGCAGCACCAAGACCTTTGATGCTAGTCAATGCCTTCGTGTGCTTGGGCCTCCAAGCGTGAGCCTTGAGGAGGGTGTCAGGCGATTTGTGGAATGGCAAAAGCATCAACTCTAATCATGACCATGTCTCTACTTATTATCCTGCTTCTTTATACTGTCTCTCTTATTTGGCGTCGATGGCTGGCATTGTCTTATGCCAATTCGAAGCCGCCCTTGCCCTTGGAGTCGTTACCAGAGGGAACGCTCACCATCAATCAGGCGATTTTGAGTGGTGATCCGCTGCTGGAGTCGCGTCTAGAGGCAAATCTCGACAATTTGCCCGGACAGAACTTCCTCTGGCTTATCGATGAAGATGATGCGGAGGCACTGCGCATTGCTGGCAAGCAGAAGCGGCCACAAATCAGAGTTGTACTTTGTCCGCCCTGCCCAGACGCGACAAACCCAAAGTTATGGAAGCTCCAGATCGCTTCTCGTCTCGTTCAGACACCTTTTTTTGCGGTAATTGATGATGACACGAGCTTGTCTGCCGCTAGCGCCTCAGCGCTCGTTGAAGCCGCAAGGACGTCGACCGTCGCAACAGGGTTGCC
Organism: Synechococcus sp. CBW1004; assembly: GCF_015840715.1. NCBI lineage: Bacteria > Bacillati > Cyanobacteriota > Cyanophyceae > Synechococcales > Synechococcaceae > Synechococcus > Synechococcus sp. CBW1004. The sequence continues at coordinate 889,514 of NZ_CP060397.1, read as the reverse complement.
GTGTTATCAGAATGGCCAAAATCTCGCCTCATGTCTGCTGGGGCAGTTCGTGAACAATAACTCCATCTTCACATACCTCGGCACATCGCGTTTGCTGTCTCCTTTCACATTAAATGGTATGGGTTACGTGATGCGGAGAGAGGAACTGGATCGGATTCAGCACTTCCATCCCATCCTGCATGAGCTAACTGACGATTTTGCGCTTGCTACTCTCGTTTTGAAGCTTGGAGGCAGCATCAACCAGTCACAAGCACCGCTATATGTGCAGACGGGAGTGCGAGATATGAAGCATTACTTTCAAATGATGCATCGTTGGAATGTTTTCACGCTGTTATTACTGAAAGGGCAAAGCATTCCTGTTCAGTTACTCATCTTTGTGCTACATGGGCTGCCACCAATGTTGCTTGGTTTTAGCTTCTTGCTTTTGGCTGTGGTTAGCTGGCAGATCCTGTTGATCATCCTTTGCTTCTATTTCATCTTGGTTAGCAGCTTGCGTTCGCCATTGATTACTGTGCTGCTTTCGTCACTGGCGTTGTTGACCTTGATGTGGATCAGGGGGGAACCCACCTCTTGCCTACTGCTCATAGTGATGTTGCTTCGCAGATCGTCCCTAGCGTCAATCCAGAGAATGTTTTTTTGCGTGAGCCGGCACCAACCTCTAATGTCTCTGTTCTCCGAACTCATCCAACCGTTGCACCTCAGCCATGCTCTCTTTAGCCGGACGATTAGTTGGCGGATGCGGCGCTATTGGGTGCGTGACACGAATGACTTCTCGGCGGTATGAATCATATCGTTGGCTTCATCACCGGACATAGTGTGCGGGGATGCACTGGTCTATCACAGCAGCAGAGGGCATTTCAGCGCCTCAGCATCGTACCGCAGGCCAACTGGTTGCGCTACAATTTTCCATGGAAGGAGACCTTTCCGTTCCCCGAGCGATTACAACTCCTTTCTGCAAGTATCAACAACGTCAGCCAATATCTCTGCTCGCAGACTGCGACTTTTCGCGCAAAGCACCGCACCGAGGTAGTGGTAAGACTTGAAGGAATAGACGCGGTCATTCTTCTGGCAGGAAGTTGTGGTTTGGAGTTGCTTAACAACCTCAAGCTACCGGTAGAGACGCGGAGGAGGCTACATGTATTTGCGTATGGTCCGGTTTCAAGGCGTCAGCCGGATGTTGCGTCATACTTTCTGGTGCAAGGAGACTTGGATCTCATTTCACAAACGTTTCACCGTGAGGTGGATGCACGCATTGATTGCGCACACATGGACTACCTGGAGAAGGTGGAGACACTACGATTATTTGAGGCATTCTACCGAAGCGTTGTGCTGCCATGAGGAGGAAAAAAATCCTACTAATCGGCCCGCCATTTAGCGGACACTTGAATCCGCTGTTGGGCATAGGGAAGGGAATTGCCAGCGTGGCAGATGTGCTCGTTCTAAGCACACCAAAGGGTGTGAAGGCCGCAGAAAAAGCCAATTTGCGGGCCCGTGAGATCATGGCGGCGCACGAGCATGTTGTGATAGGGATCAGTGAACCCGGTCATGCAGTGAAAAATAATCCGCTGCGGCTCTATGGTCAGTTGACCGAAAATGTGGGGCTGATGGGGAGGCTTCAGGAGGAGCTTGAGAGGATCTATCGGGAAGAGAAACCGGATCTTGTCATTGCAGACTTTGTCGTACCTGTCGCCGGATTCACGGCGATTCGTCATGGCATTCCTTGGTGGACGGTGACGGCATCACCCAGCGTGATCGAAACTCCTAATGGACCACCTGCATATTTCAACGGGCAGAGACCTGCCCGAACGGCATTGCAGCGGTTGATGCATGTCGCAATGCGGTGGACGACGAAGGGGTTTAAGCACATTATTTGGTTACTATTCTGGCGTGTTTTCCAAAGGATCGGCTTTTGCGGCATCTATCGTTCCGATGGCAGTGAGGCGGTTTATTCACCGCACTGCATCCTCGCCCTCGGTGCGAAGGAGATTGAGTTTGACTGCACCTGGCCGAAAGCTGTCCAGTTCGTGGGTCCAGTTCTTTACATACCACCATATAAAGGCCCCCTGCCGGCTTTTCGCGACGATGGCAGGCCTTGTGTTCTCATCAGCATCGGAACGCATCTGATGCATGCAAAGGACGGGATGAGAAATGCGATCCGCAGCATGGCAGTGCTTCATCCGGGGATCGTGTTTCATTTCACACACGGCAACTCGGTGGCAGCTTTCGCGCGGCAGGAGGGCAACTTTCACGAGTATGCCTTTGTGTCCTACTTGGACTATCTGCCGCGCTACGACCTCGTCGTGCATCATGCGGGTTCTGGTGTGATGAACCACTGTTTGAAACACGGCATCCCAGCGGTGGTCCATCCGCTGGATTTCGACCAGTTTGACAACGCTGCCAGGCTGGTGGCGGCAGGCGTGGCTATTGCGGCGCCAAAGCTTCACGATCTGGAGACTGCGATCCTCCGCGCCCTTCATGATGAAGCGCTCAAGGCCAGGTGCGCGGCGATGAGCCGCGTCGTATCTGTCTACAATGCTGTGGAGACAATCACCAAGATGCTGTGATTGGCACCTGGGCACCTCGAAAAATACCAGTTTTCCCTGGCAGCACCGACTGAGACTCATATCCTGGCCTGCGTCGACCTTGGCCGATCGTCGCGGCAATGCCCATTTTTCGAGGTGCCCACCTGACAATTACAGTCCCGAATGCACGCCGGCAGTGCCATCACCTGCTTGGGGCTTCCTGAATAAGGGCAGATCCACTGCAGTGCAATGGATCTCGGCAGTTTCTGACGGTAAAATGTGCGTGAACGGGCCGATCTGAGCCCAAAAGCGGTCCGGAGGTTTCCACATGTATCGGCGTGAGCATCGTTATCAGCTCTCGTTCGAAAACTTCTTCCTGCCGTTTGGCGGCAAACTCTCCGGTGATAATCGGTGGATCAAGCTGGCTGAGCTCATTCCGTGGGATGAACTGGAGGACGACTACGCGGCGCAATTCTGTAAGGGCTTTGGAGCACCGGCAAAACCCTTTCGCATGGCACTGGGTGCCTTGATCATCAAGGCCCGTCTCGGGCTCACGGATGAAGAACTGGTGGAGCAGATCAAGGAAAACCCCTATCTCCAGTTTTTCATTGGCTTGGAAGCGTTCCAGTCTTCGGCGCCGTTTGATCCATCGATGATGGTGTATTTCCGCAAGCGCTTGCCAGAAGCGATTGTGAATGACTGCAATGAACGGATTGTGCGCCGCGGCCTGAAAATGATTCGCTCATCAGATCCCCAGGGCCCAGCGGATGACGACAGCAGTGGCGGATCGACCAGTCCTCCCGACCAACCAAAGCCATCCTCGCAGAAGCAGCCGAATCAGGGTTCACTCTTGATCGATGCCACCTGTGCGCCGGTGGATATCCGTCATCCCACCGATCTATCCCTGCTCAATGAAGCCAGGGAGATGACTGAGATCCTGATTGATGCGATGCATCCCCACGTCAGGGAACGCTTTGGCCACAAGCCGCGTACACACCGCAAAAAGGCGAGGCGGCAGTTTCTTGCAGTGGCCAAAAAGAAGAAGCCAAGGATCAGCAAGATCCGCAAAGCGATCAAACAGCAGCTTGGTCACCTCAAGCGGAATCTGGCAAGCGTTGACGCCCTGATCGCCTGTGGTGGCTGCCTTCTGGCCGCCGGACGGCATATCTACCGGAAGTTGCTGGTGATCAGCGAGCTGGTCCGCCAGCAGACCATTCTCTATCACGCAGACAGCAGAAGTATCCCAGATCGCATCGTCAGCCTCTGCCAGGCACATATCAGGCCGATTGTCCGCGGGAAAGCTCGTTGCAATGTTGAGTTCGGAGCCAAGATCTCAATCTCTGTCACCGGCGAGGGATTCACCTTCCTCGATCGCCTGAGTTATGACCCCTACAACGAAGGAGAAGACCTCAAGGGTCAAGCGATTTCCTATCGGCGTCGCCATGGTCACTATCCGAAGGTGATTTGTGCTGACCAGATCTACCGCACAAGATCGAACCGTGCTTTCTGCCAGCGCCATGGAATCCGTTTGAGTGGCCCGCGACTTGGACGGCCGAAGAACGATCCTGAATTGGTGGCTGCCGAGAAGCAGCAGTTCATCGATGACCAGCGCCAAAGGAATGCCGTTGAAGGCAAGATCGGCCAAGGCAAGAGGCGTTTTGGACTGGGCCTGATACGTGAGAAGCTCGCTGTGACCCAGGGTTCAACCATCGCACTCAATATTCTGGTGATGAACCTCGAGAAGCTGCTGGAGCTTCTTTTTGTTCTTTTTGCGTCCTGGCTGCAACTTCTCCTGTGCAATCAACCAGGCAAGGGGTCACCATTCGTGTGTGTGAGCACTCATCTCAGCCCCACATGAACGGCCAGTCTCCGCCTCACTCAGGCTCGGCTCTTTGACAGCTTGACCTCCCTCTCACTTTTTCAGGAAGCCCCAGCTAGGCGCTCTCGGCTAACTGCGAGCGCCCTGCTGACTGCTACCCTTGACCTAGAAGGTCAGGGCAAATCTGAGATTATTATTGCGATTAAATGTAGCTATGATTCAGAAGAGATTGGCCGCTTCAGGAGCGAACTCGCCAAGGCCGCCGGTTACAAGATTGCTCCCATGAGCAGGATTCTCGCAATATTTAAATCCCGCCAAAAGCAATTGACTAGCATGTATAGAAATCTTGTGCCCACGCAAATTTGTCGAGCGCTTTTGCTATTTTACGGCATAACGCAAATCCAGGAGAGAAGGGGGTCGCGCAAACTTTTTTCTGCGACTTTGTGCGACGCCATCAAGGCTCTTGCGAGCGACCCAATGCACGCGAATGGCATTGGACCCAGTTTGTGGTGATGAATCTGTGCCGCGAGTGGTACAGGAGGAACACAATCAGAGCCGTTCTTTCCCGAGCACTCCTAGTCCAAAGAAAGCATGTTCAGTGACGCCACCCGGGCAGTCATTTGTGCTGTTGGGTGGAGGTTCTCGAATGGAAGCTATTCCAGGTGGACCTCAACGGCGTAAGGACTCACAGGCCTCCCCATCGTCGTTGCTGTCCAGATAGGTGTGCCCCTGGTGCAGCAGCTCCTGGGCTCGGGCGTAGGAACCGATCTCCTTGCAGCGATAGCGGCGGCCACCGGGCGTGGTGCCATCCGGTGTCACGGCAGCGCTGCGCCCATGGCGGAAGTCCCAAGGGCGAGTGATACCTCCTTGGGGACTCCTGAAAAAGCCAGATCGACTGCAGCGCAGCTGGTTTCAGCGGTCGAGGCTCGCTAAACTGGCCTTGCAAGGGGCAATCGATGATTGCTGCAACTGTTCAACCCAGTAGATGTACCGGAAACACCATAACGGGCAGCTTTCAATCGAGGCGTTCCATCTCCCTTTTGGCGGAACATTGGACCCGGACAACCGCTGGGTGATCTTCTCCTCTCTGATGCCATGGGAAGAGCTGGAAGAAACGTATGCCCCTCAGTTCAGCCCCACGACTGGTGCCCCCGCGAAGTCTGTGAGATTGGCATTTGGTGCGCTGTTCATTAAGCAGCGCCTTGGCTTGAGCGATGAGGAAACCGTCGAGCAGATCCGAGAAAATGCATACATGCAGTATTTTTTGGGTTTTGCCGGCTACACCAGTAAATCACCATTCGACCCGTCGATGATGGTGCATTTCCGCAAGCGTTTCTCAGAGGATGACCTCAAGCGGATCAACGAACTGATTGCAGAACGCGGTAAGGCCATGGTGATCGAGGCTGTGTCGTCACGGCAAGATGACGACCACCCCGACGATCCAAGTGTTGATGCTGGAACCCAGATCTCCATTGACGATTTCGTGAAGCCAGCAGATTGGCCCGAGGACAAGAACTGGGGAACATTGACCATCGATGCCTCTTGCACGCCAGCCGACATCACCTATCCCACTGATCTGAAGCTACTCAATGAGGCGAGGGAGTCAACCGAACGAATCATTGATGATCTGCGCAGTCAGCACCCAGATCTGCGTAAGCATAAGCCTCGATATGATCGAGGCAGGGCGCGTGCTGCTTTCCTCAATGTCGCCAAGCAGAAAAAGCCACGTCGTCGCAAAACAAAAGCCGCAATACGCCGCCAGCTCGACTACCTGCAGCGCAATCTTGATGCCATCGATGCCCTGATCGCCTCTGGCGCAAGCCTTTCGGGTCTCAAGACGCATTGGTGGAAGAAGCTTCTCGTGATCAGTGAGCTGCACCGACAGCAGACGATCTTGCTGTACTCCAAGACACGCAGCATGCCCGACCGCATCGTCAACTTGATTCAGCGACATGTTCGCCCCATTGCTCGTGGCAAAGCAAGAGCCGCTTTTGAGTTTGGTGCCAAAATTAGTGTTTCCGTGCGCAATGGCTTTGCCTTCCTTCACAGGATCAGCTGGGATCCGTACAATGAGTCCGAAGACTTGATTTCACAAGCCAAGAAGTACAAGCGAGAGCATGGCTGCTACCCTGAGCGCATCTGCGCCGATCGCATCTACATCAACACTAAGAATCGAAACTTCTGTACGAGGAACAATATCCGACTATCTGGCAAACGACTTGGGAGGCCACCGAAGGATCCAGGAGTCAACGCTGTGCACAAGCAGCAGCTCAGCGCTGACCAGCGCAAGCGAAACGAGGTTGAGGGTGTCTTTGGTTCAGGGAAGCGCAAGTATTCACTTCAGTTGATCATGGCTCGCCTGCCTCAGGGTGCAGAAACGACGATCTCGATGGCATTCCTGGTGATGTGTGCCGAGAAGATCCTGAGGCTCCTCCGCCTCTTTTTTGTCGCGATTTATTCCTGGTTTTTGTGCGTTACAACGTCTTGGCTGGCTCTTGGTGGCGCCAAGAAGCATTTGCCAGTTTGAGGCAGCCGAATCGCCGGTTGCTGTAAAGCCGCGGATTCGAGCTGCCATCACCCCTGTTCGTCGGCTTGCCCCAGTGAGGCACGCGAGTCGTTTTTCAGGAGTCCCTCCTTGCACCTGCCACACCCCATAGCGGTGCCGACTGGCCCGGTATTCGGCATCGAGGTACTCCTTGGCGTTGCAGCCGCTCAGGTAGCGGCGATAGGCGAACGCCTGGCCGTCTTCCACCATCTCCAGGTTGATGTTGATGTCGCTGATCACCTCGGCGACGGTGCGGCCGTAGCGGTCGGTGGTGTGGGGAAGGATGCTCACCTGGCGGCCAGGGGGCAGGCGCTGCTGCAGGTAGGCGCGGGACTGCTGGCCATAGGGGCTCTGCGCCGTCTCGGGGGCGTCGATGCAGGCCAGCCGGATGGTGATTGGGCGGCCGGCGTTGCTGACCCGCAAGGTGTCGCCATCCCCGACGGAAATGACCGTGGCCCTGTAGGGACTCCTGAAAAATCCAGATCCATTGCGCCGCGGCTGGTCTCAAGCATGAGAAGCCGCTAAAATGGCCGTGAACCAGGCAATCCGTGATTGCCTTTACTCCTGATCACTCCAGATGTACCGGAGGCACAATAACGGTCAGATCTCAATCAAGGAGTTCCACCTGCCATTTGGCGGCACACTTGATCCCGAGAATCGCTGGGTTCAACTGGAGGGGCTGATGCCATGGGATGAGCTGGAACAAGCCTATGCCCCTCAATTCAACGCCACAATTGGCGCTCCAGCCAAATCAGTGCGGATGGCCTTTGGTGCTCTCTACATCAAACAGAAGTTGGGGTTAACCGACGAAGAGACTGTCCATCAGATCAGAGAGAACGCCTATATGCAGTTCTTTCTCGGCTTTGCGGGTTACACAGCCAAGGCACCGTTTGATGCCTCGATGATGGTGCATTTTCGCAAACGCTTTTCTGACGAGGATCTGCGCCGTATCAATGAGCTGGTGGTGCAGCGCGGCAAAGAGATCCTTCTGGAAGCACTTGCTCAGGTAGCAGACGATGACGACCATGATGATCCTGATTCCAGAGGAGGAGGCGCTCAGCTGGAACTTGATGCGTTGATCAAGCCTGCTGACTGGCCAGAAGGAAAGAATTGGGGCACTCTCACGATTGATGCTAGTTGCACTCCTGCCGACATTACCTATCCCAGAGACCTCAGGCTCCTCAGCGAGGCTCGCACAACGACCGAGCGAGTCATTGATGATCTGTGCAGTCAGTCATCGGGATTCAGGAGACATCGACCTCGCTACGACCGTGGCCTTGCTCGTGCTCATTTCCTGAGAGTGGCGAAGCAAAAACGGCCACGCCGCCGAAAAGTGAAGGCTGCCATTAAACATCAGCTTGGATATGTGCGGCAGAATCTCAAAGCCATTGATGCTCTGATCGGCTGTGGGGCAAGGCTTTCTGAGCTCAAGAGGCATTGGTGGCAGAAGTTGTTGGCCTGCAGCGAGTTGGAGCGGCAGCAGGGCCTTCTGCTCGCCTCTCAGACCAACAGCATTCCAGACCGCCTGGTGAATCTTGTGCAGACCCATATCCGCCCAATGGTGCGAGGCAAAGCACGTGCTGCGGTGGAGTTTGGTGCCAAAATCAGTGTTTCGGTTCAAAACGGCTTTCCGTTCTTGCACCGCATCAGCTGGAACCCCTACAACGAAGGAGAAGACCTGATCGCTCAGGCGGAAAAATACAAGCTGGATACAGGATCTTACCCAGAGCGCATCTGCGCCGACCGGATTTATATCACGGCCAAGAATAGGCATTTCTGCATGAGGAACGGTATTCGCCTCTCCGGCAAGCGATTGGGCCGCCCGCCCAAGGATCCTGATGTCACCACTGCACACAAGCAGCAGCTCCGATCTGATCAAGCTCGACGCAATGAAGTGGAAGGCGTCTTTGGATATGGAAAGCGCAAGTATTCCCTGGATCTGATCATGGTTCGTCTACCAGCTGGTGCCGAATCCTCCATCTCAATGGCCTTTGTCGTGATGTGCGCGGAAAAGGTCTTGAGGCTGCTGCGCCTCTTTTTTGCCCTTCTTTTTGGGTGGATCTACAGCTTTCTTATGGCCTGGTCAGCGATCAGAGCTCCTGCGGTCATCTGCAAGCCAGACTTTTGAGATCTGGCCCACTTGATGTCACGGCCAGGGCTCATTAGAAGTCAAGCCGAACTGAGTGTCTGAGCCGGTTCTCGCCAACCCAGCAGTGCCAGAAGTCCCCTGACGTCATGGGCCAGAGCGGCAAGGCCCTCGGTGATGGACCAGAAGTCACCCAGGCGCAGGGCATTCATCGCCAGGCTGCGGAGCGTGGCCAGGATGCGAACGCCATTGGACTCGCGGTAGCGATGCGCGTCTTCCCTGAGCTGGGTGTCGCGGGGCCAGTGCCAGGAATTCTCGATGGACCAGCGGTCGCGGACGTGCTGCAGCAGAGCCAGCGCCGTTGTCCTGAGACTCGTGACGTAGTAATGGGTCTCATCGATGGGCTCGCCCTCGCGGATGCCCTTGCAGCGGACCGCCAGGATCGTGGCGCTGCCTGGCCAGTTCTCCACTACCCACGGGGGAGCCGGCATGCCGCGCAGGGTCCAGGTGAGATCACGGCCGCGTTTGCGTTCTCGCTTGCTGGTCTGAAACGGCACCTGCCGGCCGTAGGTCAGCCGATCGCGGATCATCCGAAACCCCTTGCGGCGACTGTGCTTGACCGCGATCATGAAGTCGGCGCCACGCTGCTCGAGGTAGAGGAAAAAGGGCGGTTCGCATGCAGCGCGTCCGCTTGAACCAAAAGTCCTTCCAGCTCCACGCGATCGAGGAGCTGCCGCAGGGTCGCGATTTCTCCGCCGGCGTCGGTGGCGTAGGTGCTCTGGGCGATCGCCACGCCCAGCGTGTTCGAGTAGAGGCTCACCTGGGCAATGAAACGCGCTGCGCCGGAAGCGTTCTCAGCGATGGAGCCCCGCAGCGTCTTGCCGTCGCAGACCAGGGTCTCGACGGACTCAGTCACGCCTGGCTGGGATGCCATCCACTGCTGCAGCAGGTTCTCAAAGCCCTCCACATCAAGCTGAGCCAGCAGCAACCGGAAGGTCGAGTCCGACGGCGGCTTGGCGATGTGGGTACCGAGCAGCTCGTTGAGGGTCTTGCGATGCCGCTTGGCGAATCGCTCCATCCCCATCAGCGAACCCTGGTTGCTCAGGATGGCCAGGATCGCCACCAGCAGCATCCACCAATGCGGGAAGCGCACCCCGCGCCGCATGCGGCAGTCGGGCAGCGCCTTGAGGAAGCTGATCAGATCGGTTGCAGCAGCAGGGTTCAGGAGTGGCGTGGCCAACGGTGAGAGGCAAGACCTGACCAGCAAACCGCTGCGGCAGAGGCCCCGCCAGGGCTACTGGGACAGACTTCTAATGGGCCCTGATGTCACGGCGCTTGCCGGCCTGATTAACGCGAAGCAAACGGACGAATTCGGCGCCGATGGGCCGAGAATCTTTTTCAGGAGTCCCTACGTGGGCTGCCGGCTGGCCGGTTACGAGCCAGTTCTGACCTGGCTGGAAAAGGCCCACCAACGGCAGGGGCTGTCGCTGGCGGCGCTGCAGCAACGCTTCCGGTTGCCGCCCCATCGCCCCCTGCCCACGCAACGCATCCCTCAACACCCCCTGCAGAGCTATGACGATCTCCTCGTCCTCCGTGCCAAGGCCCCAGGCAGCGGAGGCCGCCCTGCCGATCCTGTTGCGGCAGCTGCGGCTGGCACGGATCCGCTCCCACTGGCAGAGCATCGCCTCGCAAGCTGAGACCGAGGGCTGGAGCCACAGCCAATTTCTCTATTCCCTCTGCGAGCAGGAGGTGGAGCAGCGCCAGCAGGCCCGCCAGCAACGGCTGCTGCGTTCGGCCCAGCTGCCCTGGAGCAAGGCGCTCGCGGACTATGACCACAGCGGCAGAATCGAGGCCGGCCCATGGCAGGAGCTGGAGGGGCTGACCCACCAGAGCGAATGGCTGCAGCGGGGTGAGAACGTGCTGTTGTTCGGCCCCAGCGGCGTCGGCAAGACCCATCTGGCGATCGGCATCGTCCTGGCGCAGATTGCGTTGGATCAGCCCTGCCGCTTTTACCCAGCCACGGCACTGGTGCAGGAGCTGCAGAAGGCCCGCGCCGACTACAACCTGCCGCAGGCACTGGAGCGGCTGGATCGCTACCCGCTGCTGCTGATCGATGACATCGGCTATGTGCGGCGCGATGAGCAGGAGAGCAGTGTGCTGTTTGAGCTGATCTGCCACCGCTACGAGCGCCGATCGCTGCTGATCACCGCCAATCAGCCGTTCACGGCCTGGGATGAGATCTTCCCCAGCAGCTCGATGACCGTCGCGGCGGTGGATCGGCTGGTGCATCACTGCCACATCGTCGAGATCGGCGGCGACAGCCACCGCCGCGCCGATGCCGAACGCCGCGCAGGGAGGCGGCGCAAGGAGCAGGGATAGGGCGAGGAGACATTGACGCGAGGCGACAACCTGGCGCCGATCAGCGCAGCCCCCGGTGGTGAGCTCCGCGCTGCCGGCGGACTATGGGGTCCGCCGGCTCGTGCGCTCCGCCAGAGGTTGGGGCGGAGAGTCACCAGCGGTACCGGCCAACCGGGTTGTCGTCTGCTGCCGAACACGAAAAGCCAGTGCTGATCGGACTTCTGGCAGGCAGGTGGCTCAGTTTTCATGTCGCCGCCCCCAGGTTGTCGCCGGCGACAACCTGGGGGCGATCAGGGACTCTCACCGGCCAACTTGGTTGTCGCGAAACGGCCAAGGGGGTTGACGCGGATCACACGCCGCCGAAAAGTGAAGGCTGCCATTAAACATCAGCTTGGATATGTGCGGCAGAATCTCAAAGCCATTGATGCTCTGATCGGCTGTGGGGCAAGGCTTTCTGAGCTCAAGAGGCATTGGTGGCAGAAGTTGTTGGCCTGCAGCGAGTTGGAGCGGCAGCAGGGCCTTCTGCTCGCCTCTCAGACCAACAGCATTCCAGACCGCCTGGTGAATCTTGTGCAGACCCATATCCGCCCAATGGTGCGAGGCAAAGCACGTGCTGCGGTGGAGTTTGGTGCCAAAATCAGTGTTTCGGTTCAAAACGGCTTTCCGTTCTTGCACCGCATCAGCTGGAACCCCTACAACGAAGGAGAAGACCTGATCGCTCAGGCGGAAAAATACAAGCTGGATACAGGACCTTACCCAGAGCGCATCTGCGCCGACCGGATTTATATCACGGCCAAGAATAGGCATTTCTGCATGAGGAACGGTATTCGCCTCTCCGGCAAGCGATTGGGCCGCCCGCCCAAGGATCCTGATGTCACCACTGCACACAAGCAGCAGCTCCGATCTGATCAAGCTCGACGCAATGAAGTGGAAGGCGTCTTTGGATATGGAAAGCGCAAGTATTCCCTGGATCTGATCATGGTTCGTCTACCAGCTGGTGCCGAATCCTCCATCTCAATGGCCTTTGTCGTGATGTGCGCGGAAAAGGTCTTGAGGCTGCTGCGCCTCTTTTTTGCCCTTCTTTTTGGGTGGATCTACAGCTTTCTTATGGCCTGGTCAGCGATCAGAGCTCCTGCGGTCATCTGCAAGCCAGACTTTTGAGATCTGGCCCACTTGATGTCACGGCGCTTGCCGGCCTGATTAACGCGAAGCAAACGGACGAATTCGGCGCCGATGGGCCGAGAATCTTTTTCAGGAGTCCCCCTGTAGCCGGCACCAGGAGCAGCACCCGTAGGTTCCAGGGCCGCGACTGAGGAGCAGGCAACGATCGCCAGGCCGACCAGCGCGTCTGACCGCTGGAGCAAAGGCATCAGGGGAGGCGAACCAGGCAACGGCCCAGCCTGCCACTGGGCTGCAGGGCCTGGGCACCTGATGCAGGATCTGCATGGCTCTCCGGGGCAGCGCATCAGGAAGGCGCCCCGTGTAGGGGCGCCTTAGCACCGGTTGCGGCGGTCACGTCCTCACACCAAGGACTACCGGTCGGGTGTCTGTCGTTCACGCATGACCTGTCTTGGGCCTAGCAGGAAAGGAATGCAGATCACGTCTGGGAGAAGAGATGCTCGGGGCTTGACCTTCTCGGCTGTGATCCCGTCCCAAGTTATGCAGCTCGGGGGTTCAACACGCGGGAATCAGAACTGGCGTATCGCTCTCTGCGGTTACGGGATGGCGTTCGCGCCGCGTCACCGAGTTCACCTGTTGTGTGTCGCATCGTTGGCGCACCTCCTCTGTGCACACCGGCTCGGGTGATCCCTGGCCGGACTCTTTGGGAGGGTGAGGGTCGGGTTGGCTCCCGGGCCTCCCCTCAATCACAAGTTAGGCCATCCGCCTGGTGGTGGGGGCGCTGCGAGGTGCCTGTTCCCGCCGTGAAACTGGCGGTTTTGCGAACCGCCTGGCCGATCAGCGGGAGAAGTCTCCAACCTCCTGGTGAAGACCGCTTCATGAAGCCCCGTTGCCCGCAGTGAAGACCGGTGTCGAAGCCGCTGCAACCGCTGCTGGCCCTGGCCGGCGGGAGCATCGTGGCTGCAACGGGATTCGGAGGCTCCACAGATGGAAGACACCCCCCCTGAGCAGCAGACAGGAGCGCGCTGACGATCCGGCCCCTGCTCCAACACTTCTCGACGGATCTCTGACGTTCTTGGCGTGTCATTTCCTGGAGGGGACACACGCCGTCCATTGCACCGTCCCAGGTGCCCCGGACCAAACGGAACGTCCCACTCGACACCTGGCCCCAGGTGCCAGCGCCGGCAGCTCCGCCCCACAACCAAAGACACCCTGGTCTGACGATCAACCGACCGCACAGCTGCGCCCGACCCCCTTGGGACGGCACCACGGCTGAGCAGGCAAATGCCCGGGGCCAACGCTCCGGGCTTTGTTGTGGGCCTCATGGCTGACGACGAGGCCGATCCGAACGCAGTCTCATCCCGTGATCGGTCCACCAGCAGCGTGCCGGGCGGGTGAGTCGCATTCGCGCTGCACAGACACCCAGAAGGTGTACCAACCATCCCGATCCGCCAGAGGGGCGATGTCGATCTCCACCCAGAAGGTCGAGCCGTTCTTGCGGTAGTTCAACACCTTCTGCCGCGTCGGCTGCCAGTGCCGCATCGCCTGATGGAAAGAGAAGAGGGCGTCGCGATCCGTCAGCGGGCCCTGGAAAATCCTCGGACTGCGGCCCAGCAGCTCAGCCGCGCGATAGCCCGTCTGCCGGAGTGCCGCAGGATTGGCATAGACGATCACCGGGCCGGGAGGGTCCACGGGCTCGGCCGTCGTCACAATCACCGCATCACGGACATGACGAAGGATGCTCTGGTGCATCAGCAGTTGCTGATCCGAGCTGCTGTTGTCCGGGGCATCGCGATTGGCCAGCAGCACGATTCCGATCCCGCCGTCCGAGCGGAACAGCCGCACCGTCTGCACGCCGGCACCACAGGGCAACCGGGTGTCGAGTGGCCCCTCACTGATCGCGTTGGAATGGGCTTCCAACGCCTCCGCCAGTTCAGGCCAGATCAGATCCAGCGGATCACCGCAGTGGAAGGGCTCCGGCTTCCCCACCGTCTGCTGGGCCCGGTGATCGAAGTAGCTGATCCGCCCATCCCCCGTGGCCAGGATGAGCCCATCTCCAGGAAGCAGCAGAAACCCCTCCCCTGCATCCCAGGGACAGCGGGGAACGACCGAGGCGGTCTCCTCCAGCCGTGACATCGACATCCATGTCCTGTGCAGTCGTTTTAGCCGTGATGGCCTGCATGGGCAGGCGCTCGGCAGACGATGGGTCGGAGCATCGGAGCCTTGCCAGGCCAAGCGACGTCCCTCTCCCCTGACAGACAGAACGGCCCCAAACCGAGCCGCCGCCCCGGGGGGCGCGGTTCGCGTGAGTGGCGTGGCGCCGGCGGAGGTGCCCGGGCCCAGTGGACCGCACAACGGGGCGCCTGGCCCTGGGCGCAAGCGCCGGAGTGTCGTTTGTAACGATTCTGTGCTGTTCACCGAGCCATGGCTAGGGTTTCCTGACAGGTTTTTCGCCTATTGATCTCCAGCAGTCGGAGTTGTCATCGTGCGGCCATCCAGTCTGTGCGTTGACGTCACGATGCAGGCAGATTTGCAGCACCTGTCGTCTCACTGATCCCTGAACACATGACCCTCGTTCGCGCCGCAGAACTTGGCATTGAACGCTTTGCCAATGATCGAGACAAGGAAAGCTGGTCGGTCGCCTCAGCAGAAGCCAAGGACATTATCCTTCGTTCCGTGTATCGGCAGGTGCTCGGCCAGCAGTACCTGATGAGCAGCGAACGGCTCAAGGGGGCTGAATCCCTCTTCCGCGATGGCTATCTGAATGTCCGTGAGCTAGTGCGGACGGTGGCCAAGAGCGCGCTGTATCGCGCCAAGTTCTTTGAGCACTGCAACGCTTACCGCTTCATTGAGCTGAACCACAAGCACCTGCTCGGCCGCGCTCCTCACAACCGCGAGGAGATGCTGCACCACTTCACCATCCTCCAGGAGCAGGGCTACGACGCCGAGATCGACTCCTACATCGACAGCGCCGAATACCAGGATCGGTTCGGTAACGATGTGGTGCCATACCTGCACGGCTGGGGCTATTCGATCGGCCATGAGGGTCGCCAGTTCTCGTGGCTGATGCAGCTGGCCCGCGGTGCTGCAGCGTCGGTGAAGGGATCCAGCTCCGGTCGCCAGGCGGCGTTGAACCGGGCGCTGCACCAGAACCGGGCGATGCCGGTCCCCGGCGCGCTGCCGCCCGTCTCCCTGGGCAGCAGCTTCATCCGCCCGATCACCGATTACAGCCACATCAGCACCGAGGGGCCCTACCGGGCCGTCGTCTCCGAGGCCCAGGGCCTGTATGAGGGCGCCCTCGACAGCGGTGCCCGCCAGTCTCCGGCCCGCAGCGACCGCGAATCGGTCCGCCTCGGCGGCTCCGGCTTCCGCGGCCGTGGCTCGCGCACCGTCACGATCAGTGTCTCCGGGGTGGTCGCCCAGGACTACGTCCGCAGCGGCGACTACGTGATCCGCGTTCCCCTCACCCGGATGAATGAGGCCCTCAAGCGTGCCAACGCGCTGGGGCGCGTCACCAATGTGGTGGTGAGCTGATCGCCTATCCAGGCCTTTCCCAGCGGCAGAGCACAGCCAGGAGGCCCCGTTCTCGGGGCCTCTGACATCAGGAGAATGCGATCTCAAGCCCATCGGGGAGGCGCTGGAACATATATCCAAGACCGCGTACGGTGAGGATCAGTTCGGGATTGATCGGATCCAGTTCTAGCTTTGCGCGCAGGCGTGAAATGTGCACATCCACGACACGGCAGTCGACCGCCCTTTTAGGGGTGTAGCCCCAGATTTTCTCGAGCATCTCTTGTCGTTGGATCGCTGTTCCGGCCTGCTTGAGAAGCAACACCAGCAGATTGAACTCCATCTCCGTCAGACGGATTCGCTCGTTGTCCCGGTACACTTGTCTCCGGGGGAGGTCAATGCTCAGATCGCCGACCTGCACAGCCTGACTCATCCGCGCGGGCATGGTTTCCGCTTCTCCTGGGATCGCGGTGCAGCGGCGCATCACGCAGCGGATGCGCACCTCTAATTCCTTGGGACTGAAGGGCTTGATCATGTAATCATCAGCCCAAGGTTCAGCCCCATAATGCGCTGTTCCACCTCATCCAGTGCTGTCAGCAGAATGATGGGCACGTCCGATTGAGCGCGGATTCGCTCGGTGGCCTGAAAGCCATCCAGCTCCGGCATCATCACATCGAGAATCACCAGATCTGGCTGCTCACTGCCGAACAGCTCTAAGGCCTCAAGCCCATTGCCTGCCATCACCGGCTGGTGGCCCTGCAGACGCAGGCGGGTTGCCAGCAGCTGACGAATCGTCTCCTGATCATCCGCCACTAGGATCTTCAGTGGAGAGGCGGCTTCATCGGACATCAAAGGCAGAGGCGCAGTGGCATGATCTGGATGTCATCAACGCTGGCTGTCGCTGCGTTGCAGCGCGAGGCTGCGCAACGTTCAGTGACGTTCGCCAGAGCCTTGGGCCTCAATCTGGCGTTTCAGCATGCTGTAGTGCATCAACGGATCCCGGTACTGTCTGGGCATGGCGCGATGCAGTTTTTCCAGTCGGTCCCAGCACACAGTGCGCTGAATCTCGGAGAGTTTCTTCTCCTCCTGAATCAGCATCTTGAGGGCTTTGCAGTAAATCGGGTAGCTGGCCTCCAGCTGTCCAACCGTCAGCCCGGATTGTTCACCGCCTCCGTTGCCTGATCCACCGGCCATCGACCTCCTCAGCGCGTGGATCCGTTTTGGACTGTAAGGGGAGAGGAGGAGGTCTCAGCGAACTCTTCCCGGGCCATGCCGATGGCGGTCTTACGGCGTGGCCGGTGCTGGAGGACGCCCCGATGTTCATGCCATGGCTGTCCGCTGAGGGGTGTGATCAGGTTTCTGCTCGGTGACGGCAAGGACTGGGTCGCAGGAGAAGAGGGCTGCCTGGTGGGCGCCGCGGTGCGGAGCCAGATCGTGCAACCCAGATCACTCCAGGGGTGATGCTCACTGCCGGGGGGGTAGCGCAGCCACGTCCCCGGGCCATAGGTGCCGTGTTCATCCTGCAGAACACCCTCCAACACGAGGATCTCCTCCCAGTCGGCGTGGCGGTGGGGCTCGTAGGAGGAACCGGGCTGCCAACGCAGCAAGGAGAGCTCCTCGGCGTCTGTGGTGTGGAGCGGAATCACCTGCAGGCCCAGTGCCGGCCCCTTCTGCCACGCCACTGCAGAAGCCTGGAGTCTCAGCGGCTCAGACTCGTCGCCCCCGGCAACCTGCCGGAGCAGCAGGACGCAGCCTTCACGGGAGCCGCAGCCCTGAAGGGAGGACGATGGCCCCCGCAGGAAGCTGCCGACCGGATAGTCAGATCCACTTTCACGCAGATCCCCCTCCAGCACAAGGATCTCGCTGCACGCCTCAAACTGATCGAGATCCAGCTCGCTGCCTGGTGAGCAGCGCAGGACCCAGGTGGTGACAGGGTCTTGATGGGCGAGCTCAAACTGTTGAACTCCCACCTCGGCGAGGGCAAGCCAGGGGATGGACGCCAGGTCCACCACCTCCCGTGGGCCGAGTTCGAATGCTTCCATCGCCGCGATGCGGCGCCAACCCCCCTCGGGTACCTGTCGTGGTAGCGAGCGTTGCCCCGTGTTTCGCTGCATCGACGCAGCGGCCTTGCTCAGACGCCATTCAAGGCTGCAGGCTTTCCTATCCCTGGCGGGTTGGCGGATCTGAGCCAGATCAGGAGGGGCGGCCCTGTGCCTCCGGCCCGAACAGCGGCCCCAGATCCTCCAGAGGGGGATGGCGGCGCAGCTGCTGCTCCATGTCCTGCAGCGTCTCGAGCAGTTGAGGCTTCTGCCGCTCGCTGGTCGATCCCCTCTCCTGGGGGTGTCGGCTGTGACGGTCCTGCTGGGCTGTCATCCCTGCTCTTGGCGGCCCTGCTTCGATCGTGGCTGGACTCAGGCCAGCGGGTCCTCTCTGTGGTGGATCAAAACAGACGGTTCCCCGTATCGGGCGGCACGCTCACCTTGGCCACTGCCGCCCAAGGGTGGAGTCGGAAAGACAGTCATACCCAGCCCATGCGAGAGATCGTGTTCCACGTTGTGGCAGAACGCCCAGGCCATCTGGAAGCTCAGGCCGAAACCCTGCCCATCCGCATCACGGCCCCGACCATGGAGGAGCTGCAGCACGAGGCCCGCGAGGCCCTGATCGAGCACATGGGGCCAGCCCATTGCACCGTTCGGGTGCGCGTGCGCCGTGGCCCCAGTGCTGCCGTCAGCAGCATCCGGACCATGGCCCGCCATGCAGCCCTCTTCCGCTGATCTGGGATGCCCGAGCCAGAGGCCACGGCCATCACCGGCTCGATCACCAGTTCGCTCGTGCTGGCCGCCGACGATCCCGCCGCCCTGGCTCAGTTCTATGGCGCTCTGCTGGGCGTTGCGCCGCAGCCGGGCATGAGCGCCGCGCACTGGCGCGTGCCCTGGCCGGCCGGCGGATGTCTGGAGGTTTACGCCCATCCCGGAACCGGCCGCAACCGCGCCAGCAGGGTCGCCTGGCGCTGTGCCTGCAACGCCAGACCGATGGGCCGGGCACCGTTGCCATGCTCCAGGCCTGGATCACCACGGCTCTGGATCTGGGCGCCACCTCAGAAGATCCACCGCGCCAGGAACCATTCGGCGCTGAGGCCTGGCTGCTGGATCCGGAGGGCAACCGCCTGCTGTTGCTGGTGTTGCCTGCCTCGTGAAGCCCCACCCTTGGCGGGAACTCCGGCTCAGCCCAGCCCACCCAGCCGGATCAGGGCACCCACCACCACAAAGGCGATCGCCAGCGCGGTGATGCCGCGGATGTGCCAGGCCAGGCCGGTGAGGTTGGCGTCGCTGAGGTTGGGAATCAGCCGCAGCCGGGCGTGGATCGCCAGGGCGGCTGTGGCGGCCAGCAGCAGCAGCTTCACGCCCACCAGCATTCCGATCGGGTTGGCCGGGCTGAACAGCCCCCGGAAGCCCGGCAGGTAGTTCCAGGCCATCCACACCCCCGTCACCACCTGGATGGCCAGGGCCGTGAGACCCAGCGGCTCAAAGACCTCCTCGAAGCCGCGGATCTCGGCCGCGCTTTGTGCCCGCAGCGCCCTTGGCAGCACCCCGAGGTCCAGCACCAGATGCCCGCCGGTCCAAACCGTCGCGGCCAGGGCATGGACGATCACCAGCAGCGGGAACACGGACATGTCAGGACCCGGGCAACTGCTCCCACGATGGATGCAATCAAGCGGGGTTCGCCATGAAGGTGATCGTGGATCTGTGCGTGGTGCCGATCGGCGTGGGCGTGCACCTCGCGCCCTACGTCGCCGCCTGCGAGAAGGTGCTCACCAACGTCAGGCTCAAGATTCAGCTGCATCCCAACGGCACCGCCATCGAGGGCGAGTGGGAGCCGGTGTTCGCCGCGATCGAGGCTTGCCACCAGGCGGTGCACACCATGGGCTGTCCCCGCGTTTACACGACGGTCAAGATCAATACCCGTACAGATAAGGATCAGAGCCTGGAGGACAAGGTGGCCAGCGTGCAGGCGCTGCTGTGATGCCAGGCCAGCGGGACCAAACTGGCGAGGTTCTCGTGTTCTGGTTTGGCGAGACCCGGCCGCGCCAGTGGTTTGCCAAGGACCCGGCCTTCGACGCGCTGGTGCGGGATCGCTTCCTCGGGCTCACCCGCCAGGCGCTTGCCGGCGAGCTCGACGCCTGGAGCACGGAGCCGACCGGGGGCCTCGCCCTGGTGCTGCTGCTCGATCAGTTCCCCCGCCAGATCTGGCGCGAGACCGCCATGGCCTTCGCGGGCGATCCCCAGGCCCAGTCGCTGAGCCTGTGCGCGGTGGAGAAGGGCTGGCTGGAGGAGGAAGTGGAGCAGACGCGGCGGCAGTTCTGGCTGATGCCCCTGATGCACAGCGAAGACATGGCGGTGCAGGAAGCGGCGCTGCCGCTGTTCGAGCGGTTCAGCGATCCCCGCACCGCCGACTTCGCCCGTCGGCACCGGGATGTGATCGCCCGCTTTGGCCGCTTCCCCCACCGCAATGCTGCCCTCGGGCGGGTGTCGAGCGCGGAGGAGCTGGCCTTCCTGCAGACGCCGGGCTCCCGCTTCTGAAGCAGTTCAGCGCTCAGCCGGGGCGGGAGGCGGCAGCCACTGGGGTTCACAGGGCTGCCAGCCCTGCTGGCGCTTTTCTGCCCAGAGCCTGAGGGCCTCCTCCCTGCTGAGCTCCCACCGGCGCTTGAGCAGCGGCACCGGCTGATCGGGCAACAGCTCACCGCTGGTGATCTCGAGCCGCTGGCTCCAGCGATCCCAGAGGGTGGGCCGGAAGTGCAGCACCTGCCGACCGTCGCTGATCCACGCCTCACGGGGCGACAGCGGCGGTCGCCTCCGGGCCCCTTTGCTCACGCCACTTCCGGCGCCCAGCCCCGCTGGCGGTGAAGATCCTCCGTCCAGCCACTGCAGCGATGGGTGAGGTGGTCGCCATGGGCGATCAGCCCCTGGTGCAGATGGCAGGCCAGCTGGGGGATGCAGTTGGGCCCCGGGTGGTGCCGGAAGAAGTGGCAGGTCATGCAGACCTGGCGGCTGCGGCTAGAACGCAGGATCGCCTCGTCGAGCCAGGGCCACTCCTCGATCGCCTCGTCGCGAGAGGGCTGCAGCCCTGAGAGCGGGACCGGCACCATGACAACTCCTCAACAAGTACACCTGTACTAGCAGGGAAGGTGGTTCAGCGCCAGCTGGTCAGGCCCTGGTGTCGGAGTGCTGCACGAGGAAGGTCTCAATCCAATCGTGATGGCACTGCAGGATGATTCGGTCGGCGATGGTCACGGCGCTATCGGGTACCTGGAACCGCCGCCGGAAACCCTGGGTGAGCGAGTCGAGCAGCGGCCTGGGCAGGCTGCGCAGGGTGCTGTGCAGCTGCTGGATGGTGTCGGCCGGCAGGGGCACCTGAGCTGGTTCGGGGGCTGTAGGGGCTGATGGGGTTTGGCCAGCCGGTGATAGAGCTCTCGGCTGAGCGCCCGCCAATGGGGTCGGGCCCTGGGTGGGCTGCGGCCTGCCGTTGGGCTGCGGTGCTGTCGCCGGCCGAGCGGCAGGACGTCCCGAGGTGACTGGTGCGCCGCCTGACCCAGTGACCTCCCGCTGCTGCTTGTCGTAGAGGGCGAGTCCGAACGGGTTACCGAAGGTCATCAGCGCCCGTTTCATGGCGTCGGTTTCGGCCTCCTTGATCGCCGATTCATGGGCCTGGCCCAGATCGGTGTCGATGCCGTGGCCGGCGCCGGTGCCCTCGCGGACGAGAGGCGGCAAACCACCGGCGGTCACGGTGACGCGGACGCGGGCGGTGTATGTCACGCCCCAGCCTGATCGCTGCTCTCTTCCGATCGTGCGTTCGCCCTGGGCGACGCAGCGGACGGCGATGGTCTGCCGCTGCCAGCCGTCAAACCCAAAGATGCGATTGGCTTCGGCGATCAGCTGCCAACCTTCGAGATAGGCGACCTTTCCGCGGCCCTGCTCCCGCTGACGGACATTGGCTCGATCGAGGGGGGCAGCCAAGGCGGCGACCTGCTCGGGGGAGAAGCCGGGTGAGGGTTGCTGCGGGGGCGATGTCTTTGCCGGCGATGCCTCCGGCGTGGCGTCAGCCCGGCGGATCAGCTCCAGGGCTGTCGGCGGCCGGCCAGGGGCGCTGCGGCCATTGCGAGTGGGGGTGGTGACGGTCATGGCGTGGCGTGGGTGAGAAGTGGAAACGAGGGATGGCCCCGGCGGCCTGCTGCCGATGCCGGGGCCTGGGCTGTTGGTTGATGTCTGCTGCAGCGCCTGGGCCCGCAATTGCAGCCGCCCATGACAAAGGGGGCTCTGCCCCCCCCCCTCAGTGGATGCGCCAGGAGCGGCGGGAGACGAGCTGGGCGCCGGTGATCTGCTGGCCGGCTTTGAGGGCTTCTTTGATGGCGGCCTTGTCGGGCTTGCTGGTGGTGGTGAAGCTCAGCCACTCAGAGGGGAGGGCTTCTTCGTCGTCGATCTCGACGGCCTGGGACTTGCGGGAGGTGAGTTCGTGGTTGGGGAAGGAGAAGCGGGTAGAGGTGGGCTGCAGCCGGGTGAGAACCAGGACCAGCGAGTCCTCAAGGGCATCGGCCCGGCTGGCATCAGAGCGGGACAGCTCGGTGAGGCGCTTGGCCTGCTGCTGGCGGTAGGAGGCCTGGCCTCGCAGGTGCTCGATCACCCAGCAGGTGGCATCAGCCTTGGCGGCGAGTGCCGCCTTGTTGCCTTCCTCCGCCAAAAGGGCCCCTCAAGTTCGCCGAGGGCCTGGGCGCGGGTGTCGTCGTCATCGGCCTCCAGCTGCTCGGCGAGCAGGCCAATGGCGGTGGTGAGTTCCTGGGCCTCGATGCTCAGCTGCCAGAGAGAGCCGGAGCGCTGCAAGGAGCAGACCGGACCGGCGGCAGCGGGCGCGGCCTGGACGAGTGCAGACGAGGGAGGGGAGAGGAGAGCCATGGGGGAAGGAGTGAAGAGCAGAGGGATGGGGCCGACCCGCAACACCGGACCGGCATGAGGGAGACAGGAGGGCGCCGATCAGGCGGCGAGGGGCTCGGGGGAGAAGGGCGCAGAGACTTCCATCACCGCGATCGGCACCGGGGAACGAGTGGCACAGCGCCGGGCCTGCTGCACCAGCGAGGCGGTGCCGGGCCCACCGGGGAAGGCGACCACCAGCACCGAGGCGCTGAAGGACGGGGAGGTGTGGGCCTGGGCCTCGATGAGGGCCTGCTCAAGCAGCTGCCGATTGCGGATGGGCCCGGCGCAGCGGCCAAAGCGCCGCCACTCAGCGGCAAGGGACTGGACGCGCCAGCCGAGCTGATGAGCAGCCCGACCGATGGCCTGATCGGCACCACGGGCACCGCCATGCGGAAGGAGATGAACGGCACGGCCACCGCTGCGCTGGACCAGGGCGTAGGCGATGCGCTCAACGGGCCAGGCCAGATCACGCCCACCCCCGGCGACGATGACCACCGAGCGATGGACCTGAACAGGCGGAGGCAACAGGCCAGGGAGGGCCAATGCAGCGGCCGGGGCCACTGCAGCAGAAGACAAGCTCATGGCTACAGAGCAAACGAACGGGACAAGTTGTCTGAGGATTTCGTTGCCGCCGGCGATGGGCTCGTGGCCTTTGGCGCAACCTTTATTCTACCAGTACAAGCGCACTACGGGGCCGGCAGAGCCGCTGCAGGGCAATGGAACTCAACGGGCCGATGCCACTGGAAGCCGAGGAATCTCGATGCAAAGAAGGGGCACTGAATGAGCCACCAAACCAACACCGGCCGCGCAGCCGCGCGAGGCCACCTGAGCCAGCACCCCGCGCACCGCAAGGGACGGGCCGCCACGCCACCGCAGCCGCGGGAGCGCGGCCAAGCCCGCTACCACCCACCACACCGGCCCCAGCGCGGAGGGCGGCGGCGGCTGGCCGATGCACGCCACGGCTCAGCCGTGGCACGCTGAAGGACGGCCGACGACGACCAGAGCCCTGCGGTGGCTGCTCAGCCCCAGGGAACGTCCAGGAACTCCACCAGCAGCACGCCCCGGTGGATGCCGTGGATCTTCACCAGGCCCGCCCTGGCTGCCTGCTCCATGCCGGGGCGCTCACGCTGCACCTGCTCCGCGGTGGCCAGCACCCGCACCCAGCCGCCGGTCATGAAGTCTTCGCTGCCGGTCTCAAAGGCCTGCAGCCGCCGGTGCTGGTTGCTGCTGCGCTCGTAGTACAGGCCCCCACCTGTGGGATCGCTCCCCTCTGCCCAGACCTGATCGACCATCAGCTTTCCGATGGCCAGTGGATCCCGCGCCGCTGCGTCAATGGCTTCACCATCGAGTACCAGCGGGTTGCCCGGGTCGTCACGGTTGTCGGAAACGATCAGGCGAGTGGACACAACCCCAGCCCTTGGCAGATCAGGACATCAATCATCGAGGCCCCACGGCGATCTGTCTTCAGTGGCCCATCCAGTCCTATCGAGCATGGGAGAGAACCTCTCCCATGTGGAGCGGGAGAGATCACCCGGTGGGGAGCGGAGCGAGAATCTCTCCCCAAATCTCTCCCATCTCCCTTGGTCGATCGGTGAAAAGTCAGTCGGGGCGACAGGATTCGAACCTGCGACCTAGTGCTCCCAAAGCACCCGCGCTACCAAGCTGCGCCACGCCCCGAAACAGGTTTTCAGCTCATAACGAACACAGAGGGACGTTCCCAGAAACCGGCTTGAGGGGACAGCCGTGGGGACTGAAAACCGGATGGTTCATCACTCGAAAGAGCATGAACCGATGGCTCGGGCGAGACTTGAACTCGCGACCTTGGGGTTATGAATCCCACGCTCTAACCAGCTGAGCTACCGAGCCGTGAGCTGAGATCCTACCGGATCAAGCGCCGCCCCCCTGAAAGGGATCAAGGGGGCTCTGGCTTCAGGCTCTCGGTGGGAGGAACTGCATCGGGTTGACCGCAGAGCGCCCGGGGGGACGCACCTCGAAATGCAGATGGGGCCCGGTGCTGCGGCCGGTGCTTCCCATCAGGCTGATGTTCTGCCCCTGCCTGACGAATTCACCCGTCCGAACCAGGATGCGGCTGTTGTGGGCATAAACAGTCAGCGTGCCATCGGCGTGGGTGAGCTTGACAAGGTAGCCATAGCCACCGTCGTCCCAGCCAGCAAAGCTGACCTGGCCATCCTGGACAGCACGGATCGGGGTACCGACGCTGTTGGCCACATCGATACCTTTGTGCATGCGGCCCCAACGCCAGCCGAAGCCCGAAGTGAAGACCCCTTCGGCAGGCCAGATGAAGCCGGCGGTCCGAGGAGCCTCAAAGCCGTTTCCTGGCTCGAACTGGGGGGTCTCCGGCCAGCTGGTGCCGCCGCTGCCGACAGGATTCAGTCCCAGCACGGGGCGGATCGCCGGCAGGGGTGCGGACTGCGCGAGACGGACCTGGGAGCCGACGACAAGCCGTGCTGTCTCCAGGCCAGGGTTGAGACGCAGCAGCTCGGCGATCGTCATTCCGTAGCGGCGAGCGATCTCGGCGATCGTGTCACCGAAGCGGATCACTCCTGAGCTGGTGAGCGGGGTCCGCTGCACCTGCTGGGGGGGGATGGTGCGAGCCGAAGACGCATCAACACTGGCGATCTGGCTCAGGGACGACTGATCACGGGAAGGGAGCGCGATCCACTCACCCCTGTCGAAGCGATGGTCCTCGTCGACGTTGTTGAGGCGTGCCAGCTGGGTCTCATCGATCGAGAGCTGGCTGGAGAGCTCCTCGATCGTCACCGATTCGGTGGCGGAGACCCAGGTGAGCTCCTGAGGCAATGGAGGCAGGGCGGCCAGCAACAGTGACTGAGAACTCGGAGCGCTCCTGCTGTTGTCAGCGATGGCGGAGAGAAGAGGAGCGATCGCGGGAGTCGTCAGCAACAGGGGCAGGATCCAGCGAGAAGGCTTCATGCAGAAAGTCACCCATACGGCAAAGCCCGGCAGAGAAGCCGACATCCCCGGGCCGCGCAGAGAGTAACGCCCTGTACCGCCCCGGACAAGGCGCCGGGTGCCATCCGGGCGGTCGTCCCCGGCAGGTCCCAGATCGGGACAAGCGGACAAGACTCTCTAGACGCCTTGTGGTGCAGGGCCTTTTGCCTGACGGAGGGTCTCAAAGAGCACGACGCCGACGGAAACGGACAGATTGAGGCTGCGCACGCTCACGCCTTCCGGAGTCGACGAGAGGCGCATCGGAATCGTCAGGCAGGCATCGGCCTGCTCCTGAAGAGCCTCTGGCAAGCCAACGCTTTCGCAGCCGAAGAGCAGCCAGTCGTGCGGCTGGAAGCGGAACTCCGTGTAGTCCTGCCGGGCCCTGGCGCTCAGCGCCACCAGCCGCCCACCGAGGCTGCGACGCACGTTCAGAAAGCTCTCGAGCGATCGATGCCGATGCAGGTCGACGAGCGGCCAGTAATCCAGGCCAGCACGACGCAGCTGGCGGTCACTGATCTCGAAGCCGAGGGGCTCCACCAGATGCAGCTCCGTCCCCGTCGCGGCGCAGGTGCGGGCGACGTTGCCGGTATTGGGGGGGATCTCCGGGTGAACCAGGACGACGCGGGGCATCACGGCTCGGGCGGGACCGGAACGGAAAGCTGCTGCAGATCCAGCGCCCGGCCGGCGATCACCAGCCATGCCGCCGCTGCGTCAGCCATCAGCCGTTGCTCGAGCTCCGCCAGGCGTTGCCGGAATCGTCCGCCGGCGACCGAGCTGGGCACGACCCCCCAGCCCACCTCCTCACACACCAGCAGCAGCGGTGCGTGGCTGAGGCGTAGGGACTCCACCAGAACATCACAGCAGCGACACCACAGTGGGGCGTCGGCATCGAGCCAGGCGGCGACCCAGGTGCCGAGAGAATCGATCAGGGCGATCTGGCCGTCCCTGAGATCCGAGAGCGCCGGTGCCAGCTCGGCCCCCACCTCCCGGCAGAGCCACTGGGCCGGACGACGGCGGCGATGGCGCTCCAGGCGCTGCTGCCAGTCGGCATCGTCTGGAAGCAGCGGGCCGGTGGCCAGATAGACGACCTGGCGGCCACTGCAGGACGCCAGATGTTCGGCCCATCGACTTTTGCCTCCACCGGCAGGGCCGCAGATCAGGGTGATGCCCACGGCAGGGGCCTGAGCGGAGGAGTCGACGGCAGAAGACAGGGGATGTACGGACAGGCTCTCAACCTCCACCATTCATATTGCGCAGGGTCGCCACCGAGGAGGGGGACACACGGTTGAGATAACGGAAGATCCAGTATTTGAAAATCGTCGCCAGCACCACAGGGAAGGTGGCGATGAACAACATGATGAAATTCTCGCGCGCTGGCAGACCAAGGTGGTGGGCAACACCATCAAGGAGCACCGTCCAGCCCTCCGGACTGTGGAAGCCAACGAAAATATCCGTGAAGAGAATGATCGCAAACGCCTTGGCGCTGTCACTCAGGCCATAGATCATTTCGTCGATGAAGCCACGCAGCACCTGGATGTCCCGCTGACCGAGCAGGCAGACGAGCACGAACCCGATCAGACCGAAGCCATCGGAGAGCACATTCTTGACCGCATGGGACCCCTCCTGCTGAGCCTCCTCCTCAAGTTCGTGGGCCTTCTGGTTGAGCTTCTGCTGCATCTGTTCGCGCGTCGGCAGCGGCTGATCCTGGAGCAACGCTTCGAATTCGATCTCGGCCTGGTACAGCCTCAACTTCTGAACAGCCTTCTCCTCGAGCTGGGGGCGTGGATAGGTCACCAGCGGATGCTCGGGAGACAGGCGGTCCACCACTGGCGTCACGATGTAGGTGCGGCTGAACTGCTGGATCAGAACCGGAACCAGAATCAGCAGCAGCAGGATGCGCAGGGAGACGAGGGTGGAATCCCGACGACGGCGGAAACCGGCGACCACGCTGGCCTCCGCATCCGGATCCAGCTGCCTTCGGACCTGATCGACCACCCCGAGGAGACTGCGGGGCAACACCTCCGGCGAACGGCTGATGGCGGGGAGCGTCTGTCGTCTTTCGTCGTAGCGGGAGGCCACCGCCTCCACCAGCTGGATCTGCCGGATCTCCTGACCGGAGAGCTCCTGGCGGTAGGGCTCGACGTTCTCGAGGGTCTGGCGACAGACCTGCAGGGCAGCCCTGAAGCGCCGCAGAATCTGTGCCTGCATGCCACGGGGCAGGCGCAGCTCGAGCTCGGGCCTGACAGGCCGGTCGTTGTAGTGCTCCAGCTCAATGCTCTGGATCAGCAGAGCGGCCTCATAGCCCCGCTCCAGATCGTTGCTCAGATCCAGCGACTGGGCCCGTCCGAAGGTGCCCATCCAGTCGGTCAGTCCCATGGAAAGTGTGGCGTGAAGCGGGCGGGAATTCAGCGGGAGAACACCCACCAGGTCAGCATCGGCACCACCGAGCCAACCACCAGCAGCACGACGACCCAGGTCAGACCGTTGCCCTCCCGGGTCTCCTCAGCCGTGGGGATGTTGCTGACGGGGACGGCCACCTCGGCTTCGACGGGGTCTCCCGGATCCTCACCCCCCCGGAGCACGGTGCGCAGGCGGGTCAGGGCATCGAGACTGGCCTGGCGGTAGCGATCGCCCTCGCGCAGGGGCTGCGCCATGGTCGTCCGGGCCGTGCTCCGCAGCAGCGCCGCCGGCAGCTGTCGCTGCAGAGCCGGAGAGGCCACAATCGCCGTGGCCTTGTTCTGGGTGTCGATCAGCAGAAGCAGCTGGGACTCACCCTCACCCCCGCCGTTGCCCTCCACCGACCACCGCTCCAGCAACTGGGAACCGAGCTGGGAGAGGTCGAGGCCGTAATCGAGATGACTCACGGTGATCAGACGGGCGTCGACGCGCTCTCCGTCCAGCTCCTGCAACTGTCTGTCGAGATCAGCACGGGTGGCCCTGCTGAGCACATCCGCCGTGTCGAGCACCCGGGCGGCGGGTGGATCGGGAGGCAGATCGCTCAGCGACAGAGCATGGACCGGTGCCAGCGGCAGCAGCAGAGTCAGCAGAACCGCGAGCATCCACGCGAAGGGAACACCCGCACGGCCCAACGACGGGGGTGGCGGCAGGGAGGGTCGGAGGCTGGGTTGCGGCGGGGAGACAGTCTTCACGGCGCCTGGGCGTTCTGGGGCCAGTCTGCCTTCAGCCGGCCAGGCTGTCGCGGTTGAGGACGCGGATCACCTCGAGAATCTGGCGCGAGCGCTCGGCGGGGAGAGTCATCTGGGCGGCCATGCTCTCGAGCATCGTCAGCTCCTCCTGCTGCACGAGGCGATCGCATTGCACGAGATGGGCGGCGATCGCCAGACCCGTCTCCTGCTGCTCGGCGGTCAGGAGGGGAAGGGCCTCGGCCAGCAGACCCTGCCAGCCATCGCGTCGCAGCAATTCGAGCAGCTGGTCGAACATCGCCCCCATGGTCGCCTCGCTCAGGTTGCGGTACGGGGTGCGCGCCTCCAGCTGCTCACGCAGGGCATGGGCTTCCTCCCGTTCCAGGCTGCCGTCACAGGCCACGGCGACAAGGGCAAGGGCCGCGAAGGCCTCGGCTGGAGTCATGGGGAACGTCGATCGCCTTCCCATTGGAGCAGCGGGCGGCCGTTCCGGCATCCTGAAGCGGCTTCGAACCCGCTCATGCATGGCCCTTCCGGTCGCCGCCCGCATTCCTCTCGTCGCCGGCGCGATCGGCCTGTCGCTCAGTGTGCTGAATCAGTTCACCGCCGGCAGCGTCGAGCCGGCCCTGGAACGCGCCGGGGTGCTTGCCAGCATCCTTGCGGTGGTCCTGATGCTGGTCGGTCTGCTCTGGACGCGGATCGCGCCGGAGCCGGCGGAGCGTGCCCCGCTCCAGGGGGTGGAGAGGCTGCAGCTGGCTGAGGGGCTGGACCCGTCGTTGCAGCGCGAACTGGCCTGGGGCAGTGCCCTGCTGCTCACCGCCACGCCCGCGGCCACACTTCTTCTGGTCTGGCGTGGTGTGGTGCTGCTGCGCCGTGGTCTCCAGCCCCTGGAGGCCGGTGACCAGGCCTTCATCGAGGGGGCGATCTGCGAACGGGCCAGGCAGAGCGGTCGGGCCATCTCGCTGGTGGACCTGCGCCTCTATCCAGGCCGGGCGGAGTTTGAAGCCCTGCTTCCCGGCCTCCCCTCGGTGGTGGTGCAGCCTCTGGAGGATGCCGGTGTTCTGGTGCTGGGTGGATGGTCGGCCCGCTGTTTCAGCCGCAGTGATCTGACCTGGCTGGAGGGCTGGACCCGCCGCCTCACAGGCGAATGGGCTCCGCAGCTGGACGCGGCCGCGAAAGCCGCGGTGGACCGGGTCGCTGGGGCACCTGGAACCGGCTGAACACCCTACCGCCCGGGCTGGTGAGCGTGATCTCGCCGGCCGGACCGAGCCGTCCCCTCAGAAACTCGCCTCGGCTGATCTGTTGGTGGGCCTGGCGTCGCAGCTCGACGCCACCATCGGCCTCGACAGCCTGGGTTCCCCAGTTCCAGCGGCATTGACGGGCCTGCAGGGCATCACCCGTCTGAAACAGCTGGCAGCCTTCAGGGATGGTGACCCATTTCTGATCCTCCTGAACCAGGAAGCTCCGACCACGGACCCGCAGCTCGCGACGACTGCCCTGGAAGGGACTGTCGCTGGTGGCCCGGCGCTCGCGCAGGTCAAGCCGCACATCCCGGGCCTGCAGGTCAGTGGCCTCGGCGGCGTCCTGAAACCGCACCGGAGCCCGCAGCCAGTACTCCTGGGTGGTGGTGTTGCCATCGAGGCTGGTGGCGGTGAGGATCTGCCTGGGCTGTTTCTCGGTCCTGCCAGGAACGCGCCGACGCGCGAGCACCGGACCGCGTGTCTGGAGGGTGCCATTCAGCGGGTACCAGTCGGCCTCGCGGACGCGGAGAACCACTTCCGGAAGGCCGCGATCGACGTCCCGGAACGGTTCGAAGCGACGGTTCCAGTGCTGCAGCCTCGGCCTGTCGCGCAGGCTGAGGCGGTTGCTGTCCAGATTGAAGCTGGCGCGGTCCGCCGTCAGCCGATTCGAGGCATCAAGGGCCTCAGGGCGACGATCGATCTCCATCAGTTTGCGCTCCGGGAACCAGCGGGCCCGTTCGGCGCGGATCAGCATCGGATTGGCGCCCAGTTGCTCGACGCGGACGCGGCCCTCGAGCAGAACGACCTCACCATCGTTGAGCACCGTGCCGCTGGTGGCCGACAGTCGGTACGCAGGTTTGCCGTTGCGGAAGATCATGCCCCGGGGCGTCTCGGCCAGGGCGACGCGGCGACGCATGTCGTAGCGGGCCTCCGGGCTGATCAGCGACCAGGTCGGCCGGCCGAGCAGATCCTGCTGGCGCAGGTCGAGGGAGCGGAACACGAAGGGGGGTGCACTGGCCTCCGGTGGGCGATTCAGAGGGGTACTGCCGCAGGCAGGGAGCAACAGCGCCAGGGCAGCGACGAGCGGCAAGCGGCGGGCTGGAGCGGCCATCACAGGGGTTGATCCAGTTCGAGCCGGAGCATCACCGGGGAGGGTTCCGGCAGCGCGCGCCCGGCGGGCAGGCCTCCCCACTGCAGGGCAGCACGCCACGGGGAGACCGCATCGCCGCCGAGAGCCCCTCCGGAGCGGCTCTCCCAGGCGGGTTCAGCGAGCTGAGAGAGCAACCGCTGCGACAGATCCGGCAGCAGCGGCGCCAGCAGCAGACCGATCCAGCGACAGGTCTCGAGCACCGCATAAAGATCGGCGGCGACGACATCCGCCTGCCCGTCCTGCTTCATCAGCTTCCAGGGAGCACGGTCATTGAGGTAACCGTTGGCCTCAATCGCCAGCTGCAGCACCGCCTCGCAGGCCCTGCGGAAGTCGACCTGATCCATCGCCTGCAGGTAGCCCTCAAGACCCGTCCGGCAGGCCTGGGCGAGCGGATGATCCCCGGCAGCGGCGTCTCCGGAAGGCGGCACGGCCTCCACGAACCACTTGCGCGCCATCGAAGCGGTGCGGTTGAGAAGGTTGCCGATCGTGTTGGCCAGATCGTTGTTGACCAGATCCTGGAAGCGCTGCTGCTGGAAGTCGCCGTCCTCGCCGAAGGGAATGTCACGCAGCAGATACCAGCGCACCGCATCGCCGCCGCACCGTTCAAGCAGCACTTCCGGATCAAGCACGTTGCCCAGCGACTTGCCCATCTTCTGGCCCTCACGGGTGAGGAAGCCATGGCCGAACACCCGCTCGGGCAGCTCAAGGCCGGCCGACAGAAGCATCGCCGGCCAGAAGACCGCATGGAACCGCAGGATGTCCTTGCCGATCACGTGCAGCTGCGCCGGCCAGCCGCGACTCGCCAGCTGATCGAGATCGACCGGCACCGAAGGGTCGAGCAGGGCGGAGAGGTAGCCGACCAGCGCGTCAAACCACACGTAGAAGGTGTGGTCGCCGTGCCCGGGCACCGGAATTCCCCAGGGCAGGCCCACCCGGGAGATCGAGAAATCCTTCAGACCACCGGCCACGAAGTTCTCCACCTCGCGGCGCCGGCTGGCCGGAGCGATGAAGCCCGGCCGGGAGACGAGGTCCTCGATCTGCTGCTGATAGCGCGACAGGCGGAAGAAGAGATTCACCTCATCGCGCCATTCCAGGGGGCGCCGATGGATCGGACACTCGGGATCGTCGGCTTCGTGCGGGTCGTCCTTGAACTCCTCGCAGGCGACGCAGTACCAGCCCTGCTGCCGCCCCTCGATCACATCGCCACTGGCTTCGACGCGGGCGAAGAACTGCTCCACCACCCGCCGGTGGTGAGGGTCGGTGGTGCGGATGAACCGGTCGTGGCTGATGCCCCAGCGCTGCCACAGATCGCGGTAGCGGTCGCTGACGCGATCGCAGTGAACCTGAGGGGTGACCCCCGCCGCCTCGGCGGTGCGCTGAATCTTGAGCCCATGCTCATCGCAGCCGGTGACCAGGATCACTTCCTCGCCGCTCAGCCGCCGGAAGCGGGCGATGGCATCGCAGGCCAGCGTGGTGTAGGTGCTGCCGAGATGGGGCCTGTCGTTGACGTAATAGAGCGGTGTGGTGAGCGTGTAGGCCATCAACGCGGGGATGGAAGGCGGGATTCGGGGGTGCTGCGCCGCCGCCAGCGCCATCGCCGCGTCCAGCCGTCAGGCCGGATCTTACCGGGGGCACCCGGCAGCGGACCCGGCAGGATCGGGGCCAACGGAACGTCCGGTCATGGCAACAGGGCAAGGCAGCCGCACGGGGTCAGGGGAGACGGTGGACGTGCTCGTGTGGGGGGGCGGCAGCGGCGGTGTCGCGGCGGCATTGCAGGCAGCTCGAAGCGGCGCGCGCACCCTGCTGCTCACACCCGGGGCCTGGCTGGGCGGGATGGTGAGTGCCGCCGGGGTGTGCTGCCCTGATGGCAATGAACTCACCACCTGGCAGACGGGCCTGTGGGGGGCGTTTCTGCGGGAGCTTGCCCGGCGGGAGCCCGAGGGTCTCGACCACAACTGGGTGAGCTGCTTCGGGTATCGGCCGGCCACCGCCGAAGCGATCCTGCAGGACTGGGTCCGGGCGCTGCCGAACCTCCAGTGGTGGCCGCACTGCCGGTTGCTGGAAGTGGAGCGGGCCGGGACGCGCATCTGCGCCGTACGGGTGGAGTGCTCAGGGGGTGGCGGCGCAGACCGTCCAGGCAGCCACCGCCGGGTGCCCTGCACCCTGGTGATCGACGGCAGCGACCGCGGCGAGCTGCTCGCCCTGGCGGGGGCGTCCCACCGCCTGGGCTGGGAGGCCCAGGAGCAATGGGGGGAGCCCAGTGCCCCCAGCCGCGAGCGGCTGGAGCGGGAGCCGTTCTTTCAGGAGCAGCCGGTGCAGTCACCCACCTGGGTGGTGATGGGCCAGCTGGCGCGCGAACGCCTGTCGGTGAATCCCGGCAGCGCTGGGCATCAGCAGGAGGGAGGCCCCTCTCCAACTGGCGCGCCCCCGCTGCCGCCGCCGTTCGAGCAGGCCTGTGAGGCCTTCGGTCTGGAGCGCACGATCACCTACGGCCGACTGCCCGGTGGGCTGGTGATGCTCAACTGGCCCCTGCACGGCAACGACTGGCACGACGGCCTGGCGCGTGCCTTCAGCGCCGATCCACAGGCCGAGGCCGCGCTGTTCGCCGAGATGCAGGCCCACAGCCTGCGCTTTGCCCGGGCTCTTGAGCAAGCCAGCGGCGGCTGGCTGCAGCGGGGGACTGGCTTCCCGGCCGAATCCGGCAGTCCGGCAGCCTGGCTGGCGGCGATGCCCTACTGGCGCGAGGGCCGGCGGCTGGTGGGCCTGCAGACCGTGATCGAACAGGACCTGCTGCCCCAGGGCCCCGGGGCTTCGATCGCGGCACTGCCGCGCGATGCCGCCGGCGCCCTGAGCGCGATCGCGGTGGGCAACTACGCCAATGACCACCACTACCCAGGAGGCGACTGGCCGCTGGCGCCCAAGAGCTGCCGCTGGGGCGGCCGCTGGAGCGGCACCCCCTTCACGATTCCGTACGGGGCGCTGGTGAGCACTGGGGTGGTCAATCTGCTGGCCGCCGACAAGTGCCTCAGCGTCAGCCACATGGCCAACGGCGCCACCCGCCTGCAGCCGCTGGTGCTGAACATCGGCCAGGTGGCCGGCTTGGCGGCGGCGCTGTGCGTGCGCCTGGGGCTCGATCCGGGGGAGCTGCCTGTGCGCCAGCTGCAGGAAGCGTTGATCGCGGACCGGCAGGCTCCCGCCGGGCCGCTGCCGCTCTGGGACACCCCCTGGCACCACCCCGCCTGGGCGGAGCGGCAACGTCAGGCCCTCGATGACCCCGCCCGCCTCGACCGGCAGGGACACCTGGCGGCCGGCCCCGGGGGAGTGCTGAATCCCCACCAGGTTCCGGCGGAGCCCGGCGAACGGCTGTGGCAGGGAGAACTGGAACCCGACGGCGAGGGCGGCTACCGCCTGGTGGTGGGCGGACGGCCCTGGCCGGTGATCACCCTGGAACCAGCGCTGCATCACTGGCTGCAGCAGCAGGACCGCCCCGCCCCCGTGGCCCTGATCGGCTGCGCCAATCCCTGGGGTCCCTGGCTGCGGGTCAGTCGGCTGGCGTGAAGCGAAGCGTCAGGTGGTGGCCTGCAGCCGCAGCTGGTCGCGCAGCGAATCCACCAGCAGAACCCGCACCCGCAGCGCCGTGCCCGGCTCGCAGCCGGCCGGCGCGGTGGCGGGCAGCTCAAGGCACAGGTCGTCGAGGTGCACCAGCGCCAGCTGATCCTGGGGCCGCAGCCAGCGGAGGAACCGAGCGGCCCAGCTGGGCTGATGGTTCTGCTCGAACCACACCTGCTGCCAGTGGCGCTGATCGTCGCGGCTGATGCGGATGCCCTCCCGCAGCGGACCCTCGATCTGCTCGAGCAGGGCCGCCATGGCGGCGGCATCGAGGGGCGGGCGACCGCTGAGATGGGCCTCCAGCTGTCGCTGCACCAGAAGATCGCCGTAACGACGGATCGGTGAGGTGGCCTGCACGTAGGCGTCGAGTCCGAGGCTGAAGTGGGCCGCTGGCGTCACCCCCATGTGGCCGCGGCTGAGGCAGCGCTTGAGCGCCGCGTGACGAACGGGCCCCGGCTCCAGCAGCGCCAGCTCCTCGGCAGCGGGCAGCCCTGCCGCTGGCTGGCTGCGATAGGGCAGAGCCAGTCCATGCTGACGGCCGAGTTCGGCAACCACCGCACCCACCAGGATCATCGCCTCGGCCACCAGCGCCCGGGCCGCCGTGGGTTCGCTGATCGCGAGCTCGGCATCCTCGCCATGGCTGTGGATGCGGCCCTCCGGCTGATCGAGGCAGAGGGCGCCGCGCCGCAGACGCCACTGACGACGGCGCTCCAGCAGGCGGTGCAGCAGGGCCGGCGCGGGCTCCTGGGGCGGTGCCAGCTCGATCAGTTCATCCGCATCGGCGTAGCTCAGCCGATAGGCAGGCCGAATCCAGCTGCGCACCAGGCGCTGACTGTGCAGCTCACCCTGGTCGTCGAGCTCGAGCCGGAGGCTCCAGGCGGCACTGCGCCGGCCCTGCCGGAGGCTGAACACGCCGTTGGCGAGCCGCGGCGGGAACATCGGCAGGGTGCCGCGCGCCAGATAGAGGCTGCTGGCGCGGCGGCGCGCCTCCAGATCGAGCGGAGAGTCCGGCTGGATGAGGCGACCGGGATCGGCGATGTGAATCCAGAGAGCGTGACGGCCATCCGCCAGCTCCTCGAGGCCGAGGGCGTCATCGATGTCGAGCGTGTCCTCGTCGTCGATGGTGAAGCAATGGAGCGCAGTGAGATCAAGCCGATCGGCATCGCCCGGTTGAGGATCTTCGGCGGCTGCCTCAAGCTGCGCCGCCTCCCGCTCCAGCTCCGGGCTGAACCCGAGAGCCCAGGTCGTGTCCTCCAGAGCGGGCAGATGGTGCCGCTCCCACTGGCCGAGATCCACCAGAAGGTGCCGGATCGCGCCCGGTTCCTGTGGGCAGTGGGCGCGGTGCAGCACCGGCACCAACGCAGCGGGCAGTGGTAGCTGACAGTCCCCCGCTGCCCACTGGCGCAGAAGCGTCAACTGAGCGCGGGCCTCGGCATCAAGGCGGGTGACATCCAGCGGCTGACGGGCGATGAGCGCCTGCTGCCAGGCCCGCCGCCGCGTGTCACTGAGCTGCTGGCGATGGCGCTGGCGGCGGCGCTGGCGGATCTCTTCGGGGGGACGGGGCTCGGCCCGTTGCTGACGCCAGCGGAACCAATCCTGCTCGCCCTGCAGCCAGAGCCAGAGAGCGGCCCGCAGGGCGGGCTCGGCGCCATCACCGAGCAGATCGGCGAGCTCGGCCAGTTCCAGGCAGGGAGCGCTGCCGGCGGAATCGGGGCTCTCGCGCAGCAGCAGCCAGGCGGCGGCCAGTTCCCGCTTCGCCGGCAGGGCCTTCGCGACAGACTCCCGCTGCAGGGACCAGGGAGGCGAAGCAGGGTCAACGGGGACCGCGGCCGCGGCATCGGGCAGTGCGGCGATCAGCTCAAGATCCCGTAGGGGCGCGGTGGCGCGACGCCCCTCCCAGCCGATGCGAAGGGCGATCTTGCCGGATCGCACGTCCTCCACCACGGCAAGAAGGGCCCCCCGGGATTCGAGGAGCCCGACCAGATCACCGGGATGCAGGCTGGAGCGCCGGGGCAGCGGACTGCGGGACGGCGGCAAGTTCAGCCTTCGGGGTTCACGAAGGGAAGCAGGGCCACAATGCGGGCACGCTTGACCGCGTTGGTGAGGTCACGCTGCTGCTTGGCGGTGAGGCCGGTGAGACGGCGGGGCAGGATCTTGCCGCGCTCGGTGATGAACTTCTTGAGCAGATCGACATCCTTGTAGTCGATCGGGTCGCCGGGCTTGATCGGCGACAGGCGCTTCTTGAAGAAGGAGCTGGACATGGCAGGGAGAGAACGGTGGAACGAAGGCGACAGTCAGGACTGGAGCGGGGAAGGGCGGCACAAAGCCGACAACCTCACTTGATCTCCTTGTGGGTCGTGGAACTGTTGCAGTGGGGGCAGAACTTCTTCAGCTCCAGCCGTTCAGTGGTGTTGCGGCGATTCTTCTGGGTGGTGTAGCGAGACACACCCGCAGATCGCTTGGCGGGGTTGGACCGGCATTCGGTGCACTCGAGAGTGATCACGATCCGGACGCCCTTGTTCTTGGCCATGGTGGGAAGGACGTTGCGCCGCGTGCGCGAAACGAGGTTGAACGAGCACCATACCTCCCCGACTGTCCCACCCAGCCAGGGGCCGGCGCGGGACCGCTGCCTAGGATCCGGCCTACTTATTTGATTGGTTCGATGCGGGTCTCGCTCCAGTGGCTGCAGGAGCTGGTGCAGGTGGAGCCAGATCAGCTCGAGCCCTCCCAGCTGGCGGAGAGGCTCTCGATCGCGGGCTTCGAAGTCGAGGAGATCGAGGATCTCTCCGCCCTGGCCCGGGGCGTCGTCGTCGGCTACGTCGAGCAGCGTGACCCCCACCCGGACGCCGACAAGCTGAGCGTCTGCCAGGTGCGGGTGGCGGATGGAGAGACGCTGCAGATCGTCTGCGGCGCGGCCAATGTCCGGGCCGGCATCCATGTGCCCGTGGCACTGGTGGGCAGCACCCTCCCCGCAGTGGGTCTGACGATCAAGTCGGCCGAGCTGCGAGGTGTCGCCAGCAGCGGAATGATCTGCTCGCTCAAGGAACTCGGCCTGGCCGACAGCAGCGACGGAATCGCCATCCTCGACGAGCTTCTGCCGGCGCTTCCATCGATCGGTGAGCCGGTGGGTCCGGCCCTCGGCCTGGAGGATCAGGTGCTGGAGCTGGCGATCACCGCCAACCGTCCAGATGGCTTGTCGATGCGCGGCATCGCCCGGGAGGTGGCGGCCCTCTGCGGTGGCCACACCCGCTTCAACCCGGTTCCGGAGGCGGCGCCGCTCCAGCCGCTGGCTGCCGCCGCCACGGACCTGGCCCGCATGGAAGAGGGAGGACTGTTCAGCCTCACGGCCCTGGAGGGGGTGCAGGTGGGGCCTTCTCCGGCCTGGCTGCAGCAGCGCCTGCAACGGGCCGGAGTGCGTCCGATCAACAACGTGGTGGACATCACCAACCTGGTGATGCTTGAGACCGGCCAACCCCTGCATGCCTTCGACCGGGACGCCCTGGCCCGTGGTGCCGGCGGCACGGCCGATCCAGGCCGGGTGGGCCTGCGGAGCGGACGGCCCGGCGAACGGCTCCTCACCCTCGATGGCGAGGAGCGTTTGCTGGGAGAGGACGCCCTGGTGGTCACCCATGCCGATCGCCCGATCGCCCTGGCCGGTGTGATGGGTGGGATGGAGGAGGCCGTTAGCGAGACGACAACAGCGATCTGGCTGGAGGCAGCCGTCTTCCCCTCGCAGGCGGTGCGCCGCTCCGCCCGCAGCGTCGGCCTGCGCAGCGAGGCCAGCAGCCGCTTCGAGAAGGGTCTGCCCAGCCAGGTCACCCTGGCGGCCTCCGACCGGGCCGTGGCGCTCCTGAAGGAGCTGGCCGGCGCGTCGGTGGTGGGCCGCTGGTGCCACCGACGGCCTGAGGGCCCGGCGGAGGCCCTGGAACTGCGGCGCGATGCCCTGCACAACCTGCTGGGTCCGGTGCAGAGCGACGGCGAGGAGCAGGATCTGCCCGATGCGCGGATTGAAGCGACTCTGGAGGCCCTCGGCTGCACCCTGAAAGGCTCGGAGGAGGGCTGGCTGGTGCAGGTGCCGCCCGAGCGGGCCGTCGACCTGCGCCGCGAGGTGGATCTGATCGAGGAGGTGGCGCGGCTGGTGGGCTACGACCGCTTCTCGGCCCATCTGCCCGATCCGCTCGAGCCGGGTGGTCTGACCCCCGAACAACAGGCCGAGCGGCGGCTGCGCCGGGCCCTGACGGCGGCGGGCCTGCAGGAATGCTGCTCCCTGACGCTGGTGGAGGCCGGCGAGGGGCGGGTCCCTCTTGCCAACCCACTGCTCGCCGACTACGGCCACCTGCGCGACACCCTCCATGGAGAGCTGCTGCAGGCGGCCCGTCGCAATCTGCAGGCCTCCCAGGTCGGGTTCTGGGGCTTCGAGATCGGCCAGGTGTTCCATCCCACGAACGATCTGCCCCGCGAGGAGAGCCTGCTGGTGGGGGTGATCGCCGGCGAACGGCGCTCCGAGCTCTGGAGCAGCAGCGGCAAGCCCCGCTGCCCCGACTATTACGAGGCCCGTGGTGTGCTGCAGGCCGGCCTGGCGCCGCTGCAGCTTCCACTGGAAGACCGTCCGGGGGATGGCAGCCTCGGGGAGCCTGGCCTGCTGCACCCGGGGCGCTGCGCCCAGCTGGTGGTGGAGGGCCGGCCGGCCGGCTGGTTCGGCCAGCTGCATCCCTCGCGGGCCGAGGCACTGGATCTTCCCGATGCCACCTATCTGTTCAGCCTGTCGCTGCAGCCTGTGCTGAGCGCCGCCACGCGCCGCAACCGCTGGCAGCCGGCCTTCCGGCCGTTCGCCACGGTGCCCGCTTCGGAGCGCGACCTGGCCCTGGTGGTGCCCGAAGACACCACGGCATCGGCACTCCTTCAGGCG
Organism: Synechococcus sp. CBW1004; assembly: GCF_015840715.1. Classification (NCBI taxonomy): domain Bacteria; kingdom Bacillati; phylum Cyanobacteriota; class Cyanophyceae; order Synechococcales; family Synechococcaceae; genus Synechococcus; species Synechococcus sp. CBW1004. Next base: position 849,568 of record NZ_CP060397.1, on the reverse strand, counting down.
ATCCGGAAAGCAGGCAAACCGCTGCTGGAGCAGGTGGAGCTCGTCGACCGCTACAGCGGCAGCCAGGTGGAATCGGGAAGCTGCAGCCAGGCCTTCCGCCTCCGCTACCGCGATGAGCGCCGCACCCTCACCGATGAGGAGGTGCAGAAGGTTCACGACAAGGTGCGCGCCAGCCTGGAGAAACAGTTCGGCGCCAGGCTGCGCAGCTGATGGCCGGCCCCTGAGGCGTGTGCACCCTGGAGGGCCCTCTCAGGTGGCCCGTTCCAGCCGAGCCAGCGTCTCGACGTGGGTGGTGTTGGGGAAGAAGTCCACGGGCTGCACCGAGCTCAGGCGATAGCCACCTGTGCAGAGCTGTCGCAGATCGCGGGCCAGGGTGGCGGGATCGCAGCTGAGATACAGCAGCTGCGGTGGCGGGCAGGCGGCGATCGCGGCCAGCACGCGGGGATCGAGTCCCTTGCGGGGAGGATCGAGCAGCAGGGCCTGGGTATGCGGCAGCACGGGCTCGAGGGCCTGAACCACATCGGCCGTCTGAAAGCGGCAGCGTTCCGAGAGGCCGTTGAGCAGGGCGTTGCGTTCGGCCAGCGCCACGGCGCCGGGATGCTGCTCGAGGCCGAGCACCTGCCAGCCCAGCCGCGCCAACGGCAGGGAATAGGTGCCGATGCCGCAGTAGGCATCCACCAGCAGACCGCGCGGCGAGGCCAGGGCGGCCTCCAGCAACGGCACCAGTCGCTCCGCCTGGCTGGTGTGCACCTGAAAGAAGGTGTCGCCGTTGATCTGCAGAACCAGGTCCGCAAACCGCTCGTGCAGCCAGTCACGGCCGGCCAGGGTGTGGGTCTGGGGACCAAAGAGAAGGTTGGTGGGCCTGGGCTGCAGGTTGAGAGTCACTCCCACCAGGTCGGACCAGCGGGCCATCCAGGCCTGGGCCTGGTCCTCCAGGCCATCGAGGTCGCCGTGGCTGGCGATCAGAGTGATCAGCAGCTCGCCGGTGTGATGACCGACCCGCAGGGCCAGATGGCGCAGTCCGCCCCCTTCACTGCCGTGCCGGTCCACCGGCCAGTCGGTGGCCTCGAGGTCCGCCTTGAGCGGCGCGATCAGCACGTCGAGACGCGGGTCGAGCACCGGACAGCGGTTCATGTTGACGATCTGATGGGAGCCGCGGCGGTAGAAGCCCGCGCGCAGGCGCCCATCCGCGGAGCGCTCCAGCGGAATGATCGCCCGGTTGCGGTAGCCGAGCTCCGCGGGGGCGGTGAGCAGCGGCTCCAGCGGCACATCCAGTCCGCCGATGCGCAGCAGCGTCTGGTGCACCAGCTCCTGCTTCCACTGCTGCTGCCCCCGGGGACTGAACGGCTGCAGGCTGCAGCCACCGCAGTGGTCCGCCAGGATGCAGGGAGGCCGGCGGCGCTCCGGGGAGGGCTGCAGCAACCGCAGCAGCTGGGCGCTGATCTGACCGCGTCGGCGCGGCAACAGGCGCACCTCGGCGCGATCGCCGGGAAGACAGCCGTCCACGAACAACACCTGAGTGCCGTGGCGGGCGATGCCCCGTCCCTGACGGTCGAGATCGGTGACCTGCACCTCCACCGCCGCCGCCTGCTCCTGGTCCATGACGCCGCCCCGATCCCTCTGGCCTGACCCTATCGGTGCGCGTGCAAACGGGCGTTACACCTTCGACGTCAGGTCGGGCCTGGTCGGTTGCGCTCGATAGAATGCGCCGGTCTGTGGTCGCTGCCATGAGCGTCGTTCGCGATCTGATCCTCCAGGCTGATGATCAGCTCCGCTATCCCACCGGTGGCGAGCTGCGCTCGATGGTGGACTTCCTGGGAGGAGGAAATCGCCGCCTGAGCGTGATCCGCGTCCTCACGCAGAACGAGAAGAAGATCGTCAACGAAGCCGCCAAGCAGCTGTTCACGCGCAAGCCTGAATATGTCGCTCCCGGTGGCAATGCCTTCGGTCAGAAGCAGCGAGCCCAGTGCCTGCGCGACTACAGCTGGTACCTGCGCCTGGTGACCTATGGCGTGCTCGCCGGCAGCACCGAGATGATCCAGCAGATCGGACTGGTGGGTGCCCGCGAGATGTACAACAGCCTTGGTGTGCCGATGCCCGGCATGGTGGAGGCCATGCGCACGCTCAAGGAGGCGGCTCTCGATCTTCTCAATGGCGAGGATGCTGCCCTGGCTGCGCCCTATTTCGACTTCCTGATCCAGGGGATGCAGACCACCACCTGAGCCCCTGTGCCGAACGGGAGCCTGAAGCCGGCCGTCGCGCTCAGACTCAGTCGATCAGATCCGTGAGCCATCACGATGCGGCGGTCCCCGGGGGGCCGCTTTTTTTGTTTGTCGCGTGCGTCTTGCGCCAAGGGATGGCAGCGACCCGTGGATCAGCACGGCCTGAAACAACGAGGAATCCCCTGCGCGACTCAGGTGTCGCACCATGGTCTCGGCGCAGGTCTTGCGTCGGTACCTAGCCAGGACTCTCGGGAAAGACCGCGACGGCCAAGCAGCAGCAGCCACGAGAGGCTCTCTTGAGTCTCAGCCAGATCCCATTTCGCTTCTAGCCTCGCGATACAGGCAAGACAGACGAGAAGACTCGTCCCTGGAGCGACCCGCCGCAGGGGTGCCGAGCCGAGTGCCTCCCGTGCGCCATGTCATGGCACCGCTGCCATGAGCGAAAGGGGCAGCATCCAGCGACCAACGCGCGATCCATTTGGCGCCCTGGAGCAGACCAGTCAGATGCCTCTCCTGCACTCTGATGATCCGAACGGTCTCAGAGCGGGAGGGCGTGCAGTCGGTCGAGCATCGGCCGAGGACACCGGCGAGGGCGTAAAAGCATGATGCAGGAGTCTCGCAATAGTCTTGTCACAGGTCTTGGTCTGGGACGCATGCAGGACTTGCGCGACAGACCGACATGACCTGAACGGCTGATCAGCAATGGCAAGACTCGGGCTGAGCCCTTTGCGCACCACCGGCACGGGAGGACCCGCTCAGGAGTGATCCCTGATCGCCAGATTCTTCTCCCCGAAGGCGATCCAGACTGATGAACGGCCATCGGATGTCCGGAGCACGCGTTGCCTGTTCCATGGCAGCGACCCAAGGATGCCGAATCACGACCGACAGGCCCGTCCCAGAAAGCTAACACCCTGCGTACCTGTGTCTGAAGCAGGTACGCAGAGAGTCAGAGACGTCTGCCTGAAAGGGGTTTCGTGATTGGCCAGAGTTGGCCATGGCCACACCAGGTATCCCGACGGCTCAGCCCGCAGCCGGAACCCGCGCGTTCTGAGCCCGGGAACGCAGGGAACCGGCAAGACCAGACGCTCAGATGAAAATCGCAGAAAATCAGGGTCTTGATCGTCGCACCTGTGTCCGGTGCTCAGTCCAGGCAGCGATCCCGGACGAGACAGCTCGGACCCGTCATGGAGCAGGCAGGGCTGCCGCTTCGGAAAGCCTCGCCGAGCTCGGACGGACAGCAGGGCGCCTCCCTGAACGGCACCACAATCGAGCGCGCACGACGGAACCGTGCCGCTCGGGGCGTGAACCCATCGCACGGGAAGCGATCACCCTCCCGCGCAATTCCGGGTGATGCCCCAGGGAGGTGCGGCCATCCCATGCCCGTGCAGGAACCACCCCAGATGGATCAATCTCACGGAGACCAGGCGAGCCTGATCCCGGGACTCATGGAGAGACCCGATCGGGACCCACGGCACTCGACATGGCTACCTGGTCGAGGGGCCTTGGTCCGGTCGAGTCGAGAGCGGTCTCGAGCTCTCAGCCGTCCCAGGCAAGACGCATCATGCGTCTATCAACAAGGCCTGCCCGAGACAGGCGAGTCAGCGACTCTGGGCGTTGCTGTGCTTCCGGTAGAGCTCCTTGAGCAGCTGGTAGGCCTCGTTGATGCGGCGCATCGCCTCGGCAGAGCCGCCGGCGTCGGGATGGTGACTCAGAGCCATCTCCCGGTACGCCTCGCGGATCTGTCCCAGGGTGAGGCTCTGGCCGAGATGGGTCGGGAGCTGCAGCAGCTTCAGGGCTCCCTGCAGCGTCATCGTGTGCTCCAGGGTCTGGAAGGAGGTGCCGCGGCTGCGGCGCCGGAAGCGTTGCACGAAGCGACGGATCAGCGTCGGCAACCGCAGGGCCAGAGTCGAGGCGCTGTAGGGATCCTCGAGCACCCCGGCCACCACCATCACCCGCTCGAAGCTGGGTGGGCTGTCGGTCCAGGAGGGAGCGACATCGCGCATCACCTGACAGGCGGCACTCCAGGTGAACAGGCGACCGTCGCTCTGATCGGAATGGGGCCAGATGTCATGGGCGAGCCAGATCATGGCGTTCTCCAGCACCGTGGAACTGGGTGCATGGCCATAGAGATGGCTCCAGTGGTCGCGTGCCTCGACAAGCGCCTGCTCGATTTCCTCGGCCGACAGGCGCAACGGCGGAACCGGAGCGGTGCCTGAATCCGGGATGGGTGTGCGCAGCCCCCGCTTGATCTCGCGGGCCCGGCGCTGGACGAAACCCGGCAGATCGATCCCCCCACGCCGGGTGGCGTCGCTGCGCTCGCCGGCGGCGGATCCCTCCGGTTCCACCTCCACCGGCTCCAGCTCTCCTCGTCCGATCAGAACGAGAGCCACCTGGTCATCCAGCTCCTCCGGCTCGCTGACGCCGCGGCTGGCGCTTTCGAGATCCTCGGGCAGGGCCGGCTCATCGCCATCCCCTTCGAAGATCTGCAGCAACAGCCGCTCCAGCACGGCGCCGCGATGGCGCAGTCCCCACTCGCGCCGCAGCTGCTCGATCTGCTCGATCATGGAGGTCGGCAGCTCGACACTGGTGCGCTTCCAGCTCTTGGCGACCGGCTCGTCCACGGGGATGGTTTCCTTCAGGCCGGGCTCATGGCTGCGACCAGCCCTGCATCAGGCGTCGCTGGTTCTCAACCGCCTGACGGTAGCGCTCGATCAGGGGGTCGGCACTCTGGGGTGACAGAGGGGGCGGCGCCAGGCCACCTGGAGGCGCTGGTTGCCACAGCGCCGGCGGTGGCCTGAGGGGCTGGCCGGCAGGAGCGGGACCCGCCAGGGGGGGCGGTGGGGCCAAACGGGGGGGAGGTGCGGGCATGGCAGCCGCGCCCGGCCCCGGCGCTGCAGGAAGCTGGGGGGGAGCAGCCGCGGGCGTTACCGGCGGCGGCGGTGCACTGCGCGCCAGGGCCAGCCGGCGCTCCCGCTCCTGAACCTGGGCCAGCTGGGTGGCGGTCACGACGCTGAGCAGATGGCCGGGAGTGGCATCAGCCGGATAGACCATGCTGACCCGCACCTTGTTGTCACGATCAGGCTGCAGGTTCAGCTGACCGAGGGACAGGCTCTGGCTGGAACGCAGGCCGACATGGACTTCGCGAAGCCCCTCCTCGGTCTGAATCTGGATCGACCCGCGAAAGGCGACGAAATCCCGTCCTCCGGTGGGTGACGGGTGACTCATCACCAGCTCGTAAGGGCCGTTGCCACGCAGGTTGAGGTCGATGTCGAAACGCACGCCGTAGGTGCCGACGTTGTCGAGAGAGGAATCGAGCATGCGGGTGGCGAGCGGATTGACCTGCACGTCACCGGTGCCGAATTCATGGCGATGGGTGCTGGTGAAGGGCACATGCAGAGGCCCCTGGCTGCTCAGGTCGTGGCTGATCGAGGCCTGGTAGGCATCACCCACGGCCACCCCACCGACCCGGGAAAAGATGCGGCGATTGTTGATCTCCGCGATGCGATTGAGATAGACACGACCAGGAGCCAGGCGGCCGCTGTCGAGCACCGCCAGGACATCGGCGTCACTTCGGGGGTTCTTGGCTGCCACCACGGCGATCTGAAACGGCCCATCGCTGCGGCCACGCAAGAGGGCATTGGCAATGCCGAGTGCCGGCAGAGCGGTCTGGAACAGCACCAGACGCGAACGGGGCGGGATGGTGATCTCATCGGTGAGGCGCGCATCGAGACGACCGCGCAGCATCTGCACCGCCGTGGCATCGCCGGGGCCGGTGTTCCATGGGCGCACACCGAGCGGCTTGACGCCCATCAGGTTGTTGGCGAGATAAGGGGCCTCGAAGCTGTTACGCACAGCCCCATTCGCAAAACGGATGTGAACAGGCTTGTTGCCTGGATTGATCAGAATGGCCGCAAGCGTGAGTTCAGCTCGCCGATCAGCGGGTGAAATCGACGCCCGATTGGGAGGGAAATACTTGTGGTGAAGATGCATGCCGAACTCACCATTGAAGGTGTAGGCGGCATTGCTGAGCGGCTGCCCGGTCTCTGCGGTGTAGGCGTAGCCAGGGGCGGTGCTGATCAGGATTCCCGGCCCCTCCACCTCCTCGGGCTGGTTGGAGTGCAGCACGGGCACCTTGTTGAAGGTGCCGTTCAGGGGCCTGGCCCGCTGGCCGGCCATCAGGGCCACGTAGGCATGGGCGGCCGTGGGAAGCAGGGTGGCGCTGAGAGCCACCGCCACCGCCATCAGGGACGGGACAGCAGGAGTGGGACGTACCGAATGCAAGGGCCAGCGGGTGGGAACTGTTCAGAGGGATCCACCGCCCGGGGAGGTCGGGTCAGGGCGACGGATTGGACAGGGAGGAAATGCGGCGGAGAGGAGAGGGGCTGGTGGGAGGTTCCCGACCTGGATCGTGGGTCGCCTGGAACATCGCACCGCCGGTGGCGGCAGGAAGAGGGAGGGGCGTTGGCCGACTCCCGGTGGATGCGAAGGGGTAGCTAGAACCTGCTGCCGAAGCAAACCGCACCATGATGCCACCGATGGGATGTTGCAGGGGGGGAGAGGAGGGCCTCGCCTTCCGTCGCCGCCATCAGCAGCGCAAGCTCCAGATGCTCAGCTTCTGGCGGGATGGCCTTGAGCGTCAGCTGGCGGCTCTGAACGCCGCGATCAGCACCCTCGAAGCGCAGATCCAGAGGGACAGCCAGCCCGATCCCTCCTGAGCTCCCGTTCCTCGAGCTGCTGACGCAGGCTGGCGAGCCCCCGATGCAGCAGTCGCTGCACCGTCATCGGGCTCACCTGCATCCGGGCGGCCAGCCGGCGGTAGCTCCAGCCCCCCAGCACCACCTGGCGTACCACCTCACGCTGGCGGGGATCCAGCTGCTCGAGGAGCTCCCGCAGGGCGACGAGGCGCTCCTCCGCAGGAACCTCCTCGGGGGCGGGCAGTTCCTCCAGCTGCGGCCCCTCCAGGGGCAGGGGCCGGCACAGCTGGCGGTGGCGAAGCAGGAGCCTCCAGTGCTCCTCATCGACCCCGAGGCGCTGACAGAGGCTCAGGCCATCCGCCGCCCCGCCCGCCGTCCAGACCGCTTCGCCTTCAAGCCGCTGCAGACGCTCCTGAAGCTCGGCCTGGCGGCGCGGCAGCCGTACAGCAGGAGCTTCATCCCTGAGGTAGTGGAGGATGGCGCCACGAATGTGGGGCCTGGCGAAGGCCGCGAACGGCGTGCCCTGCTCAGGGCGATACAGCTCCGCGGCGCGGATCAGTCCCAGCAGCCCCACCTGATGGAGGTCGTCCAGGGGCTCCTGGCAGCGACGGGCGTAGTGGAGAGCCAGAGGCCGCACCAGATCCCGGTGGGTCTCAACGCGACGGTTCCGGCGGCGGAGGGTGGCCGAGGCTCCGGAGCGGCGGACGGCGCTCGCGGCAGGTGCCGGGGAGGCGGTGTCCGAGCGGCGCGGTGCGGTGGTGGTCATGGACGGGATGGACGGCAAACGGAACGGGGGGCATCTGCGCTCCCCTTCCTTCACAGAGCCCCGATCAATCCAGCCTCCGCAACCGTGGAATTACGGAACCTGGGGTGGCGACCGCCTCCAGCAGCGCCCAGGGTCCATGGCGCAGCAGCCAGTCCCGATCGGAACCAGCGGTGCTCAGCAGGCAGCCCGCAAAACCCAGACCATTGATGCTGAATCCCGCCTGGTGTTCCCGGTCACGCCGCACGGTGAGGAACCACTCGTCGTCGAACAGGAGGTTGTAGGCCTGCAGGGGGGCGCCATCCTGGGCCGAATCGCCCAGCTCCAGGTCACGGCAGTGACGCGCGTAAAGGCCGCTCAGATCGCTGCCACCCTGAGGGTCCTGACGACGGCTGAGCCGGTAGGCCCACGGCCAGGTGGACCGCTCTCCCGCCAGTTGCCCCAGCAGCAGCGGGGCCAGGGGACAGCTGGGTTGTCCCGCATGGCGCGGCAGGAGCTGGAGGTGGCGATGGGGCTGGCTTGCTCCGGCGGTGGCGCTGCTGTTGAAGAACCACAGTCCACCGGTATCGGCGGCCACCTCAGCCACCGCCTGCCAGTCGAGCGGACGCAGCCAGCCGCTCTGGGGTTGCCACTCGGGGGTGATCACCAGCAGATGGGCCGCCTGCACCGGGTACTTGTTGAGCAGCAGCACATGGCGGGTGCCGAGCCGGCCGACCTCCAGCGGCTGATCCCAGGGCAGGAAAGGGTTGGGGCGGGGTCCGGGGGAGCGGAGATGACGGGGGGGCAGACCGGTGAGCTCCCGCAGCAGGAAGGGGCTCAGGGCCGGATCCGTGATCAGCCGGGTGGACAGGGGAACAAGCGCTCCGGCCTCCAGCGCCAGGCGGGACACCTCCAGGGCGCTGCGCCAGTGGCGCTCAGCGCGCACCGGCCTGCAGTCGGGCGAGCGAGGCGCCCCGGTAGTAACGGCCGAGGATCTCGTTGTAGCGGAGACCCTGGGCGGCGAGCTGCTGGGCGCCGGTCTGGCTCATGCTCGCGCCAAGGTGGGCGTGGGCCTCATCGACGATCTGCTGAGTGGCGGCGTAGAGGCTTTCGACGATGCCTCCCTGGTAGCTCAGGATGATGCCCGCCGTGCTGGCCGTGGCCGAGCGGGTGGCGGCACTGACGCTGCCGAGACCTTCGTAGTTCTGCCAGCGGGTGGTGTCGCCCAGGTGCCAGTGTTCACCGGCAGGACGGGCCATGTGGGCCATCGCATAGGAGCGGGCTGCCACGGCCTGGGCCCGCAGGGCCTCCGGATTCCAGCTGCTGGGCATCTCACCGCCGACCACGGAGCTCACATAGGTCTCCAGCGGTAGGTGATTCACCACCCGAACGCCGCCATCACCGCGCAGCAGGCGCATCCGCCCTTCGTAGGAGCGGCCATCGGCCTTGAGCCGACCACCCGCGCTCGTTTCCAGCCACAGTTCGCTGAGCTCACCGAGCAGAGCCTGGTACGGCACCGCCTCGCCACCCGCGCCGCTGCGCAGCAGGCGGCCGGTGCGGTCACTGAGGCGCCAGGGGCCGCTCGCGGACAGGGAGGGCTGGCCGGAGAGCTTGAGCAGGGCGACCCGGATCTCGAGCGGCACCTCCGGACCGGCCTGAGGCTCGGCCAGCGCGCCTCCGCCACCGGAGGCGGCTGCGGCGCGCTGGGCCTGGAGCGAAGCAGGCAGGCCGTTGGCATCCGCAGGGGCTGCGCCACGGACCTGGCCGGGCGCGGTGGTGGCCACCACCTCCGGGCGGGCGATCAGGGCTTCCAGGAGGTCACGGTCGTGGGTCTCTGGCCGCAGCAGGGCCTGGGCGCCGAAGCCGGCTCCCACGGCCAGCGCTGCCAGGGGTGCGGTGACGAGCACCGGGTGCAGCCGCAGGGCACGGATCAGGCGGCGGCGGCCAGCTCCAGCCAAGCGCAGGCGGAATCCGGATCGGACGGGGCCTCCGTCGCGTCGTCGCCGGAGGCGGAAAGGGAGGCGGAAGACGCGGACTCCGCCGGGCTCTGGGTGTGCAGCGTCCCGTCCCACAGCAGATGCCCCGAACCAAACAGGCGGATTTTGCCGGATGAAAGGGCTTCACACACCACCCCCCCCGGACGGTCGGAACATTGCCATCCGACAACGCGGCTGCGGCCCAGCTGGTCCTGCCACCACGGTGCCACCAGGGCGTGGGCCGATCCGGTGACCGGATCCTCGGCGATGCCGAGGCCCGGGGCGAAGAACCGCAGCTGATAGTCCACCGGCAGATCCGCCACCGAGGCCGGGACGGACTCGCTGACTGCAGCGGCTGCGGGCTGGGCCTTCATCAGCACCAGCCCACGGGCCAGATCCCCCTGCAGTTCGGCGGCGATCGAGCTGAGGCCCGCCAGAGGCGCCTGCGGCTCCAGCAGCACCACGGCATAGCCGAGGGCGGAGGTCCAGAACCGCAGAGGATCCCCCAGCCTCCTTCGCTGCAACAGGGCGCGCAGATCGGCCGGTGCCTCCGCCGGCAGCAGGCCGCCACTCGGCAGATCGATGCTGCCGCGTTGGGTGGAGTCCGGGTCCAGCCGGGCCTGCAGCGGACCGCTGCGGGTGAGGAAGCGCACGGCCTGCCCGGCTGCCAGATGCCGCCAGTGGGCCAGGGCCAGCAGGGCCGCCAGGGTGGCATGGCCGCAGAGGGGCACCTCACAGCTGGGGGTGAACCAGCGCAGCAGCCACCCTCCGTCATGGGGGAGGAGAAAGGCCGTCTCGGACTGGCGCAGGCTGCCGGCCACCGCCTGCAGCCAGGCCTCCGTACGGGGCTGATCCAGCAGCACGACGGCGGCGCCATTGCCGGCGCAGGAACGGTCGCTGAAGGCCTCGATCAGAACGGCTTGCATGACGGCTTCCGGTGAGGTGGTGGCAGTGGAGCGGCCTGCAGGCGGTCCCTGGAAGCACGGAAGGCGGATCCGGAACGGCGCACCGGCAGGGTGCTCGCGACGGCGGTGAGGGCCCGGGCCGGCATCAGCGCAGCGCTTCCGGGCGGGGATCGCGCTCCATCAGCCGCCGCACGGCGGTCGGGGCATCGCAGTGCCCCTCCAGCAGTTGGACGACCTGCTCGCAGATCGGCAGGTTCAGGCCGCGGGTGCGGGCCAGCTGCAGGGTGGCGCGGGCGGTGCGGGGCCCCTCCACGGTGGCGCCGATGCCGGCCAGGGCCGCGGCTTCGCTGCGGCCCTCAGCCAGCAGGCCACCGAAGCGGTAGTTGCGGCTGAGCGGGCTGTTGGCGGTCGCCAGCAGATCTCCCAGACCCGCCAGGCCGTAGAGGGTGGCGGGCTGGCCACCGAGGGCCGCCAGCACCAGAGCGATCTCGGCCAGACCACGGGTGAGCAGCGATGCCTTGGCGTTGGCGCCCAGTCCGAGGCCATCGCTGATGCCGGCTGCCACGGCCATCACGTTCTTGAGCGCTCCGGCCGCCTCGGTGCCGATCGGGTCGTCGTTGGTGTAGAGGCGCAGATTGGGGGTGCGCAGGGCGATCTGCAGCCGTTGAGCCAGCTGCGTGTCGGCACTGGCGATCACGCTGGCAGCCGGCAGACCGCGGTCGAGCTCCTCGGCGAGGTTGGGACCGCTGAGCACCGCCAGCGGTTGCTCCCCCAGCCAGTGGGCCCAGAGCTGGGTGGCGGTACCGAGCCGTTCGGGATCGATGCCCTTGCTGCAGCTCAGCAGCGGCAGACCAGCGGGCCAGTGGGCGCCCAGATCGCGCCCCAGCGGCGAGATGGCGCTCATCGAGACGGCCGCCACCACGAGGTCACTGCCGGCCAGCAGCGACGCCGCACTGCCTCCGTCACGGCGCGACCACAGGGCCAGATCATGGCCGGCGTCACGCCACAGATGGGCGAGCGTGCTGCCCCAGGCCCCTCGTCCCAGCAGGGTGATGCGCAGGCTCCCCTCCTCCGGCGAAGGGCCATCATGCGCCATGCCGGACCGGCCCGAACCCCTGATTCAACCGATGTCGATGGCAGAGCAGGAGTGGAGGGGCTGGCAGGGCCACGCCCTGATCGTCGGCACCGGTGGGCTCGGCACCGCGCTGGCCGAAGCCCTTACCGCTCGCGCCCCGGGCCTGACGCTCTGGACGGCGGGGCGACGCGGAGCTGGCCCGCGCCATCTGCCCCTTGACCTGGAGGAAGACGCCAGCCTCGAGCGCTTCGCGATTCTGGCCGCAGAACGACTGGCGCCTCTGCGGATGGTGATCTGCACCGCCGGTCTGCTGCACGACGGGAACCTGCAGCCCGAGAAACGGCTCAGCCAGGTGCGCCGTCCCCATCTGGAGCGCAGCTTCGCCGTCAACGCCTGGGGGCCGCTGCTGCTGGCCCAGGCGATCGAGCCGCTGCTTCCCCGCGACGCCCCCACCCACTTCGCCAGCCTGTCGGCCCGGGTCGGCAGCATCGGCGACAACCGGCTCGGCGGCTGGTACGCCTACCGAGCGGCGAAAGCGGCCCAGAACCAGCTGCTCACCACCCTGGCGCTGGAGTGGCGCCGCCGGCTGCCGCAGGCCTGCGTCACGCTCCTGCACCCGGGAACCACAGCCACGGCCCTGTCCGCGCCATTCCGGGGCTCGGTGCCCCCCGGGACGCTGTTCACGCCGAAGCAGGCGGCCCAGCAACTGCTGACGGTGCTGGCGGGGCAGACGCCGGAGCGCAGCGGTGCCTTCCTGGCCTGGGACGGCGAGGCGATTCCCTGGTAGCTCCGGAACCGCTCGCCCCCGCTCAGGCGGCGTGCCCGCGCAGGACCTCCAGCGGAATCACCTCCAGGCTGGAGGCCTCGCAGGCGTCCAGAACCACCGGTGGTGCCATGCCGTCCTCGTAGGCCTGCAGCCAGCGGCTGGCGCAGACGCACCAGCGGTCCCCCGGCTTCAGGCCCGGGAAGCGGAAGGCGGGCATGGGCGTGCTGAGGTCATTGCCCTGGGCGCGGCTGTAGCTCAGAAAAGCCTCGTTCACCACACAGCAGACGGTGTGGCGACCCTGATCGGTGGGGTCGGAGCGGCAGGAACCATCGCGGAACCAGCCGGTCATCGGCTGGCAGCCGCAGATCCGGAGGGGTTCACCGAGCACGTTGCGTGGCCCGTCAGGGCCTGCGCCGGAAGAGGGGTCGATCGCGGAGGAGCCCGGCGGAGCCATGGCATCGCAGGTCTGGGGAGCACCATCCTGGCGGAGGATCCGCACAAAAAAGCGGGCCGGGTGGTTGACGCATTCCGGGGGGTAGGCGTTAAAGGTCTAGGAAACGAAGCGCCTTCCGCCGCCACCCTTCATGAGCTGGGATTTCACCGAGGACGCGGCCTTCCTGGCCCTCTGCGACGCCTTCAAGGAGAGCGGTGAGTCCTCCGCCATGGAGTTTCTGGCCCACGGCGAGGGCGCCTTCCACTTCCAGGAGCTCTCCCAGAACGCCGCCGGCGAGGGCATCGACCTGAGCGATTCCAGCGATCTCGAGGAGTTCCAGCAGGAAGTGATCGAGACCCTCGAGGATCTCTGCAGCTGACAGCGGCAGCGAGCCCGTCGCCTTCGTGACTCGGGGATGAGATCAGGCTCCCCGAACGCCGATCCACAGCCTCCCTGGGGTCCGGTGGCGATCTGAACCGGGCCCCCGGGACAGGCGATTCGTCTCAGGATCCGTAGAAGAAGGCGATCTCCTTGTCCTTGAGGCCATCCCAGCCGGCTGCCCTCAGACGGGCATCGAGGGTCTGCTGGTCGAGGTGCTTGGAGCCTGTCTTGACGATGCGGTTGCGCATCGACTTCTTCACGCCGCTGCGGGCCCGCTGGCTCTCGAGTTCCATCACCTCGTTGTAGAGGGCGAGCATCTCGGTCGGGATGGGGGTGCCGTCGAGATCGAGACCGGAAGCAATGGCGTCATCGACGCCGCCAGGACCGGCAATGGCCATGGGGAGCAGGCAGGGCACCGCGAGCCTAGGCAGTCGCCACGGCAGGGCCGCGCCAGTCTGGGGTGGCATCGCCTGCACCCATGAGCGCGGCCCTGTCGATCCTGATCGTGATGGTGGTGGTCACCGTCACGCTGAACCCGGGCCGGGAGCAGTTCGCCTGGTTCATGCGCCTGCGCCGGCCGGCCTGGCTGCGGTTCGAGCGGCTGATCCCGCTGATCTGGATCAGCATCTACGCATGCTTCTACCTGTCGGCGCTGCTGAGTTGGAACGCGAGCCGCAGCCTGGGGCTGATGGCGGCCTACCTGGTTCTGCTGCTGCTGGTGCAGAGCTACACCTGGGTGATCTGCCGCAGCCGCCGCCTGGCGTACGGCACGGCGCTGGGGTTCAGCGGCTGGCTCTGGGGGATGGCACTGACGGTGTGGGTGCTCTCCCGCTCCGGAGCGGCGGCAGCGCTGCTGATTCCGTATCTGCTCTGGAGCCCGGTGGGGACCCTGGTGACCTGGCAGATGCAGCGTCTGAACCGCTGAAAGCGACAGGGATCCGAGGCCTCCTCATCGGGCCGGCTGGATCAGCGACAGCAACCCGACCCCGGAGCCAGGGGGCGGATGCGGGACACGGGCTGGGGGCGGTTGCGGCGGATCCTGACGCGGAAGGCCGTGTGAGCGGCTCCGAAATGCTTGATCAGGGCCTCACGGGCCTCGTGATGCAGCTCCTCGAGGGAAGGCGCTTCGATGCGGACGGAGGGATCCACGGCCTGAGCGGTGAGGTGGCCGGGCCGTTCAACCAGGACGCGAAACACGACCTCGCGCATGCAGGGGCAATCACGTTCAGAACAGCACCATCCTTGGCCTGATGGCAGGCGAGTGGGCGTGCCGCTGCATACGGGGAACCGATCCACAGCACACCCGGCGGGCGCCACGGCAGGGAACCGATTCGGTCAGAGTGCGGGCCAGACACTTCGACGTCATGCCACCCACCCGAGAGCAGATCCTCGCCGCGTCAGCCGGCTGGGTGGCTGTGGTGCTGAATATCGTCCCCGGCCTGGGGGCCGGCTATCTGTACCAACGGCGCTGGCGCGCCTACTGGATCACCTCGGCCCTGGCCACCGCCTGGTTCGTCGCCGGTGCCCTGCTGGGCCAGCGGGCGGATGCCGCCGCCGAAGCGCAGAACCAGCTGTTGGGACTGATCGGACTGCTGGTGCTGGCGGGGGTCACCGCCGCGGAGGCTGGGCAGGCGGTGAAGCGGGCCAGGCAGGGGCTGTGATCCGACCGCGGCCTCTGCACCAGGACAGCCGCGGCACCGCCGGCCAGCAGCCAGCATGGGCCGCGTTTTGGAGAGATGGGCGATGACCCTGGTGGCTGTGACCGGTGCCTCCGGCAAGACAGGCTGGCGGGTGGTGGATGAAGCCCTGCGACGGGGCTGGTCGGTGCGGGCGATCGTGCGGCCGGAGTCCAGGCTCCCCGACGCCCTGTCAGCAGCCGAACGCGAAGGTCGTCTGGATGTGCAACGGCTGGATCTGAGCCAGACCGAGGCCCTGCAGCACGCCCTGAGCGGCTGCGATGCCCTGGTGATCGCCACCGGTGCCAGACCCTCCCCGAACCTGGCGGGGCCGCTTCAGGTGGATGCCCTGGGCGTGCGGGAGCAGATTCAGGCCTGCCGCGCCGTCGGCCTCCAGCGCGTCGTGCTGGTGAGCTCACTGTGCGCCGGTCGCTGGCTGCACCCGCTGAACCTGTTCGGGCTGATCCTGGTGTGGAAGCGACTCGGGGAGCGGTGGCTCGAGACCAGCGGCCTCGACTGGACGGTGGTGCGACCCGGCGGTCTGAGCGAGGACGACAGCCGCTGCGAACGCGAAGGCGTGCTCTACAGCACCGCCGACCAGCAGGAGAGCAACAGCATCCCCCGCCGGCTGGTGGGACGGGTCTGCCTGGAGGCCCTCGAGACGCCGGCGGCCATCGGCCGCATCATCGAGATCACGAGCAGCGCTGCCCAACCGCTCCAGCCTCTGGCCACCTGGCTGGCGGCGCAGGCCTGAGGCCACGAAGCACCGCTCAGGCCGAACTGATCAGACTGAACTTCTCAGGCCGAGAAGTAGCGAGCCTGGCTGTGCAGGGCAACCAGCGCCGTGGTGCTCTGCTCAGGATGGAGCTGATCGCTCTCATCCATCGACAGACCAATGCGATCGGCACCCAGCCAGAGCAGCTGCTGCCGCGAATCGGCCACGTTCGGGCAGGCAGGATAGCCGAACGAGTAGCGGCTGCCGCGATAACGCTGGGCCAGCACATCGCGCAGGGGCATGTCAGACGGGTCGGGGTGGCCAAGCTCGCGGCGGATGCGGGCATGCACCCATTCGGCGAGCGCTTCCGCCATCTGCACGGCGAGACCGTGGAAGTAGAGATAGTCGCTGTACTGATCGGCGCGGAACAGCTCCTGGGCGAAGACACTGGCCCGCTCGCCCATCGTCACCGCCTGCATCGGCAGCACGTCGGCGGGACGCGACCGCTGGTCGGAGCCAGGTTGGAGATCGCGATAGAAATCGGCGATGCAGTACCGGTTGCCGGAGCGCTGCCGCGGCAGGGCGAAATGGCCCAGTTCCGCCCCGGCGCCGGCGGGATCGGCTCCGGCGGCCAGCCCTGCCGGATCGAACACCACCACGGCGTTGCCATCGCGACCGCAGGGGAAATAGCCATAGGCCAGCCGCGGCGTCAGCAATCCTTCCTCGCGGCAGCGGCCCATCCAGTGCTGCAACACCGGTTCGGCCTTGGCAGCCAGCATCGCCTCGTAGTCCTCGCGGGATTGACCCTGGGCCTTGCGCAGCTGCCACTGGCCGGCGAAGAGCGCGCTGCGATCGAGGTAGCCGAACACCTCCTCCAGGGGGATGTCTCCCTCGCTGAGCACACAGCTGCCCCAGAAGGGAGGCAGCAGCAGGGGCTCCTCCGCCACCCGCTCGGAGCGACTGGTGTCCACGGGAGCTGCAGCCGTTTCCGATGTGGTGTCATCCGCACGGGGGGCGTCCGCAGCCTCATCAACGGACTGCTCCGTCTCCCCGGCCGGGGACTCCGGCGAGCGATCGTCCAGACCAAGACCCTCAGGCGCACCCGCGAGGAAACCGCGGCGGTTGTCCCACTGGTCGGCGTCACGGGCGATCACATAGGCATCCATGAAGCGCAGGTCGGCAAAGGCATCGCGGCCGTAGATCACCTGGCCCCGATACACCTGACGGCAGTCCTGATGGACGAAGCGCGGCGTCAGGGCAGCGCCGCCAAGAATCACCGGCACGTCGATGCCGGCGTCGTTGAAGGCCTGGAGATTGTCCTTCATGAAGGCCGTGGATTTCACCAGCAGGCCGCTCATGGCGATGCAGTCGGCCTTGTGCTGGCGTTGCGCCTCGATGATCGCCTCCACCGACTGCTTGATGCCGAGATTGATCACCTCATAGCCATTGTTGGTCAGGATGATGTCGACCAGGTTCTTGCCGATGTCATGCACGTCGCCCTTGACGGTGGCGATCAGAAACTTCGCCTTCGCCGAGCTCTGGCCTTCCACCTTTTCCATGTGGGGCTCCAGGTGGGCCACGGCCGCCTTCATCGTCTCGGCGCTCTGCAGCACAAAGGGCAGCTGCATCTGGCCCGAGCCGAACAGCTCGCCCACCACCTTCATGCCATCGAGCAGGAAGGTGTTGATGATCTGCAGCGGCGGATAGCTCTGCATCGCTTCATCGAGCGCCGGCTCAAGGCCGATACGCTCGCCGTCGATGATGTGCTGCTTGAGGCGCTCCTCAATCGGCAGATCCGCCAGCGAGGGGCCTGAAGCCCGCGCCTCCCTGGCGCTGACCCCTTCGAAGAGGGTGGTGAGGGCCGTGAGCGGGTCGTAGCTGCAGATGGCACCGGTGGCCGCCGCCTCGGTGGCACGCACGGACGGATCGACGCCCTCGAAGCGGCGGCGGTCGTGGATCAGATCGCGGCAGACCTGCTGATGCTCCTCGCTGATCTTGGCCAGGGGCAGGATCTTGGCCGGGCTGACGATGGCCGCGTCCATGCCTGCCTCGCAGCAGTCGTGCAGGAACACCGAATTGAGCACGATCCGGGCCGCCGGCGACAGACCGAAACTGACGTTGCTCACCCCCAGCACGACATGCACGCCGGGCAGGTTTTCGCGGATCAGCCTGATCGCCTCGAGTGTTGCCAGGCCGTTCTCACGGTCCTCCTCGATACCGGTGGAGATCGGCAGGGCCAGCGGGTCGTAGAAGATCTCGTGGGCCGGAAGGCCGAATTCGAGCGCATCGCGATAGGCGCGCTGGGCGATCGCGAACTTGCGCTCCGCCGTGCGCGCCATGCCCTCCTCATCAATCGTGCCGACCACCACGCCGGCGCCGTAATCGCGGGCCAGCTCCAGCACCTTGAAGAAGCGCTCGGGCCCGTCCTCGTAGTTGGTGGAATTGAGGATGCACTTGCCGCCGGCCATCTTCAGACCGGCCTCCATCTTCTGCCACTCGGTGGAGTCGAGCATCAACGGCAGATTCACATTCGTGACCAGCCGACTCACCAGTTCGCGCATGTCGCGCTCACCGTCGCGGCCGACATAGTCGACGTTGACATCGAGCACGTGGGCGTTCTCCTTCACCTGCCCGCGCGCCACCGCCACCAGGCCGTCCCAGTCCTCCTCGGCCAGCAGTTCGCGCACCTTCTTCGATCCGCTGGCGTTGAGCCGCTCGCCGATGATCAGGAACGAATTGTCCTGCAGATAGGGGGTGACGCCGTAAATCGAGGCGGCGCCAGGCTCATAGGCCAGCAGCGGCCGCGGGTCGGCCTGGTCGTGAAGCAGTTCCGGCGTGCGCACATGCCGTTCGGCAGGCCGCATCGCACTGGCGAGTTCCACCAGGGCGGCGATGTGCGCGGGGGTGGTGCCGCAGCAGCCGCCGATCACCTGCACACCCAGGTCTTCAATGAAGTGCAGCAGCTGCAGTTTCATCTCGAGCGGCGTCAGCCGGTAATGGGCCACACCACCGATGTTCTCGGGCAGACCCGCATTGGGAATGCAGCTGACCACAAACGGGCTGTGCTCGCTCAGATAGCGGATGTGCTCCTTCATCTGCTCCGGGCCGGTGGCGCAGTTGAGGCCGAGCACGTCGATCGGGAAGGGCTCGAGAATCGCCACCACCGCCGCGATGTCGCTGCCCACCAGCATCGTGCCGGTGGTCTCCATCGTGACGCTGACCATCAGCGGCCGCCGCTGACCGGTGCGGGCGAAGGCCTCCTCGATGCCCTGCAGCGCCGCCTTGATCTGCAGCACGTCCTGGCAGGTCTCGACGATGAACAGATCCACATCGCCGGCGATCAGGCCCTCGGCCTGCTCGGCGAAGGAGGCCTTCATCGTGTCGAAATCGATATGGCCGAGGGTGGGGAGCTTGGTCGTGGGGCCCATGGAACCAGCCACGAACCGGGGCTTCTCCGGCGTGCTGTAGGCATCCGCCATCTCGCGCGCCAGCTCGGCGGCGCGCTTGTTGAGCGCGAAGGCCTGATCCTGCAGGTCGTATTCCGCCAGCACGATCGAGGCGGCACCGAAGGTGTCGGTCTCGATCACATCGCAGCCCACCTGCAGAAACTGGCGGTGCACCGCCTGCACCACATCCGGGCGGGTGAACACCAGGTTCTCGTTGCAGCCCTCCAGGGCCGGGCCACCGAAATCGGCGGCCGTGAGGTTCATCTGCTGCAGCGAGGTGCCGGTGGCGCCGTCGAACACCAGCACCGGCCGGCCGGGGCCATGCAGGCGCTCCAGAAAGCCGACGCGCCGTTGCTGGGCCGGGCGGGAGTCTGCGGAGACGACCATCAGCTGTCGAGGCGGACGCGGGTGACCCAGTGGTCATACTGCGGGTCACGACCCTCCGTGATCGCCGTGATGCGCTCACGCAGACGCTCCATCACCGGCCTGTGGACCGGCAGGTCGGTGGTTTCGATGCGACGCACCGGTGTGACGCGTGCCGCGGTGCCGCTGAGGAACACCTCATCGGCGATCAGCAGTTCCGACTTGTCGACAGCGCGCTCCAGCACCGGGATGCCCATGGCACGGGCCAGTTCCAGGACGCTGGCGCGGGTGATGCCCTCAAGGATGTCCTGATCGACGCCGGGGGTGATCAGGACACCATCACGGACGATGAACAGATTCATGCCGCTGGCCTCGCTCACCTTGCCGCGGCTGTTGAGCAGCAGGGCCTCGTCGAAGCCGCTCTTGACCGCCTCGGTCTTGGCCAGGGAGCTGGTGATGTAAGCGCCGCTGATCTTGCCGCGCAGGGGCAGGGAGCGGTCCTCCTGGCGGGTCCAGCTGCTGATGCGACAGCTCACCCCATCCGGAGACAGATAGTCGCCGAGCTCGATGCCGTAGATCAGAAAATCGGTCTCGATGTTATGGAGACGCGGCGCGATGCCGAGATCACTGGTGTAAACGAAAGGCCGCAGGTAGATCGGGCAGGTGGGACGGTTCGCCTTCAGGAAGGCCTCGATCGCGGCATGAATCGTCTCCTCCTCCAGCTCCGCCATCAGCAGACGGGCGCTCTGGCTCAGCCGGCGGGCGTGGCGGTCGGCGCGGAACAGCAGGATCTCGGAGGGATCAGCCGGGTTGGGCAGGGCGCGCATGCCGCCGAAGGCGCCGGTGCCGTAATGCAGGGCATGGGTGGCCACCGAGAGGGTGGCCTCAGCGAACGGAACGCACTTGCCACCGAACCAGGCGTACGGAAGGAACTGGTGCATGGCAGCGGGAAGCGGGCGGAGGAGCGGGAGCGATCGCCCGATCTTCTCACTGCGGACTGCAGGATGGGGTGATGCACAGACTCGCAGCGGTTCCGGGGCTGCCCGAGGGGCCGGATGCCGATGGCCAGATTCCCTACGTGGAGCAGCCACCGGCCCCGGTTCTCCTGCTCAGCAGCGCCGACACCGATCTGGTGGCCTGCGCCGAGCTGCTGGCACGTCAACCCGAGCTGCTCGGCGTCGAGGCACGGGCCCTCAACCTGGCGGCGCTGAGCCATCCGGCGGTGATCGACCACTACCTGGCCAGCACCGTCCGCCACGCGCGGCTGGTGCTGGTGCGGCTGCTCGGCGGCCGCGGTCACTGGTCCTACGGGCTCGAGCAGCTGCAGGCATGGGCGCGGCAGCCCGGCCCGGATGGCGGTGCGCGCCAGCTGCTGGTGCTCTCCGGCACCCCCGAACTCGACCGGGAACTGGCCGCACTGGGCACGATTCCAGAACCGCTGGCCCTCGCCCTGGCGGACTGCCTGCGCGTCGGCGGTGCCGACAACCTGAGGGCCGTGCTGCAGACCCTGGCCGCCCTGGTGGCCGGGAAGCGGCCGAAGCCGCCGGCGGTCGTGCCGGCCCCCGATCCCCTGCCCCACGACTGGCGCGATGAGCCGGGGGCACGGGTGGGGGTGATCCTGTATCGCGCCCTGCACCAGGCAGGTGACACCGAACTGATGGAGGCGGTGCTGGCGGCCCTGCGCTCCCGCGGGCTCTGCCCCCGTGGCCTGTGGGTGAGCAGCCTGCGGGATGGCGCCGTGCAGCAAGGGGTGGGCGACCTGCTGGAGCGAGAGCGGGCGGAGGCGGTGCTGTGCGGCACCGGCTTCGCCTCGGTGAGCTTCGAGGAGGCGGGTCTTGGCGCCCCGCTGTGGGATCGCCTGGCGGTACCGGTGCTGCAGCTGCTCACCAGCGGACGTCCCCGCCGTGAATGGGACCAGAGCGCCATCGGGCTCGGCCCGCTCGATCTCAGCCTGCAGGTGGCGCTGCCGGAACTCGACGGCCGCATCGGCACCCGCGTCGGCGCCTTCAAGGAGGTGGTGCCGAGCGAAGGCGGCGGCGATCGGGAGGGCAGCATCACGGGCCTGGCCACGGCCCTGCAGCGCCTGCGGCCCGACCCGGAGCGGCTTGCCTGGATCGCATCGCTCACCGACAACTGGATCCAGCTGCGCCA
Source organism: Synechococcus sp. CBW1004 (assembly GCF_015840715.1). Taxonomy (NCBI): domain Bacteria; kingdom Bacillati; phylum Cyanobacteriota; class Cyanophyceae; order Synechococcales; family Synechococcaceae; genus Synechococcus; species Synechococcus sp. CBW1004. The sequence continues at coordinate 828,023 of NZ_CP060397.1, read as the reverse complement.
CACCCCGGCGGAGCGGCGCCGGGTGGCGCTGGTCCTCGCCAATTACCCCACCCGGAACAGCCGCCTGGCCAACGGCGTCGGCCTCGACACGCCTGCCAGCACGGCGGCGATGCTGGAGTGGCTGCGGCAGGCGGGCTACGACCTGGGCGACGGCCCCCTGCCCGCCGATGGCGAGGCACTGATTCAGCGACTGCTGGCCGGTCGCAGCAACGATCCCGAGAGCGGTCACCGGCCCGCCCTGGAACATCTGGATCTGGCGGCCTACCAGCGCTGGTACCAGGAGCTGCCGGAGGCGGGGCGCCAGCGGCTGGAGGCGGTGTGGGGAGCGCCGGCGTCAGATGCCGGACTGGAGCGGTTCGTCGCCCCTTCACCCGGAGCCGGAACCGATCCCCCTTCAGCCCAGGGCTTCCCCGTGCGCGGCCTGCGCTTCGGACAGGTGGTGGTGCTGATCCAGCCGGAGCGCGGCTACGACCGCGACCCGTCACTCAGCTATCACAGCCCCGATCTGCCCCCCACCCACGCCTATCTGGCCCAGTACCTGTGGCTGCGGGAGAACTTCGGCGCCCACGTGGTGGTGCACGTGGGCAAGCACGGCAACCTCGAGTGGCTGCCCGGAAAGGGGGTGGGCCTGTCGGACAGCTGCTTCCCGGAGTGGGCGCTGGGGCCGCTGCCGCATCTGTATCCCTTCATCGTCAACGACCCGGGCGAAGGCAGCCAGGCCAAGCGCCGCGCCCAGGCGGTGATCCTTGATCACCTCACCCCTCCCCTGGGCCGCGCCGGCCTGCACGGCGACCTGCAGGCGCTGGAAAGCCTGCTGGATGAGTACTGGGAGGCCCGCGCCCTGGGCGGCGAACGGGCGCGGGGCCTGCGCCAGCGCCTGGCGAAGGAGCTGGAGCGGCTGCAGTTGCCGGAACCGGCTCCCTCACCCGTGAACAGCGGGGCCCTGCCCGACCCGGACGAGGGACTGGATGCGCGACTGGACCGGATTGATGGCTATCTCTGCGAGATCAAGGAGGCCCAGATCCGCATCGGGCTGCACCGCTTCGGCAGCCTCCCCGAGGGTGGGGCACTGGCGGAGCTGTTGCTCTGCCTGGCGCGGCCGCCCCAGGCCGGTCTGTGCGGTCTCACCCAGGCCCTGGCCCACGACCTGGGCCTGGAACTCGATCCCTGGGCCGACCCTGAGGAAGGCCCCCTGACCGAGGGGGATCGGCGCGCTCTGGCGGCACTGCCAGCCTGGGATCCAGCCAGCTCCATGGATGCCCCATCCCAGTCAGACGTCCCATCCCAGGAGGCCGCGGACGGAACCACGGCCCCCCTGCTGCGCTGCTGCGGCGACGGCATCGCCCGGCTGGAGGCCTGGGCCCTGCAGCTGATGCGCCGCGAACTGACCCGCCGAGCGGTCCCTGCAGCAGCCGGAGGCGCTGGAGCCACCGACGCGCATGGCACCGGCTGCCCGACGACGACGCCCTCTGATGGGCCGTTCGCCAACAGCCATGGCGCCTTTCCCCCGATCGGTGAGCGCACCGAGGCGGTGCTGCGCCATGTGCGGGAGCGCCTGGCGCCATCGCTGCTCGCCTGCGGCGAGGCCGAACGGGAGGCCTTCCTGCGCGGTCTCGACGGAGGCCGGATCAACGCCGGCCCCTCGGGGGCCCCCACCCGGGGCCGGCCCGATCTGCTGCCGACGGGCCGCAACTTCTACAGCGTCGACCTGCGCGGACTGCCCACCGAGGCCGCCTGGGATCTGGCCCGGCGCAGCGCCGAGCTGCTGCTCGATCTGCACCGCCTCGAGCAGGGGGAGGAGCTGCGCACCCTGGCGCTGTCGGTATGGGGTACCGCGACGATGCGCAACGGCGGCGAGGACATCGCCCAGGCCCTTGCCCTGATGGGGGTGCGCCCGGTCTGGGACGGCCCCACCCGGCGCCTGGTGGACCTGGAGGTGATCCCCCTCGCGCTGCTCGGCCGACCTCGCGTCGATGTGACCCTGCGCATCTCGGGACTGTTCCGCGATGCCTTCCCGCAGCTGGTGGGCTGGATCAACCGCGCCACCCGGCTGATCGCTTCCCTGGCGGAGGAGGGCGCAGCCAATCCGCTGGCCCAGGCCGCGCTGGTGGAAGGCCATTGCGGCAGAGTGTTCGGATCGGCCCCCGGGGCCTACGGCGCCGGCCTGCAGGGGCTGATCGACAGCGGCCAGTGGGAGGAGCGGAGCGATCTGGCCGAGGCCTATCTGAACTGGAGCCAGTGGCGCTACGACGGCGAGATGCTGGCGGGTGCCACCGGCATGGTCAGCCCTGCCGCGGACGATGCCCTCGGACAGACCGGCGCCTCCGGCGGGATCGGCCTGCAGGCCCGACTCGACCGAGGCGGCCTCGAGGAGCGCCTGGCGCAGGTGCAGGTGGTGCTCCACAACCAGGACAACCGCGAGCACGACATGCTTGATTCCGACGACTACTACCAGTTCCAGGGGGGCCTGAGCGCGGCGGTGGAGCGGCTGCGCGGCCAGGCCCCGGCACTCTGGTTCGGCGACCATTCCCGCCGTCAGCGGCCGCGGCTGCACCGGCTCGAGAAGGAGTTCGACAAGGTGCTGCGCTCACGCCTGCTCAATCCCCGCTGGATCGAGGCGATGCAGCAGCACGGCTACAAGGGCGGCTTCGAGATGGCGGCCAGCCTGGACTACCTGTTCGCCTATGACGCCAGCACCGGCCGGGTGCCGGACTGGAGCTACGGCGCCCTCAGCCGCACCTGGCTGGCGGACGCGGAGGTGCTGGCCTTTCTGAGACGCCACAACCCGTGGGCGCTGCGGGACATGGCCGAGCGGCTGCTGGAAGCGCAGCAGCGGGGACTGTGGGCTGGGGCGCCCGCCGAGGAGCTGGCGCGGTTGCGGCAGTTGCTGCTCGAGAGCGAGGCGCTGATCGAGTCGGGCTGAACCCCGGCGGGGGAGCGTGGCGCCAAGACAATCCACGCTCCCTCGCAATCACCTGGAGCAGAGCCGGCAGATCGTTGGCCAGCCACCGGATTTCTGCAGCGATCGGGGAAGCTGAGGGATCTGCCTGGGGGAGGTTGGCGCTCGGTCCTGCTGGCCAGCAGGGGAGTCCATCAAAAAGGCCCCGGGGATGCACCCGGAGCCGGTCTGCGTGATCCCCCGACACATCTGGGAGTCGTCGGATGGCAACGCAAACCAGGCGGATGGGCCGGAACGGCGCTCCTCTCAGCTGCGCAGGTCCTTGGCCATCGCCTTGAAGGGGTTGATGTCACCCGGCTTGCCGCCCTGCTGGGTGATCTGGGGCTGCTGCGAAGGGGCTTCTTCCTTGAGCTCGGCCTTGCGCGCCACCGGGGCGGAGGCAGCGGGCTCGTTGACGGCCACCGCCGAACCGCGCATCCGCTGGTCGAGCTCGGCCTGGGACATCGGCTTGGCAAAGGTCTTCTTCACCGGCTTGGGGATGCCACCGGTCAGGTCGACGTTCACATCGGAGTCGGGATTGATGCCGGCCAGGCCAGGCGTCATCGTCTCGAGGCGGGCCTCCATCGAGGCCACCTCAGCCACCATCTCCTTGTTGCCGGGGCTGTCGGCGGTGCCGGGGAAGGTGTGGCGGATCGTGTTCGAACGGCGCATGAATTCCACGTTGCCCAGGCTGCTCGACGCGTCAGGGCCAAGGAACACAGCTTCCTTGGCAGGCTTCGGGGCGGCCTTGGCGTCCTGGCCCGACACCTTCATGGAGGCGGAACCCTTGCCCAGCAGTCGGTCGAACAGTCCCATCGGCGGCATTGAATGCTGCAGCAGACCCTAGCGGCCATCCAGCACCAGACCATGGGTGTCGGTGCCACAACAGTGCAAAAGGCCACGTTTGTCGAGGTCCGCGGCGATCGCCTCACAGACCAGCGGCGTCGGCTGCCAGCGCAGCTGCATGTCGTAGTCGTACCAGGTCTCGGCGCCATCGAAGCCGAGATCGGCCGCGGCGGCGATCAGCCGGGTGTAGGGCAGGCGGTAGCGGGCGGGATGGGCCAGCAGCGCCAGTCCGCCGGCGGCCTGAATCGCCGCCAGCACCGCCTCGGCCCGCAGCGCCTGTCCGACCACGGCACTGCCCTGCAGGTAGGGGAGCAGCGAGACGTGGTCGTCGCCGAAACCCAGCGCCAGCACATGCACGAGACAGCCTTCCAGAAGACAGCTGATCTCCACGCCCCGCCAGAGCGTCGGCACTGCCACACCCTCCGCAGCGGCCAGATCGAGGGCGTTGCGGGCACCTTCGAGGGCGCGATGACAGTGGTGATCGGTGATCGCCAGATGCTCCAGCCCGAGGTTGCAGGCCTGCATCACCAGATCGGCCGGGTCGAGGCTGCCGTCGCTGTGAATCGTGTGGCAGTGGAAATTCAGCTTGCCCGGGCAGCTTGTGGCCTCCACCTGCCGCAGCACCGGCGTCAGCGGATGGGCGAGGGCTTCAGGCCGCAGCACCGCTGCCTCCAGCGGCCTCAGCCGCCAATCGCTCGGCCCGCAGCCGTCGCCAGCGGGCATAGAACTGAATCGAGGCGGCCATGAACACCACCAGGGCCACGACAAACCAGGTGGCGGCGCCGGTGGGGAACTGGTTCTTGAACACCACCAGCATCACCACGATCACCAGCAGCAGTGTGGGCAATTCGTTGAGGGCGCGCAGCTGTCTGCCGTTCCAGCTACAGACTCCGCGCTGCAGCTGCCCCATCAGCCGGTAGCAGAACCAGTGGTAGGCCAGCAACGCCGCCACGAAGGCCAGCTTGGCGTGCATCCAGCCCTGCTTCAGCCAGGCGGGATTGACGCTGAGCAGTCCGATGGCGCACACCACCGCCACCACCATGCCGGGGGTGGTGATGATGTTGGCCAGGCGCCGCTCCATCAGCCCGTACTGCTGCTGGAAGGCGGTGCGCAGGGCGGGCTCGAGCTCGTCGGCCTCGCGGTGATAGATGAACAGCCGCACCAGATAGAAGAGCCCGGCGAACCACACCACCACCCCGACAATGTGGAGAGTCTTGAACCACAGGTAGGCCTCGGGCGGCCAGGGGAGGGCAGGCAGGGCGGCGAAGGGCATCGCGAGGGGCGGCATGGGGGAGCGGCAGCCGGGGCGGAGGCAGTGATCAGGCTAGGGGGCTCAGGCCGGCCGCTCCCCGACGCGGCTTGAAGCCCACACCCCGGGAGATCAGATCGCCTCGTCGGCGAGGTGGGCAGCGGCTGCGGCTCTGATCGCCTCCAGCTCGGTGGCATCAAGCTTCTCGAGCTGCTTCATCACCAGCCCCATGCGCGGATTGCGGCGCAGCTGCTCGGCATGGCGATCCAGGAAGTCCCAGTAGAGGACATTGAACGGACAGGCCTTGGCACCGCTGCGCGCCTTGACGTCGTAGCGACAGCCCCGGCAGTAGGTGCTCATGCGGCGGATGTAGTTGCCGCTGGCGGCATAGGGCTTGCTCGCGAGGCGGCCGCCATCGGCGAACAGACCCATGCCGAGCACGTTGGTCTGCATCACCCAGTCGAAGCCGTCGATGAACATGCGATGGAACCAGGCGGTGAACGCCTGGGGATCCAGACCCGCCAGCAGGCCGTAGTTGGCCAGCACCATCAGCCGCTGGATGTGATGGGCGTAGCCGCTGGTGCGGATCTCGCCCAGCACCGTGTCCATGCAGGTCATGCCGCTGGTGGCCAGGTCCTCCAGCCATGCCGGCAGGGGAGCACGGGCGTCGAAATGATTGAGGCCGGCGTAATCGGCGCCGAACCAGTGGTACAGACCGTGGGTGTATTCGCGCCAGCCGAGGATCTGGCGGATCACCCCCTCCAGGCTGGCCAACGGCGTGCCCCGCTCCAGGCCCGCCTGCTCGAGGCGGCGGATCACCTCCAGCGGCTGCAGCAATCCCACGTTCAGGTACGGGCTCAGCAACGCATGCCAGAGGGTGCTCTGGCCCGTCACCATGGCGTCCTGATAGGGGCCGAAGCCATCGAGCCGGGTGGCGATGAAGTGCTCCAGCACCGCCAGGGCCTGCTCGCGCGTCACCGCCCAGCGAAACGGACGGGATTGGCCAGGCAGGGGTGGCAGACCCCCGGCGCGACGCTCGCCATCGAGCGCCTCCACCCTGGCGATGACGGCTTCGGTGATCGCATCGGGTTCGAACCCCAGGGGCTCGGGTCCTTTCAGCCCCTTCGGTGGCGCTCTGCGGTTGTCGTGGTCGTAGTTCCACTGGCCGCCCAGCGGTTCGCCGTCCTCCATCAGCACCCCGAAGCGCCGGCGCCCCTCGCGATAGAAGAGCTCCATGCGCAGCTGCCTGTAGCGGCCGGCCCAGGCCGCGAAGTCCTCGCGGCTCCAGAGGAAGGCATTGGAGGGATGCCACACCAGCCGCAGAGGGCTTTCGTCGGCCAGGCGAGCCACCGTGGCCTCGATGGCCTGCCGGAACGGCCGGTCGGCGGGCTCCATCAGGTGCAGCTCGTCGATGCCGCGTTCCGTGATCCAGGCGGAGAGCGCCGCGCCGAAGCTGGCGGCCTGGCGCTGGTCCACGGCCCAGCCGGCCTCGGTGAGCTCGGCGGCGAAGTGGCGCATGGCACTCCACACCAGCACCAGCTTCTGCTGGTGGAAGGCACGGCGCTCCAGCACCGAGGTGCTTTCGATCAGCAGCACAGGGACCTCGCCGGTCCGGAAGGCGGCGAGCGCGGATTGGGTGGCGCTGAGCTGATCGCCGAGCACCCAGATCCCCGCCGTCATGGGTCGTCGCTCCGCTGCACCAGCGGTTTCACTGTGCCTGGCCGACGAGGCGGCAGGCACGGCGGGCCACGGCCGATCCGTAGCCGCGCTCCACCGGTCCGATCGCCGGACTGATGCGGCCATCACGACAGTCCACCGTGATCCGTTCGTGATGGCCGCTCTGATCGCTGAGACGCATGCGCAGCTGGAAGACGTGCTTCGCGCTGCGGGTGAAGGCATCGCCGCAGACAGGACCGACGCACAGCCCCGGAGCCGCCAGGACGGGGGCGGCGCACAGGACCTGCAGGGTGATCCAGGTGCAGGCGGCGAGGAAAACGACGTGCCTCAACCGGCCAGCTCCAGAGACCGTTCATTCTCTCCGTCGCCAGCCTCCGGCGACGCGGCTCCGGGGTCCTCATCCTCCTGGGGATGGAAGTACTCCCACACCTGGCGCGCCAGGGCCGGACCCATGCCCGGCGCCTCGGCGATCGTCTCGGGGCTGGCGAGCTGGATGGCGTCGATCGAGCGGAAATGGGCGAGCAGATCACGCACCCGCCTCGGGCCCAGGCCCGGGATGTCACCGAGCCTGGAGCGCTTCATGCGTTCGCCGCGCTGCTGGCGGTGGTAGGTGACGGCGAAGCGGTGTGCCTCATCGCGCAGGCGCCGCAGCAGGGCGACCCCCAGCTGGTCCGGCTCGCTGTCGAGGGGTTGCTTCTCGCCGGGCAGGAACACCTCCTCGCGCTGCTTGGCGAGCGAGCAGACCACCAGCTCCTGATCGAGATCGAGTTCGCGCAGGGCCTCCATCACGGCGGAGAGCTGCCCCTTGCCGCCGTCGATCATCACCACATCGGGCCAGTCGCCCATGCCGTCGGTGTGCAGCGCCGAGCCGCCGCAGCGGCGCAGCTCGGCCAGATCGGCGCCCTCCGCCTTGGCCTGTGCCCAGCGGCGGAAGCGGCGGCGGATCACCTCGGCCATGCTCATGAAATCGTCGGAGTGGCCGGCGCGCACCGCACTGCTGCGGATGCGGTATTTGCGGTAGTGCTGCTTGGCGGGAAGGCCGTCGATGAACACCACCTGGGAGGCCACCGCGTCGCTGCCCTGGATGTGGCTGATGTCGTAGCCCTCGATCCGCCGCGGCGGCACGGCCAGGTCGAGGAGCTGGGCCAGGTCTTCGGTGGCCAGCTGGTTCTGCTCGCTGGCCCGCTGGGCGCGCTGCAGTTCATAGCTGGCATTGCGCACCACCAGCTCGATCAGTTCCGCCTTCTGCTGACGCTGCGGCACCAAGAGCCTCACCCGTCGGCCGCGCAGCTCGCTGAGCCAGGCCTCGATCAGCTCCTGCTGCGGCAGCGGTGCCTGCAGCAACAGCTCCGGCGGGATCTCGACGCCCTCCACCTGGCTGTAGTGCTCCTCGATCACCCGCTGCAGGATCAGGCCGTTGGCGGAGGCTGCGGTTCCGTCGTCCTCGGCGTCGCCAGGCGACGCCCGGGCCGCGGCTGGCCCCCCGCCGCCGGCAGACGCCACAGAGGATTCCTGCAACACAGCATCGGCGGTGTAGCCCAGACGGCCCACCAGCTTGCCGGCGCGCATCTGAAACAGCTGCACCGCAGCCACGCGGCCGTCGCTGGCGAGAGCGATCACATCGCGGCTCACCGAACTGTCGCCGATGCTCATCTTCTGATCGGCGGTGAGCGCATCGAGGCCCTGCAGCTGGTCGCGCACGCGGGCGGCACTCTCGAAATCGAGGCGCTCGGCGTAGCGCTCCATCTGCTCACGCAGCAGGGCGATCAGCTCCTCGTTGCGGCCCTGGAACACCATCGCCACCTGCCGCAGGCTGCGGTGGTAGTCCTCCGAGCTGATCTTCTGCTGGCACACCCCGGGACAGCGGCCGATGTCGAAGTTCAGGCAGGTGCGGTCCCGGTGGAGGGGCTGGGGCCGCTGCCGCAGCGGGAACACCCGCTTCACCAGGGCGAGGGTGCGCCGCAGCAGCCCCACATCGACGTAGGGACCGTAGAAGCGATCGAGAGGGGAGTGGAAGCGGCGACGGCGCGTGATGAAGATGCGCGGATAGGCCTCACTCCAGGTGATACAGAGATAAGGATATTTCTTGTCATCCTTCAACAGCACATTGAAGTGCGGCTGATTCTGCTTGATCAGATTCGATTCCAGCGCCAGCGCCTCGGCTTCGCTGTCGGTGACGATGAACTCAATCTCACAGATCTGGCGCACCATCAGACGGATGCGCGGGCTGTGGCCGTGACCGGCACCACTCTGGAAGTAGCTGCGCACACGATGGCGCAGGACCTTGGCCTTGCCGATGTAGAGGATGCGATCCTCCCCATCGCGCATCAGATAGCAGCCGGGCTCAGCCGGTATCTGTCCCAGGCGATCCTTCAGCCGCGCCGGATCGAGCAGCAGAGGACCGGATCCGGCCCCCTGCGCGATGCCGTGGCTCACCCGCCGTACTGCCAGCCGGTGGTGGCCAGCTCGAGGGCGGCGCCGTCGCGGTGCAGCACGGCGTTCTTCACCTGGCCGACGAAGACGGTGTGATCGCCTGCCGCCACCTGGCCGACCAGCTCACATTCCACGGCACCGAGGGCGTCATCGAGGATCGGCAGACCCAGGGCACCCAGCTGGAAGGGGGCGGCGTCGAAACGACCACCGACAGCCTTCTGCGGCTTGAAGAACACGGCCGCCAGATCCTTCTGCTCGGCGGCGAGCACGTTCAGGGAGAAGCGGCCCGTGCGCTGGATCATGCCATTGCTGGTGGAGTCGGCGCGCACCGCCATCACCACCAGGGGCGGCTCGAAGGAGCCCTGCGTCACCCAGCTGGCCGTGAACCCATTGACCTCATCGCCTTCGGCGACGCCGCAGATGAACACGCCGTGGGGGATCTTGCGCAGCAGTGTCTTCTTGGCAGCCGGATCGAAGGCGATCTCGCTCATGGCAGGCAGGGGCAGGCCGACCGACTCTAGGGATCCCCTCCCGGAGGACGGCCGGAAGCGGCTCCGGGGTGGCCCCGCGCAGCATCCACCACGGGTCCATAGGCTGGGCCCTCTCCAGGCCTGCGATGCGTGCCCTCTACCCCGGCAGTTTCGATCCCCTCACCCTGGGACACCTGGATCTGATCGAACGGGGCGTGCGCCTGTTCGATGGCGTCACCGTGGCGGTGCTCCAGAACCCCGGTAAGCAGCCCTGCTTTCCTCTGGAGCGACGGCTCGCCCAGATCCGCGCCGCCACCGCCCATCTGCAGCGGGTGGAGGTGGCGAGCTTCGACGGCCTCACCGTGACCTTTGCCCAGCGATGCGGCGCCGATGTGATCCTGCGGGGCCTGCGGGCTCTGAGCGATTTCGAATACGAGCTGCAGATCGCCCACACCAACCACAGCCTGGCCCCCAGGCTGGAGACCCTGTTTCTGGCCACGGCCGTGGGCTACAGCTTCCTCAGCAGTTCGGTGGTGAAGGAGGTGGCCCGTTTCGGCGGCGATGTCTCCCACATGGTGCCGAGGGGAGTGGCGCAGGACCTTCAGAGGCTCTTTAATCGTGCATCAGCCTCCACTCCCCATGACGTCTGAGGTCCGCATCACCGCCCTCGACCAGCTGGACCAGCTCGAGGAGATCGTCCTTGAGGGCAGCCGCATCCCCTTCAGCGGCGGCCGACTGGTGAACGAGCAGGACGCGATCGAACTGATGGACGCCCTGCGGGAAGCGATCCCTCTGCAGCTCACCCAGGCTGAGGATCTGCTGCGCAAGCGCGATGAGTTCATCGAACGGGCCCGTCAGCAGGCCGAGGAGATCGTCAACCAGGCACGGCGAGAACGCGAGCAGCTCATCAACCAGGCCGGCATCCGTCAGGAGGCCGAGCGCCAGGTGACGGAGCTTCGCGAGCAGGCCCGCCAGCAGTGCGAGCAGATGGTCCTGCAGACCCGTCAGCAGGTCGCCCAGACCGAGCAGGAGCATCAGGGGCGGATGGCCCAGATGGAGCAGCAGTACGCCGGCCGGCGTCAGCAGCTCGAGCAGGAGGCACAGGCCCGCCGGCAACAACTGGAGCAGGAGGCGGCCGATCGCGGTCGTCAGTTGCTCGAGCAGCATGAGCGCGCGCGTCAGCAGGCGATGCAGGAACTCGAAACGATCCGCCAGGAGGGACTGCGCATCCAGCGGGACAGCCAGGCCGAGGCCGAGCGACTGCATAACGACGCGCTGCAGTTCAGCAAGCAGACCCAGCAGCAGTGCGAGATCCTGATGGGCCGCACCCGCCAGGAAGCGAATGCGATTCAGGAGGGAGCGAACCGTTACGCCGAGCAGGTGCTGGGGGAGCTGGAGGGGCGCCTCAAGGACCTGAGCCAGGTGGTGCTCGCCGGGCGCCAGGAGCTGGGTCGCATTCAGGTGCAGGAACCGCCGGCAGCGCCCCGCAGCGATGCCGCCGTGATCCAGGAGCTGGAGCCCGTGGGTGGACGGGCCCGTCGTGCCGCAGGCCGGCTTCGCCGCGCCGCCAGTCGCAACCTGGCCAGCTGAGCAGGGATTCCGTCAGGAGCGGAGACCGCCGGCCAACGTCCGGACGAACAAGCGACCGCAGGAGGAGGGGTGCACTTCGGCTCCCTCTTCCTGCGGTTTTCAGGTGAAACCAGCCTCCGATCTCCCGGTTCCGTGTCGTGGATCAGCGGGACGATCGCCCTGGCCACGGGCTGAGATCGAAGCGTCAGCCGCATCACCGCGGCAAACCCTCAGCGACCGGCAGAACCCTCAGTACGGGGAAACCGCGCTGGGAGCCACCGCGCAGAGGGAAACATTCTGAACCTGGCGCAGGATCGAACCGATGGTGCGATTGGGGGCCGAGGCCCCGTTCGCGATCGCGCTGACATAACGGGGGCCGTCGCTGGTCTGCAGCACGCCGCTGATCGAACGCACACCGGTCAGGGTGCCGGTCTTCGCGAACAGACGGCCGTCCAGGGAGGTTCCCTTGTAGAGATTGCGCAAGGTGCCGCGCTGACCGGCGATCGCCATCGAAGCGATGTAGTCGCGGCCGTAGGGATGTTGATCCATGCGCAGCAACAGGGCAGCCAGGAAGCGTGACGTGAGCCGGTTGCTGCGACTCAGGCCGCTGCCGTCAGAGACGCGCACCCCCTGCATCGGCAGCCCCTGATTGAAGAGCCAGTCGGTCTGCGCCCGAGCGGCCTGGTCAAGATTCCAGGTGCCGGCGGCGGAGCGCAGCAACACCTCCGCGGTGAAGTTGTGGCTTTCGGTGTTGGCTAGGCTGAGCAGCCCCTGCATCGTCGTGGAGGGCTCTTCATGCACCAGTACCGCATCCGCTGGGAGCGGCGCATTCGCATCGATGAGGTTCACATTCGCGCGAGCGCCCTGCTGGTTCAGGGCACGACCGAGCAGCGTGCGCAGGCGGGCGGGCGGATTCATCACCGCGGCCTCGATCACATTGCTGGTGATCGCCAGCCGGGTGACCGGGGCGCCGTAGGCCATGGCGCGATCACCGGAAGCCCAGCCCTGAGGCCACCAGGCCTGGGAGGGGAGTTCCGCCAGCTCCAGGCGGACCGGCTGGCCGCCGCTGGTCGTGGCCACCAGCTTGGCGAAGCGCTGCAGCTGGGGCACGGCCAGATCGGGATCGCCCTGGCCGGTGAGACGCAGTGTGCCGTCGTTGAGGCGCCACAGCTGGGTGCTGAGCCGGAAATCAGGCCCCAGACGGTCGAGCGCGAAGGCGCTGCTGAGCAGCTTCTGATTGGAGGCCGGAACCCGCGGCAGCAGACCATTGACATCGGCCAGCAGACGGCCGCTGGGGTCCGCGACGGACACGCTCCAGACCGACGATTCGGAGCCGATCACCGCCTGCAGCCGCTGCTGCAGCGTCGGACAGCTGACCTGGCTAGCCAACCTCGGGGCACCCAGGGCCGCCGGCTGGGGGGGAAGGGACACCGGCCCGGGCACCTCCAGGGGCCGGTTCGCGGGCAGTGCCGGTGCCCAGGACTGGGCCTGCGCCGCGCCCACCAGGAACGGAGCGCACAGAGAGGCCCCGAGAAGAACCGCCGGCAGCCCCCCCCGCAGCGGCAGTCGGCGACAGGTGCGGGGCAGTGACAGGGGACGCATGGCGGAAACTCAGGGAGGGATCGGAGCGGTCAGACGGCCCTGTCAGGGCTGACCGGATTTGAGATCGGTGACGCTGCCGCCGAAGCGATAGGTGCCCCCTTCCAGTTCCACCGGCGCTCCGATCTTGATCGTCTGGTTGCCGAAGACGACGCCACCGGCAGACCTGCGCCCCTCACCCTCGAGGATGAAACGGGCATCGAAGGTGCCGAAGGTCTTCTGGTTCGGGTCGTCGGCACTCACGACACGTCCATCGGGAGTGAGGGTCGAGATGCGCCGCTGGAGCGGAATGATGCGGTTGATCTTCACCGTGCCATGGGGCTGATTGCGGATCACGATCGACACCTTGCCTTCGCTCTCAGCGGCCTTGAGCAGGCCGGCGGCGTCGGCGGAGGGCACGCCGCGCACATCCACGGACACCGTCACCGGCTGCATGCCACCGGTGGCACGGGCGACGGCACCACTCAGCTTGGGGCTCCAGAACACGCCGACCACGGCGAGCAGCACGGCCGCCCCGGCGCCCAGGTCCACCAGGTTCCAGGAGCGGGGGGTGGAAGATTCGCTGGCCATGGCGTCCGGAAAGTCAGCGAAGTGTACGGAGGTCCGCCAGGGGCCACCAGTGCCCGCAATGGCCGGCCTCAGTTCTGCAGGCCTTCGATCAGATCCCCCAGGGCCCTCAGATTGCCCCCCAGGCCCGCCTCTGCGCCCAGCGCCTCCGCCTGCTGTTCACCATCAGGACGCCGCTCGAACTCACCGGCCAGGCGGTAGCCATCGGGGTCGAGGCGATAGAGCTGCCAGGAGCCGGGATAGACGCGCCGCAGGGCGCTCTCCGCCTGGGGGATCAGGGCATAGGCGGCCTCCCACTGGGAGAGAAAGCCGCGGCGGCGCTGGCGGGCAACGCTGCCGATGCCCACGGCGGCGTCCTCGAGGGCCGCATTCAGCAGCAGCACCGGGCCGCGATGGTTGCCGCAGAGCTGCTCGACCTGCTCGTATTCCGCCTGGCTCGCTCCGAGCAGCAGCAGCACCCCCTCGCTGGGCCCCTCGGCCTGGCGGCGGATCTGATCACCGAAGCTGGCGATCCGCTCGGAGAGCTCCGGCGCATCCCGGCGGGCCAGGGCGGTGGCCCCCATGTCGGCGCAGAGCAACCGCAGCGGCACACCGTCCTGCACCAGAGCCGAGGCCAGACGCAGCACCACCGGCAGCAGGCGCAGCCCCTGGAAGCGCAGCTCCACCGTCCAGCGGCCGCCGCTTCCGACCGCAAGGGCGGCGCGGATGGCCCCAAGGGCCTCGGCTTCAGCGCTCTGCAGATCAGGGGGAAGCATGATGCGCGCGATGGCCGGTCGGGTGGTGGCCGGACCCTACCGGGTTGGCTCCCAGGCCGAGGCGAGCGCCATCCCGGGCTCCGGCCCATCGGCCGGCATCCTCCGGATCCAGGACCCTGCAGCAGACCCAAGGCGTGGCGATGGACGTCCACCGCTGAGAGCACTCACGCGCCCGCCGCCACCGCCGGATCGCGGCGAGCATCCTCCAGAGCCGCCGGGAAGGTCTGCAGCACCTCGGCGCTCACCCAGGGGCCGAGGCTGATCCGCAGGCCGCTGAGGGCCTCCGCGGCGCTGCAGCCCATCGCCAGCAACACCGGACTGGGGCGCTCACCGCCGCCCTGGCTGCAGGCCGAGCCGCTGCTCACCCCCCAACCGCGTCGGGCCAGAGCCCGCACCAGCGCCCGACCCGACAGCGGCCGCCCCTGCCCATCCGCCACGAGCAGGGAGAGGTGATGGGGCAGACGGGCACCCGGCAGCAGCGGATCGGGGCCGGAGAGCCGCACGCCCGGCAGCATCTGCAGCTCTCGCCACAGGTCATCACGCCGGACGGCCATCGGGTCGACGCCGCCATGGGCGGCCAGCCGATCGCGAGCCAGATCGAGGGCGGTGGCGAATCCATGGGCCAGCAGCACCGGCTCGGTGCCGCCGCGGCGTCCACCCTCCTGGCCTCCACCGGCGATCAGGGGGTCGATCTCCACCCCCTCAGCGAGGGCGAGGGCGCCGATGCCGCGCGGCCCCTGCAGCTTGTGGGCGGCGACGCTGAGCAGATCGATCGGCAGCCGGGCCAGATCGATCGGGAGATGGCCGAGCACCTGCACGGCATCAACATGGAGCCGCACTCCGGCGGCGCGGCAGAGACGGCCGAGCGCCCCGATCTCCTGAAGAGTGCCCACCTCGTTCTGCCCCCAGAGGATCGACACCATCCGGGTGGGGGGATCGAGTCGCCGCGCGACCTGGGCTGGATCCAGCCGCCCCAGCCGGTCCACTGGCAGCATCTCAAGCTGCCAGCCCTGACGCTGCAGCAGGCTGGCGGCGGCCAGGGTGGCCGGATGTTCGACCGCCGAGATCAGCAGGCGACCGGGAGGAAGGCGGGAGGCACTTCCCAGCAGGGCGAGGTGGATGGCTTCGCTGCCGCCGGAGCAGAGCACCAGCTGCCGCGGATCGGTGCCCAACCCATCCGCCAGCCGCAACCGACTGCGCTCCAGCAGTTCGGCGGCGGCCAGACCCCAGGCGTGAAGGCTGGAGGGATTCGCCCAGGCCTCCAGGGACGCCTCCTGCATGGCCGCCAGCACCTCGGGAGCCGGCGGCGCCGTCGCCGAGGCGTCGAGGTAGCGGCTCAGGGGCGGCAGGGCCATCGCAGCAGGGCCGTCAGACCCCGGGGTCGACCGGAATGCCGCCGGAGGTGAAGCGGGCCCGCGTTCGGGACTCCAGCGACGTGGTCGCCAGATCCACCAGCTCATCGAGGGAGCGGCCACCCAGCAGCGCCTCGACGCGGGCGCGCGCCTCGGCGCTGGCACAGGCCTCGGGCCGCACGCAACCGTTGACGCAGGCCGTTGAACAATCGATGTCCGGGACGCCGGTGGCAGGCGCGGCGCTCGCGATGACGTCGGGGGCGGCATCGGGGAGCGGGGCTGCCATCGCGGCAGCGTCATCATCTGCAGGCGGCGCCAGCGGGGGAAACTCCGGCAGCGCGATCAGGTCGGGGGCCAGCACCCCCTGGAACACCGCCTCCGCCGGACCGGTCATGAACAGGTGGCCGCTGGCGTCGTCCCAGTCGATCTCGAGGCTGCCGCCGGGCAGATCGAGACGGGCTCGGCGCTCGCTCAACCCCAGCAGATGACAGGCCACCAGCGTGGCGCAGGCGCCGGTGCCGCAGGCCAGGGTGGGGCCTGCGCCACGCTCCCAGACACGCATCACCAGATGCTGTGGCTGCAGGGCCTGCACGAAATGCACATTGGTGCGGGCCGGAAAGGCGGGATGCACCTCCAGGGCGGCACCGAGGCCTTCCAGGTCGACGGCCGCCACGTCCTCCACCGGAATCACCACGTGGGGATTGCCCATGCCCGCCGCCGCCACCCGCAGGCGATAGCCGTCCACCTCGAGTTCCCCCTGGGGCAGGCCCTGAGGACCGACGGGCAGGGTGGTCGGCACCTGCTCCGGCTCGAGAAAGGGAGCGCCCATGTCAACGCGGATCCGGCCATCGGCCTGCAGCTCGGGCACAATCCGGCCGGCCAGGGTCTCGATCTGCCAGGAGCGGCCGGGGCTGTCGCCGTCCGTATCCGCCAGGAAGCGGGCCAGACAGCGGATGCCGTTGCCGCACATCTCCGGTTCGGTGCCATCGGCATTGAAGATGCGCATGCGCAGCTCGCCCCCCTCCCGTGGCGGCAGAGCGAGGATCACGCCATCGCCCCCCACCCCGTAGCGACGGTCACACAGGCGGCGAATGCTCTCCGGGTCGAGATCAACGGGACCGCCACCGTCGCCGAAAGCCAGGCCATGGCGGCTGTCGAGCAGCAGAAAATCGTTGCCGAGGCCCTGATACTTGCTGAACTGAAGCACAATCGCCGCGCCGGAACCGCTTGATCCTATGCAGAGCTTCTTCGAAAAGCGCTCCCCCCGGCTCGACACCAGCCTGCCCAGCGTGCGCCATGTGCAGGAGCTGATCCGCAATCGCACACCCGTCCGCATCGCGCTGTTCGGAGGGCACGAGATGGAGGGCACGATCAAATGGCAGGACGCTCACTTCCTGGCGCTGCGGCAGGAGGCGGGGATGCCGCTGGCCCTTCTGAGCCGCGACGCGATCGTGGTGCTCCGGGCACTGGCCTGAGCCGCGGAGTGGCCGCGGCAGGACACTCTGGCCTGGCCCATCGACGCCGGCAGCGAGCGGCCATGGCCTCAGACGGCCGGAGCACGGAACGATGCTCAGGGGGGTATTGCGCTCTCCGCATGGCCGGCGCGCGCATCATTCACTCCTATTTCAGGACCAAGACGACCCAAGCAGAGTGACGAAACGTCACCAGCACAGCCATAGAGACAGATCCCCGTAAGGGAAGCTCTGATCAAGACCGGGAATTGAGCGCAAGCGTGTCTCATTCTCGCCAATGAGACACAAGTGGGGTATTTTGTCCTTGGCTACTCGCCAGGTACTCCAATCCAGGGCCTGACTGGCTTATTTCTCGTGAGTTCCCCGATCATTTTTGGCTGCTCACCCTCAAGATGGCACACTTATTCTGTCATTTACGCTGTAGAAGGACAACGTTCGCGCACCATCCAGAGATTGGCGAGGGCAAACAGCATCGTCAGCTTGAGGTTGTTCTTGCGGATGCCTCGGTAGAAGACCTTCCGAAATCCAAACTGGCACTTGATGATCCGAAATGGATGCTCCACCTTTGCCCTGACATGTGCTTTCGCCGCCTCCATCAGATCCAGCAGTCTTCCCTCTGGGGTGTCCGGTAGAACTCGGCGCTGTCCGGGCTTCATGGCGATGCGCATCTCTGCTTCGCAGTCCTTGAACGCCTCACGCTTTTCGATGCCGATGTGGCCAGAGTCGCCGTAGATCACGCGTTCCTCGCCATGGACGCGATCGGGTGCCGTGTTCAGCTCATGGACGTTGGCAGCCGTGCTCACCACGGAATGGACCAGACCCGAGGCTGCATCCACACCGATGTGGCACCGCATCCCAAAGAACCACTGGTTGCCTTTGGCCACCGAGTGCATTTCAGGATCCCGCTCGCCCGTCTTGTTCTTGGTTGAACTGGGAGCGTTGATGATTGTGGCATCGAGGATCGTACCCTCCTTAAGCATCACGCCCTTCTCCCGCAGGCTCTGGTTCACCGTCTCCAGGATCTGCTCTGCTATCCGATTCTCTTCCAGGAGGTGGCGGAAGTTCAGGATCGTCGTCTCGTCAGGGATCCGGTCCTCAACCATGTCGATCCCAGCAAAGCGGCGGAAGCAGGGGGTATCGATCAGCATCTCCTCCATCAAGGGATCGGAAAGCGTGAACCACTGCTGCAGCAGGTGGATGCGCAGCATCACCTCCAGCGGAAACGGTGGGCGCCCGCCCTTGGCAGAAGGCCTGTGGTACACAGGCGAAATCAAGGCCAGGAAAGGATCCCAGGGCACTGTGGCTTCCATCTCATCGAGGAAGCGCTGCCGGCGCGTTTTCTTCTTGGCGTAGGTCTGCTCGTAGTCCGTGAAACCCAACTGGAGGGGGGCCGCCATCCGCTGCCAGTCTCATTATTGGAACTGTACTGATTCTATCGGGTTTTTCAGGGGTTCCTAAGATGTAGCGTGTGATTCGCTGTACTGGGATGACCTGGGAGTCGGCCTTCGTTGTCTCCGACAAGCTCGAACTGAAAGTCCTGCGTGACATCAGCCTCAACGTCACCCGCGCCGACAGCCTCGCCAGCCGCGACAGTTCGCTGGCCATCGCCCGACCGGAGTCGGAGGCAGAGACGCTGCAGACATTGATCACCTCCCTGGAGGCGTCCGCACCGGAGTCCCTCACCAGCGCCAGGATCTTTTCCGCGGATCCCTCCTCCAACTGGCTGATCACCGAAGCGCAGGCGATCGGCAGCTCCCGGGCAACACAGATCAACGGCGCCGGCACCTACCAGGTGATCATCAGCGATGTCGCCGGGGACAAGGCTGGCATGGCTGCCACGATCGAAGACATCGTGGCGACGGCCAACACCGTGGAGATCAGAACCACGGAAGGCGATGTCTACCGGCTCTACGAGCAGGGTTCGGGAGCTCTGAATCTCGCGGCAGGCAGCGACAGCGTCTCGATCACCATCAAGCGACTTGGCTCCAACAACAACGGCTTTGCCCTCTACGCCGTCGACCCGGTGACCGGGGCGGTGACGCTGGACGGGCAGACATTCACTGCGGTGCAGCCCGGCTATGTGCAGGCGGCACGCGAGCTGGCGACACGCACTGGCCTGCTGTTCGCTGCAGACAGCATGCCCGCCTACGGAGAGGAGATCACCCTCACCGATGTGCGCCTGAACGCTGGCAGCAGCTACGGAGTGCTGTTCTTCGATGACGCCAACGGCACTGTCTATTCGACCTATTCCGCTGCCAATCGCGGCTTCGCCGTTCAGGTGCAGAGTTTTCTCCCGGAAGACAACAACCAAGTCGTCTTTGGCCTGGAGGATCTCCAGATCGGCACCGCCCCGTGCGACGACGACTTCAATGACCTGATCCTGATCATCGAGTCGCAACTCGAGACGGGCTTCGAACAGCTCACCGTCTTCGGTGACAGCCTCAGTGATTTCGGCTCCCGTGCCGCCGCGCTCTACCAGCAGGTCCTGGCACCGGAGGCCCAGCCCGCCTGGAGCGGATCCACCTTCAGCAATGCCCAGTCCAACTGGCAGACCGACCTGCGCATCAGCCTGGGCATTCCCTTCGACACGAGCACGGGCGCCGGCATCAGCAACAGCTTCATCGGCGGGCCTCCCAGCACGATTCCCGCCCCTCCCGGCAACCCCTCCTATGCGATCGGAGGGGCACTCAGCGGCAACCAGACTCTGTTCGAGGTGCTGGCGAGTCTCAATCCGCCGGAGTTTCCACCACCGCTGCTCGGTCCCCCCTACTCACTCAGCGGCCTGAGGGTGCAATCCCAGATCGCTCACGCCCTGACGGTTGAGTCCAGATCACTGGCCAACGATCTGGTGACGCTCTGGTCCGGGGGGAACAACCTTCTGGCCGCTGTCAGCACCGGGGAGACACTGGAGACGACGCTGCTGACGATTCTCGAGGAGACCCGGGCCAGCCTGATCACCCTGCTCCGCTCCGGAGGGGCCCGCTCGGTGCTGACATCCAGCCTGGCGCCCCTCCAGGGGGAGGTGGATGGGGTCACCTACACCATGCCCTTCCTGAGCCAGCTGCCTCCCGAATGGAAGGCCCTGCTCGACGCCGGCGCCGTCACGGTGTTCCGCGATGCCTTCTCGGCGATGATTGACGACGTGCAGGCGATGTTCCCCTACGCGGCACTGATTGATTTCAACAACGAGTACGGCTTCAACTGCTCACGGTTCGGCGATTCCCTTGGAACCTTCGCCTCCTATGGCATTGCCGACACCACTGAATCGTCGCAGGCGAATCAGGCCACCGATGCTGACGCCTATCTGTATTTCGACGATGTCCACCCCACCCAGTCCGGACACGCCATGCTGGCGCGGTCGATCGAATTGACCCTCGAGGCCGAGCAGACGCAGTTGGACGCTGCCACCTTGAATCAGACGATCGTGGCGCAGGGCGGGGTGGCCAACGGCAGCCGCTTCAACGACGCGATCACGGCGTTCAGCAGCGGCAGTGAACTCAACGGCTTCGCCGGGAACGACCTGCTCACCGGCCTGGACGGTGACGATCTCCTTGACGGCGGGGTGGGCAATGACCTGCTCATCGGCGGTGGCGGCCGCAACCGTTTCCGGGGCGGAGCAGGGGCGGATGTGTTCGCCATCGGCTCGGAAGCATTGGCGGACGGACTGCAGACCATCCTCGATTTCAATGCCGCTGACGGAGATCGGCTGCAGTTGTCGGCCGCCTTCGCCGAGTCCGTCGGCGATCTGTTCTTCATCCCCACCCAGCAGGACTGGCAGCAGGTCGTCGCATTCCAGACGACCGCGGAAGGGGGCCTGCTCCAGATCCGATTCGGTGACCCGGCCACACTCGATGGGGTCATCGCCCTGAACGGCGTGAGCAGCTTCGACACGACCTGGCTCAGCTGATTCCTGCCCGGCGGCGATCGGGGCGCGGCGCCGGGGCCTGCTTCCTCCACGGACTCCCTGGCGCGGAGGAAGCAGGCGGTGGCGATGGCTTCTTGCCTGACGAGCCTGGGTCTGGCTGTGTCACGATCACGCCTGCTCCAGTCCCCCTGGCCCGTGACCGATTCCTCCCGCTATCGCCCACAGGCGATCGAGCAGCAGTGGCAGCGCCGGTGGCAGGACGAACAGCTGTGGGCGACGCCCAGCGCGGACGAGCCCGGCGAGACGTTTTATGCCCTGTCGATGTTCCCCTACCCCTCGGGGAGCCTGCACATGGGGCATGTGCGCAACTACGTGATCACCGATGTGGTGGCGCGGGTGATGCGGATGCGCGGCAGGCGGGTGCTGCATCCGATGGGCTGGGACGCCTTCGGCCTGCCTGCGGAGAATGCGGCGATCGAACGGGGTGTCGATCCGGCGGGCTGGACCGAGCAGAACATCGCCGCCATGCGCGGCCAGCTCGATCAGCTGGGCCTGTCGATCGACTGGGAGCGGGAGCTGACCACCTGCCGGCCCGACTACTACCGCTGGACCCAGTGGCTGTTCCTGCAGTTCCTGGAGGCCGGCCTGGCCTATCAGAAGGAAGCGAGCGTCAACTGGGATCCCGTCGATCAGACGGTGCTGGCCAACGAGCAGGTGGACAGCGAAGGCCGCTCCTGGCGCTCCGGCGCACTGGTGGAGAAGCGCAAGCTGCGCCAGTGGTTTCTGAAGATCACCGCCTATGCCGATCAGCTGCTCGACGACCTGCCCCGGCTCGAGGGGTGGCCGGAGCGGGTGCGCACGATGCAGGCCAACTGGATCGGTCGCAGCACCGGGGCCGAACTGATCTTCGACGTGGTGGAAGCCGCAGGGAACTCCAGCGGCGAACGGATCACCGTGTTCACCACCCGGCCGGACACGATCTTCGGTGCCAGTTACGTGGTGCTCGCCCCGGAACATCCGCTGGTGCCGCAGCTGACCACCGAAGCGAAGCAGATCCCCGTCGAGGCCTTCTGCGATCTGGTGAGCCGCCAGAGCGAGCAGGAGCGCACCGCCGAGGACAAGCCCAAACGCGGCGTGCCGATCGGAACGCGGGTGCGCAACCCGGCCAACGGTGAGCTGATCCCTCTCTGGATCGCCGATTACGTGCTGGCCGAGTACGGCACCGGCGCCGTGATGGGGGTGCCCGCCCACGACCAGCGCGACTTCCTGTTCGCTCGCCAGTACGAGCTGCCGGTGCGTCAGGTGATCATCCCCGAAGGCAGCGACGAGCATGCCTTCGAAGGTGGTGCCTGGACCGAGGCGGGTGTGCTGATCCATTCCGGCCGCTTCGATGGCATGGCCTCTGCAGAGGCGAAGCGCGCCATCACCGCTGCCGCCGAGGCGGAGGGCTGGGGCCGCGAGAAAATCCAGTTCCGCCTCCGCGACTGGCTGATCTCCCGCCAGCGCTACTGGGGCTGCCCGATCCCGGTGATCCACTGCGACAGCTGTGGCGTGGTGCCGGTGCCCGCCGATCAGCTGCCGGTGGAGCTGCCCCGTGATGTGGCCTTCAGCGGCAAGGGCGCCTCGCCGCTCTCGCAGCTCGAATCCTGGAAGCAGGTGGCCTGCCCCTGCTGCGGCCAGCCCGCCCAGCGCGAGACCGACACCATGGACACGTTCATGTGCTCCAGCTGGTACTACCTGCGCTACAGCGATCCGGGCAACAGCCAGCTGCCGTTCAGCAAGGCGGCGGTGAACCACTGGCTGCCGGTGGATCAGTACGTGGGTGGCATTGAGCACGCCATCCTGCACCTGTTGTACTCGCGCTTCTTCACCAAGGTGCTGCGCGATCGTGGCCTGCTCAGCTTCGATGAGCCCTTCAGCCGCCTGCTCACCCAGGGCATGGTGCAGGGGATCACCTACAAGAATCCCCACAGCGGCAAGTACATCGCTCCCGCAGATGTGGCGGATCCCGATGATCCGCGCGATCCGGTCACCGGTGAGCGGCTCGAGGTCTTCTACGAAAAGATGTCCAAATCCAAGTACAACGGCGTCGATCCGGCGGCGGTGATCGATCGCTACGGCGCTGACACGGCGCGGATGTTCATCCTGTTCAAGGCTCCTCCCGAGAAGGACCTCGAATGGGATGACGCCGATGTCGAGGGCCAGTTCCGCTTCCTGCAGCGCCTCTGGCGCCTGGTGGAAGGGGCACACGAGCGCGGTCTCAGCCTCGTGGGCGATGCCGGATGCGCCGGGGCTGTGGAGAGCGTCCTGGCAGCCGAGGGGTCAGCCCTGAACGACGACGAGAAGGCCCTGCGCCGGGCGGTGCACACCGCCATCGCGGCGATCAGCGAGGACCTCGACGGCGACTACCAGTTCAACACCGCCGTCTCGGAGCTGATGAAGCTCAGCAACGCGATGGCTGCGCACCTGGAGGGCAGCCGCCCGGAGGTCGCCTGCGAGGCCCTGCGGGTGCTGCTGATCCTTCTGGCGCCCTTCGCGCCGCACCTGGCCGAGGAGCTGTGGCTCAAGCTCGGCGGCCGCAGCGAGGCGGATTCCCTGGCCAGCAGCAGCATCCACAACCAGGGCTGGCCCGCGGTTGATGCCGGCGCCCTGGTGCGTGACACCGTGCCTCTGGTGATCCAGATCAAGGGCAAGGTGCGCGGCAGCCTCGATGTACCCGCCGATGCCGACAAGGCCACCCTCGAGCAACTGGCCCTGGCCAGCGACATCGCCGCCAAATGGCTCGAGGGCAGGGCCCCCAGCCGCGTCATCGTCGTTCCGGGCAAGCTGGTGAATCTGGTCCCCTGAACTCCCCAGCGGCTGCGATTCCATGAGCGGCGACCCCGGCCTCGGCGACCCCTCCGTGGGACAGAGCGCACTGCTCGGCAGCTGGCAGCTGTGGGCCTTCCTGGCGGCAGCCTTCGCTGCACTGACCGCCGTTCTCGCCAAGCAGGGGGTGAGCGGGATCCCGCCCGATGTCGCCACACTGCTGCGCACCCTGGTGGTGCTGCTGGCCCTCACGGCCCTGGTGGCGGCCAGCGGGCAGCTGCGCTGGGAGGGCCTGCAGACGCTGCCCCGGGCCAGTCTCATCGCCCTGGTGCTCTCGGGCCTGGCCACCGGGGCCTCCTGGCTCTGCTATTTCCGCGCCCTCTCCCTCGGGCCTGTGAGCCGGGTGGCCCCGATCGACAAGCTCAGTGTGGTGCTGGTGGCCCTGCTCGGGGCGGCACTGCTGGGTGAACAGCTCAGCCTGCGCGCCTGGATCGGTGTGGCCCTGATCGCGGTGGGGGGTGTGCTGGTCGCGCTCTGAGTACAGCAAGGACGGGCCCCCAGACCTGCGGGGGGGGGGGCGCCCTCTGGAGAGGAGTTCAGACCGTGGCCCGGAAGCGCAGCGACGCGGGCTCGCCCCAGTCTCCGGTGGCCACCACCGGCCGGCCATTGGCACAGAGATGGCGCAGGATCCAGTAGAGGGGCTCGGGAGAGGGCAGCTGCAACTGCTCCTGCAGCTCAACCAGGCTGCGCTCCTCGGCAGGCTCGAGAGCCTGCTCCAGACGCCCCTGAAGCTCCAGAAGAGCGGCGGCGGCCTTCTTGCCCGCCTCCACACCCGGCTGGTGGTAGGCGTTGATGTTGACCAGTTCGCCGTAGAGGCCCACGGCCCGCTCGAACAGGGCGATCAGGGCACCGAGGGCATGGGCATCGAGGCGGCGCAGGCTGATCGTCAGGTTGGAGCGCCCCTCCTCGCTGAGGGCCGCACGCGTGCCCTGCAGAAATCCATCGAGGAAATCACCGGGATTCTCGCCCTCGAGCGTCGGGATGTCGCCGGGATCCTCCAGCACCTCGATGAAGGTCACAAAGAAGTTGTCGACACCGTCGCGCAGCTGCTGGACGTAGGCGTGCTGATCGGTGGAGCCCTTGTTGCCGTAGACGGCCAGACCCTGATGCACCACCTGGCCGGAACGGTCGAGCCTCTTGCCGAGGCTCTCCATCACCAGCTGCTGCAGGTAGCGGCTGAATACCTCCAGCCGATCGCGATAGGGGAGGACCACCATGTCGCGGATACCGCGACCATCACCGGCGACGTACCAGCTGGCGGCCAGGAGGGCGGCGGGATTGTCGAGCAGGCTGGTGCAGCGGGTGAGGGCATCCATCGCCGCCGCGCCGGCCAGGAAGGCACGGATGTCACTGCCGATCAGCACACCGGGCAGCAGGCCCACGGCGCTGGTGATGCTCGTGCGGCCGCCCACCCAGTCGAACATGTCGAAGCGCGCCAGCCAGCGCCCCTGCTCGGCTTCCTGATCGAGCTTGCTGCCGAGCATGGTGACGGCCACCGCCTGGCGGTTCCAGGTCCCACCGCAGGCCTCGAGCGCCCGTCGGGCCTGAAGCATGCCGATGTGCGGTTCAGGCGTCCCGCCGGACTTGCTGACGACGATCACCAGGGTGGTGGCCAGCCGGTCCCCCAGAGACGTCAGCGTTCGCCGCATGCCGTCGGGGTCGACGTTGTCGAAGAAGTGGAACGGAAGACCGACCCCGGGTTCCTGCAGAGCCCGGATCATCAGCAACGGCCCGAGGCCCGAGCCGCCGATGCCGATCCACAGCACATCGGTGAAGGGCCGACCGGGACTGGCCTCCAGCACCCCGGAGAGCACATCACGGCCGAACGCCTCGATGCGATCCAGCTCAGCGGTGATGTGGTGGGCGGCGGCGGGATCAGGCGCCAGCTCAGGAGCCCGCAGCCAGTAATGCCCCACCTGACGCTGCTCGTCGGGATTGGCGATGGCACCGGCTTCAAGCGCACCCATGGCCTCGAATGCCTGGGCGAAGCGTGGCTCGAGTGCGGCGAGGCTGGTCTCATCGAGGCCCATGCGGCTGGCGTCGAGCCAGAAACCGAGGGCGTCGTCGTGCCAGAGCAACCGGGAGAAGCGCTGCCAGAGCGCGGCTGGATCCTGGCCGTCAAGCGGCGGAAGCGATGTCATGGCCTCTGGAGCGCCGCACTGGCGTGGGAACCGTATCCAGGCGGGTGCGCATCCGGCAAGCCGGATGCGCCGGGAGCAGGTCATATGGGCCAGCCCACACACCGCGCTGCGGCACTGGCCAAAAACGCCAGGTTCTCCTTAAATCAATCTGACTTTTTTACGGTTCTCGCTTGCGCTCTCCTTTCTCCCGCTCCAGCGCCGGGCACAAAGGATCCCTGGGTGCGAGCGGTGCCGTCGGGCTCCTGTCTCCTGATCGCCGCAGCTCTTCCGGGCGATGGCCACTCCCCTGGCCGCTCGGGCTGCTCACCCTGGCGGCGGTGCTGGCCGGTCCCCTTCTGGCCTGGAGAATCGGGCCGATCGGTCAGATGGGGCCCGACCGCGCTCTCACCACCGAAGCGCCGGGTCGCGCTGCTGGCACCGATCCCCATGGTTCAGTCAATGAAGGGCAGCGACCCGACCCGCTCGATTTCACCGCCGAGGAGCTCGCGGAACTGCGCCGGCGCTTCGGGGTGCACGGGCCCCAACCGAAGCTGGCCCAGCTCTTCACCGAGGGCCTTGATCAGTTGCAGCCTCTGCGGGCTCACACCCTCAGCCGGCTCGAGGAGCTCAGGCCGGTCATCCTCAGCGAAAGCCGTCGCCAGCAGATCAATCCGATGCTGGTCGCCGCCGTGCTCTTTGATGAACTGCAGCACGCCAAGCCCGGCGAGGACACCCCCCTGGCCGCCGAATCCGGGCTCTTCCAGACCCACGGCCCGGCCCAGCTCAGCATCGGGGAACTGAAGAAGCAGGGGCTGCTTCCCGACGACCCGACCCCGGAGCAGATCAGTGCGGCGCGCCTGCACCTGCTCGATCCGGAGCGCAATGTCGAGGTGCTGGTCGGTAAGTTCGCCCGGCTCAGCCGCGTCCTGAACCTGCCCCGCCATCGCCTGCTGATGGCCAGCCGCGACCCACGCGACGCCAAGGCCCTGGCCACCCTGGCCTATCTGCACAACGGCAAGCTCGACTATCCCGGCCGCATCCTGCGCTACATGCAGAACCCCGAGCTGCACGGAATCCTCTACGGCACGCGCCGCACGCCCACCAGCCCCCTGATCTGAAGGCCAGCCCCTGATCCGCCACCCCCGGGACCGGAGGGCTCAGATCAGCAGGCGGGGGCCAACCCGAGGGCAATCAGGCGTGTCTTGAGCGCCGACCAGTCGAAACTGCGGGGATCGGCACGCTCGCCACCAAGATCGACATGGCGGTGCGTCGTGACGTTCTCCCATGGAATGTCGTAGGCGCGCATCCAGTCGGCGAGCACGAGGGCGAGGGCGTCGTACTGGGCCGCGCTGTAACCGCTGTGCCGAGGCCCGTCGTGCTCGCCATCGAGAGGCGTCTCGAGGCTCAGGTGCAGGGCGAAGTTGTTGATCGAACCGCCCACCTTGGGATTGGTGATCGCCCATTTGCCCTGGAAGGCGGAGTTGCCGGCCCCGAAGGCGCGCCTGGAGGGATCGAGCACCTGCACCACCTGCCCGTCGAGACCCACGAGGGAGTGATAGCTGACCTGGTCCTCATCACGGGGATGGGGGGTGAGAAAGGTGGCAATGGCCGATTCGATCCCGTACACGGTTTCATGCAGAACCACCACCCGGGGTGTGGGGTCGAGGCGGTTGCCGAAGGCATCCCGCTCGAAACGCTCGCCATAGTTGGTGGGATCGGTGCGGATGCTGCGCTGGTTGAGCCGCAGGCCGGCCATGCGCTCCACCAGATCCCCGTCCACAGCCGGACAGAGGGCGGCCATGGGTGATTGCCAGGCCGGGGCCTCGGGAGGGCGTGGTGCGGGCGTCGCCGGCCGGCTGGGGGTGGGGTTGGCCTGCAGCATCTCGAGAAGCCGGTCGGAACTCAGCTGCGGAGCGGGCCAGCGCAGCCCGGACAACAGCCAGCCCAGTCCGGCGAAGACGAGCGCGGCGGCGCCGACGGCCGCGGGGAGCAGAGGATGAAAGCGGGCCTTCATGGCTGCAGGTGCATCCAGCGGCGACGCCCTTGATGGGCCTCGCTGGTGGCGGCGGGATCGAGCTCCAGGCGCCAGACCGTCAGCGGCGGCGGTTCCAGATCGATCAGGGTCTCGCGCACGCGACCGTCGCGGCAGAACAGCAGCGGCATCGAGGGAGCATCGGGCTCGGTGGCCCGCAGCGCCGCTGCCAGTTCCTCCGGGCTGCGCAGACGCCGCCCGGCGAGGGCCAGCAGTTCATCACCCACCAGCAGGCCCGCCCGCTGGGCCGGACCATCGCGCTCCACCCGCTGCAGCGTCAGGCTGCCGGCCGTGGCAGCCGCCTTGAAACCGCAGCCCCACTGGCTGGAGGCTTCGCTGACCAGACGCAGACCCACCCCGGCCAGCTCCTCGTGCAGCGGTGGATCCTGATGGCCATCGAGCCACTGCGGCAACAGTGTCGCCAGATCGGGATCGTGACCGGTGAAGGCCTCCAGCAGATCAGCCTCCCGGTAGCCGCGCCGGCAGCGGCCATGGGAGCGCCAAAGCTGCTGGAGCACGGCCCCCAGCCAGGAGCCATGGCGCCTGAGGCGCAGATCGAGCACCAGGGCCAGCACAGCGCCCTTGAGGTAGTAGCTGACCTGGCAGTCCGGTGAATGGGCATCCTGCCGATAGAGCTTCACCCAGGCTTCCTGGCTGCTGGCGCGCAGACTCTGCACGTGGCGGCCGGGGGTGAGCAGGTACCGGCTCAGGTCGGCTCCCAGATCGTCGAGCAGCTGCTGTTCCTCGACCAGACCGGCGGCGACGGGCAGAAGCTGGTCGAAATAACTGGTGATCCCCTCAGCGAACCACAGGGTCGGCACGATCGTCGGCCGGTCGTAGTCGTAGGGGGTGAGCTCCGCCGGGCGCAGGCGGCGCACATTCCATTGGTGCAGGTATTCGTGAGCCACCAGTTGCAGCAACCGGCGGCGTCCCTCGGGCCGCTCGAGATCCTGCCTTCCGTAGAGCAGCACGCAGCCGTCATCGTGCTCCAGCCCGCCATAGCCGCTCAGGGGCTGATGCAGCACGAACAGATAGTGCGGCGCCGCCGGCGCCGGCTCACCCATCAGCAGGCAACACTGGTGGCAGAGCCGCGCCACATCGCTCAGCCAGGAGGGGTCGTGGCGCGGCAGATCGCCACCCCAGCTCACCCAGCGGTGCGGCACGCCCTGCACCTCGAAGGCATGCTCCGGATGGGGCCCGGCCTCCACCGGACTGTCGATCAACTGGTCGAAATCGCGGGCCTGCCAGCCGCCCTGACCATCCACAGGCAGGGGCACGAAACCCTGCCAGCCCGGGGGCAGCCACAGTTCCAGCCTGTGGGGCGACCAGCGCTCTCCCTCCACCAGCAGCACCACACCGGCCAGGGCCAGGAAGCCGTGCTCGGCGCTGAGATGGCAGGTGCGCACCGTCAGCTCCGTGGCCAGGATGCGGTAGCGGAGCGTCACGGGGCCACGGATCCTGCTGGCATCCAGCAGCCATTCGGCCACCCCGGTGCGCTCGAGCGGCAGCCGCCGCCCCTCCGCCTCGGCATGCAGATCCTCGAGGGTGCGGACGTAGTCCCGGATCAGATAGGAACCGGGAGTCCAGGCCGGCAGCCGCAGTCGCTGCGGATGGGGGCGGGCCCGGACATGAAGCTCCACCTCCACCAGCTGGCGGTGGGGCTGGCGTAGATCGAGGCGAACCTCAGGCACTGAGCTCGATCTGCGCCATCGGGAGCTGGTCGGCCGCCTCGTCCAGGGCCTTGCGGGCGGCGTAGGCCCGGGTGATCTCACCGAGCAGGCGCTCGAGGCGCTGGCTGCGGCTGAGGCGCTGCAGATCACAGACCAGGCCCAGCGACCCATCCCTCTGGCGCTGCCAGCCGAACTGAAGACCATCGGCCAGCTGGACCTGAAGCTCCACCGGTTGCCGCTCCGGCGGGAAGCTGGGCAGGCTGCCGCCCCGGCTCGGCGTCAGACCCCGGGCGATCAGAACGGCCTCGAGCCGATCGGCATCGCGCAGAACCGTTGGCAGGATGGTGAGGTGGGACAAGGAATGAAGGCATGTCCGGGTCCGGAGACCCTAGCGATCACCTGCAGACCGTCCAGTGGCCGTCGTCACAGCCCTGGCCCGAGCATCGGCCCGTGCGCCTCGGCCTGATGGCCTCCGGCGACGGCAGCAATTTCGAGGCTGTGGTGCGGGCCTGCCGCCAGGGTCCGCTGCGGGCTGACGTGGCGCTGCTGGTGGTCAACAAGCCCGAGTGCGGCGCGATGCAGCGGGCGGACCGGCTGGGCGTGCCGGTGCAGCTGCTGGATCACCGCCTGTTTGCCAGCCGCGAGGCGCTGGATCAGGCCCTGATCGAGACCTTCCGCTCCGCGGGGGTCGATCTGATCGTGATGGCCGGCTGGATGCGCATCGTCACGACCGTGCTGATCGAGGCGTTTCCGGAGCGGCTGGTGAACATCCATCCCTCGCTGCTGCCGAGCTTCCGGGGCGTGGACGCCGTCGGCCAGGCCCTGGCCGCCGGCGTCAGGCTGACCGGCTGCACCGCCCATCTGGTGACGCCGGAGGTGGATGCGGGACCGGTGCTGGTTCAGGCGGCCGTGCCCCTGCTGGAGGGGGATGACCACGGCAGCCTGGCGGCACGCATCCATCGGCAGGAGCACCGCATTCTTCCCCTGGCGATCGCCCTGGCGGCTGCCCGTCTCAGGGGCTGACGCGGGGCGGCTCAGGGATAGAACGGCAGCAGAGGCAGACCGGTCTCCGCAGGCAGACCCGCCATCAGGTTGAGGCACTGCACCCCCTGCCCGGCCTGGCCCTTGACCAGGTTGTCGATGGCGCTCATCACGATCAGCTGGCCGGTGCGCGTGTCCACCTGAACCGAGAGCAGGGCACGATTGGTGTGGCGGGCCCATTTGGTGGCCGGATAGGTGCCCACCGGCAGCACCTCGACGCAGGGGCTGTGGCGATACGCGGCCCCCAGCAGCACGGTGCAGTCCTCGGCGGTGAGACCGGGGTCACGCAGCCGGGCATAGACCGTGGCCAGCAGTCCCCGCACCATCGGCATCAGGTGGGGGGTGAACTGCACCTGAACCGACTGTCCGGCGGCCTGGCTGGCCAGTTGCTCGATCTCACTGGTGTGACGGTGGCCCACGACGCCGTAGGGCATCACCGACTCGGCCGCCTCGGCCAGCAACAGGTGCTCCTTGGCGGCTCGTCCGCCACCGGAGGTGCCTGTCTTGGCGTCGATCACGATGCCGCCGGTTTCGATCAGGCCCTGCTTCAGGAAGGGGAGCAGGGCCAGCAGGCTGGCGGTGGGGAAGCAGCCCGGAGCGGCCACCAGGCGGGCGGCGGCGATCCGCTCGGCCTGCCACTCCGCCAGGCCATAGACGGCTTCGGCGCAGAGATCGGCATCCGTGCGGCTCAGTTCGCGCGCCTCACTCGCATACACGTCCTGCCACTGGGCCAGGGAGCTGTAGCGATAGTCGGCGGAGAGGTCCACCACCCGCACGCCGCGCTGCAGCAGCTGGGGCACCAGGCGGGCGGCAAGGCCGTTGGGCAGGCTGAGGACCGCCAGATCGGCCTCGGCGGCGATGGCATCGGGATCGGGGCTGCGCACCAGCGGATCGCCGGCCAGAGGGAGAAAGGGAACCAGCTCGCTCCAGCGGCGGCCGCTGCTGCGCTCGCCTCCAAGGAAGGTGACGGTGAAGCCGGGATGGCCCTGCAGCAACCGCAGGGTCTGCAGACCCCCGTATCCACTGGCGCCGATCACGGCGACGCGCTGGCTCGTCATGGCGCGATCGCAGGAAGCAGGGATCGTACCGGGTTCTATAAAAGGTTCCTGAGACCGGACCGACGCCGGCATCCTCTGCCGCGGTTCCCTTGAACCTCCGACCCGACCTCCTTCCCCCTCCCACCTCCGGCATGCCCTCGCCCCTCCCTGCCGAAGCGGGTGACGCTGCCGGCAGCCTGACCCAGGCCGAGTTCCGCTTCGACTCGATCGCCGATGGGCTGGCCGCGATCCGCAACGGCGAGGTGATCGTCGTGGTGGATGACGAAAACCGTGAAAACGAGGGAGATCTGATCTGCGCCGCCCAGTTCGCGACGCCCCAGCAGATCAATTTCATGGCCACCGAAGCCCGCGGCCTGATCTGCCTGGCGATGGAAGGCGAGCGGCTGGATGCGCTCGATCTGCCCCTGATGGTCGATCGCAACACCGACAACAATCAGACCGCCTTCACCGTCAGCGTCGACGCCGGCCCCGAGAACGGGGTGAGCACCGGCATCTCCGCCGAGGACCGGGCGCGCACGATCCAGGTGGCGATCCATCCCGACAGCCGACCCAGCGACCTGCGCCGACCGGGGCACATCTTCCCGCTGCGGGCCAGGGACGGCGGCGTGCTGAAGCGGGCCGGCCACACCGAGGCCGCCATCGATCTGGCGCGGCTGGCGGGCCTCTACCCGGCCGGCGTGATCTGCGAGATCCAGAACGCGGACGGCTCGATG
Source organism: Synechococcus sp. CBW1004 (assembly GCF_015840715.1). Lineage (NCBI taxonomy): Bacteria > Bacillati > Cyanobacteriota > Cyanophyceae > Synechococcales > Synechococcaceae > Synechococcus > Synechococcus sp. CBW1004. Next base: position 795,729 of record NZ_CP060397.1, on the reverse strand, counting down.
GCGCGGCTGCCACAGCTGGTGGACTACGCCCGGCGGCATGGCCTGAGGCTGATCTCGATCGCCGATCTGATCCGCTACCGGCTTGACACCGAGCGGTTCGTGCGCCGTCAGGCCGAGGCGCGGCTGCCCAGCGCCTTCGGCACCTTCAGGGCGATCGGCTACCGCAACGAACTCGACGGCAGCGAGCACGTGGCGATCGTCAAAGGTCAGCCGGAGTCCGCCAGCGCTCCGGTGCTGGTGCGGGTGCACAGCGAATGCCTCACCGGCGATGCCTTCGGCTCGCTGCGCTGCGACTGCCGGCCGCAGCTGGAGGCGGCGCTGCGCATGATCGAGCGGGCCGGCGAGGGGGTGGTGGTCTACCTGCGCCAGGAGGGCCGTGGCATCGGCCTGGTGAACAAGCTGCGCGCCTACAGCCTCCAGGACGGCGGACTCGACACGGTGGAGGCCAATGAGCGGCTGGGTTTCCCGGCCGATCTGCGCAACTACGGCGTCGGCGCCCAGATCCTCAGCGATCTGGGGGTGCAGCGGCTGCGGCTGATCACCAACAACCCGCGCAAGATCGCCGGCCTCGGCGGCTACGGGCTCGAGGTGGTGGATCGGGTGCCGCTGGTGATGGATCCCGGCCAGCACAACGCCACCTATCTGCAGGCGAAGCGCACCAAGCTGGGCCACCTGATGGAGGAGGAGGCCCATGGCCTCACGGCGGTCGTCGCCTGGAGGGGGGAGGAGGATCCCCATCGGCTCGGGTTGATGCTCGAAACCCTGCAGGCCTGGGCCACAGGCCACGGGCTGCTGCTGGAGGCCGAGAACGACCCCCGGCTGCTGGCCCTGCTGGAACGGCCGGATCTGGCGATCCTGCTGGCTTCACCCCAGGGGCACCCCCTCACGGCCGCCGATCTGGCGGCGACGGTGCAGAGGTTGGCGGAACCCACGGCGACCGGGGCAGTGTCCCTGCTGCTGGCGCCGGATCTGCGCCGTGCGGCCCACCCGAGCTCCAGCCTGGAGCCGGAACGGCGTCCGCTGAGTGAACTGCGGGCTGCGGAGAGCCGCAGCTGCCCGCTGCCGGTGCTGCAGCCCGGGGCGTTCCTCGTCTGGAGCTGAACGGGGCGCCGACCGATGCGGCAACAGCGCCCGACGCGCGGATCAGCGGGGGCAGACTGCGGGCGGCACGATCGCGCGACTGCTAATAAGGCCCGTAGGCATCGCCAGGCGGGCCTGCGGGCTGGATCCCCCATCCAGGCGGGGGAGGGGGCGCCACGGGAGAGGGGGCCGCAGCTCAGGCCTGGATCGACACCTTGTTGATGCGGCTGCCATTGCGCAGCTTGAGCACCACATCCATGTTGTCGGTCTGACCGAACACGGTGTGCTGGCCATCGAGATGGGGCTGGGGCTCGAAGCAGATGTAGAACTGCGAGCCACCGGTGTTACGGCCGGCGTGGGCCATCGCCAGCGTTCCAGCCTTGTGCTTGTTGGGGTTGATCTCGCAGGGGATCGTGTAGCCGGGGCCGCCGGTGCCGGCCATGCCGCGGGCGCCCTCGCGACTGTTGGGGCAGCCGCCCTGGGCCATGAAGCCGGGGATGACACGGTGGAAGGCCAGGCCGTCGTAAAAGCCCTCATTGGCCAGCTTCACGAAGTTGGCGACGGTGCCAGGCGCATCGGCATCGAACAGCGTCAGGGTGATCGTGCCGGCGTCAGTCTCCATCAGGGCCGTGGTCATCGCGTCGGGAGGCGGGGAGTGCGGCAATCCTGCCAGGTGGCCCAGAGGATCGGCATCCGCCCGCCAGGGGCCCTGCGGTAGACAGGGACTCCTTCTCCCCCGTTCCGGCGGCATGGTCAGCGCCACTCCCACGACCCCCGATCTCAGCAACGCCCGGCTCGGGGTTCTGGGCGGCAGCGGCCTCTACGCCATGGAGGGTCTCGAGGACGTGCGCGAGATCGTGGTGGACACCCCCTACGGCTCCCCCTCCGACAGCCTGCGGCTCGGCCGGATCGATGACATCGAGGTGGTGTTCCTGGCCCGCCACGGCCGTCACCACAGCTTCACACCCTCGGACGTGCCGTACCGGGCGAACCTCTGGGCCCTGCGCTCCCTGGGCGTGCGCTGGATCCTGTCGGTGTCGGCGGTCGGTTCGCTGCAGGAGGAGGTGCGCCCGCTGGACATGCTGGTGCCGGATCAGTTCATCGACCGCACCCATCAGCGGCCGCTGAGCTTCTTCGGCGAGGGCCTTGTCGCCCATGTCACCGCCGCTGATCCGTATTGCGGTGTGCTCAGCCGCATCCTGGCCGATGTGGGCGACAGCCTCATGCCGGAAGGGCGCCGGCTGCACCGGGGCGGCACCTACCTCTGCATGGAGGGGCCGGCCTTCTCCACCCGGGCCGAATCACAGCTGTATCGCTCCTGGGGATGTGAGGTGATCGGCATGACCAATCACACCGAAGCCCGCCTGGCCCGCGAGGCGGAGATGGCCTACGCCACCCTGGCGATGGTCACTGACTACGACTGCTGGCATGACGACCATGCCTCGGTGACGGTGGAGATGGTGATCGAGAACCTGAAGGCCAACGCCACCCTGGCCCAGGAGATCGTGCGCATGGCCGCCGGACGGGTGGCGGCCCAGCGGCCGCGCAGCAGCGCCCATCACGCCCTGCGTCATGCTCTGATGACGCCACCCGAGGCGGTGCCGGCGGAGACCCGCCGCCGCACCGAACTGTTCACAGGCCCCTATTGGGGGGCAGCCCCTGCGGCGGAGGCCGGCGCCAGCTGAGCGCTCAGCGCCTCCAGCACCTGGCGCAGACCGGGGCCATGGCGCTCCATGGCCTCGCGTGCCGCCTTGGGCTCCAGACCTGTAGCTGCCATGAGCAGCGCCAGACGCACGGAGCCCTCGCTGAGCGCCAGCAGCCGCTGCCCCTCCTCGCGGCTGACGCCGGCGAGGTCGGCCAGGATGCGCAGAGCGCGGTCCTCGAGCTTGCTGTTGCTGACCGAGACGTCGATCATGCGGTTGCCATACACCTTGCCCAGCCGCACCATCACGCCGGTGGACAGGATGTTCAGGGCCAGCTTGGTGGCGGTGCCGGCCTTCAGGCGTGTCGAGCCGGTGAGCAGCTCCGGGCCGGTGAGAAGCCGGATGTCGATGTCACAGGGCATGGCCACCTGGTCGGCGGGCACGCAGGCCATGGCGATGGCCAGCGCCCCGATCGAGCGCGCATGGCGCAGGCCCCCATGCACATAGGGCGTGGTGCCGCCGGCGGCAATGCCCACCAGACAGTCGGCGCTGCTGAAGCCCCGTTCCTCCAGATCACCGCGTCCGGCGTGCTCGAGATCCTCGAGCCCCTCGGAGCTGCGCAGCAGCGCCGGTGCGCCGCCGGCGAGCACCCCCTGCACAAGCTCCGGCGGGGTGCAGAAGGTGGGCGGGCACTCGGCCGCATCCAGCACCCCGAGACGGCCGGAGGTGCCGGCTCCCAGGTAGAAGAGGCGGCCGCCGCGGCTGAGGCGCTCGCTGATGGCATCGACGGCGTCAGCCAGCGCGGACGAGGCCCCCTCCAGGGCGCGCACGCAGTCCAGGTCGTTCTGACAGAACAGCGAGACGAGTTCGGGCGTTGGCAGGCAATCGAGTTCGCCGCTGCGGGGATGGGGCTGCTCGGTGAGCAGGTGACCGCGGCTGACAAGCGGCCGGGGCTCTGAGGGGTTGGACTGACTCACAGCAGACCCTCGAGGCGACGACGGAAGGCTTCCAGTTCGGGATCGGAACCACCGGACGCCTCGTCATCCTCCAACTGGGAGGGGCTGGCGGCGCCGTCGGCGGGATCGCCGCTCACCTGTTCCTGCCAGGTGCTGACATCCATGTTGCGTTCAGGCGGCGCGATCAGCAGCCGGTCCTCATCGCTGCGGGGATGGAAGCCGGCGGGCACGAAGCGGGCCTCGTAGCCGGCCTCGGTGCAGAACTGCTCCAGCTCGCGGCGGTCCAGGGCCTCGACGCTGGGCACCGGGAAGTCCTGGGCTTCCAGCAGGCCGGCATAGCGCTCAGCGTCATCGGGATCCTCGAACAGCAGCACCACGGTGCGGCCGCCCAGCTCGAGCGAATGGATGCCCTCCTGATCACCGCCGGCATCGAACAGCAGCACATGCACCCGCTCCTGGGGCTCTCTGAGACTCACGACAACACTCCCTGGCGCTGGGCCAGTGTCTCATTCCTCGCCGGTCGCGCCACACCGCTCCAGTTCCAGCTCCCGCAGACGGCGGTAGAGGGCCAGCTCGGCATCGCCGGCCTGCTCATCAACGGCGATGCGCACCTCGACGAGCTGGTCACCGTGGCGTTCGCCGAGGCGCTGGCCACGGCCCCGCAGGCGCAGCAGGCGGCCGCTGGAGGATCCGGGTGGTACGCGCAGGCGCACCGGACCCTCCAGGGTGGGGACCACCACCTGGGTGCCCAGAACGGCCTCGGCCGGCGTGAGATCCAGTGGATAGAGCACCCGCAGACCGTCGATGCGCAGGCCCTCGGAGGTGCGCACCCGCAGCTGCAGAAAGTGATCACCGCCTCCGGGAGCCACGCCGGCGAGGCGCAGCCGCCAGCCGTCGCCGGCCAGCGGGGGCGTGCGCACCTCCACGAGCGTGCCGTCGGGGAGCTCCAGCTCGACCCGCTCCCCATGCAGGGCCTGCTCGGGAGTGAGCTCCACCAGGCTCTCCTGATCGCCCGCGGCCTGAACCGGCGGCGGCGAGGGAGGTGCGGTGGCGACCCAGCCACGCGTTTCGCTGGTGGGCGGCTCGCCGTGCTCCGGCTGACGCTGCGGCCGCCCCGGATCGACAGGGGACTCCTGGGCCGGCTCGTCACTCCGCCGGCCTGCAGGCCTGGACGGCTCGCCCCAGTCGCGATCAGCCCTGGCGGAGCGGCCACCATCCAGCTCCGCGAGATAGTCCTCGAAGTCGGGGAAGCCGCTGGCGAACGGATCGGGGGGTTCGCCGCCGGAGAGATCCTCACCCCGCTCCCAGGCGCGGCGACGCACCGGGTCGGAGAGCACGGCATAGGCCTCGTTGACCTGCTTGAAGCGCTCCTCGGCGACCGGGTCGTTGCCGTTGAGATCCGGATGCCAGCGCCGGGCCTGCTCCCGGAAGGCTCGCTTGAGAGCGACCGCGTCGGCCCCGGGTGAGAGGCCGAGGATCTGCCAGTGATCCTGGGCGGCGGCGCCGGGGGGATCCTGGGGAAAGGAGCGACTCACCGTGAATCAGACGTCGCGCCAGGGATCATCGTCGTAGCCCCGCGAGCGATCCGGTTCGGCGTCCCGGGCTGCCGGAACCGGAGGGCGACGGAGCGGCTCGCGGCCCCGCTCGTCCCGTTCGGCGGGCCATGCGGCGGAGGGTGGGTCCTGGCGCCACGGCTGCTGCCGCGCCTGGGAGTCGGCTCGCCAGCCGCCCTCGGAGTCGGCATCGCTCCAGGGCTCGCGGTCGGCATCGGGGCTGCGGCGCGGCTCGCGGCGGGCGGGGACGTCACCGCGCTCCTCGCGCTCCCAGCCGGATTGCGGCTCAGCGCTCCAGCGGGCCGCCGGGCGCTCATCGCTGAGACGCTCGCCGCCCCGATCAACCCCGAAACGCTCCCGGACAGGTTCTTCGAATCGGCTGTCGAAGCGATCGTCGAAGCGAGCCGTCTCGAAGCGGTCGGGACCGAAGCGCGGCTCACTCAAGCGGGAACCGAAGCGTTCGTCGCCGCGATCGCGCGGAGAGGCCCAGGGATCGGAGCGACTGTCGCGGTTCCAGTCATCCCAGTCGTCATCGTCGGAGAACAGCTCGTCCTTGAGGGATCCCAGCGTGTTCTTCAGACCCTGCAGCGGCCCGGATTCGGCCCGGCGCTCCTGCAGCAGTCTGCGGTTGAGGCCGAACAGTGATTCCTGCAGCTGCGAGACCGCCAGTTCCAGCTCGGCATCGTCCTCGCGCGCCAGCAGATCCTGAACATCGCGCACCGCCAGCTCGACGGCCCGCTGCTGGCGCTCTGCCCCATAGGGGCCCAGCTCCAGCGCGGCGTCACGCAGGCGCCGCTCCGCCTGCGTGATCAGGGTCTGGGCGCGGTTGCGGCGATCGATCGCGGTCCGTTTGCGGCGGTCTTCAGCGGCCTTCGCCTCGGCCTCGGCCAGCAGGGCCTCGATCTCCTGCTCACTGAGGTTGGAACCACCCTGAATCGAGACACTCTGCTGCCGGCCTGTGGTGCGGTCGGTGGCCGAGACCTGCAGCAGACCGTTGGCGTCGATGTCGAACGACACCTGCACCTGGGGCACGCCGCGGGGAGCGGGCGGGATGCCGGAGAGCCGGAATCGCCCCAGCGACTTGTTGCCCTCGGCCATCTGGCGCTCCCCCTGGAGCACATGAATCTCCACCGAGTTCTGATTCGCCTCGGAGGTGCTGAACAGATCGCTCTTGCGCACCGGAATCGGCGTATTGCGCGGGATCAGCACCTTCATCACGCCACCGATCGTCTCCAGCCCCAGCGACAGGGGCGTGACGTCGTTGAGCATCAGATCGCGCAGCTCACCGGTGAGGATGCCGGCCTGCACGGCGGCCCCGATCGCCACCACCTCATCGGGGTTCACCGACTGGCAGGGCTCGCGGGGGATCAGCGTTCGCACCATCTCCTGCACCATCGGCATGCGGGTGGAGCCACCCACCAGCACCACGTCGTCGATGTCATCGGCGGCCAAGGAGGCATCGCGCAGGGCCCGCTGGACGGGTCGGAGAAGACGATCGAGCAGATCGGGGCAGAGCCCCTCGAAGGTGCGCCGCTCGAGGGTGGTCTCGATGTGCAGCGGCCCCTCCGGGCCGGTGGCGATGAACGGCAACGAGATCGGCGTGCTCTGCACTCCCGAGAGTTCGATCTTGGCCTTCTCAGCGGCCTCGGTGAGACGCTGCAATGCCTGGCGATCACGGCGCAGATCGATGGCGTGTTCGGCCTGGAAGGCATCGGCCAGCCAGTCGACGATGCGCCGATCCCAGTCATTGCCACCCAGTTGGGTGTCGCCGCTGGTGGCCTTCACGTCGAACACGCCATTGGCGATGCGCAGCACCGAGACGTCGAACGTGCCGCCGCCCAGGTCGAACACCAGCACCCGCTTCACCGTGCTGCGGTCGAAGCCGTAGGCCAGGGCAGCGGCAGTGGGTTCGTTGAGGATGCGCTCGACGCTGATGCCCGCAAGGCGTCCGGCGTCGCGGGTCGCCTGGCGCTGGGCGTCATTGAAATAGGCCGGCACGGTGATCACCGCCGCCTCCACCGGCTCCCCCAGATAGGTGGAGGCGTCGTCCACCAGCTTGCGCAGGATGCTGGCGACCAGCTCCTCCGGTGCATATTCCCGCTCGGTGGCCGGACAGACGACACGCACGTTGCCCTGGTCGTTGGCACGGATTGTGTAGGGAACCGCCAGGCTGCCTTCCTCCAGTTCGTCCCAGCTGCGGCCGACGTAGCGCTTGAGGTTGGCGAAGCTGTTGCGGGGGTTGAGCACCAGCTGGCGCCGCGCCAGCTGGCCGACCAGCAGTTCCTTGTCACGGTTGAAGCCGATCACGGAGGGGGTCGTGCGACCACCCTCGGCACTGGCGATCACCTGGGGACGGCCCCCCTCGAGCACCGCCACCACCGAATTGGTGGTGCCCAGATCGATCCCGACGATCCGGCCCAGCCCAGCGTCACCAGGCTGCGACGCGGTCGCGGCGGCATCACGGCCCCGCTCGCGGCCCGGATCCCTGGAAGCGTTCAGTCCGGCGCTCCTCGCCATGCAGTCCTTCGTTCGAGCCCAGGCTACCGAGCCCCAACGACACAAGCTGGAGCCGGGGCTTCCCACGGCTCCTGACCGGCACGGGGAGAGCGGGGTGGCAAGCGTTAAACGGGGTTTAATCGCCGCCGTCCTCAGGCTTCGTACAGTCCGATCGACTCCACAGCGAGCTCTCCCCGCCGCAGATTCCATGACCGTCACCCCAGGAACGGGCAGGGAGCAACTGTTCAGCCGCAGGCGCAGACCTGCCGGCGAACGGATGCTGGACATCGTCTTCCGGCAATTGACTCTCGCCCTGGCGGCGGTGGTGGCGATCGTCCTGCTGGCGATCTTCCTCACCCTGATCCAGGGATCCCACGAGGCCATCGCCAGCTTCGGCCTCCGCTTCCTCACCACCTCGGCCTGGGACCCGGTGAATGAGAGCTACGGGGCCTTCGTCGCCATCTATGGAACGTTGGTGAGTTCCCTCCTGGCCCTGCTGATCGCGGTGCCGCTCGGTGTCGGTACAGCCCTGTTCATCACGGAAGATCTCATTCCGATGCAACTCAGGGAATTGATCGGCCTGATGGTGGAGCTCCTGGCGGCGATTCCCTCCGTCGTGCTCGGACTGTGGGCCATCTTCGTGATGGAACCCGCCATCCGACCGGTTCTCCAGCTGCTGCATGCCGTGCTCGGCTGGTTGCCCCTGTTCTCCACCACTCCGATGGGGCCGGGCATGGCTCCGGCGATTCTCATTCTGGTGGTGATGATCCTGCCGATCATCACGGCCATCTCCCGCGATGCGCTGCGCCAGGTGCCGGTGGAGCTCCGCCAGGGGGCCTATGGGGTGGGAACGACCCGCTGGGGGGCCATCTTCGCCGTGATCCTGCCGGCGGCCATCTCGTCGATCATCGGCGGCGTGATGCTGGCCTTGGGACGGGCGATGGGCGAAACGATGGCGGTGACCATGATCATCGGCAATTCGCTCAATTTCAGCTTTTCCCTGCTGGCCCCCGGGAACACCATCGCCTCGATGCTGGCCAATCAGTTCGGCGAGGCCGATGGCATCCAGGTTTCAGCGCTGATGTATGCGGCGCTGATCCTGATGGTTCTCACATTCTCGGTGAATGTTCTGGCCCAGTGGGTCGTCCGGCGCCTGAGCCTGAAGTACTGACATGGACCCCACCAATCTCGCCTCAGCCAGCGCCAGTTCCGGACTCTTCGAGCGGCGTCCGCTTCAGTTCGATCCAGCTCTGAGGCGCAACCGCGTCAACAAGCTGCTCACCAGCGTTTCGGCCCTGTTTGCGGCCATCGCGGTCCTGCCGCTGGTCCTGGTGCTGTTGTATGTGCTCCTTCAGGGGGGACGCCTGCTCAGTCTGCGGCTTTTCCTGGAGCTGCCCCCGGCTCCGGGCCTGAGTGGCGGCGGCATCGGCAACGCGGTCCTGGGGACGATCCTGGTGACGCTTCTCGCCACTCTGATCACAGTGCCTGTCGGCATCGGCGGTGGCGTCTATCTCTCCGAATACGCGGGCAAGGGCTGGTTCGGTCAGTTCGTGGGATTTGCCAATGACGTGCTGGCCGGTGTGCCCTCCATCATCAGCGGCGTCTTCATCTACGGGATGATCGTCGCCACCCGCCTGTTCTTTGGTCAGAGCTACAGCGCCCTGGCCGGGGGTGTGGCCCTTTCGGTGCTGATGCTTCCCACCGTCATCAAGACCACCTACGAGGGCCTCAAGCTGGTGCCCAACGACCTGCGGCTTGGCGCCTACGGGGTCGGGGCCTCGCGCTTCGTCACCATCACGCGGGTGGTGATTCCAGCAGCGCTCACGCCGATCTCCACAGGAGTCGTGCTGGCGATCGCCCGGGCGGCGGGGGAAACGGCGCCACTGATCTTCACGGCCCTGTTCTCCCCCTTCTGGCCCGATGGGGTGTTCAACCCGATCGCGACCCTGTCGGTGCTGATCTTCAACTTCGCGATCATGCCCTATGAGGCCCAGAACGAACTGGCCTGGGCGGCCTCCTTCGTCCTGGTTGTCATGATTCTGATCGCCAATCTGCTGTCTCGTTGGATCAGCCACGTCTCCCGGAGCTGAGCCCTCCGGAGCCACGATTCCTCCAACGCCCGGTCTTCCTTCTCTCCTTTTCTACAGTCATGACCTCCACCCTCGCCAGCCCGGCCAGCGTCAGCACCAGCACCTGCATGGCGCTGGAGAACGTGACGATCTCCTACGGCAGCTTTGAAGCGGTGCGCAATGTCTTCATGAACATTCCGTACGGGAAGGTCACCGCCTTCATCGGCCCCTCCGGCTGCGGCAAATCCACGGTGTTGCGCGCCCTGAACCGGATGAACGACCTGATTCCGGGCTGCCACCTGAAGGGCAAGGTGGTGTTTGAAGGTCAGGACCTCTATCACCCCCGCGTCGATCCGGTGGAGGTGCGGCGTCGCATCGGCATGGTGTTTCAGAAGCCGAACCCGTTCCCGAAGAGCATCTACGAGAACATCGCCTTCGGTGCCCGGATCAATGGCTACCGCGGTGACATGGATGAACTCGTCGAGCGCTCCCTGCGCAAGGCGGCGGTGTGGGATGAATGCAAGGACAAACTGCAGGACAGCGGCCTGGCCCTCTCCGGCGGCCAGCAACAACGCCTCTGCATCGCCCGCGCCATCGCCACCGAGCCGGATGTGATTCTGATGGACGAGCCCTGCTCAGCCCTCGATCCGATCTCCACCCTGAAGATCGAGGAGACGATGCATGAACTCAAGCGCAACTACACGATCATCATCGTCACCCACAACATGCAGCAGGCCGTGCGCGTGGCTGACATGACGGCCTTCTTCAACGCCGAGGCCGTGGAAGGCGGTAGCGGCAAGGTGGGCTATCTGGTGGAGTACAGCGAAACCGAGAAGATCTTCAATGCCCCCGGCCAGCAAGCCACCCAGGACTACGTGAGCGGCCGCTTCGGCTGAATCGGTAACCAGCCGCGCTGATCCAGCAGGGAAGACGTCCTCGACAGAACAGCCCACGCGCGGAAGGCGTGGGACAGGCGCCCACAGGGGATCAGCGGATGCGTTGCTGGGTGGCGGAGGCTCGCTCCACTTCGAGCAGATCTTCCACCAGGATGAGCAGGGAGACACCCATCAGAGCCAGCGCCATGCCGCGCTGCGTGTCGTCGGCTCTCTCGAGCATGCGCGCTGTCTGCAGGTGCTGCGGCCAGCTCAAGCGCATGAGGAGAGAAAAGAATCCTTGATGAGCATCCTAGGAAATCCTGATCAGCGCGAGCGTCGTTACAAGTTGAAACACTGACGGGGTGGTGCTTCGGTAGCGGCTGTCACATCTGATCAGGAATGGCTCGATAACTTGCCGGCAGTGAATGGAGCAGAAGCATGCCAGCCCCGATGGAACTCACCACCGGCCAGAAGTTCGAAATCGAGCGCCTCAGCCGCGCCATCGATGCCACGGCCGATCCGGAGGAACTGCGGCAGGTGGCCAAGCAGCTGCTGCGTGCCTGGCATACCCAGAAAGCAGCCACCAACTGGTTCATCCGCCAGCAGGTGGAGGCACCGTTCTTCAGGCCCACTGCCCCATGAGGCGGCAACAGAAGCGCCGCCAGACGCATGGTTGAGGCCATGTGATCAATCTGCGATTGTCGCCAGCAAGCACACGGAAACAGGTGTGTTCGCTTTCTTGATCACGGAGCTGCCTGCCATGGGGGAATCAGTCGAATCCGCCATACCTTCAGCATTTCTGCCCATAAAAAAACCGGCCCGAAGGCCGGTGACAGCGGAGAGGGAGGGATTCGAACCCTCGATAGAGTTGCCCCTATACAGCATTTCCAGTGCTGCGCCTTCGACCACTCGGCCACCTCTCCAGCGGCAAAAAGGGGCAAGTGCGAATGTAGCAGGGGACCAGCCCCACCTCCTCGGCCCGATGACCCGCACCTTTCCGATCACCGTTCACTGGCGCCAGGCCGGCCGGGTGATCCAGCACCACGTCCCGGAAGGGGAGTACATCCTGCGCAGCTTCGAGCAGCAGGGGGATCCCCTGCCCTTCAGCTGCCGCAACGGCTGCTGCACCGCCTGTGCGGTGCGGGTGCTGGAGGGAACGATCGATCAGAGCGAGGCCCTGGGCCTGTCGCGCGAGCTGCGGGCCAAGGGATACGGCCTGCTGTGCGTAGCCCGGGCCGACGGCCCCCTGGTGGTGGAGACCCAGGACGAGGACGAGGTCTACGAGCTCCAGTTCGGGCGGCATTTCGGCCGCGGTGCGGTGCGCCCCGGCCTGCCCCTGGACGACGAATAGGCGTCGCGATGGCGGGGCCCGCTTCACGGCCTGCGCCCCTGACCCGAGATGCTGGGAGCGATCACCGACAGCCAAGTGCAGGCACGCCTGCAGAGCCGATGAGCACCCCTGATCTGGAGGCCCTGAGCCTCACCGGCCGCTCCCAGCGCGGCAGCGGCCTGAGCGCGGCCGAGGTGGCCGAGCTGGCCCTCACGGCACGCCTGGCGGCCGAGGCCGGCGGCCGGGCCCTGGAAGGCCACTTCGGTCGCCTGGAACGGATCCGCGAAAAGGGGCGGGCCGGCGATCTGGTCACCGAAGCCGACGAGGCCGCCGAGGCGGCGGTGCTCGCGGTACTGGCCGAGCGCAGCCCTGGCGTGGGCGTGCTCGCCGAAGAGAGTGGTCGCCGTGCCGGCTCTGGCGATCTGGAGTGGTGCGTCGATCCCCTGGATGGCACCACCAACTTCGCCCACAGCTTCCCGTTCTTCGCCACCTCGGTGGGTCTCACCTGGCGTGGGCTGCCGCTGCTGGGGGCTCTGGCGGTGCCGGCCCTGCGCCAGTTCTTCTGGGCGGCACCCGGGCATGGCGCCTGGTGCAACGACACCCCGATGCAGGTCAGCGGTGCGGAGCAGTTGGGCGATTCGCTGCTCGCCACCGGCTTCGCCTACGACCGTCACGGGCGACTGGACAACAACTACGCCGAATTCGCCTGGTTCACGCATCGTACCCGCGGCGTGCGCCGGCCGGGCGCTGCGGCGGTGGATCTGGCCTACGTGGCCTCCGGCCAGCTGGACGGCTACTGGGAGCGGGGCCTGTCGCCGTGGGATCTGGCCGCCGGCGTCGCCCTGGTGGAGCTGGCCGGTGGCGTGGTCTGCAGCTACGAGGGCGGCCCCCTCGAGATCAGCAGCGGCCGCCTGATCGCCTGCAGCCCGGGCCTGCTGCAGGCGCTGATGCAGGGCCTGGCCTCCTGCCGCCCCCTGCCCGGCGCCTGCTACGGCGCCCCGGAACTGGATGAGGCTGCCGCTGGGGGCTGAGCCAGACCGTCGGGGCGTGGGATGGCTCAGCAAGCACCACCATCAGGGACTCCGCAACGATCCCGGCTGCTCCACCAGGCCGGCGACACATTTCCGCCACCGGGGCGATCCATAGGATCAACAGGTTTCCGAGCGCCCCGCCACCCCTTCATGGCCCTGCAACCCGCCGCCGGCGCCCGCGACCGCAACCCCTGGGAGGTGGACAGCAACCGTCGGCTGCGCGCTCAGCTGGCCGAGGTGTACCGCCTGTGGGGCTATCAGGAGGTGGATCCCCCGACGATCGAGCGACTGGACACGCTCGAAGCCGGCGGCGCCATCGCCGGCAGGGAGGTGGTGCGCCTGGCGGCCGATGAACCGCTGGGCCTGCGGCCCGAACTGACCGCCTCGATCGCCCGCGCCGCCTGCACCCGCCTGGCGGATCGCCCCCGGCCGCTGCGGCTGTGGGCCGATGGCGTCACCTTCCGCAGCTCCGTCGCCGAAGGCGATGGCCAGCGGCTGCATGAGGCGATCCAGAGCGGCGTGGAACTGCTGGGCGAACCCTCGGCCGCCGCCGATCGTGAGCTGATGCAGCTGCTGCTGGCGGCCACCGCCACCCTGGGCCTGCGGCCCGAGCATCAGCCCACCCTGCTGGTGGGCCACCACGGCCTGCTCGATGCCCTGCTGGAGCCGCTGCCGGAGGCGCAGCGCAGCGTCACCCGCCGGGCTCTCACCGACTTCGATCCTCTCGCTCTGGCCCAGCTGCCCCTGCCTGAAGAGCAACGCCAGCGGCTGACGGCCCTGCTCACCCTGCGGGGCGAACCCGCCTCCGTTCTGGCCGAACTGGAGCAATGGATCGGCCGGGTTCCCTTGCTCGAGAGCCTGGCCGCCACCCTGGCCGCGGTGGCACCGGCGGCCGAGCGGCAAGGGGTGCGCCTGCAGCTCGACCCCACCTTCCAGCCCCACTTCGATCTCTATGACGGCCTGGTGCTGAAACTCGTCTGCCAGGGCGCCGACGCCCCGGTGGCGATCGCCAGTGGCGGCCGCTACGACGGGCTGGTGCGCCGCTTCAGCGCCGATCCGGATCAGGCGGCGGGCACCGGCTTCGGCTTCGCGATCGAGGCGATCCGCGACCTGCTGCAGCAGCACGCTCCCCAGAGCCAGGCGCCGGCCCCCTGGCTGGTGGCGTCGGGCAAGGGCGATCTGGAGGCGGTGCTGGGCCGCATGGCGGAGCTGCATCAGGCGGGCGAGGCGGCCGAGCTGCATGGCCGGCCCTGCAACAGCGAGGCCGAGGCCGAGCAGCTGGCGCTGCTGCGCGGCTGCCGGGGGGCGATCTGGCTGGCTGGCTAGGCTCAGCGCCGCTTTCTTCCGGCCATGGCCCACACAATCCTCACCGACGTCTGCGAGGGCGTGGCCGATTGCGTCGATGCCTGCCCGGTGGCCTGCATCCATCCCGGACAGGGCGCCAACAGCAAGGGCACGGCCTTCTACTGGATCGACTTCGACACCTGCATCGACTGCGGCATCTGCCTGCAGGTGTGCCCGGTGGAGGGGGCGATCGTGCCCGAGGAGAAGCCCGAGCTGCAGCGCCGCGGCTGAAGAACTGGCCTCAGCTGAGCTGGCCTCAGCGGCTGAGGATCTCGTGGGTGGCGGATAGCCAGGCGCCGCTGCCGTCGTAGCGGCGGATCAGGCGCTCCAGCCGGTTCGGACCGGTCAACCAGCCGCCTTCGGTGGTGAAGGCCTGGCGGTGGCTCACCTGCTCCGGCCAGGACACGTAACCGCCATCGGGCAGCCACTGGAAGGCCGCCAGCTGCTCGGGGCCGAACGACAGCTCGACCGTGGTGTGATCCGGCTCGGGCCAGTCGGCCGTGATCGTGGCGCTGCTGCCCCTCCAGGTTCCCTGCAGCTGTTCTGGCGTCAGCGGCGGGCACTCCTGGGCGGCGCTGCCCTGCCGGAATTCGCGGATCAGCACCAACTGGTCGCGGGCGCCGTCCTCGCCGTAGAGCAGCACCAGGCGGTGACGGCGGTCGCCGTGGAGGAAACCGAATTCGCCGCCGAACACGGTGCTCGGCGCCAGCTGCAGCGAGCCCTTGCAGAAGGTGCCCGTCTCGAAGAACACCACCTGGCGGCCGAGACTGCGGTACTCCTGGCCCATGTCGCTGCTGGGAGCGGCGCCCCGGTCGCCCCCCTCGAAGCGCTGCAGGCCGAAGCGCACCATCGTGACCGCCCCGGTGGCGTCGGTCTCACCGGCGGCCAGAGTCAGCAGCGAAGGCGTGTCCTTCAGCACCGCCCCGGAGGGGCTGATCCCGGTGAAGGAGCCGCGCCACACGCCAAGGTTCTGCAGAAAGTTCTGCCACTGACTGGCCATGGACGCAAGCGCTGGGAGGGCCGCGATCCTATGGAGATCCGCTTGCGGGTCGGTTTCCTGCCCATCGCGGCGCTTGGCAAGCCCGGCGGCGCCGGGAGAGTCTGGAGGCCTTGTCCACCAGGCGTGAAACGGTGCTGCAGACGGAACAGGGTCAGATCCAGATCCATACCGAGAACATCTTCCCGATCATCAAGAAGGCCGTCTACAGCGGCCACGAGGTGTTCCTGCGCGAGCTGGTCAGCAACAGCGTCGATGCGATCAGCAAGCGGCGCATGGCCGCCATGGCCGGCGACTGCAGCGAAGGGCCCGAGGGCAAGGTGTCGATCCGCATCGACCGCGAAGCGAAGACGCTGACCATCTCCGACAACGGCATCGGCATGAACGCCGAGGAGGTGAAGCGCTACATCAACCAGGTTGCCTTCTCCAGCGCCGAGGACTTCCTGGAGAAGTACAAGAGCGAGAGCGACGCGATCATCGGCCACTTCGGCCTGGGCTTCTACTCCAGCTTCATGGTGGCGAAGCAGGTGGAGCTGGTGACCCTCTCGGCCCGGGGCGGCAGCGAGGCGGTGCGCTGGAGCTGCGATGGGTCGCCCAGCTTCACTCTGGAGGCGGCCGAGCGCTCCGAGCCCGGCACCGATGTGATCCTGCACCTGATGGAGGAGGAGCTCGAGTACATCGAACCCGCCCGCATCCGCACGCTGATCACCACCTACTGCGACTTCCTGCCGGTGGAGGTGCAGCTGGAGGGCGAGACGGTCAACAAGCGCGAATCGCCCTGGAAAAAGAGTCCGCGTGATCTGAGCGACAACGACTACATCGAGCTGTATCGCTACCTGTATCCGTTCCAGGGCGACCCGCTGCTGTGGGTGCATCTGAACACCGACTATCCCTACACCCTGCAGGGCATCCTCTACTTCCCCAAATCCACAGGGAGGGCCGACTGGGAGAAGGGCGAGATCAAGCTCTACTGCAACAACGTCTTCGTCAGCGATTCGATCAAGGAGGTGGTGCCCCGCTACCTGCTGCCGCTGCGTGGCGTCATCGATTCGCCTGACATCCCGCTCAACGTCAGCCGCTCGGCGCTGCAGACCGACCGGCGCGTGCGCTCGATCGGCGGCTTCGTCGCCAAGAAGGTGGGCGACCGGCTCAAGGAGCTGCAGCGCGACGATCCGAAGCGCTATGCCGAGATCTGGGAATCGCTGGCTCCTTTCATCAAGATCGGCGCCATGGAGGACGACAAGTTCGCCGATCAGGTGGCGGAACTGGTGCTGTTCGGCACGACTGCCGCTGCCACGCAGGATGAGCCCGCCGAAGGCCAGAGCCTCGATCCCATTCCCGGCCCCGAGGGCAAGGCCTTCACCACCCTGTCCGGCTACCGCTCGCGTCTGGAGGCCGGCAACGACAAGCGCATCCTCTACTGCACCGATGAGGCGGCCCAGGCCGGAGCGCTGGCGCTGTGGAAGAGCCAGGGCGCCGAGGTGCTGCTGGCCGACACCTTCATCGACACCCAGTTCATCCCCTGGCTGGAGCAGCGCCATGAGGAGCTGAAGTTCCAGCGGGTCGACAGCGAACTGGACGACTCGCTGCAGGAGCAGGAGAGCGAGCTGGCCGACGCCGACGGCAAGGATGCCTCCGAGAAGCTGCGCGAGCTGTTCAGGAAGGCTCTCGACAACGACAAGGTGACCCTGCAGGTGCAGGCGCTCAAGGGCGACAACGCCCCGGCGGCGCTGATCCTTCTGCCGGAGCAGATGCGCCGCTTCAACGACCTCGACGCGCTGATGCAGCAGAAGCTGCCGGGCCTGCCCGATCACCACGTGCTGCTGATCAACCGCCGCCATCCCCTGGTGGCCGGTCTGCAGAAGCTGTCAGCCGGCGCGATCCTCACCACGGGCGCCGCCGAATCGCCCAGCGAACAGCTGGCCGGCGATCTGAGCCGCCACCTCTACGACCTGGCCCGCCTGGCCGTGGGCGGCCTGGAGCCCAACGAGCTGGCCGGCTTCCAGCAGCGCAGCAGCGACCTGATGGGACGCCTGATGGAGAAGCTGGCCTGAACCTGCTGAGCAATCGCGTCGGGCCTGTATGGGCTCCGTGAAGCCCCGGGCCTGAGGTGATTGCCGTCGGGAGCCGGGGTTCCTAGGATCAGTGTCCGCGCGGCACCCCATCGATGGTCGCCCTCGACGCCCGCACGATCAGCCCGGTTCCCTCCGCCCGCCTGCACCTGGCCCCACGGTCTGACGGTCTCTGGTTCACCGCATGTTGAGACCGCACCCGGGCTCCGCGACGAGGGGTCTGCGTCTGGGCACACCGCCCTTGGCCGTTCTGCTGGGTGTGCTGCTCAGCCTGGCCCTGGCCTTCCTGCCGGGTGCCCTGCTTCCCTCGGCCCTGCGCGCCCCGCCGCAGGCTCCCCCCATAACGGTGCGGGTGCTGATGCCCTCACCGTTCGTCGATGCCACGGCGCCGCTGGTGGCGGCCTTCAACCACGAGCACCGCGATCTGCGCATCGAGGTGGCGCGCGGGCCGCTCGACACCGAGGCGATGTCTGATCTGGCGATCGGCAGCCTGCTGCTGGGCTCCACCCCCTACGACCTGCTGCTGATGGATGTCAGCTGGACAGCCCGCTACGTGGCCGCCGGCTGGCTGACGCCCCTGGAGGATCTGCTGGGCGACGACGCGCTTGACGCGATGGTGCCAGGAGCGCGGCTCGGCAACGGCTTCGGCGGCCATCTGTGGCGCATGCCGCTCACCGGCGACACGGGGCTGCTCTACTGGCGCACCGATCTGATGGATCAGCCGCCCCGCACCACCGAGGAGCTCGAGCGGATCGCGCGACGGCTGCAGCAGGAGGGCAAGGTGCGCTGGGGCTACGTCTGGCAGGGGCGCCAGTACGAGGGCCTGAGCTGCGTGATGCTCGAAGCCATCCACGCCTTCGGCGGCCGCTGGTGGCAGCCGGGCGAGGGGCGCGCGGGCGGGCACACCGAACTCGATGGCGCCGGGGCCGTGCGGGCCGCCGCCTGGCTGGACTCGCTGGTGCGCACCGGCGTCAGCCCCGCCGCGGTGGCCAACTTCGCGGAGAACGAAGCGCTGCAGCTGTTCGCCGCCGGTGATGCCGCCTTCCTGCGCAACTGGCCCTACGCCTGGCGCGAGATCGAGAAGGGGGGCGGTCCGGTGGTCGGCAAGGTCGGTGTCAGTCCGGTGATCAGCGCCCCGGGCGAGCGCAGCGGCGGCACGCTCGGAACCTGGGGCCTGTCGCTGCTTAAGGGCAGCGCCCATCCGCAGCAGGCCGCCGAGGTGATCCGCTGGTTCACCGGCCCCGAAACCCAGAAGGCGCTGGTGCTCGATCAGGGCTACGCCCCCACCTGGGCCGCTCTCTATGACGATCCCGACCTGCAGCGCCGCCATCCGCTGCTGGACGTGCAGCGCCAGGCCCTGGAGCAGGGGCCGCTGGTACGGCCGCTGACGCCCCTCTATGCCCAGCTCAGTGATCTGCTGCAACGCCAGGTGAACGGCATGCTCACCGATCCGCGTCCCGCCGCCACGGCCATGGCGACGGCCCAGGGCCAGAGCGAAGTCCTGCTGGCCTCGGCCGCGGGGGAGGCTCCATGAACCGGCCGACCTCCCGATCCACGCTCTCCCAGGCAGCCGGCATGCCGGAACCCGTCCGGGGAGCGCGGCTTACGCAGGGGCCTCTGGCTCTGGCGCTGCTGATGCTGCCGGCACTGCTGCTGCTCGCGGCGGTCTACCTGTGGCCGCTGCTGCAGGTGAGCTGGCTCAGCGGCCAGGCGAGCTCGGTGCTCACCGGCCTTCAGGCGATCCCCAACGGCGGCGCCAACTGGCGCCGCCTGCTCGGCGATGCCCGCTTCTGGAATGACGCCGCCTTCACGCTGCGCTTCGCCGCCGTCTCGATGGCGCTGGAGCTGGCCCTCGGCCTGGCGATCGCCCTGCTGCTGCACCGCCCCGGTCGCGGGCGCGGCGCACTCCGCGCAGCGGTGCTGCTGCCCTGGGCCCTCCCGGGCACCGTGCTTGCCCTGGGCTGGCGCTGGATCTTCAACGATCCCTACGGCCCGCTCAACACCGTGATCCAGGCCCTCGGGCTGCCCCCCTACGGCTTCCTCACCACGCCCAGCACCACCTGGCTGTTCGTGGTGCTGGCCGATGTCTGGAAGACCACGCCCTTCGTGGCATTGCTTCTGCTGGCCGGCCTTCAGTCGATCCCGCCCGAGCTGGAGGAGAGCCTGCGGCTGGAGGGCGCCAGCAACCTTCAGATCCTGCGGCGGCTGACCCTGCCCCTGCTCACACCCTGGATGGCCCTGGCGCTCCTGTTCCGACTGGCACAGGCCCTGGGCCTGTTTGATCTGGTGCAGGTTCTCAGCCGCGGCGGCCCCGCCGGCAGCACCGAGAGCCTGGCGCTCTATGCCTATCTGCAGGCGATGCGCTTCCTCGATTTCGGCTACAGCGCCACCCTGGTGCTGGCCACCTTCCTGCTGCTCAGTGCGCTCACCCTGGCGGGCTGGCTGCTGTGGCGCCTGAGCCTGAGCCGACTGATGGAGGCCGGGCGATGAGAGCCCTGCTGCTGGCCTGGACCATGGCACCACTGGTGTGGCAGCTCTACAGCTCGCTCGTCACCCCCGAGGCCCTGGTCGATCCCGGTGCCGTGGCACCAGGGGCGTTCTGGACCCTGGAGAACTACCGCCAGCTCCTGCAGGCTGATCCACCCATCTGGCGCTACCTGCTGAACAGCACGATCGTGGGGGCCGGCACCACGGCGCTCACCCTGACGCTGGCGGTGCCCTGCGCCTACGCCCTGCAGCGTCTGCGCGGTGGCCTGCGCTGGCTCGCGACCCTGGCCCTGCTGGCGGCCGCGATCTTCCCGACCGTGCTGCTGTTCCTGGCCCTGCTGCAGCTGGCCCGCGCCCTGGGCTTCGGCAATCAGCTTCTGGCATTGTGCCTGCCCTACACGGGCCTGTCGCTGCCGCTGGCGGTGCTGCTCCTGCGAGCCGCCTTCGCCGATCTGCCTCCGGAGCTGGAGGATGCGGCACGGCTCGAGGGGCTCAATCTGATGGCACGGCTGCGGCACGTGCTGCTGCCTCTGCTCGCACCGGCGATGGGCAGTACCGCCATCCTGGTGTTCCTGGGCAGCTGGAATGAATATCCGATCGCCCTCACCTGGATCAGTCGCCCCGAACTGCTGACCCTGCCCCCGGCGATCGCCCGCATCGCCGGCTCGTCGCTGTTCACGGTGCCCTACGGGGCGTTTGCGGCGGCCACCGTGCTCGGCAGCCTGCCGCTGCTGCTGCTGGTGCTGCTGTTCCAGCGCGCCATCGTGAGCGGGCTCACCCAGGGAGCGATCAAGGGATGAACCCACTGCCGACAATGGATGCAGCACAGGAGCGGCCAGGACTGCGGCTCGACGCCGTGAGCCGGCGGCTGGGGGAACGCTGCCTGCTCGATGCGCTCAGCCTGTCGGTAGGGGCCGGTGAATGCCTGGCGCTGCTCGGGCCGAGCGGCTGCGGCAAGACCACCACCCTGCGCCTGCTGGCGGGTCTCGATCCGGTGAGCAGCGGTCGCATCCTGCTCGGCGGCCAGGACATCACCGACCAGCCGGGCGGACAGCGGCAGGTGGCGATGGTGTTTCAGAGCTACGCCCTGTATCCCCACCTGAGCGTGCACGGCAACCTCAGCCTCGGCCTGCGCATCCGGGGCGTGCCGCTGCGGGAACGGGAACAGCGGATCGCATCCGTGCTGGAGCTGCTGCAGCTGAGCGACCTGCAGCAGCGCCGCCCCGCCCAGCTCTCGGGCGGCCAGCGCCAGCGGGTGGCCCTGGCCCGGGCCCTGCTGCGCCAGCCCCGCCTGGTGCTGCTCGATGAACCGATGAGCAACCTCGACGCCCAGCTGCGCGAGGAGCTGCGCCCGGAGCTGCGGCGGCTGCTCTGCGGCGGCGAACCGCCGGTGATCTACGTCACCCACGACCAGCAGGAGGCGATGGGGATGGCCGACCGCATCGCCCTGCTGCGCGATGGCCGCCTGCAGCAGCTCGGCACCGCCCGCGAGCTCTATGCGAAGCCCGCCAATCGCTTCGTGGCCGGCTTCCTGGGGCGGCCGGCGATCAACCTGCTGCCGCCGGAGGGGGGCCGGCAGCTGGGGCTGCGGCCGGAGCATCTGCGGCCGGTGAACGAGGGCGGCCTGCCGGCGCGGCTGCAGCGGCGCGAATGGTGGGGATCGCAGCAGCTGCTCTGGCTGGAGACGCCCCGAGGCGAGCTGCGCATGCTGCTCGGTGCCCAGATTGAACTGGGCGAGGGGCTTCAGGTGGGCTGGAACCTGGACGATGAACTGTGGTTCGATGCCGCAGGCGGCGAACGCCTCGACGCCGTTCAGGCCGGCGGCTGAGAGCCGGGGCCGCCGGCAGGAACGGGGCGGCTGAGCGTCGTGAGCGTTCCAATCGCCAGGAGCGTCCGCTGCAACAGCAGGAGCCTCAACTCAGGCCTGAACAGTGGTTTGGTAAGTTTGTTGCCTGTGGGTCATTTCCAGGCGAAGGCTGTTCCAGACCAAATCCTGTTTCCAGACCAAACCCTGACCCGCACACGTCTTCACCTCTGCCCTTCGCACCGCATCCGTCATGTCCCGGGTCTGCCAGCTCACCGGCAAGCGCGCCAACAACGGCATGGCCGTCAGCCACTCACACGTGCGCACCAAGAAACTGCAGCAGGTGAATCTGCAGGAGCGCCGTCTGTGGTGGGCCGAGGGCAACCGATTCGTCCGCCTGCGCGTCTCCACCAAGGCTCTGCGCACCATCCAGAAGAAGGGCCTCGGCGCCTACGCCCGTGAGCTCGGTGTCGATCTGAGCCGCATCTGAAGAGGGCAATCGGCATCCGCCGTCAGTTCCCGCTCACCTGCGCCCGGGACTGATCCGCCATCCCCGCCCGTGATCGCCGGAGTGCTCCCCGGTCCCGGGCGGCGATCAGTCTGTGAACCACATGGGCGCCCAGACCGCGCCAGGCTTGCCGCCGTCTGTCGCCGTTCCGCCCCGTGTCCCTCAGCCGTCGCCAGCTGCTGTCCGCCTTCGCGTTCGGCCTGGGCGCCCTGACGCTCCGTCCAGGCCGCGCCCTGGCCATCGGGGGCACCCTGCCGGCTCTCGATGCCGCCGCCCCTGACTTCAGCCTTGATGGCGTGGCGCCCGCTGCCGCGATCGGGAGGCGCTCCGACAGCCCGGCCGAGCCAAGTCCCACCCACCTGTCCCTGGAGGACTTCCGCGGACAGTGGCTGGCGCTGTACTTCTATCCGCGCGACTTCACCAGTGGCTGCACGCTCGAGGCGCGCGGCTTCCAGCGTGCCCTGGCCGACTACCAGAACGCCGGAGCAGCGGTGGTGGGCATCAGCGCCGACGGCCCCGAGGACCATGCGGCCTTCTGCAACAGCGAGGGGCTGGCCTATCCGCTGCTCTCCGATCCCGGCGGTGAGGTGAGCCGCCGCTACGGCTCCTGGCTGGCGCCCTTCTCGCAGCGCCACACCTTCCTGATCGATCCGGACGGCGTGCTGCGGGCCGCCTGGACGGCCGTGCGCCCAGCAGGCCATGCCAACGAGGTGTTCGCCGAGCTGCAGCGGTTGCAGACGGCCAGCGCCTGAGGCAGTGCCCGGCCCAATCAGAGGGAGATGGCTATCTGCAACGCCCTCGCCTGAACCCCACCGAGTCTCCGGTGCGAGGCAGCCACGCGGTTTGAGGCTCCGGCAACAGGCAGAAAGTCAGAACCGATATTGAACCTTTCCGTACAGGCCACTGCCCAGGAGCCAATCCTGCCAGACGCCGAGGTTGTTGTTCACCTCGAACTGCTCCACCCAGCCCAGTTCCAGGGACCAGTGATTGCCGGAGAGCCAACGGACCAGAACACCGCCTGAGCCCACGGTGTCCGTGATGGTGAGATCAGGAAAGGAGGTGCTGATGCCACCGGCCCCGAAGAACGGCACGACCTGCAGAACATTCGCACCCTTCTGCCAGAAGGAGTGAACAACCTCCGCCGTGCCCAACCAACCATTGTCTCCACTGACGAGCTGGCCGGGCAGACCGCGCAGACCGACATCGGAACCGATGCTGAACTGCATCGGAGAAGTGAGCTGACGGAAGGCCACCTGACCTGCACCACGCACATTCAACTGCCAACGCGGAGCGAACGCCCAGCCCACCGACAGAATGCCCCCCATTGCGGTGGACTGGCCAGGATCAATCCCAACCTGGGCCAGCTCCCTGCGCTGGTTCTCAGGAGTGGCAGCTGAGACCCCCTGCAGCAGGTAGACGTTGCCACTCCAACCGGCCCTGTTGGCTATGCTGCTGGCCGACAAGCCGAACCGCAGGTAACCGCTGGAGGGTGCACGGGTGACCTCCGGCAGGATGTCCGGCAGGGCGCGGTCGTTTAAATAGGTGTTGCTGCGGTTGCCGCTGTAGGCGGCGAACACGCTCCAGCGATCCCGCAGTGTTTCACGGAAGACCCATTCCAGCTGGCCGAGGCCCTGGTACTGGCTGGTGGAGAAGCCGTCGCTCGGTGATGGCAGCTCCACCAGATTGCGGCGGCTGTAGCCGAAGGCTCCCGTGAGTGAGACGGTATCCGTGAAGGGAAAGGAATAGCTGAGCGAGCTGATCAGCGCACCGAAATCGGCGTTATCACTGGCGTTCGCCTCCCCGTATAGAAGCAGGGTGTCACCACGCCTGAGCACACTCTGACGGGCCAGGCTGGCGACACCGCGGAACTCACCGGAGCCGTTGCTGCCGTCATTGCGGGCCGACAGTTCGCCGTTCCAGTCCGGGACTCCCGGACTCACCCGCACCCGGAGCACCGCCTGACTGGGGTCACTGCCGAGACGCGTCAGGTTACCGCGCACCTCGGCGAGCTCGGGTCTGCGGCGAAGCAGCTGCAGATCGCGTTCGACCTTGGAAACGCGCAGCACACTGCCACGCAGGGGGGAGAGCAACCGACTCACCCGTCGGTTCAGCCAAGTATCGGGCCCCTCCACCCGCAGCTCGACGATGCGTCCCTCCACGACATCCAGCACCCCTGGTGCTGGTGTTGAACTGGTGTAGACACGCGTGTTGAGATAACCATCAGCCTCAAGGCGTGCCTTGAGAGCAGCGGCGCAAGCGTTGAGACGCTCAGCCGGATCGGCGATGGTGCGACATCTCTCCAGAATGCTGATGAGGATTTCAGGCGAATAGACCGTCAGCCCCCTGACCTGAGGCAGTCCTTGCCGCGTCACTCCCGGCTCAGCAGCCGGAGGTTCCACAGGCTCTGCGGGAGGCGGGGCAACCTCGACGTCGAGCGGCGGTGGCGTCGGCTGGGATGCCGGCCGCCGCTCCCCCGCATCGGGTCCCGGCAGGCGCACCGGACTGTTCTGAAGCGGCGGTGCCACCAGCTGGGCCATTAGGGGGAGGAGGGCCAGCACCGGGTTCAGGCAATGGATGGCGGCATTATGCAGGTGCAACAAATTGGAATGGTCGGACGTAGAACCAATCCCCCTGCTGACACAGAGGATGAAACAATCCGCCCCGCACTCGACCGCCGACAAGGGAGCTTTCGGTAGCAGATAATACATTCAGACGTTGTCAGGGACGGTGGTCTGAATTAGTTTCTTAAGCTGATAGCCAGGCAAGGAGCAGGAGTGCAGACAACCGGTCCTGAGAACACAGACTACCGGGGCCAACCGCGTCCGCTGCTTCGACGGTCCATTCCCACAGCTCTCGTGGCGGCGCTGCTGCTGGCGGCCGGCGCCAGCGCACGAGCCGATGTCACTCCCGCCGGCGGCGAGAAATCCCTCGGGACGGTGGTCAATCAGAACTGCGGTGAGGGTCTCTGTGGCCTTTCCATCACTGGTGGACGCAGTGCGGGAAACAATCTCTTTCACCGATTCCAGAACTTCGACACGCGCTCAAACGGCAGGCTGGGAACGATTAATAGCGTCATCTTTAGCAACAGCCAGCCAGCCAGTGGTGTCGGGAATCTGATCGTTGGGGTTCTCTCACCCACGTACATTGGCGTTCCGATCAGCCTGCAGAACGCCGCCAATCTCTTCTGGCTCTCTCCTGCCGGCCTCACCATCGGCAGTGGCGGTGGGTTCAGCAATGTGCTCAATCTCACCCTCAGCACGGCCACCGGCCTGAAGCTTGGCACCAACGGTGATCAGCTGTTCGACGCCGTTCAGACCAGCGCCGAGGAGGCGGACCTGCTGAACGGCACTCCCCAACTCGGCCCGCAGGGGCTGGTCACCAACGCCGATTCTCTCAATCAGCTGGAGCCCCTGGGGCTCATGAGCAACGGCAATCTGGTCCTTGACGGTGGTCTTCTGACCGTGGATCAGAGCCTGCTGATGGATGCGCAGGCGGGGGATGTGCAACTGAGCGGCAGCGTGATCACCGGTGGCGGCCCAGTGGAATCGGGCACGACTCCCAACGGTGATGTGGAACTGAGCGGCGCCGGCATCCGGCTCGAACCCAACGAAGGTTCCAGCGCCATCAATCTCGAGAACCGGACGGGCTCGATCACACTCACTGGCAACACAAGAGGAGTGCTGATCGACAACGGATCCCTCACGACCTCAGAGGGAGCGATCACGATCAACGGCACCTCCGTCAGCAGCAACGGCCTGCAGATCATCGACTCCAGCATCAGCAGCACCAGCGGCGACATTTCGCTCAGTGGCGAAGGCGGCACCGCCGATGGCGGCTCAGCCAGCGGCCTCGTGTTGACGAGCAGCGAACTCTTCAGCGAATCCGGCAGCATCAGCCTCAGCGGCTTCGGCGGCAGCGGAGGGTTCGGAGCGATCGGCATCGAAATCACCGACAGCAGCGTGATCACACAGACCGGAGCCATCACGGCGTTCGGCAGCGGCGGTGCCAGCAGCGTTGTATCCACCGGCCTGCGGATCAGCAGCACCAACGAATCAGTCAGCCTGCTGTCCAGCGAATCCGGCGCCATCAGCCTCAGCGGCTACGGCGGCACGGTCGCTTCACCGGACAGCGTCGCCCTGTCGACCGGTCTCCAGCTGTTCGATGCCACCATCAACAACAGCAGCGGCAACATCGATCTGATCGGCGAAGGCGGATCAGCCAACGGCCGCAGCGCATTCGCCACAGGCATCGACGTACAAACAGCCAGGATTTCCAACCAATCCGGCAACATTTCCCTCACGGGAACGGGCAGCGAAGCCACCAGCAGCGCAGACGGTGCCAGCGCGAACGCGTTTGGCATCGAGATCTCCAACACCATCATGGAGAATGCCTCCGGCTCCATCGCCCTGGTTGGCACAGGGGGCGTCACCAATGGCAGCTTCGCCGACAGCACGGGAATCGAAATCTTCAGTGTTGCTGATATCTTGAATGCTGTTGATTTCTCGACATCAGCAGGCGGATCCATTTCCCTCCAGGGCACAGGCGGCACCGCGACAGCCACCACCGGAGCCGATGCCAATGGCATCGACCTGGACGCCACCACCCTCAGGATCGGAGGCACTTCTCCTGGTGGCGAGGCGAATGGCATCACCATTGATGGCATTGGCGGGACAGCAACGGCAACCGGCTTGGATTCGAGTGCCGATGCCTTCGGCATCGAAATCTCCAACAGCCTCTTCGAGAACACCAGCGGCTCCATCGAGCTGATCGGCGAGGGCGGAACAGCGGACGGCAGCTTCGCTTTTGCCAACGGCATCGACATCTTTGACCCAACGGACATCGCGACCCAATCAGGTCCGATCTCCATGGTCGGCACCGGCGGCACGGCCACGGGCAGCAGCACGGCCGACGCCAAGGGCATCGACCTCGACGACAACACCATCGGCGTCAATGCCGGCAGTGAATCTGCAACCGGATCGCTTGTGCTCCAAGGCTTCGGCGGGCAGGCGACGGCCACAGCCATCGACGGATCTGCAGATGCCGGCGGCATGGAGGTCTCCGACAGTTTCCTCGAGAACACCAGCGGCTCAATCGAGCTGATCGGCGAAGGCGGAACCGCTGACGCCAGCTTCGCTGATGCCACCGGAATCGACATCTTCGACCCAACTGACATCTCCACCCAATCGGGCCCCATCTCTCTGCTCGGTATTGGCGGCACGGCCACGGGAAGCAGCACGGCCGGAGCCACTGGCATTGACCTCGACGACAACACCATCAGCGTCAATGCCGACAGCGGAAATGCAATCGGCTCGATCACACTCCAAGGCTTCGGCGGTCAAGCCACGGCCACAGATATCGGGGGGGAAGCCCCTGCCTATGGCATTGAGATCTCCAACAGCATCCTTGCAAATACCTCAGGGTCCATCGAGCTGGCTGGCGAAGGGGGTATCACCAGTGGCAGCATTGCCGATAGCACGGGGATCGAGATCTTTAACACCGTTGATCTCTCCACCTCAGCAGGCGGATCCATTTCCTTGCTGGGCACAGGCGGCACCGCCGCAGCCACCACCAGAGCTAATGCCAATGGCATTGACTTGGACGCCACCACCATCAGGATCGGAGTCACCTCTCCTGGTGGCGAAGCGAATGGCATCACCATTGAAGGCATTGGCGGGACAGCAACGGCAACCGGCTTGGATTCGAGTGCCGTTGCCTGCGCCATCGACGTCTCCAACAGTCTCTTCGAGAACACCACCGGCTCAATCCAGCTGATCGGCAAGGGCGGAATAGCGGACGGCAGCTTCGCTTTTGCCATCGGCATCGACATCTTTGACCCAACGGACATCGCGACCCAATCAGGTCTGATCTCCATGGTCGGCAACGGCGGCACCGCCACAGCCACCACCAGGGCCAGGGCCAAGGGCATCGACCTCGACGACAACACCATCGGCATCAATGCCGGCAGTGAAACTCCAACCGGATCGATTGTGCTCCAGGGCTTCGGCGGTCAGGCGACGGCCACAGCTATCGACGGATCTGCAGATGCAGACGGCATCGAGGTCTCTGACACGTTCTTCGAGAACACCACCGGTTCGATCGAACTGATCGGCGAAGGCGGAACCGCTATCGCCAGCTTCGCTGATGCCACAGGCATCGACATCTTCGACCCAACGGACATCGCGACCCAATCAGGTCCGATCTCCATGGTCGGCAACGGCGGCACCGCCACTGCCACCACCGAAGCCGACGCCAAGGGCATCGACCTCGACGAGAACACCATCGGCGTCAATGCCGGCAGTGGATCTGCAACCGGATCGATGGTGCTCCAAGGCTTCGGTGGGCAGGCGACGGCCACAGACATCGACGGATCTGCAGATGCCGGCGGCATGGAGGTCTCCGACA
Organism: Synechococcus sp. CBW1004; assembly: GCF_015840715.1. Lineage (NCBI taxonomy): Bacteria > Bacillati > Cyanobacteriota > Cyanophyceae > Synechococcales > Synechococcaceae > Synechococcus > Synechococcus sp. CBW1004. The sequence continues at coordinate 767,082 of NZ_CP060397.1, read as the reverse complement.
GTGTCCTTGAGAACACCAGCGGCTCCATCGAGCTGATCGGCGAGGGCGGAACTGCGGACGGCAGCTTCGCTGACGCCACCGGCATCGACATCTTTGACCCAACGGACATCGCGACCCAATCAGGTCCGATCTCCATGGTCGGCACCGGCGGCACCGCCACAGCCACCACCGAAGCCGACGCCAAGGGCATCGACCTCGACGAGAACACCATCGGCGTCAATGCCGGCAGTGAAACTCAAAACGGATCGATGGTGCTCCAAGGCTTCGGTGGGCAGGCGACGGCCACAGACATCGACGGATCTGCAGATGCCGGCGGCATGGAGGTCTCCGACACTTTCCTCGGGAACACCAGCGGCTCCATCGAGCTGATCGGCGAGGGCGGAACTGCGGACGCCAGCTTCGCTGACGCCATCGGCATCGACATCTTTTTCTCAACGGACATCGCGACCCAATCAGGTCCCATCTCCATGGTCGGCACCGGCGGCACGGCCACGGGCAGCAGCACGGCCGACGCCAAGGGCATCGACCTCGACGAGAACACCATCGGCGTCAATGCCGGCAGTGAAACTCAAAACGGATCGATTGTGCTCCAAGGCTTCGGCGGTCAAGCCACGGCCACAGATATCGGGGGGGAAGCCCCTGCCTATGGCATTGAGATCTCCAACAGCATCCTTGCAAATACCTCAGGGTCCATCGAGCTGGCTGGCGAAGGGGGTATCACCAGTGGCAGCATTGCCGATAGCACGGGGATCGAGATCTTTAACACCGTTGATCTCTCCACTTCAGCAGGCGGATCCATTTCCTTACTGGGCACCGGCGGGAGTGCCGTTGCCACCGCCGAAGCCTATGCCAATGGTCTCAACCTGTTTGACATCTTTATTGCTGTAGATATCTTACGTGGTGCCGGCGAGCTCAGCGGCGGCATCACCATCGAAGGTCTAGGAGGCACCGCCGATACGGCTGGTTCCAGCGGTTCCGCTGAAAGCGGAGCCATCAGCATCAGCCAATCCACTCTGATCACCGGTGGATCCAGCAACATCAGCCTCGATGGCACCGGTGGATCTGGAGCCGCCCTAGCGCTTGGATCCACAGGCAGCTTTGGCGTGGAGATCCGCAGCGGCTCCACCCTCACCAGCAGCGGAGGCGCCATCAGCATCACCGGCAACGGCGGCACGGCCGGCGGCGTGGCGGTGCGCAGCCAAGGCGGGACCCTGATCCAGAGCGCCTCCGTCGGCCCGGAAGAGAGCGATGGCGGGACCCTGATCCAGAGCGCCTCCGTCGGCCCGGAAGAGAGCGATGGCGTGACCCCCCTGGCCAGCCCCAGCGAAAGCGAATCCACCTTCGCGATCACGATCGGCAGCAGCGGCGGCCCCTTGGTGCTGGCCGGAGAGGTGTTCTCCGATGGCCCTGTCAGCTTCCCCTCCGTCAGCCAGCTGGATCTGGAGGGCACCCTGTTCAGCGGCAGCGGCCTGGTCACCCTGCCCACCGGCGGCACCACCACGGTGACCGGTGAGGTGAGCGCCCAGGCTCTGGCGATCGCCGGTGGCACCCTCGAAATTCAGGACGGCACGCTCAACGTTCTCGCTGGCTTCACCAACAGCGAAAACGGACTGATCAGCGGCCAGGGGACCATCGCAACGCCAACGCTCACCAACGACGGCACGATCAGCCCAGGAGGTGATGGCAGCGCCGGCATCCTCACCATCCAGGGCAATCTCGCCCTCACCGGCAACAGCACACTGGCTGTCGATCTGTTGGTCGGCGGCGGCGGCAACGACTCGTTCGGGGGCGGCCTGCAATCCGATCAACTGGTGGTCACCGGCAACGCACTGCTGGACGGCAACCTGATCGTCACCCTCGGCAGCACGCCAGCAGAGGGCCAGAGCTTCGACATCATCAGCGCCGCCTCGATGACCGGTGGCTTCAATCCGATCACCCCCGCCGATCTAAACGGCAGCATCGTCGCTGAGGGTACCCTGTATCGCCTCACCCAGTCGGGTTCAGGCGGCGGTTGCGGCAGGGGTTTCGTCTGCTGGAATGGCGGCGCCGGCGAAGACAACAGCTGGTCCAACCCCCTGAACTGGAACACCAATCAGCTGCCCACGTTCGAAAGCGATGTGCGGATTGATCTGGTCGCCGGAACCGAGGTCTTCCTGCTCGACGAGCAGACCATCGCCACGCTCTACTCCGGAAGCAACAACAACCTCACCATCTTCGAGGGCGGTTCCCTCACCCTCGCCTCCACCACCACACCATCCCAGCTCAACGGGGATCTGTTCCTCAACGGCGGCAGCCTCAGCAGCAACTCCGACCTCACCATCACCGGCGCCTACACCCAGGTCGGCGGCTCCCTCAGCAGCGCTGGCGACATCACGATCGCGCCGATCTCGTCCGGGATTCTGATTCAGGGCGGCACGATCAATGCAAGATCACTGGACGCCATCGTCCAGGCCCCGGGCAGCTCTCTCACGATCGAACGAAACGGCGCTGGGATCGGAACTTCAATCACCGTCGATCAGGGCCTTCTTCTGGAAGCGCAGCAGGGAACGCTGGCTCTGGTCGGCACACAGATCAGCCTCCCAGGCAATCCAGCCGAAGGACTGGTCAGTGTGAGCGGCGAACGCGTCGCCATGGAGGACGCTCGGATCCTCACATCCGGCAGTGACATCCAGATCAGTGCGACCAGCCGTGGGGCTGCTCTGTCCGGCTCCACCATGGAAACCCAGACGGGTGCGATCACGGTGAATGGCTTGGTCGACGGTTCGGTGACAGCCAATGCTGTCGGACTCGAAGCCCTCGGAAGTCGCTTCAAGAGCGAGAGCGGCGCCATCACCCTCGTCGGCGAAGGGGGAGGCCCCGGCGGCGGTGACGCCAGCGGCATCCGGTTGCTACAAGGCACATCGGTTGCAAGCCAGACCGGTTCGCTCCAACTCGATGGAATCGGAGGATTCGATGATGATGCGAACAATGGTGGCGACGCTATCGCCAGTGCCGATGGCCTGGTCATCGGGGGCAACTCCTCTGTGTCCTCCCAGGCCTCCATCACTCTCTCGGGAACTGCAGGCACTGCCCTGGCCAGTGTACAGAGTCTCCAGAGGGGAATTGCCATCGAGAATGGATCCCAGGTCCTGAGCATAGATGGGGCCATCAACCTCAACAGCAGCGATGCTGTTGAGCTCGGTGGCTCCATCTCGGCAGGGACCGATGTTCTGCTGCAGTCCTCCCAGGGTGTGCGACTGACCAGTGGAGCCCAGATCGCAGCCAATGGCAGCGGCGATGCCCTGGTCGTGGTTTCCGGCGGGCCATTCATCAACGAGGCGGGCAGCACCGTGTTCAGCGTCGGCACGGAAGGCCGCTGGCTTGTCTACTCGAACAGTCCGCTTGAGGATTCCCTTGGAGGCTTGCCCATTGCCTTCAAGCAGTACAACAATATCTTCAACGATGGAGGCGAGATTCTCGGCAGCGGCAATGGCGTGCTTTATGCCGTCGCCCCCAGCATCAGCGCCGAGCTGGTCAACGTCAGCAAGGTGTATGACGGCACCGCCACTGCTTTGCTGACGGCCCTCAATTTCTCGGTGAGCGGCGCCATCGATGGCGATGTCATCCTGCTGAACGCTGCGGCCGCCGACTACACCGGGCCCGGAACCAGCACAGTCACCAATCCCGGCCCGGAAGATGCAGGAACAGGCAAGCCAGTGACTGCCAACGGTCTGAGTATTGCCTCGGCCACCTCCGGCGCCGGGCAAGGCAGCGTGCCGGTGTTCGGCTACAGCCTGACCACATCCACCCTGAGCAGCGAATCCGGGGAAATCACCCCGCGACCGCTCAGCGTCAATGGCATCGCCGATGTCTCCACCCCGTACGGCATTCTGGCACCCGCTGGCGAAGTCTTCCTGTCCGGCCTGATCAGTGGAGATCAGATCTCTGCCAGCGCCCTCATCGACGATCCCTCCTTCAGCAGCAGTGGTCGGCTGGCCGCTGGCTCCTACACGCAGACCGTACCTTTCATCGGGGGCGACGATGCCGCTAACTATTCCTTAACGCCCTTCACCACTGCCACCGCCAACTACACCGTCACGCCGCTGGCACTCACAGGTGCCGCCATTTCTCCTGGAAGCTCGATCTACGGCTCCGATCTCTCTCCCGGTTCCGTCAGCTTCACCAACATCCTCGGCTCTGATGCGGTGGGCTCAACCGCGTCGGTCAACATCTCGACCCTCACCCTCAGCAGCAGCGGTAAGCCAGTCGTTGGCAGCTACACCCAGAGCGCATCGGGGCTGACAGGCACTGATGCCGCCAACTACTCCTTCGACGGCTTCACAACAGCATCTCCCAACTACTCCATCACGCCGCTGGCGCTTTCGGTCAGTGCCATCGCTCCGGTCTCCACCGTCTACGGCACCCCCGCTCCAGCCGGTGCCGTGTCCTTCTCCGGCCTTCTGGCCGGTGATGTCGTCTCCGCCAGCGCTGCCATTGCCAACCCACTGCTGAGCGGCAGCGGCAATCTCCGCGCAGGCTCCTATCAGCAGAGCGTCAGTGCTCTCGACGGAGCCGACGCCGCCAACTATTCCTTCTCTCCCTTCTCCACTCCGACGGCCAACTACACCGTCGACCGTCTGGCACTCACAGGTACCGCCATTGCTCCCGGCAGCTCGATCTACGGCTCCGATCTCTCTCCCGGTTCCGTCAGCTTCAACAACATCCTCGGCTCTGATGCGGTGGGCTCAACCGCGTCGGTCAACATCTCGACCCTCACCCTCAGCAGCAGCGGTAAGCCGGTCGTTGGCAGCTACACCCAGAGCGCATCGGGGCTGACAGGCACTGATGCCGCCAACTACTCCTTCGACGGATTCACAACAGCAACTGATAATTATACCATCACCACCCTCGCTCTCACTGGTGCCACCATTTCTCCTGGAAGCTCGATCTACGGCTCCGATCTCTCTCCCGGTTCCGTCAGCTTCACCAACATCCTCGGCTCTGATGTGGTGGGCTCGAGCGCGTCGGTCAACATCTCGGCCCTCAGCAGCAGCGGTAAGCCGGTCGTTGGAAGCTACACCCAGAGCGCATCGGGGCTGACGGGCACTGATGCCGCCAACTACTCCTTCGACGACTTCACAACAGCATCTCCCAACTACACCGTCACGCCGCTGGCGCTTTCGGTCAGTGCCATTGCTCCGGTCAACACCGTCTACGGCACCGCCGCACCCACCGGCGCCGTTTCCTTCTCCGGGCTCCTGGCCGGTGATGTCGTCTCCGCCAGCGCTGCCATTGCCAAACCACTGCTGAGCGGCAGCGGCAGTCTCCGCGCTGGTTCCTATCAGCAGAGCGTCAGTGCTCTCGACGGAGCCGACGCCGCCAACTATTCCTTCTCTCCCTTCTCCACTCCGACGGCCAACTACACCGTCGACCGTCTGGCACTCACAGGTACCGCCATTGCTCCCGGCAGCTCGATCTACGGCTCCGATCTCTCTCCCGGTTCCGTCAGCTTCACCAACATCCTCGGCTCTGATGTGGTGGGCTCGAGCGCGTCGGTCAACATCTCGGCCCTCAGCAGCAGCGGTAAGCCGGTCGTTGGCAGCTACACCCAGAGCGCATCGGGGCTGACAGGCACTGATGCCGCCAACTACTCCTTCGACGGCTTCACAACAGCAACTGATAATTATACCATCACCACCCTCGCTCTCACTGGTGCCACCATTTCTCCTGGAAGCTCGATCTACGGCTCCGATCTCTCTCCCGGTTCCGTCAGCTTCACCAACATCCTCGGCTCTGATGTGGTGGGCTCGAGCGCGTCGGTCAACATCTCCGCCCTCAGCAGCAGCGGTAAGCCGGTCGTTGGAAGCTACACCCAGAGCGCATCGGGGCTGACGGGCACTGATGCCGCCAACTACTCCTTCGACGACTTCACAACAGCATCTCCCAACTACACCGTCACGCCGCTGGCGCTTTCGGTCAGTGCCATCGCTCCGGTCAACACCGTCTACGGCACCGCCGCACCCACCGGCGCCGTTTCCTTCTCCGGGCTCCTGGCCGGTGATGTCGTCTCCGCCAGCGCTGCCATTGCCAACCCACTGCTGAGCGGCAGCGGCAGTCTCCGCGCTGGTTCCTATCAGCAGAGCGTCAGTGCTCTCGACGGAGCCGACGCCGCCAACTATTCCTTCTCTCCCTTCTCCACTCCGACGGCCAACTACACCGTCGACCGTCTGGCACTCACAGGTACCGCCATTGCTCCCGGCAGCTCGATCTACGGCTCCGATCTCTCTCCCGGTTCCGTCAGCTTCACCAACATCCTCGGCTCTGATGTGGTGGGCTCAACCGCGTCGGTCAACATCTCGACCCTCACTCTCAGCAGCAGCGGTAAGCCAGTCGTTGGCAGCTACACCCAGAGCGCATCGGGGCTGACAGGCACTGATGCCGCCAACTACTCCTTCGACGGCTTCACAACAGCAACTGATAATTATACCATCACCACCCTCGCTCTCACTGGTGCCGCCATTTCTCCTGGAAGCTCGATCTACGGCTCCGATCTCTCTCCCGGTTCCGTCAGCTTCAACAACATCCTCGGCTCTGATGCGGTGGGCTCAACCGCGTCGGTCAACATCTCCGCCCTCAGCAGCAGCGGTAAGCCAGTCGTTGGCAGCTACACCCAGAGCGCATCGGGGCTGACAGGCACTGATGCCGCCAACTACTCCTTTGACGGCTTCACAACAGCATCTCCCAACTACTCCATCACGCCGCTGGCGCTTTCGGTCAGTGCCATCGCTCCGGTCAACACCGTCTACGGCACCCCCGCTCCAGCCGGTGCCGTGTCCTTCTCCGGCCTTCTGGCCGGTGATGTCGTCTCCGCCAGCGCTGCCATTGCCAACCCACTGCTGAGCGGCAGCGGCAATCTCCGCGCAGGCTCCTATCAGCAGAGCGTCAGTGCTCTCGACGGAGCCGACGCCGCCAACTATTCCTTCTCTCCCTTCTCCACTCCGACGGCCAACTACGCGGTCACGCCACTTCCTCTCAACGTCAGCGCGATTTCCGCCAGCGACAAGATCTACGACGGCACAACAACCGCCAGCCTCACCGTTCCCGCTTCTCTGCCAGGCGTGCTGAACGGTGACCAGGTGAGTCTCAACGCCACAGGCAGCTTCGCGGACCGCAATGTCGGCACAGGCAAGCTGGTGAGTATCAGCATCAACCCGAGCGGCACCGACGCCGCAAACTACAGCGTCGCCACCGCCGCTGACACCACTGCCTCGATCACAACCCGTGCGCTCGCCACCTGGCTCTCCAGTGGCGGCGGCGCCTGGAGCGATCCCAGCAACTGGGACTACCTCCCCGACGGACAGAACGTGGCGGCAGTTCTTATCCCCTCCTCCACCGGTCCAGTCACCTTCGACGCGGCCGTGGGCGCGACCAGCCTACAGGCCATCACCAACCAGGGCAGCCTCCTGATCCAGGCACCAGGACTGAGCGTGGGCCAGCTGAGCAACAGCGGCAACCTCAATCTCGGCCGCGACCTGGCCCTCACCGGAGGAAGCGGCCAGCCCACCTACAGCCAGACCGGCGGCAGCCTGGGCGGGGGAGGCACGCTCACGCTTATGAACGGCTCCGGCACCTGGAGCGATGGTGTCTGGAGCGGCGGCGGTCAGGTGGTGCTCAACCCCGGAACAGCGTTCACCATCAGCGGCGACACGACCCGGTGGGATGGCCGCACTCTGGTGGTTCAGGGAGGGTCCGGGGAGGCTCCGGCTGCTGCCCTGACCATCAGCGGTAGCACCACGGCCATCGGTGGCAGCAACAGAATCCTCAATGGCGGACGCACCAGCTTCGACGGTGCCACGCTCGCCCTGAATGGTGGAGGCCTGACCTTCCAGAACAGCGGCAGCCTGGTCTCCGATGGCACCAGCTCTGTGCCGGGGAGCTTCAACAGCAGCGGCGGCAACACCACCGTGGCGTCCGGTTCCCTCAGCCTGAGCGGCGGCGGCAGCGACAGTGATGGCAGTTACCGGGTGAACGACGGGGCACTGCTGGTCTGGAGCGGCGGCAGCCACACCCTGCTTGGCGGCACGAGCTTCGACAGCAGCGGTACCGGGCGCTATCTGCTGAACGGTGCCAACCTCACCGCCATCGCCGGCACGTCCGTGGTGTTCAACGGTGCGTTGCTGGTGCAGAGCGGCAGCCTCCAGGGCAGTGGCAGCCTCGTCATCACGGGCGGCTACGACCAGACCGGCGGCCAGCTCAACGGCTTCACCGACGTGGCGATCTCCCAGCTCAGTGGTCCGTTGCGGATCAGCGGCACCTCCATCGATCAAAGCAGCATCGTCACCGCACCGGGCGGCTCGATCACCCTCACGGCCAATGCCGGTGCCATCGAGATCGACGACACCGGTCTCGACGCCCGCGGCACCGGCAGCGGCGGCACCATCGCCCTGCGGGGAAGCAGCACCGCCACCTCCGACACGGCCGTGCGGCTCCGCAATGCCAGCCTTCGCACCTCCGCCACCGGGGATGCCAGTGGCACCACCGGCGGTGTGATCACGATCAACGGGCTTTCGGGTGCTGACGCTGCCGCCGGAACGGTGGCCGGCATCACGATCAGCGGCAGCCTGATCGAGGCTGATCCCCCAGCCGAAGGTGGTTCGGTCACCATCGAAGCCGGACGGATCGGCGTGCAGGAATCCACCCTCAACGTCGTTGGCGGCACTGGTGGAGACCTGCAGGTCGGCTCGCTCTCCACCCGCGAACTGACCCTTGATAGCGCCACCACGATCCTGCTTGGTCCCGGCGGACGGCAGACCTTCACCGTGGGCCCCGGCGGCACGCTGATCAACAACGCACAGACCCGCTTCCCACTTGGTCCACCGACACCGCCAACTCCTCCAATTCCAACGCCTCCGACACCGCCGAATCCGAACAACGGTGGCTCCCAGCAGCCACCAACGAACGACGACATCCCCACGACCGCGGAACAACGATTTGCAGCGGCCGTTCTGGCTGGCGAGACCCTCTCGCAACCACCGATTGCCGCCAACACCCCCGCGACGACTCCCAGCGGCTCCCCAGCGCTGACGGGAACAGTGATCGGTCCGATCGAATCCTCGCCGCTCGACAACTTGGCCCGGGTCGATCTTGAGACGTCCCTGGGCTTTGCGAACCTGAGCCCCAGTGAGACCACCTCAGCGGCGACCGGCAGCACCGGACCCGGCCCCGGCCTCTCCTTCACCGCCGTCACCAGTACACCGGTGCCGGGCGTTCAGGCTCGCGAGACCTTCCTCAACTCCGAAGCCACAGCCCAGCGCAACACCGCCGAGAAGCTGGGGCTTGCTGATGCAGGGCCCGTGGAAACCCCGACTCCCGAGCGGCTGCAGAGCCTCATGCAGAGCGTGCAGGCCTGGCTGCGGGAGAGGGAACGGCAACGCCGCTGCCGCCTCGATCCGAACGCTTCGTCCTGCCGCCGATGATCGGACGCCTCCAGACTGCCCATCAGAGCTATCCCGCGGCGGGGATGTCCCTGCTGCTGTCCCTGCTGTGCTGCTGCAGCCCAGGCCATGCGGCCGATTCCCCTCCAGCTGTGGCAGCGGTCCCCACCGCAGCGGCGACCATCTCGGCGACTGGCTTTGACCCGGAGCGCTACGAACCTGCGGTGCTGCGCCTGACCGTGACCCAGGATCCTCAGGGGCGCGACAGCATCCTCGACCTCACCCTGATTCCCAGCCGCAGTGAGCTCATCGGGAAGCGGGTGACGGTTCCCACCCAGGAACTGGGCGACCTGTTGCGGGATCTCTATGGCCGCCTCGCGAGACAGCAGGCCATGGACGTTGCCAACCCGTCCTCACCCTCGCGGCGCCTCCATCAGCTGTTGCTGGAACCGCTGAGCGCGGACATGCAGCAGCTGGCGATCACCACCCTGCTGATCTCGGCCGATCCCGGCCTGCAGGCTGTGCCCTTCGCGGCCCTCCATGACGGCACGACCTACGCCGGTGAGCGCTTCGCGATGGCGATCACCCCCTCACTCGGCTTGATGCCGCTTGATGTGCCGGACAGCAATGCCGACAGCCGCCGCAAGCTGGCGGTGGGCGCCTCCGAGTTCGATGGGCTGGCCCCCCTTCCCCTGGTGCCCCAGGAGCTCGAGCGCGTGACACCGGACAGCGGGGATGAGCGCTACGTCAACCGATCCTTCACCCCTGATGTACTCGTGCAGAAAGCCGGCGAGGAGAGCTTCGACCGGGTGCACGTGGCCACCCATGCCGAGTTCCTGCCGGGTGGGCCTGGCCAGGCGCGTCTCTACACAGGCACGGGCCCGATGAGCCTCCGGGACTTTGCCAATCTGCGCCAGCGGCGCGCCGGCAGTGCACCGCTGGAGCTGCTGGCCCTCAGTGCCTGCCGCACCGCGCTCGGCGACAAGGACAGTGAACTCGGATTTGCCGGGCTGGCGCTGCAGGCCGGAGCCCGCAGCGCCATCGGAACCCTCTGGTACGTCGACGATGTCGCCACCTCGGCCTTCTTCGTGCAGTTTTACCGCTATCTGGAGGAGGGCCTGCCAAAGGCTGAAGCCCTTCAGGCCACCCGCAGGGCGATGGCCTCCGGTCTGATCCGGCTGAAGGACAACCAGATGCTGGGCGTGGGCGACAGACCCCTGCTCAGCGGGCTGACGGCCAATCAGCAGCGTCGCATCGCCAGCGGCCTGGAGCATCCCTTCTACTGGGCCGGCATCACCCTGATGGGTACCCCCTGGTAACCGCACCCCCCCACCCACACATCGTGTCCATTTCCACCCCTGCCGGCCCGCGCCGGTCCGCCTCGTCCCGCACCATCCGCTCGACGGCCCGTCGCCTGGCACTGCTGTGGAGTGCCGCGCTGGTGCTGATCTGCGCCGGGCAGGCCCTGGCTCAGGCCAATCCGCGCAACACGTTTCCGGGCCGTCGGGTCGGTGGAGGGACACGGGGAGAATGCACCTCGAGAACGCTGGCCCATCTGGTGCCGACCTCCAGCGTGTATGCCCCTGGTGCCGATCGCAGCGTGGCTCTGCTGGAGGGCCCGATCGCCACGCCCCAGCCGATCCGGGTGGAGTTCCGGCCGCTCAAGGGAGCCCCTTCAACGCCGCAGCAGCGTGAACTGCCCGCAGCAGGGGCCGGCATCACGTTGCTCACCCCAGCGCCCAGCGGAGCGGACACCGTCTGGTCCTCCTCCTACCGCTGCGACAGTGCCAGCGCGACAGCCAGCGATGATCCCCTCGCCTTCATCGCCGCAGAGGCGCCCCCAGCCCTGAGCCTGCTGGTGAAAGATGTCTCCGCTGAAGACAGGCGTGTGCAGACCGTTCTGATGAGGCTCCGGCAGTCCTGTGGGGGACGGGTTCCGCTTGCCGAGGTGAGCCAGGCCTTCGGGCTCAGTGACCTGATCACCACCGATTGGCCCGCGACGCTGCCGGTGCGCTGCCTGACGCTGAACAAGTCCTGAATGGCGATGCTACGAGTGGTGATGCATTGAACGAACCACAGGCTGCAGGTCAGCGCTACAGAGTCTCTATGCGGGCGACCTGGCGAGCCGTAGCACCGATCACAGAATCCCATCCCGAAATGGGATGGGATGGATGAGATTTTGCCTGCATCCGTTGGCCCCCATCCCATCGGACGTTATTCCCCCTGAGGAATCAAGCCATGCCGGGCAGGCCGGCTCGGCGAATGTGATCCAGGACGTCCTCAATGAGCTGCACAGTCGCTTCGCCTCATTGGATGAGGGAGAGGTGGCGTCCTACATCCCGGAACTGGCAAAGGCCTGTCCACAGGATTTCGGGATTGCGATCACCACGGCCAGCGGCCGCATCTATGAGGTGGGTGACACGCGCAAACCGTTCACGATCCAGTCGATCTCCAAACCCTTCGTGTTCGGCCTCGGCATCAAACTGCTGACGCCGGAACGGCTGGCGCTGAAGGTGGACGTGGAGCCCTCCGGAGAGGCCTTCAACGCCATCAGCCTTGACCCTGACACCGGCAAGCCGCGCAACCCGATGATCAATGCCGGGGCGATCGCGATCTCAGCCCAGATCAGTGCCCATGATCCCCTGGGAGCCGATCAGCTGGTTCTCGACTTCTTCTCCGAACTCGCCGCCCGCGCGTTGGAGGTCGACCAGGCTGTCTATCAATCGGAAAGCGAGACCGGCCACCGCAACCGTGCCATCGGCTATCTGCTGCGCAATTCCAACATCATCGAAGCGGCACCGGAGCCTGGCCTCGATCTCTACTTCCGCCAGTGCGCGATCAGCGTGGACTGCCGCGATCTGGCCGTGATGGCCGCCACTCTCGCCTGTCAGGGACGGAATCCGATCACGGGCCGACAGCCGCTCAGTCCGGACATCAGTGTGCGGGTGCTGGCACTGATGGGCAGCTGCGGCATGTACGACTTCGCCGGTCAGTGGCTGCATGACGTCGGCATTCCGGCCAAAAGCGGCGTGGCGGGAGGCGTGCTGGCGGTGGTACCCGGACGACTGGGCATCGCCGTCTACTCACCGCCGCTCGATGGATTCGGCAACAGCGTGCGGGGCGTGGCGGTCTGCACCCAGCTCTCCCATGGTGTCGGGATGAGCCTGTTCAACCAGTCTCCCCAGGCAGGCAACACGATCCGACGCGTCTACAGCGGCAGCCAGCGCACCTCACGGCGCTGGCGCAGCGAACGGGAGCTGGCGCTTCTGCAGCCCCATCGCGACCGGCTCCGCATCATCCAGATCCAGGGCGTGCTCGATTTCGCTGCCCTTGAGCAGCTCGCGGCTGCAGTGGTGGCGCTGCCGCCGCAGACCCGCGTGCTGATTCTCGACATGGCCCACGTCACCGAACTGCCGCCTTCCTCAGACGAGCTGCTCAACCGGCAGCTGAGGCTCCTGCTCGAACGCGGCCTGCAGGTGCTCGTCTCGCGAGCCGGCCGCCTGGCGATGTTTCAGGCCGCCGGCCAGCAGCTCGAGGGCCTGCAGCTGCTCGACCAACTCGACTTCGCGATCGAAACAGCCGAGAACCTGCTGATGGAGGGAACCAGCGGCGAGCAGCCGATCAGCACGGCTGCGGACAGCGAGGCTTGCTTCCTCAGCCGCCTGCCTTCCGAGAGCCGAGCCGCACTGGAGGCCCTGCTGCTCGAGCGCGGCTTCCAACCAGGAGAAGCGGTCATCAACCGCGGCGACCCCGGCAATGAACTGTTCCTCGTGCGGGACGGCCTGTTCAGCACCCACATTGAATTCGAGGCGCTGTCGGGGGAGCCGCATCGCACCCGGCTGGCCACGTTCGGGCCTGGCATGTGCTTCGGCGAGATTGCCTTCATCACCGGCAACCGGCGCATCGCCGACATCACCGCGGTCGACGGAGGCCGATGCTGGGTGCTTCAGCGCTCCGATTTCGAGAATCTGCAGGAGCGGCAACCCGCAGCCGCGCTCGATCTGCTCAAGGCCCTCACCTGCGATCTGGGCCTGAAACTCTCCCAGACCAGCGTCCAGCTGTCCCGCAGCGAACTGGTCTGAGCACCCATCGCCACACCTCAGGCTGTCGTCGTTTCAGCCTGCCCAAGGCGGCCGCGCAGCTCCCAGATCTCCAGCGGCTCGCTCCTTCCTTTCACCGCCATCGGCCCCCAGGAGTTCCACGCAACCGGCAGGTCGTCAGGCAACAGGGCCCTGGTGCTGGAGGAGACGAGGACCCGGCAGATGTTGTCGTGGCGGTCCTTGTCGAGGCTCTCGAGCCGCGAGGCGCAGTTGACCGTGTCGCCGATGACGGCGTACTCGAGGCGCTCGCTGCTGCCCATCGACCCCGCCAGCACGGGACCAGAATGCACCCCCACGCGGATGCGCATCGCCGGTTCCCCCGCCGCCTCGAGCCGCGCGTTGAGGGCAGCAAAATCGTCCTGGATGGTCAGCGCGGCCTCGATCGCGGCGAGGGCATCGGCCTGCTCTCCCAGGCTGAGCGGAGCGCCGAACACCGCCAGCACCCCATCGCCGGTGAACTTGTTGACCATGCCCTTGCGTTGGGTGATCGCAGGCACCAGGGAGGCCATGCCCTTGTTCAGCCAGTCCAGAAGATCTCCCGGCGCCAGCCGCTCCGACACCGAGGTGAAGCCCACCATGTCGGTCATCAGCACCGTCACAGACAGCTGGCGCCCCTCGAAGCGACCATCCCGCAGCAGATCCTCCCGCTGAAGCCAGAGTTGCTGGGCCACCGCCGGCGAGGTGGTCTGACCCAGCAGCCGCTCAATCTGCATCCGCTGCAGCTGACTGGTGGCACCGCGTCGCACCCAGCCGGCCGCGGAGACGATGGCCAGACCGGCGACCGGCATGCTCGGTCCGATCCAGATTCCCGCGACCAGCAGCAGCATCAGGGCGGAGCCGATCAGCAGCAGCACCAGAAGCACCACGGCCAGGACGCTGCGGCGAAGGCTGCGGATCCCTTCTCCAGTCGCGACGCCCAGCAGCAGGGCCAGGGCCTCCAGGCCACGCCTGGCTGCGACGGGGATCGGACCGATGCGGTGAATGACGATGCCATCGCGGCGATCGAGAAGGCTTGCCAGCCGGTGGGCGTGCACCTCAACCCCAGGGATCAGCAACTGGCTGGCCCCCCGGGCGAAGCGCGTGTGGGGCACGGAGAACACATCGCGCAGGGAGGGGGCCGTGCTGCCGATGAGCACCAGCCGCTGGCGGATCCGCTCCGGGGCGACCCCGTCCGCAGACAGCAGATCGCGCAGGTGCACCTGCGGAAAACTGCCCAGCTGCCGGAACACCAGCATCTGCTGGTAGCCGCCGTCGTCGAGCTGGTCGTAACCGGAGGAGCGGCTGGTCAGCCAGGGGCCAGGGGCCGTGCCTCCTTCGACAGCGCGGCGCAGCCAGTGAGCCCCCAGGCCCACTTCCATCAGCCGCAGCGGCAGCGCCACCGTGGCCTCGTCCTGGCCACCCACATGGACGAGATCACGCCGCACGACGCCGTCAGGATCCAGCACCAGATCATTGAAGGCCTGGCGACCGGGCGGCGTGCCTGGAACCGGGCCGATCGGCCCGGCGACGTTGAAGATCGAGACCAGGCGCGGCTCGTCCCTGAAACGCTGACGCAGGCATTCCTGATCCGGTCCGACGCCCTTGTCGCGATAGATGTCCAGCCCCACCGCAGTGGCACCGCCGCTCAGCAGGCGATCGATCCCACGGCAGAGGAGGGCGTCGTCGATCGGCCAGCCATAGCGACGGATGTCCTCTTCATCGATGGCGACCACCAGGATGCCGCTGTCGGCACCTGACGGACTCGCCCGCATGCCGATCACGAGGTCGTAGAAGAGGAGGTTGAGGGTCTCGTTGATCGGGCTGCGGCCCAGGGCCAGCAGCAGCAGCGCAGCAGCGGCGTAAGGGGAGAACGCCCGCAAGGACAGGAGCACATGCCCAGCCCGCCGCCTGAGGCGCGCGGGCCAGGAATCAGGAAGCGGTTGTGGCATGGGGTTCACCCCTGCGGGAGGACGGCGGTTCGTTCAAACGGGCCACAGGTCCCCGTACCGCTCCCACCGTTGTAGAGCCATGGATCGTTGCCGGTCGGCATGGACGGGCTGTGTGACGGAGCAGCCACAGCGAGGGCGGGCGAATCGCCCTTAACCTTCCGGCCGCACGGATCCCCAGCATGGCCCTCTCCCGCCGCAGGCTCCTGCAGCTGACCCTGGCGTCGCTCAGCGTCGGGCTCGCCAGCCGGCGTGGGCACGCCGGCCCCAGCGGCAGGACCGAGCATCTGCACTGGCTGGCCACCGCGGACAGCGGCAGCGGCGATCGGCACCAGCTGGCGGTCGGTGCCGCGATGGCCGCCCTGCATCGCCGGGATCCGGCCGATCTGGTGATCCTCGGCGGCGACAACATCTACAACGCGGGCGAGATGGCGCGGGTGGAAGCGGCCTTCGAGCGGCCCTACCGCGATCTGCTGCGCGCGCGGGTGCCCTTCCATGCGGTGCTCGGCAACCACGACATCCGCACCGCCAAGGGCGCCGGCCAGCTCGCCTATCCAGGCTTCGGCATGAAGGGCCGCTGGTACACGCTGCGGCGGGGGCCGGTGGAGTTCCTCATGCTCGACACCAACGGCAACGCCGCCTGGCAGCACCAGCTGCCCTGGCTGAAACGGGTGCTCGCTGCCAGCAGCGCCCCCTGGAAGGTTGTCGTCGGCCACCACCCGATCTATTCCTCCGGCCTCTACGGCAACGACCGCGCCGCCATCGCCCGGCTGACCCCACTGTTCCAGCGCCACGGCGTGCAGCTGTACATCCACGGCCACGACCACAACTACGAGCGCAGCCGGCCGATCGACGGCACCACCTATCTGGATGTGGGCAACGGCGGCGCCACACTGCGGCCGGTGGTACCTGGCCCCAACAGCGCCCGGGCGGTGAGCACCTACGGCTTCGCCTCCCTGCACGCCGATGCCGGCAGCCTCACGATCGAGGCCTGGAACACGTCCGGGCAGCAGCTCGACAGGGCCCGGCTCGATCGCGGCGGCGTTCTGATCTGAGCCGGCTCAGAGGCGAGCCAACCGACCAGGAGCGCCAGCAGGCAGACCCAAGCCGTCGGAACTCAGGCCTGAGGGCTCCGTTCCGCGCCAAGCAGGCAGCTGGCATCAGGCCAACCAGCCGGTCCTGACCTCTACCCGGGAGATCAGGAGGCGGAGCGAGCCAGCCGCTGCAGAAGCTCGGCGTGGACGCGGGTGTCCGACCGCAGCCGCTCGCGCCGGCCCGGATCGCCAGGCTGATCCAGCAGCGGCTGCCAGCTGGCCAGCAGCGCCTCAACGGCGACGAGCTCAGCCGGCTGCAGCTCGCCCAGCTCGAGGCAGGGGCAGCCGAGGGCCCCAGCGGCGGCGGCGACCTTCGGGTCGTAGCTGAGTGCGGCGCAGGGGCTGCCGGCCAGGGCCGCCAGGATCAGGCCATGCAGGCGCATCGCCAGCACCAGGGAAGCGCCCTGGAAGTGCTGCATCGCCTGCTCCGGCGTGGCGGCTTCCACCTGCACGCTGCGGCGCCGCAGCGCCTCGCCCACCAGGCGGCGCCGCTGCAGCTCCACCAGCAGATCGCGATCCTGGTGCTGATGGAAGGGCAGCCAGTGCACCGGCCTGCCTGTACGTTCCGCCAGCTGCTCCAACGCTGTGAGCAGCTGGCGCCAGCCAGCGTCATCAAGCTGATCGACCGGACGCCAGCACAGCACGATCGGGCCGCCCCGGCCATGCCACTCCAACGGCTCCAGCCCCCAGACCGGATCGCTGCCATGGGCGGCGCGGATTCCCCAGCCAGCCGCCAGGTGAGCGGAGGCGGCGTCGCGCCAGCTGATGCCGTTCACGAGCCCCAGCAGCAGGCGGGCGAGGGCGCGGCTGCGGCGGCGGCGCAGCGGGCCGAGGCCCTGGCCCCAGAGCAGCACGGGCAATCCCCGGCTGCGGGCCGCCAGGATCAGAGCCGCGTAATAGAGAAGACTGCGGAAGCTGGTGGCGTCCTGCAGCAGGCTGCCCCCACCGAGCACCAGGGCCTGACAGCCGGCCAGAGCCTGCAGCACCGCACGGGGGCTGCGTCGGTCCACTGTCTCCAGGGTGGGCCACTCCGCCTGGAAGCGCTGCCGGATCTGCTCCTGGTCGAAGGCGGTGATGCGAGGCGTCCAGCCCTGGGGCAGCTGGCGCAGCAGCACCTCCAGCAGGGCGTCGTCGCCGAGATTGTGCTCGCCGTAGTAGCCGCACAGCAGCACCCGGGGCGGGCTGACGGCGGAATCGCGGGCGCTCAAGGCGTCGGCAGGGCACGGCTCCGTACATTACGGGTCCCCTCCGCGGCCTGATGCACGCTCTGTCGCTCGGCACCTGGTGGATTCACATCGCCTCGGTGCTGGAGTGGGTGGCGGCGATGGTCGCGATCCAGCGGTTTGGCCAGATACGGGGTGAAGGTGGCTGGCGCTGGCTGTCCCTGGCGATGCTGCCGGCCCTGGCCAGCGCCATGGCGGCCTGCACCTGGCACCTGTTCGACAACAGCGCCGAACTCAAGGGTCTGGTGGTGCTGCAGGCCGGCCTGACGACGGCCGGCAATGTCGCCCTGGCGGTCGCAGCCTGGAATCTCCTGCAACGCCAGCGGCTCGGCCTGGACCAGGCCCCGGTGGATCCGCCTCAGCCCGCAACGGGACCGGCAGCCCCTGGTGCGACAGGCGCAGCCGACACGGGCGGGTTCCCCGCTGTTCAACCATGAACGAGCTGCCCATGTCGCTGCTGCAGCGGCTCGGGTCGATCGATCCGACCCCCCTGTTCGTGCTGTCGCTGCTCCCCTACCTGGCCTTCCTGTGGTGGGCGTCTCGGCTGCCGGCGTTCCCGCGTCTGGCCCTGCGCGGTTTTCAGTTCACGCTCGTCTTCGTGGCCGTGACGATCGCCGCCGCGATCGTGGCACTGCGCGTCTATGGCCGGCAACTGGCCGATGTCGACCCGTTGCACGGCGGCGCCGAGGCCTTGCTCACCCTCAGCAACCTGCTGGTGGTGCTGGGCTTCACGCTCACCAGCGGCAGAGCTGGGCCGGATCCCGGCCCGCCCGGCGATCGATGAGCCCTGGCCGGCCGCCGCTCCGGGAGAACGATCCGGCGTCCTGGCAGCGCTCCGCAATGAACAAGTCTTAAGCGAACCGGCAGGCAGCGGGCTCTGCTCAGAAGATGAGGCGTCGTGCCCTGAAATCGATGTTCGCTCCTCTGCTGGCCATCGCCCCCGCCACCGTCACCTGGTCTCCGAAGGTGGCTCTGGTGATGATCGTCTGCAACGTGATCGCCATCGCCATCGGCAAGGCGACGATCAAGCAGCCCAACGTCGGTCTGCAGCTGCCCAGCCCCTCCCTGTTCGGCGGCTTCAGCCATGGCGCCATGCTCGGCACCACCGCCCTGGGCCACCTCATCGGCATGGGTGCCATCCAGGGCCTGGCTGCCCGCGGCGTGCTCTGAAACGCCGGTTCCACCACCAACCTGTCCATCCGGAGGGCGCGCTCCCAGGGGCGCCCCTCCCTGACTGCTCCAGTCAGCGCCAACCGAGCAGATAGGGGAGCGCCCTCAGCCCGTAGCGCTCGAAGCGGTACTCAAACAACAGCGCCGACAGATCCTCGGCGGGGCAGACCTCCAGACCGGAGAGCAGCCGCGCGAGATGCTGATCGCCGCGACCGTCGTGCAGACCCAGCCAGGTGCGGCATGCCAGACGGCCACTGAGGCTCCAGCGCGGTCCGAGGCGCCGGCGGAGCTGCCACGCGTAAGCCTTCAGAGGCTCCTCCCGCTCCTGCGCCACCGCCTGCAGCAGCAGCGGAGCCAACACCTGGCTGCTGGTCAGTGCATGGCGGATGCCCTCGCCGCCCAGCAGGTTGGCAGTGCTCACCGCGTCGCCGAGGCCGACCAGCCGACCGCGACGATGGGGCTCGCGGCGACGAATCGAGCTGCGGATCAGGCCACCATGGCGGTCCAGCACCCGCGGGGTTTCACCCTGCTGAACCAGCTGCCGCTGCATCAAGCCCTCCAGAAGCGGCGCCAAAGGCGGTTGCCGTCGACCGGGATCCTGCAGCCGGCACACTCCCACCTTGAGCCGGCCCGGCTGCATCGGGAAGATCCAGCCATAGCCCTGCGGCACCCAGTCCGTCCCCAGGCAGAAGCTCAGACGATCACGCCAGCGCTCCCAGGTGGAGGGTCCCACCTCCAGAAGCCACTCCACACCCAGTCCTGAAACCAGATCGGCAGGGTCTGGCGGATCCCCCAGCAGCGCCCGCCCCTGCCCGGAGGCATCGATCACCCAGCGGCTGCGGCAGTGATGCACCACGCCGCGGCGATCACGCAGACGGGTGAGCAGCGTGCCGTCGGGCTGGCTGCGGCAGTCGAGCGCGCGCCAGCCGAGCTGCAGCCGGGCCCCCCAGCGCACGGCCTCGTCGGCCAGCCATCGGCGCAGGGCAGCGAAATCAAGCACCACTCCCAGCGGACGCTCAGCGCGCCACTCGCGGCAAGCCTCTCCGGGCCCGTGCAGCTGCCAGCGGCTCCAGCGATGCGCCACCACAGCGGCCGGCAGACCATGACGCTCGAGAGCGGAGATCGGCAGGGCAGCACTGCTGAAGGCGGCCTGGGAGAGATCAGCCAGCTGGTCCACCAGCAACACAGAGACCCCGGCAGACGCCACGCGGCGAGCCAGGTCACCGCCGGCGGGCCCGGCCCCCACCACCAGCACCGTGGTCCTGAGATCCCGGCCTGCGTTGTCTGCCAAGACATCGGATGGGTGAGGGGTGTGGCTCAAGCCAGGAGTCCCTGGGTGGCGGGGCTCGTTGTCATGGAACGGCAAGGTGAAGGCGGGGCCTCAGGCTCAGACGAGCCACCCAGCGGGACAGCACAGGCCTCTGCTGCGGGGTGACCAAACCCGTCATGAGGGGCTGCCGCAGGAACGGAGAGCAAGCCCCCGTGGATCAGGCGCGGGCCGCCACCGCCTGGCGGGGCAGACGGGCAAGGGAGGCGGCGAAGCGCTCAAGGATCCGCTCCGCCATCTGCGGCGGGGTCAGACCGAGGGCCTGCTTGCTCTGATCCGGCGAGGCGTGATCGACGAGCACATCAGGGATGCCGAGGCGCAGCACCGGCACGAGCACCTCCTGATCGTTGAGGGCCTCCACCACGGCAGCGCCGAAGCCTCCGGGCAGGGCGCCCTCCTCCATCGTCACCACCCGGCCGATGCGGCGGGCCAGGGGCGCGATCAGCGCTTCATCCAGCGGCCGCAGGAAGCGGGCGTTGATCACCGTGGCGCGCACCCCGCGCTCCTGCAGCAACCCGGCGGTGGACATGGCCGGATAGACCATCGAGCCATAGGCCACGATCAGCAGGTCCTCACCCTCGGCAAGCACCTCGCCCCGGCCGATCTCCAGGGGCTGCCAGCCCTCCTCCATCAGCGGCACCCCTTCGCCCTCGCCGCGGGGGAAGCGGATGGCACAGGGCCCGTCATGGTCGATCGAGGTGACCAGCATGCGCTGCAGTTCGGCCTCATCCTTCGGCGCCATCACCGTGAAGTTGGGGACGGCGCGCAGATAGCTGATGTCGTACTGGCCCTGGTGGGTGGGGCCGTCGGCGCCGACGATGCCGGCGCGATCGAGAACGAAGGTGACGGGCAGGTTCTGGATTCCGACGTCGTGGATCAGCTGGTCGTAGGCGCGCTGCAGGAAGGTGCTGTAGATCGCCACCACCGGCCGCAGGCCCTCGCAGGCCATGCCCGCCGCCATGGTGACGGCGTGCTGCTCGGCGATGCCGACGTCGAAATACTGCTTCGGCAGGGCTTTCTCCAGGATGTCGAGGCCGGTGCCGGTGGCCATCGCGGCGGTGATCCCGACCACCCGCGGATCCTGCTCGCAGATCTTGACCAGGGTCTGGCCGAACACCTTGCTCCAGCTCGGCGGCTTGGGCTTGCTGGAGGGATAGGCCTTGCCGGTGGCGAGATCGAAGGCGCTCTGGGCGTGGTATCCCACCTGGTCGGCCTCGGCGTACGCATAGCCCTTGCCCTTGGTCGTCGCCACATGCACCAGCACCGGCCCCTCCTCACGGTGGGCCGCCTGGAAGGTGCGGATCATGGCGCCGATGTCATGGCCATCGACCGGCCCCATGTAGGTGAAGCCCAGCTCCTCGAACACGGCTCCGACCTTCGGCACCGCCAGGCGCCTCAGGCTCTCCTTGAGGTTCTGCAGCTCAGCGGGCAGCTCACCATGCAGGAAAGGAAGGCTGCGGATCGCCTCCTCGGCGTTGCCCTGCAGGAACTGAACCGGCTTGCTCAGCCGCATCCGGTTCAGGTGGGTGGACAGGGCTCCCACCGGGGGGCTGATCGACATGTCGTTGTCGTTCAGCACCACCAGAAGGCGCGTCTTCGGCAGATGGCCGGCGTGGTTGATCGCCTCCAGGGCCATGCCGCCGGTGAGGGCGCCGTCTCCGATCACGGCCACGCATTTGAAGTCCTCGCCGCGCTGATCACGGGCCAGGGCCATGCCCAGAGCCGCCGAGATCGACGTGGAGGCATGGCCGGCACCGAAGTGATCGAAGCGGCTCTCACAGCGTTTGAGATAGCCGGCGACGCCATCCTTCTGACGGAGGGTATGAAAATTGTTCCAACGGCCGGTGACCAGTTTGTGGGGGTAGGCCTGGTGTCCCACATCCCAGACCACCCGGTCGTGGTCGAGATCGAGAGTCTGATAGAGGGCGAGGGTCAGCTCGACCACCCCGAGACCGGGCCCGAGATGTCCTCCGCTGGTGGAGACCACCTCGAGGTGCTTCTCCCGGATCTGGCGGGCGATCGCCTCCAGCTCGGCGACAGTGAGCCCGTGCAGCTGATTGGGGTGGCTCAGCTCACTTGCATGCATGCCGTCTCAACTGCCTCGGGAGCAGCAATCTACGGCGCCCCCCCGGCCGGTCGGCGGCATCCGCGACCGTTTGGGCCCCCGATTGGCAGACTCGGTGACATGAGCGAACCGCTGGCCAACCCCTACGGACCGCAGAGCTTTCCGCTCGCCAGTCCCTACCTGCAGCGCATCCTGCGGGCCCGCGTCTATGACGTGGCGATCGAATCGCCGCTCGACCCAGCTCCGAACCTGTCGCGCCGGCTCGGCAACCAGGTGCTCCTCAAGCGCGAGGACCTTCAGCCGGTGTTCAGCTTCAAGCTGCGCGGTGCCTACAACCGGATGGCCCGGCTCAGCGCCGCCGAACTCGAGCGCGGTGTGATCGCCGCCAGCGCCGGTAACCATGCCCAGGGGGTTGCCCTCGCCGCCCAGCGCCTTGGGTGCCGCGCCGTGATCGTCATGCCGGTGACCACGCCGGAGATGAAGGTGCGATCGGTGGCGGCCCGCGGCGCCGAGGTGGTGCTGCATGGCGACACCTACGACGAGGCCTGCACGGAGGCGAAGCGGCTGGAGGAGATCGGGGGGCTGACCTTCATCCACCCGTTCGACGATCCGGAGGTGATCGCCGGTCAGGGCACGATCGGCCTCGAGATCCTGCGCCAGTGCTCGGAGCCCCCCGATGCCATCTACGTGGCCGTCGGGGGCGGCGGTCTCATCGCCGGCGTGGCGGCCTACGTCAAGAGCCTCTGGCCACGGGTGCAGGTGATCGGTGTCGAACCCATCGATGCCGACGCCATGACCCGCTCGCTGGCCTGCGGTGAGCGGGTGCGGCTCGAGCAGGTGGGCCTGTTCGCCGATGGCGTGGCGGTCCGCCAGGTGGGAGAGCTCACCTTCGAGCTGGCCCGCGAGTACGTCGATGCCATGGTCACGGTGGACACCGACGAGATCTGCGCGGCGATCAAGGACGTCTTCGAGGACACGCGCTCGATCCTGGAGCCCGCCGGCGCCCTCGCGGTGGCGGGGATGAAGAAGGATGTGCAGGCCCGCGCTCTCAGCGGCCGGACGCTGGTGGCGATCGCCTGCGGCGCCAACATGAACTTTGACCGGCTGCTCTTTGTCGCGGAGCGGGCCGAACTGGGCGAGGAACGCGAGGCGCTGCTCGCGGTGGAGATCCCGGAGGGACCCGGCAGCCTCAGGCGCTTCTGCGGCCTGCTTGGCCAGCACAACCTCACCGAGTTCAGCTACCGGCTCGCCGATCCCCAGCGGGCCCACATCTTCGTGGGCGTGCAGATCAGCGGTCGCGATGACACCACCTCCCTGATCGCCGGCCTCGAGCAGCACGGCTTTCCCTGTCTGGACCTCAGTGACAACGAGCTCGCCAAGCTGCACCTCTGCCACATGGTGGGCGGCCGGCTGCCACCCGGCCGTGAGGGGCAGCCGCCGGCGGGGAAGGAGCTGCTCTACCGCTTCGAGTTCCCGGAGCGTCCCGGTGCGCTGATGGCGTTCGTCAGCGCCCTCCACCCGAACTGGAACATCAGCATCTTCCATTACCGCAACCACGGCGCCGACGTCGGCCGCATCGTCGTGGGCGTGCAGGTGCCTGATGCCGAGCTGGAGGAGTGGCGCCGCTTCCTCGCCGATCTCCCCTACCAGCACTGGGAGGAGACAGACAATCCCGCCTACCAGCTGTTCCTGGGTGAGGCGAGCCCGGCGCGGCCGGCCCTGGCGGCTCTGGCCGCCTCCTGAACAGGGCCCGCCGGGGGGCTCGCCTGGGGACGCTCCCCATGGGCCGACGGCAGCCATGGAGGGCAGGAGGGATCGCGACCGGTGTCCCGGCGCGGCTGCCACCAGGCGTGGCTCCACCGGGTTCCCATTGGCCTGAAGGCGGCGGGTCTGCTGAAATCCCGCCATGGCCAGCACCGATCCCGATTCCCAGGCGACTCCCGTAGCAGAGGCCGTGGCCCAGGAGACGCTCCGCACCCTGTCGCTGCCGGCCCGGCTGGAGGCGATTCTCTACCTGAAGGGCCGTCCGGTTCCCCTGGCCGAGCTCGCCGCCATCGCCGGCATCGAACGCGAGGAGACCGAGCTGGCCCTGATCACCCTGATGGCCGACTACGCCCACCGCGACACGGCACTGGAGATCCGCCAGGAGGGCCAGAGCTTCAGCCTGCAGCTGCGCGAAAGCCTGGGCGATCTGGTGCAGAGCCTGTTGCCGGTGGATCTCTCCACGGCCGCCCTGCGCACCCTGGCGACGATCGCGCTCAAGAAGCGGATCCTGCAGTCAGAGCTGGTGGACCTGCGCGGCTCCGGTGCCTACGACCACATCCGCGAGCTGCTCGCCCAGGACTTCATCGAACGCCGCCGCCAGAGCGACGGCCGTTCCTACTGGCTGAGCCTCAGCGAAAAGTTCCACCGCACCTTCTCAGTCAAGGGCGAGGCGCTGACGAGCGGACAAGCCGGGAGCCGCAGGCGTCGTGCCGATCGCTCCGCCGTGGGTGGTGTCGGCGAGACGGGCATCGCTGCAGAGCCGGCGACGGGCGGCGAAACGCCTGCAGAGCCCGATCCGGACCTCTGGGAGGAGGACAAGCCGGCAGCAGCCATCACCGCCGACTGAGGATTGGGCTTCCAAGGCCGCTGCATGCCCGGACCGGGCTGCACCCTGGGGCCGGGAGCGACCGCTGTCCGCCGGAAGGGTGCCGGCACTGGCAAGCTGTCCTCGTGACGGCTGCCGCAGACCGACGGCCTCCCCCACCTCCAAGCCAGCCACCATGCCCCTGAACGCACTCGATTTTCTGCTGGGAGTCCTGGCCCAGACCCTGAGCATCTATCTGCTGGTGCTGCTGGTGCGGGTGCTGCTGAGCTGGTTCCCCAACCTCGACTGGGGCAACCCCGTGCTCTCCGGTGTGAGCGCCATCACCGACCCCTACCTCAATGCCTTCCGCGGTCTCATCCCGCCGATCGGGGGCCTCGATCTCTCCGCGCTGCTGGCCTTTCTGGCGCTGCAGTTGCTGCAGAGCCTGATCGAAGGCGCCAGGATGACGCTGCTCTGATCCCTGCGGGGTCGTCAGACCAACGGAGAAGCGACTCCGTCATCCGACCTTCAGCAGCGGTTATCAACCAGCTGGTCTCAGCACCCGGGTCGTTCACCCCGGTGAGACGGCTTCTTCCAATGGCAGCAGCTCCTCTCCCTCCGCCGCCCGGCTGCGCACGGGTGCCTTGAACCCGCGGGCACGGGGATTGCGCACCTCAAACGGCCCTGGCGTTCCCGCCGGCACTGCCAGGCGCAGCGCGAACTCGGAATCCCCAGGCGGTACATCGCCGATCGAGCCCACCCGGCTGCGGTTGGGGAGCACCGGCTCGCCGCTGCTGTCGAGAATCAGGGCGAACACATCGGTGTCCACAACCGGCTGACGGCCTGGATTGGTGACCCTTCCGCGCAGGGCATAGCAGCTGGCACCGGTGGGGCGCCGCAGCTCCGGCTGGCTGCCGGCATCCTCGGCGGGGCAGGGCTCGAGGCGCACATCGGAGACCAGAAGGTCCGCGGCCCATGCCGGGGCGGCACTGAGCGGTGCGGTGAGCAGAAGCGCCAGCAACAGGGCTCCAAGCAGCGGCAGCAGACTGCCGGCCCACGACGTCAGCGAACGGCCGGCGCAGCTTTCCGGCGAGGAAGCCGCAGGAAGGGCGCAGGGCCACAGAACTCGTAGCTGGGGCTGCTGCTTCATCGGGATGCCCCTCAACGCCGGTCGCCACTGCCTGCGATCACGTTACGGGCGGCACGGCTGGCGAGCTTGGCCAGATTGGCTTCGGCGATCTCGGCCAGATCGAGCTCCAGCTCCGTCGCCAGCTGGGCCACGTACCAGAGCACGTCGCCGAGTTCCAGGCGCAGATCGTCGATCACGGCGCCATCGAAGACACCCTCGCGGTCGCGCAGCACCTTCTTCACCTTGTCGGCCACCTCCCCGGCCTCACCGCAGAGTCCCAGGGTGGGATAGATGGGGTTCGCTCCCACCTGGGGGTAGCGCGCCGTCGCCCTTGAACGCTGCTGATAGGTGCGCAGGTCCATGACAGGCAGGGGCGGGAGGTGGCCGGATGGTAGTTTCCGGCTGAGTCTCAGCGGCCAAGGGCCGGTCCGCGATCCCATGCGTCGCACCAAGATCGTGGCCACCATCGGGCCTGCCACCGAATCGCCTGAGGTGCTGCGGCGGTTGATCGAGGCCGGCGCCACCACCTTCCGTCTCAACTTCTCTCACGGCGATCACAGCGAACACGCCACCCGCATCGCCACCATCCGCGCTGTCGCCCACGAGATGGGCGTTCACATCGGCATCCTCCAGGATCTGCAGGGACCGAAGATCCGCCTTGGCCGCTTCGCCGAAGGCCCGATCACCCTCGCGAAGGGGGAGCGTTTCAGCCTCACCTCCCGCGATGTGAGCTGCAATCGCGAGATCGCCACCGTCACCTACGACCGGCTGGCCGACGAAGTGACCGCCGGCAGCCGCATCCTGCTCGACGACGGTCGAGTCGAGATGCTGGTCGAATCCGTCGATCAGCCCGCCCAGACCCTGCACTGCAGCGTCACCGTCGGCGGCGTGCTGTCCAACAACAAAGGGGTCAATTTCCCGGATGTGCAGCTCTCGATCCGGGCGCTCACCGACAAGGACCGCCGTGATCTCACCTTCGGCCTGCAGCAGGGTGTCGACTGGGTGGCCCTCAGCTTCGTGCGCAATCCCTCCGACATGCAGGAGATCCGCGAGCTGATCCGCAGTCACGGTCACACCACGCCGGTGGTGGCCAAGATCGAGAAATTTGAGGCGATCGACGCGATCGACGCGATCCTTCCTCTGTGTGACGGTGTGATGGTTGCCCGTGGTGACCTCGGCGTCGAGATGCCCGCCGAAGAGGTGCCGCTGCTGCAGAAGGAACTGATCCGCAAGGCCAACAGCCTGGGCATTCCGATCATCACGGCCACGCAGATGCTCGATTCGATGGCGGGCTGTCCCCGTCCCACCCGGGCCGAGGTGAGCGATGTGGCCAATGCCATCCTCGACGGCACCGACGCGGTGATGCTCTCCAACGAGACGGCGGTGGGGGATTACCCCGTCGAGGCCGTGGCGACCATGGACCAGATCGCCCGCCGCATCGAGCGCGATTACCCCCAGCGGGTGATCGACACCCAGATGGCCACCACGATCCCCAACGCCATCTGCCAGGCGGTCAGCACCATCGCCCGCAACCTCAACGCCGCCGCCATCCTGCCGCTCACCAAGAGCGGCTCCACCGCGCGCAATGTCAGCAAGTTCCGGCCCAGCACCCCGATCCTGGCCATCACCAGCGATGTGCAGGTGGCCCGGCAGCTGCAGCTGGTCTGGGGAGTGAACCCGTTGCTGGTGGCGGAGCAGGCCAACAGCGGCAGCACCTTCAACATCGCCATGGGCGTCGCCCAGAGCCGGGGGCTTCTCCAGGAAGGCGATCTGGTGGTCCAGACCCAGGGCACGCTGGAGGGCGTCAGCGGCTCGACCGATCTGGTGCGGGTCGGCATGGTTTCAGCGGTCCTGGGCCGCGGACGCGGCATCGGCAGAGGCTCGGTCAACGGCAAGGTGCGCGTGGCCAGAACCCCCGAGGAGGCCGCCTCCCTGGAGAACGGCGAAATCCTGGTGGTGCGCGAGACCAGCGCCGCCTACCTGGAAACGATCCGACGGTCCCGCGGCGTGATCACCGAGGTGGAGGGGAGGGAGAGCCATGCAGCGGTGATCGCCGAGCGCCTGGGCATTCCCGCCGTTGTGGGGGTGAGCAATGCCACCTCCTTCCTGCGGCAGGGAGAGATCATCACCTTGTCGGTGGAGGAGGGGCTGGTGCATCGCGGCGCCCTGAGCCCCATCGAGATGCGCGGCACGCCATCCTTTTAGACGGCCGACCCGATCCGGGTCCGCCCTGACCAGGGCCCCGGTCAAGACCGCAGGGATCTGAAGGTCCCCGCGGAACGATCGGGTTCCGGCGCTGCCTCCGGCAGCAGGGCGTGTGCCTGTCCCCTTCCCCACGGCTCCCACCCCATGGCCCCGAAATTGCCGCCGCTGGAAACGGTGGGTATGGCCCTGAGCACCCTGCGTGCCAACCGCATGCGCAGTCTGCTCACCATGCTGGGCATCGTGATCGGCAACGCCTCGGTGATCACCCTGGTGGGGGTCGGGCGTGGGGCCCAGAATCTGGCCGACAGCCAGCTCAGCAGCCTGGGAGCCAATGTGCTCTTCATCCTGCCGGGGCGAAACGACACCCGTCGTCAGGGCATCGACGTTCCCAAGACCCTCGTCCTGGAGGACGCCGAAGCGATCGCCGAGCAGGTGCCCAGCGTGCGGCGCGTTGTTCCGCAGATCACGCTCAGTGAGGTCGTCCAGTCCGGCGCCCAGGCCGTCACCAGCTCCATCTCGGGGGTCACACCGGATTTCGTGCCGGTCCGCAGCTTCGAGGTGGCTCAGGGCCGCTTTCTGAGCGAGAGCGATGTGCGCAGCGCCCGCAGCGTGGTGGTGCTGGGTCCGGACCTGCGCGACAAGCTGATCCCCACGGGTCAGGCGATCGGCCGGCAGGTGCGCATCCGTGATCAGTCCTTTGAGGTCATCGGTGTGATGGCCCCCAAGGGCGCGGTCTTCGGATCCAACCAGGATGAGGCGGCTTACATCCCGCTGACCACCATGGTGAGCCGGCTGAGCGGCCGCGATCCCACCTATGGCGTTGTGCTGAGCTTCATCTCGGTCGAAGCCGTGGACGAGCAGCGCACCAGCGCCGCCAATTTCCAGATCACCAATCTGCTGCGCCAGCGCCACCGCATCCTGCGGGAGGACGACTTCGTGGTGCGTTCCCAGAAGGAGGCCCAGTCGATCGTGGGCACGATCACCGGCGGCCTGACGCTGATGCTGGCCGCGATCGCCGCCGTCTCTCTGCTCGTGGGCGGCATCGGCATCATGAACATCATGCTGGTGTCGGTGAGCGAACGCACCGAGGAGATCGGACTCCGCAAGGCCCTTGGAGCCCGCAGCACGGATGTGCTGCTCCAGTTCCTGGTGGAATCGATGGTGCTCGCCTGCGCCGGTGGCGTCGTGGGCAGCGCCGTGGGCATTTCGGCGGTGAGCCTGGTGGCGCTGTTCACACCCCTGCCGGCAGCGATCGCCCCTGCCACCGTGGCAGGTACGGTCCTGCTCTCCGGCTCGATCGGACTCTTCTTTGGGGTGGTGCCGGCGCGCCGGGCCGCGCAACTGGATCCGATCGTCGCCCTGCGCAGCCTCTGAAGACTGGTCAGCCTCCCTTGGCGAGGGCTTGCCGCACGGAACCCAGGAGCCCGCGGGATTCCGGAGAAACCCTTAAGGACGGGAAACCGTGACGAAAGTCACACATGCCCCTGGCGGAGCGATGGGTAAATGATTTGGCCCCCAACAATCGCAACTTGGAGCTCCAGACCCTGCTGGATTGCGGCTTCCGCAATAAGTCCGACCGCATGGTCATCCTGCGTTGCTGCGGGCCCCATGCCTTCTTCCTGGAACGGGTGGTGTTTCCGTTCGAGCTGCTCAGTTTCCAGTGCCCCAAGGACAGCGAGGTGGAGATCTGGACCCATGGGCTGGGCGGTCCCGAGCTGCTCGAGTCGTGCCCGGCCCTCGAGCTGAGCTGTGAGCCGATCGGCGCTCTGGCTGACGCCCTGGAGGCTCAGGAGCTGGAAACCGCCAATCCCTGGCTTGAAGCCGGCTGAGCCGAACGCCAGGGATCTTTTGCGGCACCAGCGGCCTGACGCCTCGCTCGCAGGTCGGGCGATCGAACCGTCGTCCCTCCAGGTTGCGCCGCTGAGGCGGCGCAAGGGAGGAGTGACTCAGAATCAAAGGCCGGTGATCCTGCCGCAGCTGGATGAAGCCGCGTTTACACTTCGTCAAAATGCAAGCCACCCGATGAACCAGCGCTGGCGTCTGATCGCTCTTTGGGTTCTGCCCATCGCCGTCGCCCTGTTTCTGGGCTGGCAGCTGATCGGCAGCGGTCCGAACCGCCTGGGCGCCAACGGGCCCACCGTGGCTCCGCGCAACACGGCGGTGGCCCGGATGAGCTACGGCCGGTTCCTCGATTACGTCGAGGCCGGGCGCGTCACAGCTGTGGATGTTTACGACGGCGGTCGCACGGCCGTGGTCGAGGCGGTCGATCCCGATCTGGACAACCGGGTGCAGCGCCTGCGGGTCGACCTGCCCGGTCTGGCACCTGAACTGATCAACAACCTCAAGCAGCAGGGCATCAGTTTTGACATCCATCCTCCCAAGAGCGCACCGCCGGCCCTCGGCCTGATCGGCAATCTCCTCTTCCCGCTTCTGCTGATCGGTTCACTCATCCTCCTGGCACGCCGCTCGAACGGCATGCCCGGCGGTCCCGGCCAGGCGATGCAGTTCGGCAAGACGAAGGCCCGCTTCGCGATGGAAGCCCAGACGGGCGTCAAGTTCGACGATGTCGCGGGCGTCGAGGAGGCCAAGCAGGACCTCCAGGAGGTGGTCACCTTCCTGAAGACCCCCGAACGGTTCACCTCCGTGGGCGCGCGCATTCCCAAGGGCGTGCTGCTGGTGGGCCCTCCCGGCACCGGCAAGACCCTGCTGGCGAAAGCGATCGCCGGCGAGGCCGGGGTTCCGTTCTTCTCGCTGTCGGGTTCGGAATTCGTCGAGATGTTCGTGGGTGTCGGCGCCAGCCGAGTCCGCGACCTCTTCAAACGAGCCAAGGAGAACAGCCCCTGCCTGATCTTCATCGATGAGATCGACGCCGTCGGTCGTCAGCGCGGTGCAGGCATCGGTGGTGGCAACGACGAGCGCGAGCAGACCCTCAACCAGCTCCTCACCGAGATGGACGGCTTTGAGGGCAACAGCGGCATCATCATCATCGCTGCCACCAACCGGCCCGATGTGCTCGATTCGGCGCTGATGCGCCCCGGCCGTTTTGACCGTCAGGTCAGCGTCGATGCCCCCGACATCAAAGGTCGGCTCTCGATCCTGGCGGTGCATGCCCGCAACAAGAAGCTTGAGGATGGGGTATCCCTCGAGGCGATCGCCCGACGCACTCCCGGTTTCACCGGGGCCGATCTGGCCAACCTGCTCAACGAGGCCGCCATCCTCACGGCCCGTCGCCGCAAGGAGGCGATCGGACTTGGTGAGATCGATGATGCCGTTGACCGCGTCATCGCCGGCATGGAGGGCAAGCCGCTCACCGACGGCCGCAGTAAGCGCCTGATCGCTTATCACGAGGTGGGCCACGCTCTCGTTGGCACCCTGGTCAAGGATCACGACCCCGTCCAGAAGGTCACCCTCATTCCCCGCGGCCAGGCCCAGGGTCTGACGTGGTTCGCACCCGATGAAGAGCAGATGCTCGTGAGTCGTGCCCAGCTGCGAGCCCGCATCATGGGAGCCCTCGGTGGCCGTGCGGCGGAAGATGTGGTGTTCGGCCATTCCGAGGTGACCACCGGAGCCGGCGGAGACATTCAGCAGGTGGCGTCGATCGCCCGCCAGATGGTGACCCGGTTCGGCATGAGCGACATCGGTCAGTTCTCACTTGAGTCCGGCAGCCAGGAGGTTTTCCTGGGCCGTGATCTGATGACCCGCAGCGACGGTTCCGATGCCACCGCCGCCCGGGTCGATGCCGCGGTGCGTCAGATCGTTCAGAGCTGCTATGCCGAGACCGTCAGACTCGTGAGTCAGCAGCGTGCCTGCATGGATCGGGTGGTGGAGCTGCTGATCGAGAAGGAAACCCTCGACGGTGATGAGTTCCGGGCCATCGTCTCGGAGTTCACCAGCATCCCCGAGAAAGAACGCTTCACCCCTGTGCTGACCGCCGCTCCGGCGGCCTGATCGGCACTGTGCCCACGCACATCATGTATCCCGCCGCCCCACAGGGCGGCGTTTTTTTTGCCCGGGAGTTTCGAGAAGCCGGCCTGCGCAGCGGTGCCTGGAGCGACATCGTTGGCCGCATCCCTGCTCCTGTACCAGGGGCGGCCACCATCCGCTGCAGCTGTGGATGAAGGATGCGCAGAGCCTGGGGGGAACCGAAGGATCCATCCACCGATTCCCCGAAGGCACAGGAGCGGATTCACTCCTGCTGCAATCCCCGGACCCCATCAGAACCCTGAAGCCGGAGACAACGGAAAGCTGAAGTCCCGCTCGTGGCTCAGCGTCTGAGAGAGGGAACAGCAGGGTACCGCGAATCCACGCAGCCGCTGAGAATCAGCCCCGTGCAAAGTGGGGGCGAAGAAGGAAGATTCGGGAGAGAATCAGGGACGATTCAGATGGGTCGCACCGGGCGCTTTTCGATCACCTTGTCAATGAGTCCGTACTCAACAGCTTCAGCCGGTGACATGAAGAAGTCACGGTCGGTATCCGTCTGAATCCGATCCAGCGGCTGACCGGTGCGGTCGGAGAGCTCACGGTTGAGTTTGTCCTTCAGATAGAGAATCTCATCCGCCTGGATGCGGATGTCACTGGCCTGGCCGCGAGCTCCACCCAGGGGCTGGTGGATCATGATGCGCGAATGGGTAAGACTGCTGCGCTTGCCCTTGGCACCGGCACACAGCAGAAAGGCCCCCATCGATGCCGCCAGTCCGACACAGACGGTCTGGACGTCAGGCTTGATGTGCTGCATCGTGTCGAAGATGCCCAGTCCGTCGTAGACGGAACCGCCGGGGGAATTGATGTAGAGAAAAATATCCTTGTCCGGATCTTCGGCTTCCAGGAACAGCAATTGGGCGACCACCCGGTTGGCTGATTCAGCGGTCACCGGCTCCCCAAGAAAGATGATCCGCTCGCGCAGCAGGCGGGAGTAGATGTCAAAGGCCCTCTCGCCACGACCCGACTCCTCGATCACGATCGGGATCACGGATGAAGAGGGCATGGAGGGAACTCATCGATGCGAGCACTCTACTGAGCTGCTCCGGCACGGCGGGCCCTTGCCGGGATCGCAGCGCTAAGGTCGCTGGACCCTGAGGTCTCCCCCCGTCGCGTGAGCGAAGCACTGACCGTCGCCGACAGCAAGCGCGCCTTCCACAGCGCTTTTCCCCACGTCATCAGTCCGCTCTACCGGCGGATGACAGATGAACTGCTGGTCGAACTGCATCTGCTCAGCCGCCAGCGGGGCTTCCGGCCTGACCCCCTGTTCGCCACCGGGCTTGTGCAGGTGTTCGACAGCTTCAGCAAGGGCTACCGGCCGGAAGGCCAGCGCGAGGCCCTGTTCCAGGCCCTGTGTACCTCCTCCGGCTTCGATGCCGCCAGCCTGCGGCGGCAGCAGCAGGAGGCTCTGCAGACGCTCGGGCAGCACTCCGTCGAAGAGGTGCGTCAATGGATCGAACGTCAGGGTGAGGGAGCTCCGGCCCCCCTGGCCGAAGCGCTCGCGAGCATCCGCCGTGAGGACTTCCACTACTCCCGGCTGATGGCGGTCGGGCTGCTCACCCTGCTGGAGCAGGCCCAGGGCGCCGATGCCATGGACCCCCAGACCCTGCGGCAGGCCGCCCACGAGATCGGTGCCTCGATGGGTCTGCTGCGGGACCGGCTCGACAAGGATCTCAGCCTCTACACCAGCAACCTCGAGAAGATGGCCCAGGCGGTGGAACTCATGGAGGAGACCGTCGCCGCCGAGAGACGCCGTCGCGAACGGCAGGCTGCCGGCGACGCCCCCGCCGCCCCTGGTGGTGACGTCAGCGGGGAACCCGCAGCCCCCCCGACAGCCGGCTGAGGGCGGTGGCGGGATCCGCACCGGCAGGCGGTTCAGCCACCATCCACAGCTGGTCGGCGCGCCGCACCAGTTCCGGCACCTCCGCCGGGAGCAGACCCAGGGCCTGAAGGGCATCGGGCCGGCTGCGCAGCCGCAGGCCTCCGGGGCCCGGCAGCTGACTGTCGGCGCGGGCGATCGGCAGCAGCGGATCCGCCGGCACGGGTCCCAGGAAGAACAGCAGCTGGGGATCGCGTTGCGCGGAGGTGATCCAGCGCCACCCGCCGACGATGACCCCATCGGTTCGCTTCCAGGTGGCGCCTCTGGGATCGGAAGGCCTGGATGGCGCGCTGGTGGCGCTGCCCGCCGATGGCCGTGCCGCCACGGGGCTGGATCCCTCACCGCCGGCGGCAGCAGGGGCCTCGATGGGCGAGGGAGCCGAGGTCGCTCCCGGTGGATCACCGGCGGAAGTCAGGCCCTGCTGCACTAGGGAACGACTGAGCTGCTCGAGCAGGGTCTGCCAGTCACGCTGCTGCCGACCCACCGGGAGCTGCAGTTCCAGGGAAGCCTGGAAGGGCCCTTTGGGGAGCGCTCTCAGCTGGAGGCGGAAGGGAGTGCGACGCAGCAGGGCCAGACGACCGGCATCCAGGCCATAGCGACGGCTGAGGGGATCACGGATCAGGGGGCGGGACAACAGTCCCTCGAGCAGCAGATCGGTGGCCCCACCCTCCAGTTCCAGAAGGCGATCGGTCGGCAGCGGGGGCAGGGCGTCGGAGCGACCGGATCCGGAGGCATCCAGGGGGGCGAGCAGTCCTGCACCATCACCGGCTTCGCCCTGCCAGACCAGGCCGCCGTCGGCGAGCGAGAAGCTGAGGCACCCCCTTGACAGGCGCTGCAGCAGAGGGGCGACCGGACCCGTGATCACCCCCAGACCCGTGCTGCTCCACAGGACCGACTGGTCCTGGCGCAGCCGTTCGAGGCAGCGGCGATTGAGGCCGCGGCTGAGCCGCTGCTGCGGCAGCAGCCGGTCGCGCAACAACTGGCGGGACAACGGATCGGCGGCGATCACCACCAGATCGCCGATGCGCAGGCCATTGGCCGGCAGGGCGGCGGCAGGGCCGCCGGGAAGCGAGGCGGCGGAGAAGGCGAGCAAAGGGGCCGCATCGGTGTGATCGCCCCAGAGCTGCCACCAGGGCCCGCGCTGACGCCGCCAGAGAGGCTCGGCCTGCTCGGCACCGAGCCGCTCACGCCAGAGAGCCGGTACGGGCCGATCCGGCGTGGGAGGGAAGCTCTGCAGGAGGCTGGCCGCTTCCAGGAGCTGCTCCAGACCCACGGCCCGCGGGCGGGGGAGGCGCCACAGCTGAAACGCCGGCAGCAGCAGCAGCAACAGGAGCGCCAGTGAGGTGAGGGGCAGCGGTGGCCGGCTCGGCCATGACAGCCTCCATGGCTGGAGACGCTGGAGCAGCCTGCGGGGCCCGGCGCCCGGGTTGGGCCCGGCGCCGTCAGGTGGCGGCAGGGGTGTGTCGGTGCTGTCGCTCATGACGGGAGACCCGTGGCGGCGGGATGGAACGCGTCGTCAACCGGCGGGACGCCATAGAGGGTGGTGCGCTGGCGGACGGGTCGGCCGATCGAGCACACAGCCCGCTGCAGGTCCTGAGGGGTCTGGCAGGTTCCGCCGCCGGCGCCCGCCATGGTCGTGATGTGCTCTTCCATCAAGGTCCCGCCGATGTCGTCGCAGCCCCAGCGCAGGGCCTCGATGGCCTGGGGCAGGGTGAGCTTCACCCAGCTGGGCTGGTGGTGGACGAACCAGGGGCCGAGCAGCAGCCGGGCCTGCGCTGTGAGCAGGAGCATCGCCTCGGTGTCGGGCTGATCCCGTCCGACCCTTTGGCGCAGGGGCGCAGGCGCGGACGCACCGATGAAGGGGAGCAGCACGAACTCGCTGAAGCCGCGGTTGTGATGCTGCCATGCGTGCCGCTGCAGGGCGACGAGAGTCAGCAGATGGGCGACCCGATCGGCCGCCTGCTCGATGTGGCCGCCCATCAGCGTGCTGGTGGCAGTCAGTCCATGGCGCTGCAGCTGGAGCATCACCGTCACCCACGCCCGGGCGGAGAGCTTCTCGGGGCAGATGACCCGGCGGATGCGCTCACTGAGCACCTCCGCGGCGGTGCCGGGCACCGATCCCAGCCCCGCCTGCCGCAGGCGCAGCAGCACCGCATCGAGAGGCAGGCGGTCAGCCTGGGCGAAGAACAGGAGCTCCTGGGGGGAGAAGGCATGGAGATGTGCCCCGGGCGCTGCCGCCGCAAGATGCCGCAGCAGCTGTTCCGCCCAGGCCAGATGACTCCCCCGCAATCGGGCCTGGGGATCGAGAGCGGCCTGGAGGCACAGCTCCGTCGCCCCGAGCCGGCGGGCCTCCGCGGCGCGCTCACCCAGCTGCTCCAGCGAAAGCCGATAGGCGCCAGCTTCGCCCTCATCCCTGCGGAAGGCACAGAAACCGCAGCGCAACCGGCAGATGTTGCTGCTGTTGAGGTTGCGGTTGATCACATAGGTGACCGTGTTACCCGCCAGGCGGCGGCGCAGTGCGTCGGCGGCGACACGGATCCGTTCGCGCTCGACCCCGGTCCAGCGGCGCTGCATCAGGGCGAGGGCAAGTCCCGGCAGAGGCGAGCCGTACAGATCCGAAGCGCTCGGAGGAGGAGGGCAATGGGCTTGGGACGGGTCGGCTGACCGGGCAGCACCGGTCAAGCCGGTCGGATGCTGCGAAACACCGGCCAGAAGCTGCTGATGCGCGTGTTCCAGATCAGCCAGGAGCGCATCCAGCGGCAGATTCTGGAACGGATCAGCCGTGTGGGCCTCGGGAGGGCTAACCAAGAGGCGGCCCGCCATCTCCCAGGCAGAAGCACTGAGGCTCAGCGGCGGCTGCCGGCCGAGGCCGCCTGACGGCGGCGGCGATCCCGCCATTCGACGCTCGAGAGGTAAACGACGCCACCACTGACGAACACCAGCAGCAGCAACGCCACCGCAGCGAGCACCGTGGTGGGGGAGAAGCTGAAATCAGAAGCCCAGGGTGTTGTCACCGTTGCGGCCCCAGACAACCATCGCGATCGAGAAGGTGAACGTGGCGGCCAGAGCGGCCCAGCCGAGGGTGATCAACATCGGGGCGGCACCGCAGTCGTCCTGCGGGAAAACACCAGCGGATGTTACCTAGGGTGGGAGGAGAACCCGGCGGGGCTCGCCATGGTCTGCAACCCAGTGGAGTGCTGCAGGGCCTCACGGCCCGTGGCTGTTCCCAGCCTTCCGCCCTTCCCGATCGGGAAAGCCTTCAGGCCAGTCACGACGCCGCCCCGGCCCGCAGCCTCGGCAGGTTCCGCAATCAGCGCCACGAACGCCAGTCCCACAGCGGTGCAGGAACGGCAGAGGGTGCGGCAGCCCTACCCCAACTACCGGGTGATCGTGCTGGACGACAACATCAACACCTTCCAGCACGTGGTCGACTGCCTGGTGCGCCATCTGCCCGGAATGCAGCCGGACCGGGCCTGGGAACTGGCCCATCGCATCGACGGCGAGGGATCGGCGGTGGTCTGGCGGGGACCTCAGGAGCAGGCCGAGCTTTACCACCAGCTCCTTGGTGGCGAGGGCCTGACGATGGCTCCGCTGGAGCGCGACTGAGCGCCAGGCTCGTTTCCCCAGCTCCTCGCCGCGCCATGGGCCGCCTGGTGATCACGCACAGCACCTACCTCGAGGGCCTGATCCCCCTGCTGAGGAGGCTTGCGGAACACGCCAGCATCGACACGGTGACGCCCGCGGTGATCAGCCGGGTGCGCGGACGCTGCGTCGGTCTGCGGCTGCGCGTCTCCACGCCGATCACCGGCGGCCACAAACTGGTGGCCCGCCGCGGCAGCAGCGCCCAGGAGGTCTTCGTGGTGACAGGACTCGATCGCGAGACCCTGCAGCTGGAGCTGGATCGCCTGGCCGCAGAAGGCTGAGGAGGAAGCAGCCATGGCCCTTCCCCCGCGCCCGAGGACAGGCCAAGACCAGCCGGCAGCCGACGGCCTCGGTCTCCTGTACGTGGTTGTGGCCCTGACCCTGCTCTGGCCACCGGCCGCCCGCGCGCAGGTGGCGGATGTGGTGCGGCCGGACGCCCGGGGGGATTTTCGCTCGATCCGGATCGCCGGCCCCCGGGGCTCCACCCCGCAACGGTTCTGGCTGGTGGTGGATCGCGATCCGCGCGGCCTGCTCTGCCGCGACCGACAGGGGCGGGCCTGGATCGCATTGCGGTATGGATCGGTCGTGCAGCTGGTGGAGCCGGAGCAACAGAACGAGCCGATGTGGCCTGAGGGGAAGCCCACGCTGCTTGTCGCCGTCAAACCGATCGACATCCTTGTTGACGCCCGTTTCAGAGAACGGGGGAAGGCCACGGTCTGCCGGGTACGCGCGAACAGCTCCTTTGTCGCCCCGATCCAGCAGGATTCGCTCGAGCAGTCACTGATCGCACCCTGAAGACAGGTCACACCCTGAAGACCGTGTGATACCAGATGTGGCGTGGATCACCCTGGGATTCCGGGGAACAGGTGCGGGCAATCAGGCCATAGGAGTAATGCAGTCTCTCGCCGGATCGCGAGTTGTCATAACCAGTGCTGAACCACTCGCCATAGGGATCATTGACGATAAAACCCTTGTCGTCGTAGCCACGAATGACAACAATATGACCCGACCGCGTGAAGTATCCATGCACGATCACAGGATTGCCAGCGTCAATGGAGGTCCGGATATCGCGGAAGCCACCATCGACGCGAAAAATATCCTTGAAGCCGGGATAAGTCCCGATCAGATACTGCAAATCGTAGGGGTCGTGCCTGCTGCGACCCAGATCCTCGAGCTTCTGATAGAGCTCATCCTCCAGCTGAGTGCCCGGCCGCCTCGGATAGCCCAGGAAGAACAGGCACATCGCCACGCAGGTGACATTGCAACTGCCATAGGGATTCAGACGGTTGTCCAGCTGACTGAGATAGGGCACCTTCAGATCAATGCCGCCCGCCGCTCCGGCCTGGCGTGCCACCGCCGAAGCTGAGACCGGTGCGGCAGGCGCCAGCGTTGCGCCGACAGGCTTCCAATGGGGCTGGTAGATCCACCACTGCCCCGCTCCGTAGGCCAGCTGAACCTTCTGCGAGTTTCCATCCGCCTCCAGGAACCGCTCCACCTTCCACTGCTTGCCAGTCTCGACCGGAACCAGCTGATGTGGCGCCAGCAGCGAAGAGTCAAGCTTCTCCTTCTTGAGGAAGGTTTCAGTGATCGCCTCAAGCAGGATCGACGGTGCAGCAGGCGCCCGACCCTTCAGCTGCTCGAGGCCCTTGCGCCAAAGCTCGCCTTCAGCGTCGCGACGCCTGCGCAGACCGGCCTCGACGCTGCTGCCTGGATTCATGTACAGCATCAGGGCCTTCGGGACATCATCCCAACGCTTCTCCCGCAGACAGGCGCTGATGGTGCCAAAGCCATCAGAACCGTAGAAAGCAGGGCCTAGATTATAAGCAAAACTACACAGCGCCGACTGCATCAGAGCGTTCATGTCCTGCCAGAAGGGAATCCTGGCGGCGATGGGCTCCCAATAACGCTCCTGGAGAGAGGTCACAAAGAAGGCATCAGCCTCCTCGGGAGTGATCGTGTCTCCGATCCGCACCTTGCGCCCATCTGGATAGATCGTCGTTCCCCAACCGATCGTATGGGGTTCATCACCACTGTGCGGATCGGGATAGGCGTGGATCAGACCGTCGCGGGAATCGAGGCGAGCGCAGCCTTCGAATTCCTGAATCAGCCGAATCGCCTCGGGAGGAACAGGAGCAGCCACCGCATGCACTGGCAGGAAATCAGGGATCAGCGTATGAATCCTGCTCCTCCAGGACAACGACCCCGGCCGAGAACTTCCCCTTTCCCTGACAGGTGGATCCAGGCATATCGCAGGGAAATGCTGCCTGGACGTCCTCCCCGCGATCTGAGCTTCGAAGGCCCGATGCCGTCTGTCGCCTGCTCCTCTGGATCAGGCCATCGTGAAGTGGCGCGCATAGACCGCCTCGGCCCGGAACCAGGCCCAGGCCCCTCCCTGG
Organism: Synechococcus sp. CBW1004; assembly: GCF_015840715.1. Classification (NCBI taxonomy): domain Bacteria; kingdom Bacillati; phylum Cyanobacteriota; class Cyanophyceae; order Synechococcales; family Synechococcaceae; genus Synechococcus; species Synechococcus sp. CBW1004. Next base: position 726,967 of record NZ_CP060397.1, on the reverse strand, counting down.
CGAAACCAGGGGGTGTCATCGACCGGCTGCAGCTGCTCGGGCTCAAGATCCCAGCGGCCTTGCAGGTAGGCCCGGTACTCCTGCAGAGCGAGCTGGGGCCCCTGCCAGTGGACCACGGCAAAACGGCGGGCTCGCACCGTCAGCAGCAGACCGCCGTCCTGCTCATTGGTCTCCTCCTCCAGCAGGAAGGTGCGCAAGGGCCCGGCCTCGCTTCCCTCCAGGCAGTACTTGCGCAGGTAGAGCTGTCTCGCCCTGGGGAACAGGGGCGAGGGGGCCCGCTGCAGCAGCGACTCGAAGGCCTCCTGGAACCGTGCAGCCATGGGGGAATTGCGCTGTTCGCAAGCTAATCAGCCGCGGGCCACAGCCCGGTGGCTGCCGAGCGGAGACTCCGGAGCGAGGGGGCACAGGCACCCCCCGCAGCGGATTCCCGGCAGCCCTGAGCCCGGGACACGGGGAGGGGGTGCAGACGAAGCAGCCAGCAACCCCTCTCAGCCAGGGGGTGCCGGCCGTATCGGGAGCGGCCCGGCCGGGATCACGATCCAGGCCGAGAAGGACGAACGTCCAGCCTGGTCGAGCGTCCGGAGGGTAGGAGAGGAAAAAGAGGGTGGACCGCTGTGCCGTCTTGCCCCAGTGTTCGACCTGGTGGAACCAGAAGGGGAGTCAGGGGCGAGGCTTCGTTTCCGGCTACGAGGCCGGTCTACGTCGCTGACGCTGAAGACTCCCCAAGTCGAAAAGGGAGTCAGATCAGAAAACTGTGAAAGGCAGTCACCAACACAGCAGTCCGGAGAAATCCTAGGCGGCGCGCGCCGCTGCCGGGCTGTCGAAGCGTGGCCAGATGGCGCGCACCTGCTCCAGCCAGCGCCGACACTCGTTGCGGCGCTCCTCCTCACTGCCGGCCTGCAGCGGGATGGTGAGATGGCCGAGCTTGCGTCCCGGTCGCTGCCCGCGCTTGCCATACCAGTGCAGATGCACCCCGGGCAGCTGCCGCAGCCGCACCAGCCGGTCCTCCACATCCTCGGGGGAGGCCATGGCAGCAGTGCCGAGGAGATTCACCATCAGCGCCCCTGCCAGCCTGGGCTGCGTCGATCCCATCGGTTGACCGGTGACGATCCGGACCTGTTGCGCGAACTGGCTCGTCTGGCAGGCCTCGATCGTGTAGTGGCCGGAGTTGTGGGTTCGGGGAGCCAGCTCATTGATCTGCAGGCCACCTGGGCCGTAGAAGAACTCGATCGAGAGCACGCCGACGTAGTCCAGGGCGGTGAGCAGCGAGGCGGCGATATTGCGAGCGAAGGCCTCCACGGCATGATCCACCGCCGCGGGGAACAGCACCCAGTCGCACACCTGGCGATGCTGATGGGTCTGCACCAGAGGAAAGAGTTCCACCCGGCCGTGGCGATCCCGGCAGGCCACCAGCGCCAGCTCCTGCTCAAAACGGACCAGCTCTTCGAGGATCCAGGCGGAGGGCTTCACCTCGGCCAGCAGAGCCTCCAGATCGGCCTGGCCATGCAACAGACGGGTGCCACGGCCGTCGTAACCGCCGCTGGTGGCCTTGGCCATGACCGGGAAGGCGAAGCCCTCCGGCAGACACGGCTCGGAAGGCTGAAGGTCATGGGCGGGACGGGTCTGCAGCCACTCCGCCAGGCTGCCCTCACCGCTCGCAGATACCGTTTCCGCATCACCCGATTCGCCGTCACCCTGCAGCGGCGGCTCCGGTGGCTGCAGCGTCTCCTCCAGGCAACACCAGCGCAGCGTGGGCAGATGCAGGGCATCCAGCAGCTGCCGCTGGCGCCGCTTATCCACGAGGGGTTCCAGGGCCTGCAGCGAAGGCACGAACTGCACCCCCTCGACAGCGAGCGGGGCCAACGCATCCAGGGGAATCCACTCATTCTCGAAACTGACGGCGGCACAGCGCTCGGCGAGCAAGCGGGTGGCACTGACGTCATCGAGGGCAGCCACCACCACCGAGCTGGCGCGGCTGGTGGCGGGGTCATCTCCGTTGGGAGTCTGCACATGCAGATCCACACCGAGGCCCTCAGCCGCCTCGGCCAGCATCCAGGCCAGCTGGCCACCACCGACGATGCCCATCGAGCGCAGGGGTGCTGACGAGGGATCGGCAGAGATGGTCATGGCCTGCAGGGATCGGAGGCATCGCCGCAGACCGGCAGGAGCCCGGACGGAAACGGCGGGGCCCACCCTCGCACCTCGCATCCCGCCATCCAGCCCTGTCGCCCGGATCAGCGAGGGGACGGATCAGGTCAGACCACGGTCGCCCGCGAACAGATAACGCACCAGGCTGAGCAGCAGCACCGCCAGAAACAGCGCCAGGCCCACCGTGCAGGCGTAGCTGATCTCCAGTTCCGAGAAGGCCTGGTCGTAGACGTAATAGACGATCGTGCGCGTGGCGTCCGCCGGGCCTCCCTGGGTCATGAGATACACCTCCTCGAACACCTTGGTGGCGCCGATCGCCGAAATCACCGCCACCAGCGTGATGTAAGGGCGCAGCAGAGGCAGGGTGATATCGCGGTGACAGCGCCAGCCCTCACTGCCATCAAGAGCCGCCGCCTCGTACAGCTCCGGGGCGATCCCCTGCAGACCCGCCAGGAAGATCACCATGTAGTAGCCAAGCCCCTTCCAGAGGGTCACGACCATCACCGAGGGCAGTGCGAGCAACGGCGAGGTGAGGAAGCCGATCGGCTCGAAGCGGCTGCCCAGCAGCGCACTCAGCCATCCATTGATCAGGCCGTTCTCCGCATAGAGCCAGCGGAAGGCGATCGCCGCCACCACCAGAGACACCAGCACCGGTGTGTAGAAAGCGCCGCGGAACCAGTGAATGCCCGGCAGCGAGCGATTGACCAGAACCGCCAGGCCCAGGGAACCGAGCACGATCGGGGGCACCACTCCGATCAGGTACACGAACGTGGTGACGGCGACGCGCTGGAGCATCGGATCGACCAGCAGGCGACGAAAGTTGGCCAGGCCGACGAACTGCAGCGGCTCGCTCACATCGAGTCCGCTGCGGCTGAAGCTCATCAGCAGGGCCAGCAACGCCGGGATCAGCACGGAGAGGCCCAGAAGCAGAAGCGCCGGGGCAAGGAAGGCCCAGGCGGTGAGCGTGGAGCTGCGGGCGGTTGCCGGCCGTGGGATGGACGCGGCGGGACGCTCGGAGGGGGAAGCCACGGGCGCGGGCGAAATCGGTGGCATCCTGACCGATCCGGCCTGCTCCAACAGCCCCGGCGACGCAGCAGGACTGCAGGACATCCCGGATGCACCATCCGCCCTCCCGGATGCGGAGAATGAGTGGGTCCATCGCTCCGGGCCCATGAGTGCCCCCGGCCGGGAAGCCGTGGCATCCCGTCACCGCACATCCGAGGCCGCCGTTGTCAGCCTCGAGGCCAGGATCCGGAACTGGTTGCTCTGGCTCCTGCTGGTCATCGGGCCGGCGACTCCCGCCTGGGCGGGGGCGACGGGCACCCGGGTCGAGCTGCTGCTCCACGGCATGGATTGTTCGCTCTGCGTCCAGGGCCTGGAGCAGCGGCTCCGCAGCCTGCCGGGTGCCCAGCAGGTTCTCCTGGATCTGGAGCGTGGTCGCCTGAGCCTGCAGTTCCGACCGGGAAGCATGGTCGCCGATCAGACCCTGCGAACCCTGATGCGCGATGCCGGCTTCGCGGTGCGGCAGATCCGCCGCAGCCCGGTGGCGCCTTGAGGCCACCTCTGCCGGGAGCGCGCCAGGCAGCGGCCATGAGCCTGCTGTTCTGCTCCGGCACGCTCATCTGCTGCGCGCTTCCGGCGCTTCTGGTGCTGCTGGGTGCGGGCTCGGTGCTGGCGGCCCTGCTCAGCTGGTTCCCGGGCCTGGTGCTGCTCTCGCAGCAGAAATCGCTGGTGTTCGCTCTGGCGGCCCTCGCCCTGGTGCTGGGGGGCGCGACCCTGGCCCGCAGTGCCCGCCTCCCCTGCCCCTCCGATCCCCGCCAGGCCCAGCGCTGCCGCCGGCGGCTGCGCCAGGCCCGCTGGCTGTACGGCCTCTCCTGCACGGCCTTCACCATCGGCTTCAGCGCCGCATTTGTGCTGCCACGACTGATCAACCGATGAGCAGGGCTGGCCCCAGGACGGCGGCCCGGACACCGGATGAGCACGCGGGTGGAACCATTGCCATGGATCCCCGTGGCCATCGATCCCCTGTGCCCCGCAGAACCACCATCGCCACCCATGCGCCTGTGACCGCCGTCCCCAGCGACCTGCATCCCGATCCCGCCGAAGTGCTGCAGCGGGTGTTCGGCTATGCCGCCTTCCGCGGCCCACAGGCCGGGATCGTCGCGCACGTGGTCGCGGGCGGGTCGGCGCTGGTGCTGATGCCCACCGGTGGCGGCAAATCGCTCTGCTATCAGATTCCCTCGCTCTGCCGGCCCGGCGTGGGCGTGGTGATCTCTCCGCTGATCGCCCTGATGCAGGACCAGGTGGAGGGTCTGCGCCAGACCGGCGTCAGCGCCGCCGCCCTCCACTCGGCCCTGGAGGGCGGGGAGGCGGCGGCGGTGTGGCGTCAGCTGGAGAGCGGCGCTCTCAACCTTCTCTATGTCTCTCCGGAGCGCCTGCTGAGCCCCGGCTTTCTCGATCGCCTGGCGGCACTGCCACTGGCCCTGTTCGCCATCGACGAGGCCCACTGCGTCTCGCAATGGGGTCACGATTTCCGGCCCGAGTACCTGCAGCTGGCGGTGCTGGCCGAGCGCTTCGCCGGCATCCCGCGCATCGCGCTCACCGCCACCGCCGATCCGCGCACCCGTGACGAGATCCGTGAGCGCCTGCGACTGCAGGACGGCCGGGTGTTTCTGGCCAGCTTCGATCGGCCCAACATCCGCTATCTGCTGCGTGACAAGGAGGACGCCCGCAGCCAGCTGCTGGCCTTTCTCGCGGACCGTCGCGGCGAAGCCGGCATCGTCTACGCCCGCTCGCGCAGCCGGGTGGAGCGCTTCGCCGCCGATCTGCAGGCCGCCGGTTTCGATGCGGTGGCGTATCACGCGGGCCTCTCGAGCGAGGCACGCTCAGAGGCGTTGCTGCGCTTCCGCAACCGCAGCGGCGTGATCGTCGTGGCCACGATCGCCTTCGGCATGGGCATCGACAAGCCCGATGTCCGCTTCGTGGCGCATGTGGATCTTCCCAAGAGCCTCGAGGCCTACTACCAGGAGACCGGCCGGGCCGGCCGCGACGGCCTGCCCGCCGTGGCCTGGATGGTGCACGGCAGCGGCGATGTGCCGCAGCTGCGGCGCTTCATCGAGGACTCGGAGGCCGGCGAGGCGCAGAAGCGGATCGAGCACGGCAAGCTCGACGCCCTGATCGGCTACAGCGAGGCCTCCGGCTGCCGCCGCCGGGTGCTGCTGCGCCACTTCGGCGAGGAGCTGGAGCAGGACTGCGGCAACTGCGACGGCTGCCTGGAGCCCCAGCAGCTCAGCGACTGCACGGTGATGGCGCAGAAGGCCCTCTCGGCTGTGTACCGCACCGGTGCCCGCTTCGGCGCCGCTCACCTGGTGGATGTGCTGCTCGGCGCCGACACCGCCCGCATCCGCGAGCTGGGCCACGCCAGCCTCAGCGTGCATGGCATCGGCGGCGAACTCGACCGGGGCCAGTGGCGCGCCCTGTTCCGGCAGCTGGTGGCCAGGGGATTCCTGACCAGCGATGCCGAACGTCGCGGGGGGCTGGCGTTCGGCGACGACGCTCTGGTGCGGCCGTTGCTGCGGGGAGAGACCCGGCTGGAGCTGCGGCTGCCGCCGCCGGCGCGGGAGCGTCGCCGTCCCTCAGCGGGGGAACGCAGCAGTGCCAGGCCGCTGCAGGAGCTGCCCGCCGACGCCCAGCAGCGCTTCGAGGCCCTGCGTCAGTGGCGGCTGGAACAGGCCCGCAGCCAGGGGGTGCCGCCCTATGTCGTCTTCCACGACCGCACCCTGATCGAGATCGCCAGCCGCCAGCCCAACGACGAGGCGGAGCTCGCCGGCGTGGCCGGCGTGGGTCAGGCCAAGCTGGAGCGCTACGGCGCGTCGCTCCTGGCGGCCCTGCGCGAGCTGGGGGACTGAACCCCGTGAATCCGCCCCTCCCCGAACCGGAGCGGATCTGACCACGCAACGGAAGGAGGGCTGTGACCCACCCGCATCCGTGGGCTCGCCGAGGATGGCGTGCGGTGCCTCCCGAACCCCATGCCCCTGATCCACATCCAGACCTCGGCGCCCGCCCCCGCCGATCCGTCGCCGCTGCTGCGGGAGCTCTCCCGTGAGCTGGCCTCCCTTCTGGGCAAGCCCGAGCGCTACGTGATGGTGCTGCTCAGCGGCGGGGTGCCGATGCAGTTCGGCGGCACCACCGCACCCTGCGGCTATGTGGAGGTGAAGAGCATCGGCCAGCTCGATGGCGACCAGCCACAGCGCATCATCGCGGCCGTGTGCTCCCTGCTGGAGCGTCATCTCTCCCTGCCGGGCGCCCGCGTCTACATCGGGTTCGAGGATGTGCCGGCCCGGCTGTGGGGCTGGGATGGCAGCACCTTCGGATGAGCGCCCACCCCGGCCCGTAGCCTCGCCCTCACAGAGTCCGCCGCCATGACCACCACGCCAAGCCCCCCGCGCGAGATCGGCCTGCGCAGCATCCGCGTGGAGCTGAGCACCAACCCCTATCCGATCCTGATCGGCGACGGCGGCCTGAGCCAGCTGGGAGAGCAGCTGCTGGCCCAGGGGTTCAGGGCCGGCACCAAGGTGCTGGTGGTCACCAACCCGGTGGTGCAGGAGCACTACGGCGCGCAGGCGCTGGGCTCACTCCAGGACGCCGGCTTCGACGCGGGCACGCTGGTGATCGAGGCTGGCGAGGATCAGAAAACCCCCGCCACCGTGGCGCTGATCCATGACGCCTGCTTCGCGCGGAAGCTGGAGCGGGGCTCGCTGATCGTCGCTCTCGGCGGCGGTGTCGTGGGCGACATGGCCGGCTTCGCGGCCGCCACCTGGCTGCGCGGCATCGCCGTGGTGCAGGTGCCCACGACCCTGCTGGCGATGGTGGATGCGGCGATCGGCGGCAAGACCGGCGTCAACCATCCCGGCGGCAAGAATCTGATCGGCGCCTTCCATCAGCCGCGGCTGGTGCTGATCGATCCCGCCACCTTGGCCACCCTGCCGGAGCGCGAATTCCGGGCCGGCATGGCCGAGGTGATCAAGTACGGCGTCATCGGCGACGCTCAGCTGTTCGGGGAGCTCAAGGCCGCCGCGACGCGCGATCCATCAGCCGGACTGGCCAGTCAGGACGCCGTGGGGGCTGGGCTGCTGCAGTCGTTGCTGGAGCGCTCCGCCGCCGCCAAGGCGAGGGTGGTGGCGGCCGATGAACGGGAAGGGGGCCTGCGGGCGATCCTCAACTACGGCCACACCCTCGGCCACGTGGTCGAGACCCTGTGCGGCTATGGCACCTGGCTGCATGGCGAGGCGGTGGCGATCGGCATGGTGGCCGCCGGCGAACTCAGCCTGGTGCGCGGTCTGTGGAGCGCCGAGGATCAGCGTCGCCAGCGAGAGGTGATCGCCGCCGCAGGGTTGCCGCAGCGCTGGCCGGATCTGGATCCCGCGGCGGTGCTCTCCTGCCTGCAGGGTGACAAGAAGGTGCGGGAGGGGAGGGTCCGCTTCGTGCTGCCCACCGGCATCGGCACGGTGGAGATCCGCGATGACAGCGATTCGGCCGCGATCCTTGCGGCTCTCGAGCGCTGCTCGTGAGGTATGCAAACCTGTACTGCGGTGCGAGGCAGCACCGCCTCAACTGGTGGAACTCACCGCCCGGGCGATCAGCACCGTGAGCATCACGATCGCCAGCAGCACCTGCAGGGACATCACCAGCTTGGCCGGGCGGGACACCAGGGCCTCACTGGTGGGGCCATAGGTGGAGTTCACGTTCAACGAGATGAACAGGTAGTCGATGATGTGGGGAACGGGCGGCTGCTCGCCTTCGCGACTGGGCCAGACAAATACGCCCCCCGGTGTGCTCACGTCCAGGAAGACGTACATGAACATGAACACCAGAACGCTCTCCATGTAGACCGCCCCGACATCCCACAGGCCCATCAGTCCGCCTCCCTGATGATGACCTGCGGTGAAGATCATGCAACCGATGTTGTCGATCACCTGCAGAACAGAGAAGGCCAGGTAGACAAACCCCCAGCGGAACAGGCTGCGCTGGCCGCCACGGAACAGGGACACCATCAGGCCCACAGTCACCGCCACGAACACCAGCGTGCCGACCCGCTCCACCATGGTGACCACTCCCTTCATCGCCGGTTCAATGCTCTGATCCCGCTCCAGATGGGCCGTGAGCAACAGATCCATCACCCACACCAGGGTCAGTGAGGCGATCACCACCCATCGACCGCGCCCTTCGGTCAACCGCTGACGCAGGCGCTCGGCTGGGGACTCGCGCGTCGGTGTCTGAAGCTGGAGCGGAATACCACCTGGTGCCATGGCCATGATCTGGAGGCTTGGCCGCAGTCTGGCCAGGGCGCAGGAGCGGGTCAGTACAGGGGCGGATCCAGGAGAAACAGAGGCGGTCGCTGGAGCATGCACGTGCCGCGACTGAAGGCCGTCCAGCGGAAATCCCCCAGAGCTGCAGGATCCACCAGCCGCAGCAGGGCCTCACGACGCGCCAGCAGATCAGCGAGGGGCAGCTCCGGCTGCTGCTGCAGTCCATGCAGTCGCTGAGCCAGGCCCAGAGCCAGCAGGGCCTCCCCCTGGCGGCGCTGGCCCAGCCCCTGCCAACCGCTGGCTTCGGCCGCCGCCGTGAGGCTCTCGAGGCAGAGGTGGGCCGTCAAGTCCCAGCGGCCGGGTTCGCGGAGTGGGTCCGATGAGGCCTGCTGGGCGCGATAGGCCATCAGCGTGCCGCAGGAGCGCTGCGGTGCGTAGTAGCGGAACGCCTCCAGGGCGTAGTCGATCACCAGCAGAACCCCCGTCCTCAGGCAGGCTCCGCAGTCCCGAAGCCAGGGCTCGAGCCCCGGATGCAGCTCCGTGCTCCAGCCAGCGGGCCGCTGGAGGCCGGGATCCGCCAGACCCAGCTCCGCCAGCCGTTGCAGCTCGCACGGCTGGAGGGGCTCCCCGGCCACCAGCTCGAGCGAGGCACGGTCATCGCTGCCACCGGAGGGCGAGGCGGCGGGGATCAGGCCCACCTGCTGATGTCGCCAGCAGCGCCCATCCCAGACGATCCGCTCCACCGGCAGCGCATCGAGCACCTCATGGGCCAGCACGACCCCCACCAGGGGCTGTGCGGCCAGCCGCTCGAACGTTGCCCAGCGGACCGGCAACGGGCAGCCGGCCAGCCGCTGGCGCTGGCGTTCCACAAGGCCGGCACTGGGATCCACCAGCACCAGCTCGGTCCTGGCCGCCAGATGCGGCCAGCCCCGCGCCAGCTCGAGAGCCAGATCCGCGGCCAGGCTTCCCTCGCCAGGCCCCGCCTCCACCAGTGCCAGGGGCCCAGGGCCCAGCTGCTCCAGCCAGGCGGCCAGCTGCGGCGCCAGCAACGCTGCGAAGTCGTCACTGAGGGAGGGAGCGGTGCTGAAATCGCCCTGCGGGCCGATCCGCAGGCGTCCGCTGGCATAGGCGCCATGGACGGGGTCGTGCAGCACCCACTCCATGTAGGTGCGGAAGGACACACGGCCCCCGCCCTGCTGAATCCGCTCGGCCAGCCAGGGAGGACAGGAGTGATGGCAGCGGGCCGGCGCGGCGGTGGGATCGGGCAACGGGAACGGGCGCAGGCCACGGGATGTCCATGCTGCCGCAGCCTGAGTGCGGATCCGATCTGCGGGCATGCAGGCCAACGCCCCCCCTGGTGCGGGAGAGAGAATGCGGATCCCTGAGCTCGCAGCATGCCCAGCCGACCGGCCATCGCCCTCCGCACCGGCCTTCCGCTCCGCCCCTGGCTGCTGGGCCTGGCGCTGGCGATGCTCCTGCTGCTGGCCCCGCTGGGCGGGCCTGCATGGGCCTACGACAACCCCGATCTGCTGCCGGATCACGACACGCCGGTGATCGACCTGGCCAAGCTGCTCACCGACGGCCAGCGCCAGGCACTGGAGGACGAACTGCGGGAATTCGAGGACACCAGCGGCTGGAAGCTGCGCGTGCTCACCCAGTACGACCGCACCCCGGGCCTGGCCGTGCGGGAGTTCTGGGGCCTCGATGACCGCAGCCTGCTGGTGGTGGCCGATGAGCGTGGGGGCAATCTGCTCAACTTCAACGTCGGCGATGCGCTGTTCGCCCTGATGCCGCGCACCTTCTGGGTGGAGCTGCAGACCCGCTACGGCAATCAGTTCTATGTGCGCGAACACGGCCAGGACGCCGCCGTGCTCGATTCGCTGCATGCGGTGAAAGGGTGTCTGAACATCGGCGGCTGCCAGGTGGTGCCCGGACTGCCGCAGGAGCAGTGGCTGCTCACCCTGTCCACCTCGATTCTCGGCGGCCTGATCGCCGGCTTCGCCGCCTTTCCGCGCCAACCGGGGCGGCGGGTGGAGTGGGGCTGGGTGCTGCTGCTTTCACCGCTCTGGGTGATCCTGTTCGGCGTGTTCGGCGTGGCTCCGATCGTGACCCGCACGCCCGAGGTGCTGCCCCTGATCCGGAACGCCCTCGGCTTTGGAGGGGGAGCGGTCGGTGCCTATCTGGTGGCTCAGCTCACCCTGGGTCGGCGGTTGAAGGAGAAGGAGGAAGGTTGAGAGCGCGACTCGAGGCCTGAGCGTCCATCGCATTCCGGCCGCAGCACTGCCACAAGACTCCCCGTCGCAGCCGTGCGATGTGGGACGTCGGGCAACGTCCCGGAGCACAGAGCGCCAGAGACCGCTGCCAGACCACGACCTTTGGATCAGGATGAGCAACCCATCCCTGCTGGCGGGATGTCCAGCAAAAAGCCCCCGTTCAGGGGGCTTGACAGGAAGGCCAGGGCCGGTCTTCTGGAGCTTTGATGACTGCAATCGCGAATCACGGGATCGCGGTCCAGATCAGTTGGCCTCAAGCGTCACCGCAGGCACGGAGGCGGTGGCACGCGGCTTGGGACCGATCCCCTCGAGACGACACATGAGGCTGTCGTCAGAACAGCGGGGAACCTGCTGAATCGCGACATTTTCATAGATCTGCCCAGAATTCTGGCGCAGCTGGGCAAGACTCTGTTGATAAAAGCGACGCAGCTCGTCATAACGCTTGACCGGCTGACCGTAAAAGCTCCGGCCGGCCAGAGTCGGGAATGAAGCCCACTCGGGAGCAAGCCTGGCGGCCAGCTCGGGAGTGAAGTCACCACGATCGACGAGGTGCAGAGCGCCGCGGCGCTGAATCAGGAACAGGGCTCCCTGATCCTGAGCCTCGGGCTGAAAATCGCGGAAACCGAGCTTCCGGACAATCATGTCCCAGGTGAAGGGCATGAACTGGTAAGCCCCAGCCGCAGCACTGGAATAGCGGGCGCTGTGGTTGACGCGGTTGGGGTGACGGTCAAGGCTCGGGGTGAGACTGCCGCCGAACATGACGTGATAGCCGATGCGCTCACCGTTTTTCCAGGTGCCTTCGGCGTAGCGGATGGTGTGCAGCAGAGCCTGACGCTCGGGCGTCACGGCAAAAAGACGAGGAGCCGGAGGGGGAACGGACGGGAGGACCGCCACCTGGGGAACAGCGGCCTGATGAACGACGGTGGCCCAGGGATCACTCGTCTCGGTGGCCAGGGCGGGGGCGGCGGTGGCACTCAGGCACAGGCCGGCCAGGGCGATGGCGACACGGGCGGAGGGAAGACGGGTCAAAACGACGAATGCAGAGGACAACATCCCGGCTGATGCGTGATCGGCTAAGAACTCCCGGAGGAGAACTGACGTGAGCGCAGACCAGGAAGGCGAGACGCTTCTGGTGCGCTCGCCGTTGAGAGGAAGGAGTGAAAGTGAATGTGGCGGTACTTTGCCTATCGAGCCCAAGCGACGCGATCGTTACTGTGACAATCGGACTACCGTCCACTTGTATCAGAAATAACCGGTGCAGTTCGCAACACAGTCTGCAAGTGAGTTCTGAGCATCAAATGCACAGAACATCGGAACATTCCGATCGATCTGATCGGAACTGCTGATCAATGCTCCGATCAGGACTCGGCCAGCGCCGCCAGAGACCTTGCGGCAACTGACGCGCCGTCGTCCCGAATCGGGCCGAGCCGAGCGGGCAGCAACGGCTGATCCAGTTCCCAGTCGCCGGTCTGCAGCTGGTCGCGACGCAGCAGGCGATGGCTGCCGTGATCCCGAAGCGCCTGCTCCAGCACCGGCGCTTCGGCAAAACCATGGCGCTCGACCAGATGGATGCCCACGCCTTGGCTGAAGGCCTCGCAGAAACTGCTGTAGCCCGCCTTCGTGATCAGGCGCCCCACCAGAGGCATCACATCGAGCGGGCGCACGTCAGGGGGGAGCAGACGGCCGTTGGGCACCGCCGCAAGGGCGGCGTCGGAACCGAGAAACACATGGTCAGGCCAGCGGGCCGGAAGCGAGGGGTCCAGGTCAAGTCCCAGGCCGCCGAAGCTGATGAGCACGCAACGCTCCCGCTCAGCCGGGAGCCCGAGCTGTGCGGCCAGCAGCGTCGGATCCAGGCGGGGACGGGAACAGGTGAGGCCCAGCTCCTGCTCCGGAAGCCCCCAGGGCATCGGCAGCGACAGGGGGCAGTGCAGCAACAGATCGCCCTGGCTGTAGAGCTCCCGGCAGGCCTGAGCCCGCTGCGCCAGCGCACCACCGAAGGGTTCGTAGATCGCATCCCAACCAAAACTCGCCAGCCAGGCCAGCGGGGCTCCGAGCGCGGCGGCAATCCGAGCCGCCGGCGGCGGCACATCGCCGAGCACCAGCAGCGGCTCGCCCTGCCTCTGCAGCCAGGCCACCTCCTCAGCGATCCTGGCATCGAGCTCACGGTCGAGCCGGGCAAGGGCCTGCACGGTGGCCCCGGGATCCACCTCCAGAGCATTCGCCTGCACCATGCCGACATCCCAGCGGTGGGGGCGGCGCTCATAGGCGACGCTGCCAAAGGCCAGCGTCAGAAAGGTGTCCGGCAGAGCCGTGGACAGGACCAGCCGCCAATCGGGCCGCAGCGCCGCCAGCTCAGCCAGCACCGATGCCGTGCGGGAACCATGGCCGAAGCCATGGGAACTGATGCAGGCGTAGATCAGCATCGGGAGGTGAGGACCTGCGTTGGCCGCGTCTGCGGCGGCGGGGACGCCTGCCAGAGCACCTCCTCGTAGAGGAGCGCACCGCCAGGTTCGTACCAGCGGTGGCTGATGTGAGCGGGATGGCCGTCCTCCAGTCTCACCCAGCTGAAATGACGCAGCCGGCGTCCCTGCAGGTCGGTGCCATGGCGCGGGACACAGGCGCAGTTGAGATAGAGGGTGCCCTCGGCATCACGCTGGAAGCTCAGCCGCTCCCCCCGGTTGTGGCGCAGGGTGTGGTGCATGTGACCGAAGATCACCAGAGGCAGGGGCCGGCGCCGCCGGATCTGGGTGATGGCGAGCGCCAGATCCCGATCTCCCCAGTCACAGGGGGGATTCTTCCAGTCGCGTCCGCAAGGATCGGCGGCGGCGCTGCCCAGACCGGTGGGGCCGGCATGGGCCAGCAGCACCAGGGGGAGGGTCGAATCGGCCGCCAGGGCAGCGCGGGTGATGCGATCGGCCGACTCCTGCTGGCTCACCGGGCCGAAGACCGAGCGCACGGCGCGGGAGAGATGGAAGCCTCCCCCCGCCGTGGCGGGACGGCCGCCCACCACCGCCAGACCCGGTGGCCGAAGCTCGCGCAGACCCCAGCCGCAATGGAGCTCCCCCAGGAGCCCGAGCTGTTCGCGCAGACGGCGGCCCGTGCCGTCCTTGCCGGCATCGTGGTTGCCGACGATGCAGGCCACAGGCAGATCCAGCCCCGCCAGCAGCATCGGAATCCGGGTGTCGCCGTCACTGAAATCACCCACCAGAAGCAGGGCATCGGGCCGGAGGCGGGCCAGCAGCTCGTGGTCCGACGCATCCCACTGATCATGGAGATCGCCGGCGATGGCGAGGTGGAGAACGCTCAAGCCGGCCGGCTTCCTAGGCTGCCCTCATCCTGCCCGATGCGAGGGAGCGGTTGGTCTTCACCCAGAGTCCGAGCCTCTCAGAGCTCACCCAGGTCCGGGGCGAAGGGGAGGAGCCCCAGCCCACCGAACTGCCTGCTGCACCACCGGCTGCCGAGCTGCCGCAGGCGATCCGGGACCTGAAGCGCCGCCGCAATGCCGTGATCCTGGCGCATTACTACCAGGACGACACCATCCAGGACATCGCCGATTTCATCGGGGATTCCCTGGAGCTGTCCCGCAAGGCGGCCAGCACCGACGCCGATGTGATCGTCTTCTGCGGCGTCCATTTCATGGCGGAGACCGCCAAGATCCTCAATCCCGGCAAGACGGTTCTGGTGCCTGATCCGGCCGCCGGCTGCAGCCTGGCCGATGACTGCCCCGCCGAGGCCTTCGCCGCCTTCCGGGCCCGCTACCCGGCTCACACGGTGGTGAGCTACATCAACTGTTCGGCCGCGGTGAAGGCCCAGAGCGACCTGATCTGCACCAGCAGCAATGCAGTGCAGCTCGTGCAGCAGCTGCCCGCCGATCAGCCGATCCTGTTCGCGCCCGATCAGAACCTCGGACGCTGGGTCGCGCGTCAGAGCGGCCGCGAGCTCACCCTCTGGCCAGGGAGCTGCATCGTGCATGAAACCTTCAGCGAGGAGGCCCTCCTGAAGCTGAAGCAGCAGCACCCAGAAGCCGAGGTGATCGCCCACCCCGAATGTCAGCAACACCTGCTGGACCTCGCCGATTTCATCGGTTCCACCAGCAAGCTGCTGCAGTGGGTGCAGAGCAGCGACGCCACCACGTTCATCGTGCTCACCGAGCCGGGCATCCTGCATCAGATGCGGCTGAAGGCACCCGGGAAGCAGTTCCTCGATGTGCCCGGCAGCGACAGCTGCAGCTGCAACACCTGCCCCTACATGCGCCTCAACACCCTCGAGAAACTCTGGCGCTGCCTCGAAACCCTGCAGCCGCAGATCGAGCTTGACGAGGAGACCCGCGTCCGGGCCCTGGCCCCGATCGAGCGGATGCTGGCGATGAGCACCTGAACGGAACCAAACTGTCGATCCCGCCGCGGCACACCCGAGGACTCAGTAGCTGTAGTCAGCCACGAACAGACTGGCGTCGTCGGAGGGCTCCGTTCCGGCCGCATAGGCACCGCGGCTCGCGGCACCATTGGCCCGTGCTCTCGCCAGCAGCGCGGCCTGGCCAGCCTGCCGATCAGTGCCGTTCCAGTGCTTCAGGCAGGAATGCTGCAGGGCCCTGCCGAACGAGAAGCCCAGGTGCCACGGAGCGAAGCCCTCGGCGGCGGCCTGGTTGATGGCGTTGAGGCAGAGGCTCGCATCCTCCTCGCTGAGACCGCCCGAGAGGAACAGGATCGCGGGCACCGCCGCCGGCACGCTGCGGCTGAGGGTGCGCACGGTGAACGCCCCCACCTCCTCAAGGCCCGGCCGCTCCGGGCAATCCGCGCCCGCCAGGGTCATCGAGGGCTTGAGCAGGCTGCCCTCCAGAAACACACCATTGACGGCCAGCGCCTCGTACACCGTGCGCAGCACCCACTCCTGCACAGAGGCGGTGGTGGCGATGTCGTGGTCGCCGTCCATCAGGATCTCGGGCTCGACGATCGGCACCAGCCCCTGCTCCTGCACGGTGCGGGCGTAGCGGGCCAGCCCCCAGGCGTTCTCACGCACCGCCAGCTCACTGGGGCAGCCCACGGAACTGATGCGCAGCACCGCCCGCCACTTGGCGAAACGGGCGCCACGGGCGTAGTACCGCGCGGCCCGCTCGGACAGTCCCTTCAGTCCTGTGCACCAGCTCTCACCGGCCAGGCCGCCGGCCAGGGATTCCACGCCCTGGTCCACCTTGATGCCGGGGATGATCCCCTGCTGCTCGAACAGCGTCACAATCGGCGGACCTGGCTCACCAACCTCCGAAACGCTGTCCTGAAACAGGGTTTCCTCGAACAGGATCACGCCGCTGATCGCCTCCGCCAGTTCAGGGGCACTGGCCAGCAGACTGCGGTAGGAGCGCCGATTCGCCTCGCTGTTCTCCAGGCCGATGGCCGCGAAGCGCTTGCCGATCGTGGCGGTGGATTCATCAGCCGCCAGCAGACCGGTGCCAGGGGCGGACAGAGCGGCAGCGGTAGCCGCCAGTTCGTCGCGGAACGCGTCGAGGGCCATGGCGGAGAAGACAGCGATGCCCCATGGCTAACGAGGGCCATCCCGGACGTCAACGCGACCGGCCCTCACCTGGCCCAGCCGCTCGCTGCGGAGACAGGGGGACCAACCACGGCCCAAGGCTCCGCGCCTGCCCACCCGCCGCAGGGGGTCTTCCTACCCTTGGGGCGCTACGGCGCCACGGCCAACCCGGCTGCCACCCTGATCTTCCGCCCATGCCCCTGCCTGCCGGCGGACTGCTGCGGCTGACCCCCCAGGGCCTTTACTGCCCGGCCGCCCAGGCCTGGATCGATCCCTGGCGGCCTGTTCCCCGCGCCCTGATCACCCATGCCCATGCCGACCACGCCCGTCCTGGCTGCGGGGAGTACTGGGCGATCGGCAGCAGCGAAGCGATCCTGCGGCAGCGGCTCGGGGATCGGATTCAGCTGCTGCCACTGGACTACGGCCAGGTGCACCGCATCGGCGACGCGCGTGTCTCCTTCCACAGCGCCGGCCATGTGCTGGGCAGTGCCCAGATCCGGCTGGAGGGCGCCGGGGAGAGCTGGCTGGTGAGCGGCGACTACAAACGTTGCCCCGATCCCAGCTGCACCCCGTTCGAGCCTGTGCAGGCCGATGTGTTCATCACCGAAGCCACCTTCGGCCTGCCGCTCTACCGCTGGCAACCCGGCGGGGAGGTGGCCGCCGACATCCACCGCTGGTGGCAGGCGGCTCCGGAGCGGCCCTCGCTGCTGTTCGCCTATGCCTTCGGCAAGGCGCAGCGGATCCTGGCAGAGCTGCAGGCGATCGGCGTCCGTGAGGAGGTGCTGCTGCATGGCGCCGTCGAGAACCTGATGGAGGCCTACCGGCAGGCCGGGGTGGCGATGGTGCCCACCCGACCGGTGAGCGCCGTGCCCCGCGGCGAATCCCTGGCTGGGAGGCTGATCCTGGCGCCCCCCTCAGCCCATCGCTCCGCCTGGATGCGTCGTTTCCGCCATCCCCAGACCGCGTTCGTCAGCGGCTGGATGGCCGTGCGGGGCGCCCGGCGGCGGCGGGGCTATGAACGGGGGTTCGTCCTGAGCGATCACGCGGACTGGCCCGGGCTGCTGCGTAGCGTGCGCGAGAGCGGCGCCCGCCAGATCTATGTGACCCACGGCAGCGCCGCTCCGCTGGCCCGCTACCTGCGGGAAGTGGAGGACCTCGCCGCCGAACCGCTGGAGGGGGACTTCGCCGCCGAGCGGGGTGATGGCCTGGATGAGCGGGAGCCGGGTGCAAGCGCCTTCAGAGAGTCGGAAGCCAGCCCAGGGCGTCAGGAGGGCGACGGTCCCTGAGCTGACAGACAGACACACGGATCGCGATCGTTTCGAAAGCACCGGGAGCAGCCGGAGGGCCGGCGGCGGCTCAGGCGATCACCACGCGGTCGCGTCCTTCGGCCTTGGCCCGGTACAAGGCGCTCTGGGCGCGCTTGATCAACGCATCCGGATCGTCCCGGTGGGACTGAAGCGATGCCACCCCGACACTGAGGGTGACGGCGAGGATGGATCGCTCGTGGCGGATCTCCAGGGAGCGCACCACATCGCTCAGCATCGAAGCCACTTTTCCAGCCGACACGGCATCGCAGGCAGGCAAGAGCAGCCCGAACTGCTCGGGACCGAGGCGACAGAGAAAGTCCGTGGCGCGGGAGCGATTGCGCAGCTCCAGGGCGATCCGGCGCAGCACCTCCGCGGAAACAGGCTCGCCGTAGCTGTCATGGATGTGGCGAAGATGATCGATTTCCAGACAGAGAAAACTCAATTCGCGCTCTTCGCGGCCGCTGAGTCGCAGCTCATGATCGAGCCGCCGATACAGTTCGCGGCGATTGAAACAGCCTGTCAGTGGATCGATGATGTTCAGCCTGCCGACTTCCTCCTCCAGACGGTGACGTTGACGCTCGCTTCGTCGGAACGACTCGCGCAGATTCACGAGAACATCGGCGCGGGCGCGCAGGGCCTGCAACAAGGGCTGCAACTCGCTGAGCACCGAATGGAATCTCTCCGGAGGCGGGGAGCCGGCCGTGCCCTCCGGGGCCGAGGGATCATCCTCGGCACGGAAACCGTGCAGAAGGGGCCGCTCGGGAATCTGGCGAACAACGAATCCTGAGATACCCCGAGCCACGATCATCGCGACCAGGACAAGCAGGGCCAGCGAACGAATCTCACCGCTGCTCTGTGCCTGGAGCTCACGGATGCCGTTCCGGGCAGGCTCGACCACCACCACCACCATCCTGTCCGGTGCGGATGCCGCGAACGCTCCCGTGCGGGCCTCCAGATCATCCGTGCTCTGATAGCGCCAGTAACCACGGAGGCCTGAGATCATGGATGGCTGCGACTCCGCGGGAATCAACAGATCAAGAGGCTCGTCCACTTGCGGGTGCTGCGGCAGCGGCGATCCCGGTTCCACGTAGCGGGTCTCGAGCGTCTGAAACAGAGCCGGATTGCTGTCGTAGATGATCCTGCCTTCACCATCGAAGACCTGAAAATCCAGGGGCGACTGGTGGTGACGACCCAGGCCAGACAGGTCCTCGAGTGCCTCGCTCTGCAGAACGGCGGAGGTGAGGGCCAGCTGGCGGAAGCGCGCCAGCCGATCATCGATGACCTCCCGGTCGAGCTGTCGCACAGCGACGGCCAGGGAGAACATGCCGGAGAGCAGGATGAGGCCGAGCAGGGAGATGAGCATCAGCCCCTGCAGGGAGACGCTGCGGGCCGGATCCCGTCGACTCTGGTCAATGCGGATCAGAATCAAAAGGCTGAAGGCAGCAGCGGTGTTGACGATGCCGTTGACTCCCTGAAGCAGGGAACGATCCAGCACGGTGGGGAGATCGTCACTGGCGAGGACACCAAACATCAGGATGTCGAGCGGAATGGCGACGACAATCCAGAACAGCATGTCTGCCAGAACAATTTCTCCTCGCTCACGAGCTTCACGGCGTTCGTTTCCGAGGTGAAGAAAGCCGGCCAGCCAGAACACCTCAGCCAGTTGCACAATCGCAACCTGTGGCTCCAGCCAGAGCCGGGGGACGCACAGAACCGAAGCCACACCGACCAGAAGTCCACGCTTGCCGAACAACAGCAGGGCAAGCACGACTGGAATGGAGCCCAGATAAAGTCGGGTCCCATAAAACAGATCAACGCCAATCTGGTTTGCGGCAATCGCCAGCAAACTCAGGATCAGGACCGATGCTCGATCGTGCCTGAAGAGGGAGAACAGGCGCAAGCGCAGGAATCAGTCTGATGACAATCGCTAATTCTAGTCAATGTGCGCAGGTGCCTGGCCCGTCGTCCCGCAGGCCCCCGGCCCTGACGCCTGGAACCCGGGCCTCACGGCACGCCGTCAGGGCATCACCGCCGCACCGCATCCTCTGCACAGGAGATAAGCCGGAGGCCCGCAGCGCAGACGGCGGCTGCTCAGCGACCCGGCCGGACATTCCGGATCGGCTCCTTGATGGAGGGTGGTGCGCCGGCGCCGTCGTTGCCAGGCTGAACCCGCCACGGCGGAGACGGATGAGCTGGAGTGAACTCGAGCGGCTCGTGGAGCAGGCCGAGAGCGAGGCGGCCCTGCGGCGCGCGCTGATGCACTGCCGCTCCAGAACCGAACTGGTGCTGGCCGGGCGGCGGCTTGGCTTTGACATCGATGACCAGGATCTGAAGCTGGCCTGGCGACTGCATCAGCGTCCCTGCGCCGCCAGCGTCGACAAGGCACCTGTGGTTCGAGAACAGCAGGGAGGTCTAGAGCGGACCGGATAATCGGATCCAGTTGCCGCTGCCGATGCCCCCCTCCAAACCCTCCTCCGCCCCACCCGACCGTCTGGTGAGGCTTCAGATCTTCCTGGCCTTCGTGGTGCCGCTGCTCCTGGTGATCGGCTGGCTGAGCTCGCGGGGATTCTTCAGCGCGTCCTGATCAGACCCGTCCTGATCAGACCCCAGGGCGAAAGCCGATCAGAGCGACCCGGCTGCAAGGCGACCACCACCCAACAGGCGGTGGAGGCTCACACCTGCCGCATAGGCCGCACGATGCAGGTCATGGCGCTGCAGCGGGCTCAGGCCATCCCAGAAGGCATGGGCGAGATCGAGGGAGGCACGACCGGCGCCGACCACACTCAGCAATCCCAGCGGCAGGCTCAGCCAGGGGAGCACCAGCACCACCAGGCTGAGGACCACTCCGATGGCCGCTCCCTGCTGCATGGCCGCCCAGGCGGACCGACTCACGATACGGACCTGGGCCTGGCGATCGAGTTCACCGCGACGCACGAGAGCCTCGCAGCGGAGCGCGCTGAGCAGAGCCTGGTAGATGCCGTAAACAACGACCGCACCGAGGGTGGATTCGGCGACCAGCCGGCCCGACGGCAGGGGCACCGTCCGACCTGGCAACGGGATCGACACCAGTCCGGCCAGGGGGGCTGCCTCCAGCCCCGCCCGAGGGATCTGGAGGGGATCTCGATCACGGGACATGGCCGAACCGTCCTCGTCCGCAGGACACCCCATCCTGCCGCACATCACCGACATCTCAAGCGCGACAGCGGTGGACGGCCGGTCAACGGTGCACCAGCACAGGGCAGGGAGCCTCCGCCAGCACCCGCTGCGTCTCACTGCCGATCAGGAGCCCGCTCAACCCGCGCCGGCCATGGGAGGCCATCACGATCAGGTCGCAGCCGAGACGGGATGCGGTGGCAAGGATGCCGCGATGGGGCAGGTCCCCGGGGACCCGTTCGCAGCGGTAGGGCACGCCAGCGCTGTCGGCCTGAGTGGCAGCCTCCTCAAGAATCCGATCCGACTCCTGCAGACTCGCGGCGATCAGGGCCTCCATCGTGCGCGGTTCCAGAGCCTCTCCAAGGCCCCCGAGGGGCAGCGGCACATTGGCGTGGACGTGGAGAAAGGTGAGGCGAGCGCCGAGCCGGGAGGCCAGCTGCACGGCATGGGCGATGGCACGTCGTGAGAGCTCGCTGCCATCGCTGGGCACCAGGATGTGGGAATAGGGCATGGCAGCTGCTTGCAGGCTTCAACACCGCCCCCTGTCTAGCCCTGCCCGCTGGCCGCCGTCTCAGCGGCGCCCCTTCCAGCCGGCGAGGTGGGAGGCGGCACTCGAACGAACGAGGGTGCGGGCAGAGGGGAGGGCCGGCTCCAGTTCCGACGAACTGAAGGGAGGCAGGGGCCTGCGCCTGAGCCACGCAGCCCAGCGGAACTCATGGAAGGGAATCAACGGCGCCGGATCGATGAGACCCTCCTTCTTCAGCTTCCACACGAGGCTGCGGTAGGGGTCGTCCTGCAGGCCGCTGAGGAACTCCGGCAGGGCCAGGGGCGAGAGGGGTCCAAGACCCCGGCCGTCATAGAGGTACAGCCAGCCCCGGGCATGCAGGGCCTCCAGAACACCACGCCGATCGAGGCCGCTCAGTTCCAGGACGCTGTAGCCGAAGGCTTCGGCCTCGGGATCGATCTCGATCAGGCCCCGCAGGCGGTGATGGCGATCCACCATCCAGAACTCGCGTCCGTCGAGGCAGACGAGCGGGATGGGCTTGCTGCGCAGGTAGCGCTGGCGCCGCTCGCGGCTGTCCTGACTGAAATCCACCTGGCGGCTGCGTACCTCGGCCAGTCCCACGCACATCTGGGTGGGGTGCAGCCGGGCGATCGGCAGCTGCAGGATCGGCGTGTCCCTGGCCGGAGCCGGCAGGGGCTGATAAGGGGGGATCCGGAGGCTCATGAAGCCATCCTTGCGTCCCCGGGGGGTCGGCGCGGCGGCGGCGGGGACCGGAACGCCAGGGCTGATCCGATGACCGGCCGGGAATAGGGTCGGCCCAGGTGTGCGCCCCCATGACTTCCGCCCTCTCCCCTGCAGGACCCCACGGCCGCATCGGCGTTCTGGTCTGCGGCCATGGCAGCCGCAACCGGCTGGCCGTGGCCGAATTCGCCGCCCTGGCCGAGGCCCTGCGCCGGGATCTCGAGCCGGTGCCGCTGGAGTACGGCTACCTGGAATTCGCCAGGCCGATCCTGCGCGATGGTCTCGATGCCCTGCGCCACCGGGGAGTCGAGCATGTGCTGGCGGTACCGGCGATGCTGTTCGCGGCCGGCCACGCGAAGAACGACATTCCGTCGGTGCTCAACACCTACGCCGCCGAAACGGGACTGCGCATCGACTACGGCCGGGAACTGGGGGTCGACCGGCGCATGATCCTGGCGGCGGGAGCCCGCATCCGCGCCAGCCTGGAGCAGGACGACCGGCGTCGGCACGACCAGGGGCTTGCCGCGATCCCGGTCTCCGAAACGCTGCTGGTGGTGGTGGGACGGGGTTCCTCCGACCCCGACGCGAACTCCAATGTCGCCAAGGTGACGCGGATGCTGGTGGAAGGTTTCGGCTTCGGCTGGGGCGAAACGCTCTACTCCGGGGTCACCTTCCCGCTGGTTGAACCGGGACTGCGGGCCGTGGTGAAGCTGGGCTACCGGCGGATCGTGGTCTTTCCGTACTTCCTGTTCTCGGGCGTGCTGGTCAGCCGCATCCGCCAGCACAGCGACCGGGTGGCCGAAGACCACCCGGAGATCTCCTTCCTGCATGCCGGCTACCTCGGCGATCACCCCGACGTGCTGGGCACCTTCCGGGAGCGGGTGGAGGAGGTGCTGCGGGGCGACACCGACATGAACTGTTCGCTCTGCAAGTACCGCGCCCAGGTGCTGGGATTTGAGCAGGAGGTGGGTGCGCCCCAGCACAGCCATCACCATCACGTTGAGGGTCTGGTGGAGAGCTGCCAGCTGTGTGAGACCGAATGCACCGGGGCCTGCCAGGAGATCAGCGCCCTCCCTGCCGGCCTCAGCCACGAGCACCCCCACAGCCACGGGCACACTCATGGGCACAGCCATGGCCATGCACACAGTCATGGGGAGGGTCATCTCCAGGGACATGACCACAGCCACGCAGACGGCGATGCTCCGGAATCGGCCTCGCTGAGCTCCCTCGGGAACCAGCGGAACAGCGCTGAAGACGCCCAAGCCCACCACCACACCCCCTATCCCCATGCGGATCACCCGCTCGGCCCGCGCACGCTTCGGCAGGGATCTCCCTGACGTGGTGCGCACATGAGACCAGCACTGACCCTGCGATTTCCGCATCGGTGCGCAGTTTTCCACCGCTTTTGCCTGTTTTTTCCACAGAAATCGGAAGAATCGCGGCCTGAGCCATGAAAAAGGCGAGGGGGCCAACCCTCGCCTGTTGTTTCTCCCTTGCCCGACCCTGGAAAGGTCGCCCTGTGATTGTGCGGATTCGCTCCGCCCAGGACTGTGGTCAATGACACCGTGCGGCCTGCGGGTGCGCGGATGCTCACAGCTGAACCGTGATCCACGCCCGGGGGAATCCGCAGCGGGGATCGCGGTCGCCACCGTGGAGTTCGGATGGGGTGTTCAGTCCGGATCGGCGTGGCCGCGAGCGGCGGCCTCACAGGCACGCCAGGTCACCGCCATTTCGGTCAGCGTGGGGCTCTGCCAACCGGCCGTCGGCCAGCAGGCTCCATCGGTGACGAGCACATTTCTGGCGCCCCAGCAGCGATTCCACGCGTCGACAACGCCGTCCTCGGCTCGAGCGGCCATGCGCGCCCCGCCGAGCTCATGGATGTAGTAACCGGGTGGAGGCGCCTCGGGCCGCACGGCGGGGGAGCGCCGCACCAGGGGTTCGAGAAGAGGCAGACGGAACAGCTCCTCGATCGGGCGGATCGTTCCGCCGGCGGCGGCCACCACCTCCTGCATGCGGGCGTGCATGTGGGCGACCATCGCCGCTTCGTTGCTGCCCCAGCGGCAGCTGATGTGCGCCGCAGGAAGCCCGTGGCCGTCGCGAAGCACCGGATCAAGCCGCACATGGTTGGCGGCATCCGGCAGCACTTCGCCGTGGGCGATCAGAAAGCCCACGGCCTCGCCGGGGCGCCGCTGCAGGAGTGCCGGTGGATCGAAGCGCTGCAGGGCCGTCCAGATGCCATAGCCGCGACGGAACGGAAGCGTGCCGTCGTCAGCGAGATTGACGGTGTTGGGGATGAAGCAGCTGCCGGCACCAGAGAGCTCCACGGGACCCTGGGGCGGGGGAATGTCCGGGATCGAGAAGAAGCGACAGGTGGAGATGTGATCCATCAGGAAGCGGCCGAGACAGCCGGAGGGATCGATCAGGCCCCCGGTGCGGTGCTGTTCGCTGGACTGCAGCAGGATCCGCACCGTCTCGATCGTCGAGGCGCAGAGCACCACCAATGGAGCCGCGATCCGCTGCAGCCTGCCGGTGCGGGCGTCGACGAGCACCACCGCCTCGGCCCGTTGCTGGCCGCGGTCGAACTCCAGGTGGCTGACGACCGACTCAGGCCGCAGCCGCACCCGACCGGTCGCCAGGGCGCGCCGCAGCGTCACCCCCTGGGCAGCGGACGCCGGCCAGGGCTGATCGGGGCTGGGCTGGTGCAGTGCGAAGCCGCGGGAGTGGATCAAAGGCAGCCCCAGCTCACGGGCGATCGCCGCACCCAGGTGCCGCTCGCCGGGCGTGAAGGGCAGCGGCGGCCTGTAGTGACCATCGGGAAGCTGGGGCAGGCCATCCCGTTGACCATGGACCCCGAGAAGCCGTTCCAGGCGGTCGTAGAAGGGAGCAAGATCCTTGCTGGCGATCGGCCAGCTGGGACCGATCCCATCGCGTTCGCCGGCGCGGAACTCCAGATCCGAGAGCCGAAGGGTGATCCCCCCCCAGGTGAGGCTCTTGCCGCCCACCTGCCGCCCACGCGTCCACAGGAACGGCGCGTCGTCGGGGGTGCTGTAGGGGTTCTGCCGCTCGTCGACGAACAGCGACGGGTTGTTCTTCCAGTAGCCGGGGTGGTTGACCTGCAGACGGCGGGATCCTTCGGAGAACCAGGCGAGCCGCTGCAGGCTGTGGAGAGGTTCACGGCTGCGCAGCTGTTCGGGACGCACCTCCGGCCCTGCCTCCAGCACCAGGACCCTCAGGCCGGCCTCCGCCAGGGTCATCGCCGCGACGCCACCCGTGGCACCTGCCCCCACCACCACGGCGTCGAAGGGGGCATCGGCGACGGACACGGGCACAAAAAAACCCGGCAGAGCCGGGGAGGGGAAGTGGTGGCGGGGGGCGGATTTGAACCACCGACCTTCGGGTTATGAGCCCGACGAGCTACCAGACTGCTCTACCCCGCGGCATGTGTTGAATCATACCAGCCGGGGTGTCCCCCCCTGGAGCACCCCGGCTGGACTCAGTCGAAACGCAGCTCCCCGAGCACCGAGAGGCGCAGATGCGGCGCCGGCTCGAGGAAGCGGTGTCGCAGCTGCTCAAGGCCGGCCGGGGTCAGCCAGTCCAGCTGCTCGAGCAGGTGCAGGGCCACGGCGTGCTTGGCCCGGGCCGAGCCGTCCTCCACCTTGATCGCCATTCCCAGCCCCTCGCCGACGCGGCTGAGGCACTGAATGCCCTCGGCGCCGCCCTTGCTGATCACCTGGCCATGCCCGAGTCGCATCAGCTCGGTATCAAAGCGGTCCTCACCGGCCACCAGCTCCGGATGGGCGAGCATGGCGCGGCTGAGCCGCTCCAGATCAGGCAGGGCGCCGGCACCGAGGTGGGCATAGAGGAGGGCCATCTGGGCGAGCTGCAGCTGCAGGGTGGGGGCACCGCAGTCGTCGCGGGCCACCACCAGCTCCGCTGCCGGCACCGCCAGCAGTTCGGCCACCCGCTTGAGCACCTCCTGCTGCAGCGGGTGATTGGGCTGCAGATAGGTCTCGAGGGGCCAGTGCATCTGGCGGCAGCTCGCCAGGAAGGCCGCATGCTTGCCGGAGCAGTTGTGCTCCAGAGGGCTGCGGCCGCCGCTCGGCACCGGGCACTGCAGCTGCTCCACCTCCAGTTCGGCACCCCACAGCAGCTTGAACGCCTCACGGGCGTGGGCGGCGGTGCCGGCATGGGAGGCACAGGCGATCGCCAGACCCCGGTCACCGCAGCCACAGCGGTCAGCCGCGCCACTGCTGACGAAGATGGTGGCCTGGAAGGGTTTGAGAGCCGAACGAACGAAACTGAGCTGCTGCGGATCACCGGCACGCATCAGCACCCGACCGCGCTGATCGCAGACCACCGCATGGACGCGATGGCGTGACTCGGGGATCCCCTCCCGCTCGAGCCGCACCTCGAGGGGCGTCTTGGCGCTGCGGGTGGAGCCGGGAAAGCTGGGAGAAGGTTGGGCCATACGCGGGGCGGTCGCCCACCGTGACTCAGAGAGCCTGCCAGAGCCCGGCCACCAGGAGGAGCAGACCACCGGCCATCAGGGCGATGGTCAGGAGCAGAGCGCGACGCAGACGATCCATCACCGGCTTGACCTGATGGCGTGCCACCAGGAGATCGCGCTGACGCCAGGCGAGCGGTTTCTCCCAGACCTGGCCGTCGTACCAACCGGACTCCTCGTACTCCACGCGCTCCAGCACCAGACGCCGGCGCACGTAGCTCCATCCCAGCCACTGCCGTACCAACAGCAGCAGGGGCAACAGAAGAGCCACCACCAGAGCCGCCAGGAGAAGCGGCAGCGGGTGATGCCTCAGGACATAGCTGCCGCTCGCCACCAGCAAGGCCGGCAGGAGCGCAAGAAACCAGGCCACACCCAGTGGGCGGAGGAGCGCTGGCGTGGAGGTCGAGGGCCAGGCGAAGAACCAGGAGGCCTCAAGCTGCTGGTATTCCTGCAGCGGCTGTTGTTCCGCAGGCACCGGGCAGGCGATGCCATCCAGGCGGGGAAGCCCCTCCGCCGCACCACCAGCTGCTTCGCGCGGGCTCACGCCGTGCCACCCACAGGTGGAGGGAGATCGGCGGGAGCCAGCGGACTGACGTAGCGCTCCTGTTCCCCGTGGCCCCAGAACGATTCCAGGTCGTAATAGGAGCGCTCCTGGGGGGTGAGCACGTGCACGATCAGCTCGCCGTAATCGAGCAGCACCCAACGCCCCTCGCTCTGGCCTTCCCGCCGCAGCGGCAGCCGAGCGCACTGCTCCTCGATCGCATCCTCCACGGAGCGGGCGATGGCGCGGACCTGCACATCGGTGAGACCGCTGCAGATCACGAACCAGTCGGACAGGGAGCTGACCTCGTCGACACGAATCAGGCGGATATCGACCGCCTTGCGGTCATCGCAGGCCTCAGCGGCCAGCAGCGCCAGCGCACGGCTGTCGTCGACATCGAGCCTGGCACGGGTGGGATCGGGGCTGGGCCGGGACACGGGTGCAGTGTCATCGGGGGAATGGACCTCAGCCATAGACGTTCTCGCTGCTGACGGACTGACGGGAGCCCTGCTGCTGGGCCATTTCGGCACGTGCCTTGCCGGCGCTGCGGCGCAGGGCCTCAAGCCGGTCCTCGTAGAAGGCGCGGCGCTTCTTCTTGCGGGTCTGCTCCACCAGCTCCTTGAGGGCGCCTCCAAGGCTCTTGTAGGCGTTCGGCAGGGAATAGCCGAAACGGCAGGCGAGATCGATCGCCCGCTCATCGGCGGCGATGGCGTCCTGCAGGCGCTTCTCGGAGTTGTTCTTGAGATAGAGGCGGTAGCCGGCGAAGCCGGAAAGCCCGAGGGCCATCAGCAGGAGCAGACCGTCCTGCACCCACAGCTCGCCGATGGCACCACCCAGACCGATCGCCAGGGCCGCCATCTCCCAGCCGTCACGCGGAACCGCGTCGTTCTGAATGCGCCCCACCTCGTGCCAGAAGAGCAGGTTGCGATGGTCGAGCGCCAGGGCGTCCCACTTCTCGAGATCCACCTGAATCTCGATCTCGTCGCGGCCGATCTCCTCAAGGGTGATCAGCGGCGGATCGACGGAGGCGGCGGCTTCCACGAACACCCAGCTCTGCATCTCGGGGGGAAGCAGCCCCTTCAGGCGCTGGAGTTCGCTCATCGCTGTCGGGTCCGGGGGAATGGGCAGCCGGATCTGCAGGCAGGTTAGCGATCACCTTCCGGGCCGGAGGACCCGGCACGCGGCATCACGGCCTGCCCGAAGCGCTGGTGCGGCGGCCCGGGGTGCAGAGGGCCCCGTGAGAGGCTTGGGTCGATCAGGTCAACGACGCTTCATGCCCCGCCGCACGGATCTCAGGCGCATCCTGCTGCTGGGGTCGGGTCCGATCGTGATCGGACAGGCCTGCGAGTTCGACTACTCCGGCACCCAGGCCTGCAAGGCCCTCAAGGCAGAGGGGTTCGAAGTGGTGCTGGTGAACTCCAACCCTGCCTCGATCATGACCGATCCGGACATGGCGGATCGCACCTACATCGAGCCGCTCACCCCCGAGGTGGTGCGCCGGGTGATCGAGCTGGAGCGCCCCGATGCCCTGCTGCCGACCATGGGGGGCCAGACCGCTCTCAACCTGGCAGTGGCGCTGGCCCGTGACGGAACCCTGGAACGCTTCGGCGTCGAACTGATCGGAGCGGATCTTCAGGCGATCGAGAAGGCCGAGGACCGCGATCTGTTCAAGCAGGCCATGGAGCGGATCGGGGTGGCGGTGTGTCCCTCAGGGATCGCCAAGACGCTGGAGGAAGCCGAGGCCGTCGGCGAGCGCATCGGCAGCTATCCGCGCATCATCCGGCCCGCCTTCACTCTGGGCGGCTCCGGCGGCGGCATCGCCTACAACCCGGAGGAGTTCCGCGCGATCTGCCTGAGCGGCCTCGATGCCAGTCCGGTGAACCAGATCCTGATCGAGCAGTCGCTGCTCGGCTGGAAGGAGTTCGAGCTGGAAGTGATGCGCGACACCGCCGACAACGTGGTGATCGTGTGCTCGATCGAGAATCTCGATCCGATGGGGGTGCACACGGGTGATTCGATCACCGTCGCCCCAGCGCAGACCCTGACCGACCGCGAGTACCAGCGCCTGCGGGATCAGTCGATCGCCATCATCCGCGAGATCGGCGTCGACACCGGCGGCAGCAACATTCAGTTCGCGATCAATCCCGCCAATGGCGACGTGATCGTGATCGAGATGAACCCGCGCGTCAGCCGCAGTTCGGCACTGGCCAGCAAGGCCACCGGCTTCCCGATCGCCAAGATCGCGGCACGCCTGGCGGTGGGCTACACGCTCGACGAGATCGTCAACGACATCACCGGCAAGACGCCCGCCTGCTTCGAGCCCACGATCGATTACGTGGTGACGAAGATTCCCCGCTTCGCCTTCGAGAAGTTCCGGGGCAGCCCGGCGGTGCTCACCACGGCGATGAAATCGGTGGGGGAGGCGATGGCCATCGGCCGCTGCTTCGAGGAGTCGTTCCAGAAGGCCCTGCGCTCCCTGGAGACCGGCCACGCCGGCTGGGGCTGCGACCGGTCGGACGCGCCACCCGAGCGCTCGGAACTGGAGCGGCAGCTCCGCACCCCCTCCCCGGATCGGATCTTCTCGGTGAGGGCGGCGATGGTGGCCGGCTACAGCGATGCCGACATCCACCGCATCTCGGCGATCGACCCCTGGTTCCTGGCCAAGCTGCGCCGCATCCTCGAGGCCCAGCAACGGCTGCTCAGCGGACGCCAGCTCGCGGATCTCGAAGCGGAAGCCCTGCTCGAGCTCAAGCAGCTCGGCTTCTCCGACCGCCAGATCGCCTGGGCCACCGGCAGCCATGAACTGGAGGTGCGCAACCGCCGCCAGGGACTCGGGATCAGCGCCGTGTTCAAGACGGTGGACACCTGCGCCTCGGAATTCGCCTCGACGACGCCATACCACTACGCGACCTACGAGCAGCCGTTGCAGCGTCTCAATCCCGACGGCAGCCTGACGCTGATCCCCCCGGAAACCGAAGTGCAGCCTGAGACGCGCCCCAAGGTGATGATCCTGGGCGGCGGCCCCAATCGCATCGGCCAGGGCATCGAATTCGACTACTGCTGCGTGCATGCCTCCTTTGCGTTGCAGGCGGAAGGCTTCGCCACGGTGATGGTGAACAGCAACCCCGAGACGGTCTCCACCGATTACGACACCTCCGATCGCCTCTACTTCGAGCCGCTCACCCTCGAGGATGTGCTCAATGTGATCGAGGTTGAGAAGCCCGTCGGTGTCATCGTCCAGTTCGGCGGCCAGACGCCCCTGAAGCTGGCGATCCCGCTGCTGCGCTGGCTCGAAAGTCCCGCAGGCAAGACCACCGGCACACGCATCTGGGGCACCTCACCGGAATCGATTGACAGCGCCGAAGACCGCGAGCAGTTCGAGGCGATCCTGCGGCGGCTGGAGATCCGCCAGCCGCGCAACGGTCTCGCGCGCAGCGAGGCCGAGGCCCGCGCCGTGGCCGACAGGGTCGGCTATCCCGTCGTTGTGCGCCCCTCCTATGTGCTCGGCGGCCGCGCCATGGAAGTCGTCTACGGCGAGGAGGAACTCAACCGCTACATGGCCGAAGCGGTGAACGTCGAACCGGATCACCCGGTGCTGATCGATCAATATCTCGAGAACGCCACGGAAGTGGACGTCGATGCGCTCTGTGATGCCACCGGTCGTGTGGTGATCGGAGGCCTGATGGAGCACATCGAGCCGGCCGGTGTTCACTCCGGTGATTCCGCCTGCGCTCTGCCGGCGGTGAGCCTCGAGGCCCAGGCGCTGGCCACGATCCGGCAGTGGAGCGAGGCCCTGGCCCTGGCGCTTCAGGTGAACGGGCTGATCAACCTGCAGTTCGCCATCAAGGACGGCGACGTCTACATCATCGAAGCCAATCCAAGGGCGTCCCGAACGGTGCCGTTCGTGGCCAAGGCCACCGGCGTGCCGCTGGCCAAGATCGCCAGCCGGATCATGGCCGGCCGCAGCCTTGAGCAGATCGGCCTCACCCGTGAGCCAGTGCCCCCCCTGCAGGCCGTCAAGGAGGCAGTGCTGCCGTTCAAGCGTTTCCCCGGCGCCGATTCGATCCTGGGGCCGGAGATGCGCAGCACCGGCGAGGTGATGGGCACCGCCCGCAGCTTCGGACTGGCCTATGCCAAGGCCGAGCTGGCGGCGGGCGAAGCCCTGCCCACCGGCGGCACCGTGTTCCTCTCCACCCACGATCGCGACAAGCCGGCCCTGGTGCCCGTGGCCCAACGGCTGTCGGAACTGGGCTTCCGGCTGGTGGCCACCGAGGGCACTGCCCGCTCCCTGCGGGAGTCGGGCCTCGCGGTGGAATCGATCCTCAAGGTGCATGAGGGGCGTCCCAACATCGAGGATGCGATCCGCTCCGGTGAGATCCAGCTGGTGATCAACACGCCGGTGGGACGCCAGGCCGCCCACGACGACAGGTATCTGCGGCGTGCCGCCATCGACTACGCCGTGCCGGCCGTGACCACCCTGGCCGGTGCCCGCGCCGCAGTCGAAGCCATCGCCGCCCTGCAGGACGAGACGTTGCCGGTCAACGCCCTGCAGGATCTGCACCCCGTCGGCTCCCGGCCCGCTTGACCAGGGCGTGCGGAATGTTGGGGCTGCGGGGATCGGGCTCCAGACAATGATGCGCGGGGTTGATGCACAGGTCCATGTCCTCCATGGGCACGGCCCCCAGCAGCACGTCATCGCCCAGCACCAGCGCCCCCACGAAGCAGATGCGGTCCTGGAAGCTCACCTTGACCGGACCCACGTAGGGCACCGTCATCGAGCGCCCATCGGCCACGGTCACTTCGCGCTCGGACTCGGTGCGGAGCCGCAGCTGCAGCGCCAGATGTTCCGGGATGCAGAGCATCAGAGCGCCGCTGTCGGCCAGAGCCCGGGTCTGAATCGGCTGAAGCGCCGGTTCCCGTGGATTGCTCAGTTCGATCGTGGCATGCACGTAACCCATGGCCAGCGGACTGCTGAGCCTCTCAACACTATCGGGTGCCAGGGGTGTGAGATCCGTGGGAACACCGAACGGGCTGAACCGGGGATGCCCCAGGGCCCAGCCCTGGCCTGGCTGCACCTAGGAAGTGGGTAGGGTTGCCGCTGGCTGCCCCCTCTGCGGGACACGCCCTCCTCCTCCCTGCCAGCACCACCGTGACCGCCGCTCCCACCGAGGCGCCCACCCCTGCCGTGATCGCTCCCGGCAGTGACCTGCGCGAGGCCTTCCGCGCAGCCTACGAGAACCGCTACACCTGGGATCCAGACTTCGCCGGCTATCAGGGCCGCTGTGTCTTCGAGCGGGCTGGCCGACGGCTGGAGGGGCGTTTCCAGGTGGGCGCCGATCTCAAGGCCACGGTGGAGGGCATCGAGGATGCCGAGGTCCACAAGGCCCTCGCCTCCCAGCTCTGGGAGGTTGCGATCCATCGCGTGCGCCGTGCCTTCGAGCAGACCCATGGCGAGAACACCTTCACCGCCGGCGATACCGATGATGTGGGCACCGAAGTGATCGTGGGCGGCAAGGGCGAGGGGGACCGCTATCGCATCAAGGACGATGTGGTGACGATGGTGCACCGCCACATCCACGGCACGGTGGTGACGATCTTCACCGAGAGCGTCACCCACACGGGCAGTGGTTATCTGAGCCGCACTTACACCAGTCAGTACAGCGATCCCGCCAGCGGCGCCCCGCGCGGCGGTCTCAGCCACTTCACCGACACCTTCGTGCCGCTGGTCGAGGGTGGCCCATGGGTGCTGAGCGAGCGGGTGGTGGAGACCCGGGAGGAGGGGGCGGACCAGCGCACCGTCTTCCGCTTCCTGGACCTGGAGCCCTGAGCTGAGTCAGCACAGGGCGGCGCGGCAGGGCTGCACGGGGTTGTCCCCGCGACTCCGCTCTCCATGCCCCTGGCCGGCGACAACGGATCCCAGGGCGCTGGGCCCGATAGCTCGTCCAAGCGGCCATCAGCGACGCCGTCAACGACCTGGCTCACGGGTCGCCAGACAGAACCAGCAGGGGGAGTCCGGCGCTCCGATGAACAGCGACGCTGCCAGCACTGACGGCCTTCCGCGGGCAGCTCCACGCCTTCCGGTGCGGGCGTCAGGGAGCAGTGCCCGAGGCCCGGTCGAGCCCTTTGACGGCCGACAGCCGTTGGGGGCCGAAGCCCGCGATGACCGGGGTTGGTGATGGCGGCGGCGCCGATGCCCGTGGCAGGGCACAATGCGGCCATGCTTTCCCTCTGGCTGGGGGCCTACGACCAGGGACTGGCCTATGCCGGTCTGGCGCTTGGCACCTATCTGACGCTGCGCGTCCTCAACTTTGCCGACCTCACTGTCGATGGTGCCTTCGCCCTCGGTGGTTGCATCGCAGCCCTGATGCTCAGTCAGGGCATCCCGGTGGCGCAGGCCCTGCTCTGGGCCCTGATCGGTGGTGGCCTCGCCGGCACGGTCACAGCCCTGATCCATACCCGCCTCGGGGTGAACGATCTGTTCTCGGGCATCCTCACCACGACGGGCCTCTACTCGATCACGCTGCGATTGATGGGGCGCTCCAACATCCCGCTGACGGAGAGCGGAACGCTGGTGAGCTGGCTGCCGGACCTGGGGCTCGGGGACGACGGCCGCTGGGCCCTGGCGCTCACGGCCATCGTGCTCGGTCTGATCGGCCTGCTGGCCCTGCTGCTCTCCACCGATCTCGGACTGGCCCTGCGGGCGATTGGCAACAACCCAACCATGACGCGCGCCAACGCCATCAGTCCGGCCCGCGCCCTGACCTTCGGCATCGCCCTGGCGAATGCCTTGGTGGCCCTGGCGGGAGCCCTGGTCGCCGTCTATCAGGGTTTCGCCGACGTCACCATGGGCATCGGCTCTCTGGTGCTCGGCCTCGGCATGGTGATCATCGGCGAATCGCTGCTCCGGCCGCGATCGGTCAAGCGTGCGCTGCTGGCCGTCGCCATCGGTGCGATTCTGTTCCGCCTGCTGATTGCGATCGCGCTGCAGCTGGGCCTCGAGCCGGTCGATCTCAAACTGGCGACGGCTGTGCTGCTGCTGATCGGCCTCTCCCTGGGCCATCTCAAAATCCCGGGGCTCACCTCCCGCAACGGCTGTGAATCCGACACACAGCCGGACACGACGCAGACAGATCCGGGCGACGACCCGCCGGTCTCCGGCGACGACATCGAGCATCCCCCTGCCGTGGAGGCCCGATGACCCTGGTCGTGGACGATCTCCGCTGGGGACATCCGGTTCCCGGAGGCCGCTGGCGCCAGCTCTTCAAGGACTTCCAGCTCCACTGCCCCCCCGGACAGTTCCTGGTGGTGATCGGCAGCAACGGCTCCGGAAAGTCGACGCTGCTCAATCTCCTTGCCGGAACCCTGATGGCCAACTCCGGCCGGATCGAACTGCAGGGTCGGCTGATCAGCGGTATGAGCGACTATCGCCGCGCCCAGCGCATCGGCCGGGTGATGCAGAACCCCCTCGACGGCACCTGCCCGGGCCTAAGCATCGCCGAGAACCTACGGCTGGCGGAACGTCGCCGCCGCCCGGCGATCAGCGTCCGCGGCCTGAGCGGCATCCATCCGGGCCGCGCAGACAAGCGCCGCTACCGCGATCTTCTGGTGCAGCTGGGTCTGCCCCTGGCCGACCGCCTCGACACGTTGGTGGGCCAGCTGTCCGGGGGGCAGCGTCAGACGATCTCCCTGGTGATGGCGACCCTTGGCCAGCCTCAGCTCCTGCTGCTCGATGAACACACCGCCGCCCTCGATCCACGCGCCGAAGCCCAGGTGATGGCCCTCACCGACAGGCTCGTGCGCCAACTGGGCAGCACGGCCCTGATGGTGACCCACAGCCTGGACCAGGCCCTCAGCTATGGCGACCGACTGGTGATGCTGCACGACGGAGAGCTGGTGGGCGACTGGAGCGCCACCGAACGACAACAGTTGAGCGAAGCAAGCTTGCGAGCGATGTACGGAACCGCCAGAATGACGTCCGTTTGACGTCATCCCCCATGAGCATCGATCGCCGCCGCTTCCTCGTTCTGATGGGAGCCGGACTCGGCAGCAGTGTGGTGCTGGCGGCCTGCGGCCGTCAGGGAGGAGGCACGGCCACCAAGGTGAAAGGTCCAACGGTGGCGATGCTGCAGATGGTGGATGCCCCGCCTCCGAATGAGGTGCGCCGGGGCTTCATCGCCGCCCTGGCAAAGGCGGGCTACGAAGAAGGCAAGACGATCAACTTCGTCCAGAAGGATGCCGCCGGCGAACTGCCCAATAGCACCCTGATCATGAAGCAGTTCGTCGGTGGCAAAGCCGATCTGATCTTCGCGATCGGCACCCCGCCGCTGCAGGCCGCCATGAAGGAGGTCCCGGAGACAACCCCAGTGGTGTTCGCCTACACCTCCAACCCCTGGGGAGCGGGGGCGGGCACGCCTCCCGGAGGCGTCGGACAGCACCGCCCGAATGTGGTCGGCACGATCGGCACCAGTCCCGTCGACAAGGAACTGGATCTGGCACGTGAACTGGTGCCGGGTCTTAAGAGCGTGGGCCTGATCTACAACCCCGGGGAACCGAATTCGGAATTCGAGGCCAAGCTGCTCAAGGAGGAGGCTGCCAAGCGCGGCATCACGGTGGAAGAGCAGTCCGTGGCCAATTCCGGCGAAGTGCTGCAGGCAGCCGAAGCACTGGCCCAGAAAAAGGTGCAGGCCTTTGTGAAGATCGGCGATTACGCCACCATCCAGGGCTTTGGATCGATCGCCAAGGTGGGGCTCAAGAACAAGATCCCGGTGATCTCCGTCGATGCTGATGACATCAAGCTCCCCGGAACCCTGGCGACCCTTGGCTGGTCCTACTACGACGACGGCTACGCTGCCGGCGAGCTGGCGGTGAAGGTGCTCAAGGGCGAATCGCCGGCGACGATGGCTTTCCTGCCGCTCACCAAGATCGACATCCTGATCAACCGCAGCACGGCCAAGGCCATCGGCCTCGATGTCAGTGATGCACTGCTGGCCAAGGCCAACAAGGTTGTCGACTGATCGCGCGCATCCGCCTTCTGCGGCCGGTGATCGGCCCACCAGGCAACAAAAAAGCCTCCGGTGTCATCCTCTGACTCCGAAGGCTTCTAAGGCGCGTGTCATGCGCTGATCGGGCTTTCTTCAGGCGAGGGTCAGTCCGCCAGTGGGGGGATCGTCTGGAGACGATCATTTAGTTTGGCTGCCATTGCCTGGCGGCCGACGGCGAGCACCTTTAGGGTGTCCTCATGCATGCGCAGCTGGGCATCGGCCACCTGCATGCCACGCACAAGCTCCTTGACATCGTCGGGAAGAGCATTGAGGTCGTAGCGCTTGCCCTCGAAGGTGAGCACGGGGGGCTGCTGTGCTGGAGTTTCCAACGTCAACGAATGAATGGCCCCTGCACCCTAAGCGTTAAGCCCTGATCAGCTCCCAGGCAGGGCCATTTCAATGAACTGGCGTTCGCACAGATCGCGGTAACGGCCCCCGCGTGCCATCAGCTGGCGATGGCTGCCCTGTTCGACGATGCGGCCCCCGTCGAGCACCAGGATCCGATCGGCCTGCTGCACGGTCGCCAGGCGGTGGGCAATCACCAGCACGGTCCGACCGGCCATGGCCTGCTCAAGGCCCCGCTGCACCGCCTCCTCAGCCTCAGCGTCGAGAGCACTGGTGGCCTCATCTAGTAGCAGGACGGCAGGGTTGCCCAGCACGGCCCGCGCGATCGCCATCCGCTGCAGCTGACCACCGGAGAAGTTGCTGCCCCGCTCCTCGATGCGGCTGTCGTAGCCCTGGGGCAACGCCTCGATGAACGCGGCGGCATTGGCCAGGGTGGCGGCCTGGCGAATCTGCTCGCGGCTGACCGGGCGGCCGAAGGCGATCGCCTCGGCCACGGTTCCCGAAAACACCCGGCTCTGCTGCGGCACCATCGCCACGGCCCGTCGCAGATCGCGAACGCGCAGATCGGCCAGATCCGCACCATCGAGCAGCACCCGACCGCCCTGGGCGGTGTGGAAGCGAAGGACAAGTGAGAAGAGTGTGCTCTTGCCGGCGCCGGAGGGCCCAACCAACGCCACCACCTGGCCGGGCTCGACGGTGAGGTCGAGATCGCGCAGCACGGGCTGCTCCGGGTTGTAGCCGAAACGGACCGATTCGAACACCAGCTGACCGCGCACCGCACCGAGGGGGCGGGCACCGGGTCGATCAGGGGACTCGACGGGCTCGTTCTCGATGGCGCGCAGGCGACGCAGCGAGGCCTGACCCTGCTGGAACTCGTTGAAGTTGGTGGTGAGATGCGAGATCGGATCGATCAGCATCAGCAACGCCGTCATGAAGGTGGCGAATCCCTGGGCATCGAGACCACCGGCCCGGATGCGGAGTGCGCCGATCACCAGCACCGCCAGGATGCCGAAGGCCTCGATGAACCCCACCACAGGGTGCTGCTGGGCGAGCAACCGCATCGAGCGGTAGCGGGCGCGGCGGTGCAGATCGATCTCCTGATCGAAACGCTGCTGCAGCCAGGGTTCAGCGGCATAGGCGCGCACCAGGGGCAACCCCCCGATGGCCTCACCCAGCAGAGCAGCCAGATCACTGACCTGCTTCTGGCTGCGCTCGGCAGCCGCAATCACGCGGGCTCCGAAGGCGCTGACCAGGAGTGCCACCAGCGGTGCGAGCAGCAGGGTGGCCAGCGCCAGGGGCCAGTCGAGCCAGATCATGTAGCCCAGCACCACGATCAGCTGCAACAGGCTGGGGGTGGTGTCCTGAATGGTCTTGTAGATCACCTCCCCCACCCGGTCGGCGTCCTCGGTGAGGCGATAAGTGAGATCGCCGGCGGAGAGCTTCTCGAGTGCGGCGAAATCGAGTTGCTGCAGCCGCGCAAACAGGCGTCGACGCAGCTCCTGACTCACCTGCAGGGCAGGTCCCGCCAGCAGCGTGTCCTGGCCGAACTGGGCGGTCTTCTGCAGCAGGAACACCCCCAGCGCCGCCAGCACCGAGCGCAGCACACGCGGCATGTCGCCGGCACCGATGGCGGGAATCAGCTGCCCTGCCAACCAGGCCAGCACCGGAAAGCTGCCGACGAACACCACAGTGCAGAGGGCACCGGCGAGAAGTCGCCGGCGGTGGGGCCGCAGCAGGGGAAGCAGCCTGCGGAAGCCGGCCGGCGAGGATGCAAGCATCGGCAAACCTTACGTCCCTTCCGCCGGGAGGCCGCTCTGCACTTGAAGCTGGATCAGTACCTCAAGTGGAGTGGCCTGGTGGCCACCGGTGGCGAAGCGAAGCTGCGCATCCAGCGCGGAGACGTGCGTGTCAATGGCGCGATCGAGACCCGTCGCGGCCGGCAGCTTCACGTCGGGGACGCGGTGGCGATCGATGGGCGCGAGCTGCTCGTCACACCCGGGAGCGGGGGACGGACCAACGCTTAACTTGGCTGAACGTTCATCAGGAGACGCTGCGGGTGCGCAAGTCCGTGATCGCCGGCAACTGGAAGATGCACATGACCTGCGCCCAGACGCGGGAATTCGCCGCCGTCTTCAGGCCGCTGATCGCTGAACTCCCCGGCGACCGGCAGGTCGTGCTGGCGCCACCATTCACCGCCATCCCCACCCTCTGCCGCCATCTCGAGGGCGCCGGCGTGGCCATCGCCGCCCAGAATGTGCACTGGGAGGAAAGCGGGGCCTACACCGGCATGGTGTCGGCGCCGATGCTGGTGGAGCACGGTGTCAGCCATGCGATCGTCGGCCACAGCGAGCCGCGCAAGTACTACAGCGAGACCGACGAGCAGATCAATCTGCGGGCCCGCACGGCACAGCGCTTCGGCCTGATCCCGATCCTGTGTGTGGGAGAGAGTCTCGACCAGCGCGAAGCACGCGAAACCGAGCGCGTGATCCATCGACAGATCGAGCAGGGCCTGGAAGGGGTTGATCCCCTGCGTCTGATCGTGGCCTACGAGCCGATCTGGGCCATCGGCACCGGCAAGACCTGTGCGGCCGACGAGGCCAACCGCATCTGCGGTCTGATCCGCGGCTGGGTGAGTCATCCCGACGTCACGGTGCAGTACGGCGGGTCGGTGAATCCGGCCACCATCGACGACCTGATGGCACAACCGGAGATCGACGGCGTCCTGGTCGGAGGCGCCTCCCTCGATCCCACCAGCTTCGCGCGCATCGCCAACTACCAGGTGCCGGTGACGGCCTGATGCCGCTCCGGGCAGAGCAGGCGTGACCATCCCTGAACCCGTGGGGGCATCGCAGGCGTCCGATCCCTCCGCGCTTCCGGCTCCGGAGCACAAGCCCGATCGCGCCTGCCTTCCGAGCGGGCAGCGCACCTGGGTGATGGGAATCCTCAACCTCACCCCGGATTCCTTCAGCGACGGCGGCCGCTTTCAACGGCCTGAGCAGGCCCTGAAGCAGGCGTCGCGCATGCTCGATCAGGGTGCCGACATCCTGGATCTGGGGGCCCAGAGCACGCGACCGGGAGCCGAGGAGATCGGGCCAGCAACGGAACTGGAGCGGCTGCTGCCCGTGCTGACGGCGATCCGCGGCTCCCACCCCGACGCCCTGCTGTCCGTTGACACCTTTCAAGCCGAAGTGGCGGAAGCCGCCCTGAAAGCCGGAGCGGACTGGATCAACGATGTCAGTGGCGGGAGGCGGGACCCAGCGATCCTGCGCGTCGTGGCCGATGCCGGCTGCCCCTATGTCCTGATGCACAGCCGTGGCGACAGCCGCAGCATGGATCGTCTGACCGATTATGGAGACGTCGTGGAAGACGTCTGCGCGGAACTGTGGCGGAGCACCCGCGTGGCCCAGTTGGAGGGTGTGGCCACGAGCCAGCTGATCTGGGATCCCGGCCTGGGTTTCGCCAAGACCCACGACCAGAATCTGCAGCTGCTCCGAGGCCTCGACCGCCTGCGCCAGGAAGGCTTCCAGCTGCTGGTCGGCCCCTCTCGCAAGCGCTTCATCGGCGAGGTGCTCTCGGAGGCCAGACCGCGGGCAAGGCTCTGGGGCACGGCAGCGGTCTGTGCCGAGGCGATCCGCGCCGGCACAGACGTGCTGCGGGTCCACGATGTCGGTCCGATCGTGCAGACCGCCAGGATGATGGACGCGATCGTCAGGCCGCCGCGACGGCGGGAGTGAGGCCAAGGTCGCCGACAGCCTGCTCGAAAGACTGCTTAGATGATGACGAGTGCTTGTGCCTGTCATCATGGCGATCATCAATCGCTGCGCAGTCGGCATCAGCCCGCGCCCACCCCTGATCGACTGGACCCGCAGAGTGAGCGGCGAGGAAGCGATCAGCTGGCAGGAAAACGACCATGGCCTTTATCTGCTGCCGCCCTACGAGGATGATGAAGAGGGATGGGAGATCTTGCAGAAAGTCTATGGAACGATCTTTGAAAAAGAACTGAGTTCCTGGTGCACAGACCCCCAGCTCTGGCCGAGCTCACGCTCCTTTGCGTTGTTCCAGGACTGGTTCGAGATCCGCTTCTATGACCTCATTGACGATCTGTGTGACGCGGAGCTGAACCACGAGCAGATCGATCCGGACTTCGTGGCGGAGGTGCGCGAGGCCCTGCGGCCCCATTCTCTGGAGTGATCCTGTGCCGACCCGATGGGGCTGCCTGAGACCACCGC
Organism: Synechococcus sp. CBW1004; assembly: GCF_015840715.1. Lineage (NCBI taxonomy): Bacteria > Bacillati > Cyanobacteriota > Cyanophyceae > Synechococcales > Synechococcaceae > Synechococcus > Synechococcus sp. CBW1004. The sequence continues at coordinate 686,346 of NZ_CP060397.1, read as the reverse complement.
CACAGCACCCGTCCCCATGGCGGACCAGGAAGCAACCTCCAGCTGTTGCAGGCGCTCCGATCCAGGTGCAGGCAGCACATCGAGATCCCCCGGGCCGACTCGGCAGTCGGAGACACGGCATCGAGGGCCTGGCATCCCGGCCGCCGGCCCCGGATGTGACGACAGATGCCGGGACTGGATCGCTCAGGCGGTTCTTCCTAGCCTGAGGTCGCAGTCTCCGGGAGGCCCCAGCATGCACACCCACGACATGGAGAACCACGACAACCTCTACGCCGATGAAGTGGCGATGCGCAGTGGCGAGACCCCAGCGGATGCCCGTTCCCATGCCCTGTGGGCGGTGGCATTGATCGCTGCAATGGTGATGGGACTGGGCATCTCCCTGACCCTGTTCTGAAGCGGGAAACCCGCCTGGGGGCGGCTGCGCTGCCCCCAACACTCCCAGGCCATGATCAGCAATCAGCCCCGGGAGCGGAACCGCGCTTTCCGGGGCGGCGGGCCTGGCCACGGCAGCGATCGGAGCAGTAACGCACCTCCTCCCAGACCTGCTTCCACTTGCGGCGCCATTGAAAAGGCCGGCCGCAGCAGGCACAGATCTTGGTGGGGCGATTGGCGTGGTGAGGCATGGACCCACCCTGGCGCACCGGCCACACAGGGACGGCCAGCTTTGTAACGTGTTGTTAAGCACGTATGGTCCAAGTGGAAAGCCTCTCCCTGAGCCGCCAGTTCGCGATCGAAGCCCAGGCCCGGGCCATCGACTCCTGCCAGGACATCGAGACGCTGCGCAGCCTGGCCCGCAACCTCCTGCAGGTCTGGCAGCTGCAGGCCTCCCTGAGCGAGCAGCTGGCAGCCCAGTCGCTCGGGCTGAAGCCCAGCTCGCTCTGAGCGGATGGTTGTCCCCGTGCTGAGCGAGGCGGAGCGCCTCAAGCTCGATCCCAGCGATGACGCCCTGTTCTATGCCCATCCGCGCTTCGTCCAGCATCTTGACGGCGCCTTCCGGCTGCGCCTGACCGACCTCTACCGGCAGCGCATCCCGGCTGGATCCGTCGTGCTCGATCTGATGAGCAGCTGGGTCAGCCACCTGCCCGAGGAGGTCGCCTACGCCGAAGTGATCGGCCATGGGCTTAACCGCCAGGAGCTGGAAGCCAACCCACGCCTCGACCGCCACTGGATCCAGAACCTCAACCGTGTGCAGTCCCTGCCGCTGGAGGACAGCAGCGTCGATGCGGCCCTGACCGTGGCGGGCTGGCAGTACCTGCAGTTTCCCGAAGCGGTTGCCTGCGAGCTGTGGCGGGTGCTGCGTCCGGGCGGGCAGTGGATCATCGCCTTCAGCAACCGCATGTTCTTCCAGAAGGCTCCCCAGGTCTGGGCCGAGGCCAGCGACCAGGACCATCTCCTGACCGTCGCCCGGGTGCTGATCGCTCAGGGATGGCCGAAGCCGGAGCTCATCGCCGAATCCACCCGAGCCGAAGGGCCGCTGGGCTGGATCGGCGGAAAGGGCGATCCCTTCTTCGCGGTGATCGCCACCAGACCGACGCAGTGATCGCCAACAGACCGGCAGGGTGACACTCCCCTCGCCCGCTTCGAGCCGGGCACAGCAGGCTCCGAGCAATCCAGGAGCGACGAGGCTGCAGGGCTTCCGAGCCAAGGCGGTCGGCGCAGTGACGCTGGGGGCAGGTCGGCTCAGCGACGCGGACGGCGGGTCGGCCCAGCTGGCCACGACCCAGACCATCGGGACCGGTCTATCGCCGGGCAGCTGCCTCCAGGCTTCGGGTGCAGCAGCGGGTTGCGCTCGACGCCGGCATCATCTGCCGCTAGCAGGGGACTGAAGCGCAGCCGCGGGGATGGATGGGCCTGCTGATCCTGCTGGTGCTGATCCTGGCGGTATGGCAGCTGTCCGGCCAGCGGCATCGCATCAGGCAGCTGGAGGAGCGGATCCGACGACTGGAGAGCTGGGCCGCCGACTCCGAAAAACCGTTTCCATCACGGGCTGCGCCGCTGGAAGGGCTGCAGCCGCCTGAGCCTGAGCGCTCCTGGAACACCCCACGTCTCCCATCAGCCGAAGCGGACGATCCAGCGCCGACCGCCGGACTGGCCCTTACCGAGGGGACACCTCAGGGCAGGCCGGAGCCCTCAAGAACACATGCGACGTCGCCGGAGCACGCGTGGATGTCGCCTGCCCCTGCCCTGGCGAAGGACGCCACACCCGTCCCGAGGTCGGCTGCGGCGACGTTCCGGAGCCGTCTGGTGCAGCAGCTGATCGACAACGGCACCGGCATCCTCGGAGTGGTGATCCTGGTTGCCGGTATCACCTTCCTGGTGGTGAACCTGGCGCTGCGCTTCGGTCCACTGCCACGCTTCCTGCTCACCCAGGCCATCGCCGCCGGCCTGATCGCCCCCTCACTGATCTGGCGTGCACCCGGCCGCTGGCGCCCGCTCTGCCTCTGGCTGCGCAGCGGCGGAGCCGCCCTCGCCCTGTTCGCCTGCCTGGCCGGCGGGAGCCTGCCGCAGGTGGGACTGCAGTGGCTGAACGATCCCCTGCAAGGCCTGCTGCTGGCACTGGCGGGGATGGCGTTGAACCTGCTGCTGGCCGTCCTCACCCGCCATCCGACCGTCGCCTCCCTGCATGTGCTGGTGAACCTGGTGCCGCTGGCGCTGGTGGAACAGGACACGAGCACCCTCTGGATCGCCAGCCTGGTGGGGCTGTGCGGGCAGATCCTTCCCCGCGGTCGCCCCTGGAACCGGCATCGGCTGCTGGTTAACGCCGGCTACAGCCTATTCGAGCTGAGCTGGCTGGTACGGGTCGCCAACCAGCTGAACGACGCGCCGGGACTGCGCACCCAGGCACTCATGGCCGCCGCGCTGGCGTTCGGCAGCAGCATCCTTCTCCAGCAGAACCCTGGTCAGGGTCGACGGCTGGCCCCCTGGCGGCTGGCTGCACTGATCAGTGGATGGGCCGGGCTGGCTCTGACCCTTGCGGTGGTTCCGCCGCTGGCTGCCTGGCGTGCAGCCGGGCTGCTGGTGCTGGCGGCGGCGGCGCTGCTGCTGGCCTTCCGGGCACGACAGAGCGGCGGGGAAGGCCTTCACCTGTGCCAGCTGCTGATCAGTCAGAGCCTGGTGATGGTCGCTCTGCTCAGCCTCGGGCCGTGGGGCTCGACGCCCTGTTGATCAGCGCGCTGCTGCTGCTGGAAAGCGTGCTGTTCCTGCGCCTGAGCCTGCAGGGACAGCCCCCCATCGTGCTGCGGATCGGCTGGGTGATCGTGGTGGTGGCGACCTTGCTACTGCTGCTGCTGGGTATCGGCAGCCTGATAACAGACGCAACTGTGCCCGCAGCGATCCGCTTCCGGCACGCCGGCCTGCTGATCGGTGGCGGTGCGCTGGTGGCGGGTGTCACGCAAGGGCTCCAGCAGCGCGCCGTCCCGGTGCCCCTGCCTCCGCTTCTGGGCTGGCTGGCCGGGGCCCTGATGTTCATCGGCCCCGCGATGGTGGCGCCTGCCTGGCGGCCGCTCCTGGCCCTGGGCGGCATGGGCGGCCTGCTGCTCCTGGAGCATTGCCGGCAGCCACCGGGCCTGGGACGAGCCACGGCTCTGGCAGTCGGAGGCGCGCACCTGGGGGCATGGCTCTGGACGTTGCTGAGCGACCCATCCACCGGCGCGGTGCTGGGCCAGCTGCTGCCGCTGACAGGCCTGGCCCTGGCCACACGGCTGAGCGCCCGCCGGGGGTTGAGCCGCAGCCTGGCGCTCGATCTGCTCGGCGTCACCGCCGGCCTGGCGGCACTAATGCTGCTGCGGCCCATCTCGCCGCTTCTGCCCGGGATGGCCTGGTTGCTGCTGTCGCTGACGTGGCTGCTGGCCGCAGACCGCCTGCATGGCCGGGAGGTGAACCACGCTCTGGTGATGGGCCTGGGCTCTCTGCTGGCGTTCAGCGGGGCCTTCCTCCTGGTCATCGCACCGAGCTCCAGCGTGGTGGAGCTGGCCGGCCTGGCCGTGCGGACGCGGCTGCTGATCGCGCTGCTGGGGCTGGCGGTGCTGCTGGGCTGGTGGCGGTTCCCGGCTTCAGCGACACTGCGCCGCTCGCTGTTATGGCGTGCCCTGCACCCCTGGTTCGTGGAGTTCCTCCTGCTGGGGACCATGGTCACCACGGTCATGGAGGTGGAGGCTCGGCTGCGACCGATGGCATGGTCGCTCCTGGCCCTGGCACTGCTGAGCCGGCCACTGCGGCGATGGCTGGCCCCTCGGATCGGCCTCTACGCGGTGTTCATCTACTGGATGGCGCTCCTGGCCACCCTGGGACAGCTCGGCACGGCGGCGCCCCCTGGAACCCCGCCACTGGCGACACCCGCGGTGATCACGCTGCTGGCAATGCTGCTGCAGGGGCTGTTCGCTCTGCTCTGCCATCGCTGGCTGCCGGCAAACGCCCTGATCGATCCCGGCGGCGGCAGGCTGCTGCAGTGGATCGGCGCTCGTCTGGCTCGGCAGACACACCGCTGGCTTCTGGTGCCGTTGTTTGTGCTGGTGGCTCTGCATCTGGCCCAGCGGTATGACGCGGCGCTGCTCACGCTTCTCTGGGCGGCGGAGGCCTTCGCGATCTTCGTCCTCGGCGTCGTGCTCCGTGACAACCGGTTCCGGCAGGCCTCGCTGCTGGGGCTGGCGGCCTGCCTGCTGCGGCTGGTGTCGCTCGACATGGCGCAGGCGGATCCGGTGTTACGGGGCCTCGTGTTTGTCGGTGTCGGACTGATGATGGTGGCGATGAACGCGATCTCGACGCGCTTCCGCGATCGCTTCGAAGGCTGAAGGGAAGACTTCGCCGCCATCAGCCAGCCCCGGTGCATGGCGCAGCCCAAGGCGGCCGGGAGCGCCGCAACCCGGACCGCAATTCCAAGCGCCACGGCCGGTAGCGTTCGTGCGAACAAGGATCCTCTGCACCGCCTCCCGGCATGGCCACCCTGCGCTGTCACCTGCTGATCGGCCCGCCTGCCAGCGGCAAGACCACCCTCGCCCATGCCCTGGCACCGCTGCTGACGGACCAGGGTGAACCGCCGGTTCTGATCCTCTCCACCGATGCGATCCGCGCCGAGGTGTTCGGCGATGCCGCCGTGCAGGGTCCCTGGCGAGACATCCAGACGCCGCTCCAGCAACGCCTGATCGCGGCGGTGGAGAAGGGGATTCCGGTGATCGTCGATGCCACCCATGCCCGCAGGGCCTGGCGCCTGGCCCTGACCCAGGCCCTGGTGCTGCCCACTCCGGTGGAGTGGATCGGCTGGTGGCTGTTCACGCCCCTGCCGACCTGCCTGGAATGGAATGCCCGCCGCGATCGACCGGTCCCGGTGCCGGTGATTCAGGAGATGGCCGCGGCTCTGGCCGATCCCCACTTCGGCCCCTGCCGGGCGGAGGGGTTCGCGGCGATCTGCAGCGTCGTGCCCACGCACCAGAGTGAGCTGGAGCCGGTGCTGCGAGCACACCTGCAGGGTCTGGAGCAGCGCATCCGGGCGGCGGGCAACCGCGAACGCAAGCTGCAGCGACACGGCTACTCGCGTCTGCTGGACCTGGAGCGGCTGCTGTATCTGATCCGGCTGCTCATCACCTACCCCGATCTCGATGGAGGCGATCCCGGCACAACCGCCGAACTGCAGAGCCTGCTCTCGCCCATGCCCGAAGGGGATCTGGCCGAGCGGGCGGCCGCCTGTCTGGCGCGCCTCCACGGCGAGTGCTACGGCGATGTGAGCGCCATCCGCGGCGATCTGACCTGGCTGGAGGACAACGGCTTCTGCAGCGTCAGCCCGAAGCAGACGCCGATTCAGCTGGCAGCAACGCCTCCGGGCGGCGACAGGCTCGGCGGCATGCGTGGCGGGGTGCCTCCGATGGGGGACGCACCGGTGTTCCAGCGGGCGATGACCCTACTGCGCCATCTGCTGCAGACCCCCTTCGATCGTCAGCGCCGGAGCGGCACCAGCCTGCAGCAGCACCTGATCGCCGCCACCGGCGCCATCCCCGGCGGCTACCTGCCGGGGGAGAGCGCCAGCCTGCGCAAGGACGTCGAGAAGATCCTCACCCCCTACGGCTTCCGCGCTCGCCATGACAATGTGCGCCACGGGTACTGCCTAGGAACGGCGGTCCTGTCCGCGCCCCGCCTGCGCGAGGTCCACGATGTGGTGCGTCAGGCCGCCGAACGACTGGCCGATCCCTCCGCCCAGAGCCTGCTGGCCGAACTGGATGAACGGCTCGACTGGGCTGGGCTGAGCCGGGAGGAGAGCACGCCGGTGCGCCGCTATGCCCGCCATGTGGTGACGGACAGCGCCCTGGTGCGCCCCGATTCCCTGGCGGCACCACGCCGCGTCGAGATGATCGAGCGGGCGATCGTGACACGCCGTCGCGTGCTGCTGCGCCGCTTCGACTGGGCCGGCAGCCATGCCGAGAGCCCCAGCGGCGAGCTGCGGGTGTGGCCCCTGCAGCTGATCTTCCACAACGTCGGCTGGTACCTGCTGTTCGAGGAGGATCACCTCGGCCGCGAGCAGGGCCTCATCCGCAGCGAGCGGCTCGACCGGCTGTCCCTCGTCGGGGCCGAGGGGGATCTGCATCGGAGCGACGAGGCCCATGCCACGGCACTGGCTCGCCTGGAGCGACTGCTGCACTGCAGCGGCGGCATCTATTTCGGCGAAGACCTCTCGCAGCAGCTCGCGATCAGCAGCGCCACACCCCAGCGCCGCGCCAGCGCCCTGGCGACCCTGCGCTTCTGCTGCGCACCTTGGGCCTTCGCCTTCCTGCGCGAAGGACTGCGGCGGTATCCGCTCGAACACTGCCGCTTCTCCAGGCCCCTTGCAGGGGACACCTGGTGGCATCACCCACGGGCGCCCCATGTGCTGGAGCCGAATCCGGCTGACGACAGCCACCCCTATCCGATCGAGCTGGATCTGCCGGTCTGGACCCTGGCGAGCGACGTCGATCTGCGCACCTGGTTGTTCTCCTTCGGCGCCGGGATCCGGATCGAGCAGCCGGAGACGATGCGCCTGGAACTGATTCAACGCTGCCGCGACAGCCTCGCCGTGCAGGGAGTGGACCCTGGGGCGCTCCCTCAGACCGCTTGTGGGAACCAAGGCCTGCAGGGCCGGGATCGGCCGCGCTCCGCCGACACGGACGAGAGCACGCCGATGCTGCGGTTCCCGAACCGCTGGCGACGGGATTAGGAGCACCGCGGCCTCCGCCCACGCCGACGATCTCCATGGGAGAGGAGGGTTCTTGCGTCTTTCGCATCAGAAATGCGTCAGCAGCGGCAGACGGGTGGATGCTGAAGTCATCCAGGCAGGAGGTCCGCATGAACGCACCACGCAGCACCGGTCCACGTTTCCACGACCAAGGGGACAGCCGACCGGACCGTAACGCGGAAGGACATCCGGAATTGCCGGCGCAGGATGTTCTGGGCGGCAACGGTGCTCTGCGGGGATCCACTGCCGGCCCTGATCAGCGTTCCATTCCCTCCACACCCGGCGAACTGGTTGCAATGCAGCGGCTCCTCGCCTCGCAAGACCAGCCCCCACCCCAGGACGGAGAGGGACGGGTGGCCCAGACCCTGGCGCTGCTGCTGACCCAGGACCTCCAGCCCTGGGAGTGTCAGCAGATCGCCCTGGCTCTCCTGCAACAACTGGAGGGCTATCACAAGGCCGTGGTGGACGAACTCCACGACACCCCGCAGAGCACTGCGGCCCAGGTGGCCTGCTGGGCGATCGACGGCGATCGGCTGATGCACTGCCGCCGCCTGCTCGAGAGCATCACACTGATCTGAGTGGGGGGTGGACTGACACCCGGGTTGGGGGTCAGGCATCCTGGGGGTCGGCCAGCGACTGCCATGCCACCCCTTCAACACCGGCAAGGTCCTCCGCGAGGGCGGGACTCCAGAAACCGGCCCCGCAGTCGCGGATTGCTGCATCCGCTGGAGGACCTGCTGGCCCTGTCCCAGGCTCCCCAGGCCGGGCAGGAGACCAGCAGCAGCAGCGCCCAGCGGCGCCAGAGGCAGCGCCTGGCCCTCGCCCAGCGCCTGCTCGATCCGCTCCCCACGGCCCTGGTGGCACCGGAAGCTGCCGCGGACCGCTTCTGGACGGTGCTGCGGTGGGGAGGGCTGGGGCTGATCCTCGCCCGGGTGCTGCAGCGCTGATCGCCTTGGATGGAGCGAGCGCTTCTCGACAAGGGGCTGACCAGCACGGTCGGCCCAGTGGGACAACACGCGCGGCAGCGCGCCTCCGCCCCGCTCAGCCGGGCTTGCGGGCGCTCCAGACCCGGGTCATGAAGTGGCTCTCGGCGTTGATCGCCTCGAAGCCCACCCCGGCCAGCCGCGCGTCGATGTCATCGGTGATGTAGTCGCGGTAGTAGGGCTCGTGGAAGACGCGACGGAAGTTCTCCATCGGCACGCGGAACTGGGGCGAGTCCTGCAGCTGGACCGAATCGGCCAGTACGAGCACACCACCGGGCTCCAGCAGGCGGAACAGCTCGCTGATCACATTGGCGCGAGCTTCCGAGGGCAGTTCATGCAGCAGATACACGCAGCTGATCGCCTGGAAGCAACCCTCAGCGAAGGGCATGGCCTCGGCATTGCCCTGCACGAGCTGGGGCAGCTCGCCGGGCAGCTGCGACAGCCAGCGATTGGCCTGTCGCAGATAGGAACTGGAGAGATCGAGCCCCACCAGCTGCGCCTGCGGCAGGGCGCCGCGCAGCTGCCGCAGGGTTCGGCCGGTGCCGGTGGCCACATCGAGCACCCGCAGGGAGCCCGGCGGGCGACCGACAAAGGCCTCCAGACCGGCACGCAGCGGGGCGAGGATGCGACGCCGCATCGGATCGGCGGTGCCGTTGAACAGGATCTCGACGCCCAGGTCGTACAGAGCGGCCGAGTGATCGCTCAGGTAGCCATCGGTCTGATGGTGGAAGTTCTGCAGGTAGTAGCTGGGGTAGTCCTGGGGATCGATGTCCGTAGGGAGATCGCGCACGTTGCGCTCACGCCGACGGTTCCAGGTCTGGGGCAGATCCAGCCAGAGCAGGGGGTAGCGGGTCGCCCAGTCGAACCAGGGAGCATCGAACAGCAGGGAGCTCGGGTACACCCCCGCCGCGGCGTCCTGCCAGTCGCGCTCGGTGAGCTGCTCCATTGAGGCACGCAGATCCTGGAGCACCTGGGCCGGCACCGGCTCGGTCCTGGGGCTGGCCTGCGGAGCGAGGAGCTCCATCAGCCGGGTGCTGGTCTCCTTGTGGAAGAGCCCCATCAGGCTCTTGCCCTGCTGCATGGTCTGATAGGCCAGCTTGGTCAGGGTCTCGGCCACGATCGACGGCACAGCGGGAGCAGTCATTCCAGCAGGTCAGGCCGCTGTTTGAAGACCTGTGAAGCAGCGCCCGGGCGTCCACGGAACGGGCCAGGCTGGAGCCGGACCCAGATCCTTGTCGCCATGAGCGCCAGCGAACCGCCAGCCGCCGCCAGCCACGCCGCCGGCTCCGATCCTCACGCCGATCCGGAGTTCGTGGCCTGGGCGAGTGAGCACGAACGGGAGCGTCGCCGTCATGAGGCAGATCTGGCCCAGATCACGACGCACCCCGATGAACACGCCGATGCCGACGCGATTGGCCAGCAGATGGCATGGAAGAAGCGCCAGGATCATGAGAAGCATCTGCACGACAGCGCCATCGCCCAGATGCGCCCGCAGGGCTGAGCCGCCGGCCCGCAACGGGGTCCGCGCCGCGTGGAGCCACACCAGCTGAACCCCGAACGTGGAGGAATCGATCACCGCGCGCCAGCCCGATCGCACAAGAGTGCGCCCCTTCCCCACGCCGATCACAGGCAGCGGTGCTGCAGCTGACGCAAACAGCTGACCACCGTGATTAAGTTCGCCGCAAAGGTCGGGGCAGTGGTGCCAGGTTTCTCCAGGCACGAACCCTCGGCCGGTCACCCCGAGCCGATGATCGATCTGCCACCCGATGAACCCTCCCGGACGGCGAGTCTGGATGCCGCAAGCCTCGCCAGCGAGGAAGATCTCGAGAAGGCGCGCCAGGACTGGCGCCAGAACTGGGAGGAGCGCCGTTCCCATCAGCGCCACCCGCTGGAGAACCCGTTCAGCTGTCACCTAGAGCTCGACAGCGGCCTGTTCCCTCCGATGCCGGTGCAGTTGCTGGATCTCAGCCTCGGCGGGGCGTGCCTGCTGATCAGCTCACTGGTGGAGTTGCGCCGCGGCGAGATGGGAGAACTCCACAGCCACGGAGCCGGCAACTCCGGCCAGGGTGGGCTCGATCGCCTTCGCCTGAGGGTGTGCTGGCAGGAGGTGCGCGACTGGATCACAGCTGTGGGGGTCGCATTCGACCCGCCGCTGCAGGCCCTGCCGCAGGAACTCGAACTGGGCCGAGGCTCCGGCCCGATGTCCCGGAACGGAAGGGCCGTGGGGTGACCCTGAACGGAGCCATGGGTCCGCAGGGCTGCCTTGAGGACCCATTCCACCCAACAGGAAACCCATCACGCCGGCAGGAGACTGGCGGCAGCCCACGGTCTGCTGCGGTCTTCCTTGAAGGGAACGCCCCCGCCGGTTGCCGCTGGAGGCGGAGGAACCGACGGGGGCGTGTGGATGCTGGATGTCAGGCAGGGCGCAGATGCCCTTCCCTGCGTGACATCGGTCGATCGTCCTGCGATCAGGCGTCGTAGTACATGACGAACTCGTGGGGGTGAGGGCGCTGGCGCAGAAAGCCAGTCAGTTAAATGAGTCTCAGGGAGATACACAAGGCCTCCTTGTGGACGATCTTGGGGACAATTCTTGGGCCAGCCAGAGACAAGCGCATATTTCCGGGACCGTCGCGAGATAGGGATCATCGAAGCAGAAGAACGATTGCAAATGCGATATGCCTGACAAGACGAGGGCTGGGAACTATTAGCCATATCCCACTAGGCACTGCGCTAGCGACATGCATTTATGACAGATAGTCAATAACCTTTGGCACACATAAGCGGCGCGCTGCTGGCTCGCGTAGATTTAGGGAAGCTCTGATCAAGACCGGGAATTGAGCGCAAGCGTGTCTCATTCTCGTCAATGAGACACAAGTGGGGTATTTTGTCCTTGGCTACTCGCCAGGTGCTCCAATCCAGGGCCTGACTGGCTTATTTCTCGTGAGTTCCCCGATCATTTTTGGCTGCTCACCCTCAAGATGGCACACTTATTCTGTCATTTATGCTGTAGAAGGACAACGTTCGCGCACCATCCAGAGATTGGCGAGGGCAAACAGCATCGTCAGCTTGAGGTTGTTCTTGCGGATGCCTCGGTAGAAGACCTTCCGAAATCCAAACTGGCACTTGATGATCCGAAATGGATGCTCCACCTTTGCCCTGACATGTGCTTTCGCCGCCTCCATCAGATCCAGCAGTCTTCCCTCTGGGGTGTCCGGTAGAACTCGGCGCTGTCCGGGCTTCATGGCGATGCGCATCTCTGCTTCGCAGTCCTTGAACGCCTCACGCTTTTCGATGCCGATGTGGCCAGAGTCGCCGTAGATCACGCGTTCCTCGCCATGGACGCGATCGGGTGCCGTGTTCAGCTCATGGACGTTGGCAGCCGTGCTCACCACGGAATGGACCAGACCCGAGGCTGCATCCACACCGATGTGGCACCGCATCCCAAAGAACCACTGGTTGCCTTTGGCCACCGAGTGCATTTCAGGATCCCGCTCGCCCGTCTTGTTCTTGGTTGAACTGGGAGCGTTGATGATTGTGGCATCGAGGATCGTACCCTCCTTAAGCATCACGCCCTTCTCCCGCAGGCTCTGGTTCACCGTCTCCAGGATCTGTTCTGCTATCCGATTCTCTTCCAGGAGGTGGCGGAAGTTCAGGATCGTCGTCTCGTCAGGGATCCGGTCCTCAACCATGTCGATCCCAGCAAAGCGGCGGAAGCAGGGGGTATCGATCAGCATCTCCTCCATCAAGGGATCGGAAAGCGTGAACCACTGCTGCAGCAGGTGGATGCGCAGCATCACCTCCAGCGGAAACGGTGGGCGCCCGCCCTTGGCAGAAGGCCTGTAGTACACAGGCGAAATCAAGGCCAGGAAAGGATCCCAGGGCACTGTGGCTTCCATCTCATCGAGGAAGCGCTGCCGGCGCGTTTTCTTCTTGGCGTAGGTCTGCTCGTAGTCCGTGAAACCCAACTGGAGGGGGGCCGCCATCCGCTGCCAGTCTCATTATTGGAACTGTACTGATTCTATCGGGTTTTTCAGGGGTTCCCTAACTGGGACAGACTTCTAAGGAAGCTCTGATCAAGACCGGGAATTGAGCGCAAGCGTGTCTCATTCTCGCCAATGAGACACAAGTGGGGTATTTTGTCCTTGGCTACTCGCCAGGTACTCCAATCCAGGGCCTGACTGGCTTATTTCTCGTGAGTTCCCCGATCATTTTTGGCTGCTCACCCTCAAGATGGCACACTTATTCTGTCATTTACGCTGTAGAAGGACAACGTTCGCGCACCATCCAGAGATTGGCGAGGGCAAACAGCATCGTCAGCTTGAGGTTGTTCTTGCGGATGCCTCGGTAGAAGACCTTCCGAAATCCAAACTGGCACTTGATGATCCGAAATGGATGCTCCACCTTTGCCCTGACATGTGCTTTCGCCGCCTCCATCAGATCCAGCAGTCTTCCCTCTGGGGTGTCCGGTAGAACTCGGCGCTGTCCGGGCTTCATGGCGATGCGCATCTCTGCTTCGCAGTCCTTGAACGCCTCACGCTTTTCGATGCCGATGTGGCCAGAGTCGCCGTAGATCACGCGTTCCTCGCCATGGACGCGATCGGGTGCCGTGTTCAGCTCATGGACGTTGGCAGCCGTGCTCACCACGGAATGGACCAGACCCGAGGCTGCATCCACACCGATGTGGCACCGCATCCCAAAGAACCACTGGTTGCCTTTGGCCACCGAGTGCATTTCAGGATCCCGCTCGCCCGTCTTGTTCTTGGTTGAACTGGGAGCGTTGATGATTGTGGCATCGAGGATCGTACCCTCCTTAAGCATCACGCCCTTCTCCCGCAGGCTCTGGTTCACCGTCTCCAGGATCTGCTCTGCTATCCGATTCTCTTCCAGGAGGTGGCGGAAGTTCAGGATCGTCGTCTCGTCAGGGATCCGGTCCTCAACCATGTCGATCCCAGCAAAGCGGCGGAAGCAGGGGGTATCGATCAGCATCTCCTCCATCAAGGGATCGGAAAGCGTGAACCACTGCTGCAGCAGGTGGATGCGCAGCATCACCTCCAGCGGAAACGGTGGGCGCCCGCCCTTGGCAGAAGGCCTGTGGTACACAGGCGAAATCAAGGCCAGGAAAGGATCCCAGGGCACTGTGGCTTCCATCTCATCGAGGAAGCGCTGCCGGCGCGTTTTCTTCTTGGCGTAGGTCTGCTCGTAGTCCGTGAAACCCAACTGGAGGGGGGCCGCCATCCGCTGCCAGTCTCATTATTGGAACTGTACTGATTCTATCGGGTTTTTCAGGGGTTCCCTAATAGGCCCTGATGCTCGGAGGTTGGCGGGCAAATGTAGATTATTTGAGGCGCCCTTGACAAGTAGATGAGATCATGTACAATAACGTGTACTAATTAATTTTAGTATGGAAAGTCACAGTTTTCGCTCTGTCGCATCTCTTGATGGCAAGGCTGCCTCAGGTCCTGGTTCGAGCTTGTCCCTTCTTAATCCCATCCTTGTTTTGTCGGCGTCAGCCGCTTCAATTGCCATCCCCGATCCAGCCCTTGCAGCCGTCATTGTAGGCAGCAACTTGAATAATGTTGTCGTGGGATGGCAGCCTGGGCAGGAGCGGTTTGTGCAGGCCCCCCTGGCTGATGGAGCCGAGATTTTCGTGGGAACAAGGGCAACTGTCAATGGTGGCGGTTCGCAATCGGGCTCCGGGTATGTTGGCGTATTCGTGGCCGGCCCCAAAATGTTCTGGCGAAAATCCGGGCCGGGTTTAAATCCAGCCGCTCTTGTCAATGCCGGAGAAACATTCTCGGCTGGTGGTACTTACGGTGGGAGCTTCGCGAATGTTAATCTTGGGGCTGATTCTGGCGGCAGTATAATCAATCTTGGCCGCTTGCCATTTTCGGGCCCGTCCCAATACCTGCTGTTCCGATTTGACAATGCTGGCACTCTCAATTATGGATGGCTTGAGGTCAAGGCTATGACGGGCGGCGAAGCCGGTCCCTATCAGACCAGCCCCTACTCAGTGACGTTGGGACAATGGGCTTATGAAAGCACGGGGGCTCTCCTCCCCGCCGGCGACATCGGACCAGCCGCCGTTCCCGGCCCGTCAGCCCTTCCAGCCCTCGTCTTGGTGTACGGGCAGTCACGCCGTCTGCGCCGCCGTCTCCGGAATGCCCGGCACTCCTCTTCCTCTAGAGCGCCTGCATCTGGGACTCCATGATGTCTGCTGCCTTAGTCGTTTTTCAGCACTTGGCGCATTCTAAAACTCAGTCCCAGATCGCGTTATCAGATTCAACGCCCTTGGCTCTTCCTTTCAAGAGCGATGTTTTCCTTGTGCGTAATCCGAAATCAATCTTCCCCCTGCAATGCCTGATAATTCCGCCACTAAGGTGCTACTTCTGGGCTGGGATGCGGCTGACTGGAAGGTAATCCGCCCGCTGTTGGCGGCGGGGTTGATGCCCAATCTCGCCGGGCTGATGGCCCGTGGCGTGCACGGGAACCACGCCACCCTCTACCCCGATCTCTCGCCGATGCTCTGGACGAGCATCGCCACTGGCAAGCGTCCCTCGAAGCACGGCATTCTCGGCTTCAGCGAACCGACGGCCGACGGGACCGCCGTTCGACCTTGCTCGGTGCTGTCGCGGACGTCCAAAGCGCTCTGGAACATCCTCAATCAGAACGGCAAGCGTTCGATCGTGGTCGGCTGGTGGCCCTCCTTCCCCGCCGAGCCGATCGATGGGGTGATGGTCTCCAACCACTTCCAGAAAGTTCCGGACGATCCCGACACCCCACCACCATCGCTACCTCGCGGCATGGTGCATCCGCCGGAACTGGCCGATGAATTGGGGGAGCTGAGGGTGCGTCCATGCGAGCTGTCGCTGGAGCTTCTGCGCCTGTTCGTGCCCAAGGCCGAGCAGGTCAATCAAGAGACAGATAAGTCGTTGCACGACCTGGCCAAGGTGATCGCCGAAAACCTTTCAATCCACTCAGTCGCTACCGATTTGCTGGAAAGCGAGGAATGGGATTTCGCCGCTGTCTATTTCGACGCGATCGATCATGCCTGCCATCGCTTCATGAGATTCTACCCACCGCGTCAGGAGTGGGTGAGCAAAGAAGAGTTCGATTTGTATAAAGATGTGGTCAGCAATGTGTATCAGTGGCACGACGCCATGCTCGGACGCTACCTCGAGCTGGTAGGCCCAGAGGCGCACGTGATCATCGTCAGCGATCACGGCTTCCATTCCGATGAACAGAGGCCCGGCTGGATTCCCTGTGAACCGGCTGGCCCCGCCGCCGAACATCGTTATTTCGGCATGGTGGTCATGGCTGGTCCCGGCCTGCGCCAGGGAGAGCGCATCCATGGCACCTCGGTGCTCGACATCGCCCCCACCGTGCTCACCCTGTTCGGCCTGCCGGTGGGTCTTGACATGGACGGCAACGCCCAGGTGCAGGCCTGGCAGGATCCGCCCGTGGTGGAGCGGATCAGCTCCTGGGAGACCGTGGATGGCCCATCCGGTTGCCATCCCCCCGGCAGCACCCAGGATCCCCGGGCCATCGCCGCTCAGCTCGAGCAGCTGGTGGCGTTGGGGTATGTGTCGCCCTTGCCGGACGACCGCAGCGAGGCGGTGCGCGAGACCGTGCGCGAGCTTGACTACAATCTCTCTCGCGCCCTCGCTGACGGCGGCAGGCCCTATGAGTCCATCCCCATCCTTGAGACGTTGTGGCGGGAGTGGCCGAAGGAACACCGCTTCGGGCTTCACCTCCTTGACTATTACGGTCGCTGCGGCCGGATCGCCCAGCGCCGAGCCGCCCTCGAACAGCTGACGGAGCAGGCTGGACGCTACGCCAACGAAGCCGCTCAGGCCCTCGAGAGCCTGCCATCACCCTCCGTACAAGCCGATGCCCACGGCCACGACCCCGCTGTGAGACGGCAACAGTTTGAGCGCCGGGGCCTGATCGAGCTGCGGGCAGGCCTGGATCTCACCGGAGCGTGGATCCAGCAGGCGCTTCTTGAGCAGGACCGCGCCACCGCCACCGATCTGCTGAAGCCGCTGCTCGAACGGCGCGACGATCCTTCCAGCCTGCCTTTCCCCCAGGCCTCTCTGGCCGCGTCGATCCTCGTGCAGCTGGGACGCCTGGAGGAAGCTTTACCCGTTGTCGAGCGCTTATTGGCGATCGAACCGGAACACCAGAATCTGTCCACCCTACGTGCAGAGATTCAGTTCCGTCGTCGTGATTGGTCTCAGGCAGCCGAGTGCGCAGCTCAGTCGCTCGCCCTTGTGTACTTCAACCCACGTCTGCACCTGATCCTTGGCCTGTCGCTGGCGCGCCTCGGTCGTCGCAGCGACGCCACTGCCGAACTTCGCGTTGCTCTGCAGCAGAACCCCTCACTGCTGCTGGCCTATCGGGCTCTCGAGAAGCTGCACGCCGACCGGCCCGTTGAGGCCTTCCAATACCGCAGCCAAGCCACCATTTTGGCCGAGCGCATCCGCGCCATTCGACGACGCCTTGCCTGCGACGACTGGAGTCACTCGGACCTGAGCGCTGGGCCAACGACCAGTACTGCCAGCCTCGAGCTTCAGTACGCCGGCTTGTGTGAGCATGAGCCCGCTGCTGCTGCGGCCCGCTCACCCGAGGAGTTGGTCGTGGTCAGCGGCCTGCCTCGCAGCGGCACCTCGATGCTGATGCGGGTGCTGCAGTTCGGTGGCATCTCGCTGCTGAGCGATGGTATGCGCCTCGCCGATGCCAGTAATCCACTCGGCTATTACGAATTCGAGCCGGTCCGCCAGCTCTTGCTCAGGCAAGGTCCCAACGACCTGGCCTGGCTCGATCAAGGCCGTGGCAGGGCAGTGAAGGTGGTGACTCCTTTGCTGCGCCATCTACCGGCACAGCTCCCCGCCAGGCTGGTCGTGATGCACCGCCCCCTCGACTCGGTGCTGCGCAGCCAGGAGGCTATGAAGCAGCGACTGGCTACAGAACAGGTGGCCGTCCTTGCTGCAAGTCAGCCTCAGGTGCGATCAAAGTCTGTAGGCGTGACAGCGGCTGCTCTGGAGCTGCAATACAACACGGAATTACAATTACTTCTGAACCTCATCGATCACCGCCCCAACTGGCAAGTCCTGCACGTCTCCTACGAACAGATGATCCACGATCCTGCAGGTCAGTGCAGCCGTCTCGCTCTATTCCTGGGTGAGGCGTTCCGGCCTTGTGACGCTGTTGCTGGCGTGGATCCCTCTTTGCGCCGCTTCTGATTTTCTGGACTTTTATAGGCAGACAACAAGCCAGCAACGTCATCCAACCCTGACCGGAGCCATACCCTGACTCAGAGCGAAGCGAAACACCAGCCATTCTCTGTACATTGTCTCTATGAGCCAGTTGCCACCTTCCGGGGCCAGGCACGGCGGTCAATCAAGCCGTCGGCCGGAAGCGCCTCATCGCCCTGATTCAGACACCACGAGCAGCAGCCGCAGCGCCCGGCCCCAGCCCCCCATGATGCTCGCCCCGGCGCTCTCGACCATCGGCGTGGCCCTGTTCGTGATCTACGGGCTGACGGTGTTCAGCCAGCTAGTGCCCCTGCGCCTGCTGGAGCCCGCCTGGCAGCTACGAGTGGCGGGGGTGCTGCTGGAGAATGGCCTCTGGCCCCTGCTTGGCCTGGGCCTGTTGCAACTGGCGGCCTACCTCGATCCCGCCAACCGGCGTCTGCAGGCCCGCTGGGAGGGCCTCGGCCGCCTCGGGGTCATCGCGGTCCTCGGATTTCTGCTGATGGTGCCTGTGCAGTTGGTGGCCACAGGCCTTTCGTTGCAGACCCTCGACAGCGCGCAACGCAACCGCCAGCAGCGGGTGGAGGCCAATCTGAACCGGATGCGCCAGGAGATCCGCGCATCGAGCAGCCTCGCCGATCTGCAGCGGCGTATCCGCGACATCCAGGCCCCGGATCTGCTGCTCGATGCCGCCAGCCTCGATCAATCCCTGCCGGAACTGAAACGCAGCTTCCTGGCCAGCGTCGATCAATCGGAGCAGCTGCTGCAACGCCGCTTCCAGGCGATGGCCAATCGGGGACGCACCTGGGCCCTCCTGCAGCGAGCCGGCCGGGGGGTGATCATGGCGCTGGTGCTGGCCTTTGCCTATGCCGCCGCCACTCCGATCGCGGCGGATCCGGACATCTCCGTGCTGATGGTCTGGAGAGAGCGCCTCAGCCTGTTCCCCAGACGCCGCTAGCACAGCAGTGACGAGGAGTACCTACGCAAGTTGAGCGAATGAGCCACCGGCCCGCGACGTCATATGTTGCCCTGTGTGGTTCGACAGAAGGGCCACGATCTTCAACCTTGTTGACTGGGGGAAGTTGCAGGCATTGGCGGACCATCATCTTGCACGGGTAACACTTTTATTCAGCGCGGCTAGTGTGCCGTCCCGGAAATAGGCTATAGAATAAGGAGTGTCTTCCTGCTGCTCCGTGGCTCTTGGTCGTCCGATGCCGCCGCTGGTGCTCAGCGATGACGAGGTTCAGCAAATGCAGGGCATCGCCAGCTCCCGCTCGCCGCCTCATTCGATCGTGCAGCGTGCCCAGATCGTTCTGGCTGCGGTGCAGGTGAATCCAACACCGCCATCGCCATGCGGATGGGTTTGGCGGGCATGACCGTCGGCAAGTGGCGTATGAGGTATCTGGAACTGGGTCTGGAAGGGCTCCACGACGAGCTGCGGCCTGGCCGGCCTCGCACCTACGAGGACGACAAGGTCGCTGACTCGCCAGGCCCTGAGCGAGGTGGCGAAGACGAGCACCACAAGTCAGGGCAGATGCAGCCAGGTTGGGCGATCCATCAGACATGCAGCTGAGTCCTGGATCTGGTGCAACGTTTGCTCTGCTGGTGCTGCCGCACCGTCCACTGGTTGCCCTTGATCGCCAGCCCGCAGTGCTCGCAGATCGTCACGGGCCGCGTGCTGCACCACTGCGCCGGCCGCTCGCCCACCAGCTCCCGACGGCTGGTGTCGATCCCGCGCCCCTGCTGGTAGCGGGTCAGGGCTGGAGCTGTCGTCACGAAGCCCGTCTCCAGGCAGCGGAACAGCAGGGCTTGGCCCCGCAGGTTCTGCACGTTGAAGGTGGTGGCCGTCATCAGCACTCCTGTCGACGCCGCTACCCATGGTGGCACCCAGCCAAGACTCCCACCACCGGTGGTGCACGAAGCCCGACTGTACCGCCCCAGAGTGCTGAACTGCAGAGGAGGTCCAGGCAGTGATTTTCCAGAATTGAGAAATTTTCCGAGCGGCTCTGCAGCCGTTTCCGTAAACAGGGGAATACCCCTCCAGTTTTGATTCGCCTGTGAGCTTCTGCGAGGATTTACGAGCACTTGCAGGAGCTTGATTTCGAAGTGAAAATCATGAGGAGAATCGACGATTTTTTCTGCGCGGCTTTCTCCCCTTTTGAGGGTTGTGTGTTGTCGCTGCGTTGATACTCCTGCCCCAGGCGGATTGCTGTGGGTCTGGTTCGGTTGGACCTGCTGCCGAGTGACTGTGATTCGTTGGATCGTGGGCGGCGCCATCCCGGCGCGATCAGGCGCGTACTTCAGCAGCGTCCATCCGTCGAGCGATCGACCGGGCCCAGCGCAGGCCGGGGTCGCCGCCCCAGCCATCCCAGGCCTGGCGCCCTTTGCCGTAGTCGCTCCAGCTGGAGCCCTGCTTGTCGATGGCGTGGCGGGCGAAGTAGCTCACCATCCGATCGATCGTCTGCGGTGAAAGCTCCTGGCGGTTGGCGAGCTGACGGGCGCGGGCCAGCCCCACCGGCGTCATGCCGCGTTGACAAGGCGGCTGCTGGGCCCGCCGTTCGAGGGCGCGACGGGCAGCAGCGGCGACCGCGGCCGGCGGCTGGAAGGAGATGCCGCGATAGAAGTCCTTGCTCCGGCGCGGCATGGTGATCAGGCCGCTGCGGGTTCGTCGGAATCGGTGTCCGCCTCAGGGGCAGCATCATCGGCACCGGAGTTGTCGCCTGCGACAACCTCACCAGTCGTCGACCCAGCAGGGGCGGCCTCCGGCTCAGTGACGGTGGTTGCCTGGTCCTCAGCCGCAACCGGAACCTCGGTGAGGGCAGGCACGAACTGATCGATGAAGGCATCAATGGCGGTCAGCTGGTTGGTGGCGTTATCGGCGCTGGCCTGCAGCTGAGCCACCAGGGCCTCAGCGGTGGCGGCGCGTTCCATGGCGGCCAGCGCATCGCGGCGAGCGGCGTCGATGGCGGCAGCGTCAGCGGCGTCATCCGCCAGTGCGTCGGCCAGTTGTTTGCGTAGGTCCGCCTCGCGGGACTGGAAGCCAGCTATCACGGCGACGATGCGATCGAGCAGAGCATTCATGGCTTTGAAAGGTGAGAAGAACAGATGAAGCAGTCGAAGAGTCACGGGACGCCTCGGAGTGGAGCAGGTGGCCGGCCTGAGCAGCGAGACACGATTGGCGGCCCGGCCAGCCCACCTCTCCCCATTGCCGTCCACCCGGCACAGCCCGAGATCCCACATGGAAGGGGCCCCTGGCCCCTCAGGGCCGGCGGGAGGGGGTGCGGCCGTTGACTACGAAGGAGGCGCGGTAGAGCTCCGAGGCGCTCATGGCCTGGGGGTTGAGCGGTTCGCCGTTGCTGGCGATGCCGGAGGCCGTCATGGCGCCGGCGGCCTGCATCCCGGCCGGGCCCCGCTGCTGGAACAGGAAGCCGTAGACGGGATGCACCCGCATCTCGTCGAGGAAGTCGGCGGTGGTCAGGGGCCGGCCGTCATCACCGAGCAAGGGTTTGCCCTGGCCGTCCAGCGGTTCGAGCACGTCCTTGCCGTCCTTGTCGGTGCCCAGGCGGAAGCAGCCGCCCAGCTGCCCCTTGAAGATGTCGAAGAACGTCCCGCGGCGATCACCGCCGGTGCGGCCCTCGGCCTGGGAGAAGGCGCGCTCCAGCAGGCGGTCCTTGCGGAGCTGGAGCACCTGCTGTTTGGCCTCATCGCGCTCAGCAGCGACGGCGGCCACCTTCTGGGCGGAGGCCTCCTCCATCTGGCGCTCGCGCAGCTCCATGCGCTCCTCGAGCACCTGCTTCTGGCGCTCGGCCTCCTGAAGACGGGAGTATTCCTCGGGGTTGATCTCCGAGAAGCGGTTCAGCTGCTGGCGGAGGGTGCGGATCTCCTTTTCCAGCTGGTTGTTCTTGCGGCGTTCGGCCTTGAGCGGATCGGAGGAGCGGCTGTCGTCACCTCCGGGTTCAGCAGCCGCGGCGGCTGCCGTAGCCGGCGGAGCTGCCGATTCGCCTGAGGTGGTGTCGCCCTGGGGATCAGCACCCCCATCGGCGCTCTGGCCGGCGGGTGCGTAGCTGTCGTCAGCGCCCTGGCCGCTGGAGGCGGCGGCAGTGCTGGTGGCGGGAGGAGGAGTGGAGGTGGCAGTGGCCATGACCCATCGCGGCTGTCGTGGATGAGCACCCCATCCGGGCTGTGCTCACCGCCTATTGCCTGGCTCCCGCCGACAATGCCCCAGGTCCTCACGCAGACAGCCATGGCAGCTGGCATCACGGTCACGTCCAACCCGGATCCGGCGGAGCTGCAGAGCCTGGGCGTGAAGAGCTGGCCGACCTGGGGCTGTGGGGTCAGCACCTTCCCCTGGACCTACGACGAGCAGGAGACCTGTCTGCTGTTGGAGGGAGATGTCACTGTCATCCCCGATGGCGGTGAGCCAGTGCGGTTCGGAGCCGGTGATCTGGTGGTGTTCGAGCAGGGCCTGAGCTGCACCTGGGACGTGCAGGCCCCGGTGCGCAAGCACTACCGGTTCGGCTGAAGACACGACAGGGTGGAAGCCATGCAAAAGCCGCATGTCCCCATGCCGCGCGAGACCACCGAGGCGATGGTGCGCAACATCGGCCGGGAGCTTGCTGAGATCAAGCAGCGCATCAGCCGCTGCAGGGGTGATCGAGTGGCGGAGCCGAAGCTGACGGGAACCTGGATAGCCCACCTGCTGGTGAGCAGCCGGGAGTTGCTGCAGAACCTGCTGATCGACACCGCACAGCGGCCCCGGCGGATCAGCCGGTGAGCAGGGCCTGCAGGCGGGTGTAACGCTTCCGGCCGCGGTGGTTTTTGACCGCCATCGCCAGAGCCTTCTTCTGCCCCACCAGCACCACCAGCTGCTTGCCGCGAGTGAGGCCGGTGTAGACGAGGTTGCGCTGCAGTGATCCGCGTCAACCCCCTTGGCCGTTTCGCGACAACCAAGTTGGCCGGTGAGAGTCCCTGATCGCCCCCAGGTTGTCGCCGGCGACAACCTGGGGGCGGCGACATGAAAACTGAGCCACCTGCCTGCCAGAAGTCCGATCAGCACTGGCTTTTCGTGTTCGGCAGCAGACGACAACCCGGTTGGCCGGTACCGCTGGTGACTCTCCGCCCCAACCTCTGGCGGAGCGCACGAGCCGGCGGACCCCATAGTCCGCCGGCAGCGCGGAGCTCACCACCGGGGGCTGCGCTGATCGGCGCCAGGTTGTCGCCTCGCGTCAATGTCTCCTCGCCCTATCCCTGCTCCTTGCGCCGCCTCCCTGCGCGGCGTTCGGCATCGGCGCGGCGGTGGCTGTCGCCGCCGATCTCGACGATGTGGCAGTGATGCACCAGCCGATCCACCGCCGCGACGGTCATCGAGCTGCTGGGGAAGATCTCATCCCAGGCCGTGAACGGCTGATTGGCGCTGATCAGCAGCGATCGGCGCTCGTAGCGGTGGCAGATCAGCTCAAACAGCACACTGCTCTCCTGCTCATCGCGCCGCACATAGCCGATGTCATCGATCAGCAGCAGCGGGTAGCGATCCAGCCGCTCCAGTGCCTGCGGCAGGTTGTAGTCGGCGCGGGCCTTCTGCAGCTCCTGCACCAGTGCCGTGGCTGGGTAAAAGCGGCAGGGCTGATCCAACGCAATCTGCGCCAGGACGATGCCGATCGCCAGATGGGTCTTGCCGACGCCGCTGGGGCCGAACAACAGCACGTTCTCACCCCGCTGCAGCCATTCGCTCTGGTGGGTCAGCCCCTCCAGCTCCTGCCATGGGCCGGCCTCGATTCTGCCGCTGTGGTCATAGTCCGCGAGCGCCTTGCTCCAGGGCAGCTGGGCCGAACGCAGCAGCCGTTGCTGGCGGGCCTGCTGGCGCTGCTCCACCTCCTGCTCGCAGAGGGAATAGAGAAATTGGCTGTGGCTCCAGCCCTCGGTCTCAGCTTGCGAGGCGATGCTCTGCGAGTGGGAGCGGATCCGTGCCAGCCGCAGCTGCCGCAACAGGATCGGCAGGGCGGCCTCCGCTGCCTGGGGCCTTGGCACGGAGGACGAGGAGATCGTCATAGCTCTGCAGGGGGTGTTGAGGGATGCGTTGCGTGGGCAGGGGGCGATGGGGCGGCAACCGGAAGCGTTGCTGCAGCGCCGCCAGCGACAGCCCCTGCCGTTGGTGGGCCTTTTCCAGCCAGGTCAGAACCGGCTCGTAACCGGCCAGCCGGCAGCCCACATACAGGGCTTCCACCACCAGGCGGGCGGCGGCGTCACGGTCGCCGCCATTGCGCAGCTGCTGCCACAGCTGCCACCAGCGCTCATCGGGGAACAGCTCCTGCTGATAGCGGCAGTGCAGCAAGGCCCGCGGCTTACGGCGCAGGGCATCGATCAGGTGCTCCAGATCGATGCTCCACGCCCGTCCATGCCGTTCGACACCGCCGTGGAGCCTCTCCAGTTCGCAGGCCAGCTGGCGGCCGAGCAGCAGTTGCAGCCGGTCGTGGAAGATCCGCACCGTCAACCGCTGGCCGATCAGCCGCGGCGGAACCGAATACACCACCTTGCGCACCTCGATCGTGCTGGTGCGCCGCACTGTCAGCTGCTCGATGTCGTAGTCGGCAAAGCGGAATGGCGGCAGTGGCCGCAGCGCCGCTTTCTCTTGCTCCAGCCGGCACAGACGCGGACGGTTGTAGTCATCGCGGACCTCCGCCAGAAAGGCCTGGTAGTCAGCGAGCGTGTCGAAATCGCTGCTGCCGCGCAGCTGCAGCATCGCGTAGTGCTGCGTCAGCAGCGGAATCACCACCGCCGGGTATTCGCTGCCCTGGCTCTTGTGGATCGTGCAGGCATAGGCCGGCACCAGGTTGTCGAGCTCGCCCCAGCCGTAGACCACCGGCTTGCCCTCGAACAGCACGGTCAGTTCGGAGTTGTCGGCATCGAGGGAATCGATCGTGCCCAGATCGCCGTTGAACACCTCCTTCTCGTAGTCGTTCGCCACCTGCATCACCTTGTCGCCCGGCGCAAACCTCCACCCGAAGCGCTCCACCTGCTCGCTGGGGTCAGGATTGAGCAGCTGCTGCAGTTCCACGTTGAGGGTCCTGCTGCCGCAGCCGCCGCGGGCCATCGGACAGAGCACCCTGACTGACGGACAGATCTCATCCGAGATCGTCATGCGATCGCCATCGGTCCGGCGGCGGCGATCAGAAGCGGTGGCGGCAGGTCAACCCGCGTGGACCAGGGCTCGTTTTGCCGTCTGCGCACACCGCGGCTGGGGATGCAGGGTTCAAGGGGCCGTAGTGGAATCGGCAGCCAGGCCAGCAGGGCACGGCCGCTGGCGATGGCGCTCTGCTGCAGCCAGTGCAGACCGATGCGGGCAAAGCTGAGTCCACGTCTCCAGTGCGCATCCACCAGCGGGCGCTGGCCGCTGAGGCTGACGGTGTAGCCCTGCACACTGCTGATCAGCACAGCGATGGCGACCACCAGCAGGAGCCGATCGATGCGGGCTGGATCGCGCAGGCGACTGTTCTCCAGCTGGAAGATCCCCGATTTCTGGTCCCGGAACAGCTGCTCGCAGCAGAAGCGCTGGCCGTAGGCCCAGACCAGATCCAGGCCGGGAGACTGGTTGCTGACCAGATACCAGGGCTCGGAAGCCCTGATGCCGATCGGGCGGGCCAGCACCAGATTGGCCCGCCTTTGGCCATCACCCCAGAGCTGCACATCCCGGAAACCGCGGCAGTGGCCGCGGGGCAACCGCAGCCGGCGCACCTGGCAGCCCAGAGGCGCTGCGGTGCCGTGGATCTCGGCATCACCGCGCAGGCGCATCACGTAGTTCGGGACTCCTGAAAAACGACTCGCGTGCCTCACTGGGGCAAGCCGACGAACAGGGGTGATGGCAGCTCGAATCCGCGGCTTTACAGCAACCGGCGATTCGGCTGCCTCAAACTGGCAAATGCTTCTTGGCGCCACCAAGAGCCAGCCAAGACGTTGTAACGCACAAAAACCAGGAATAAATCGCGACAAAAAAGAGGCGGAGGAGCCTCAGGATCTTCTCGGCACACATCACCAGGAATGCCATCGAGATCGTCGTTTCTGCACCCTGAGGCAGGCGAGCCATGATCAACTGAAGTGAATACTTGCGCTTCCCTGAACCAAAGACACCCTCAACCTCGTTTCGCTTGCGCTGGTCAGCGCTGAGCTGCTGCTGGTGCACAGCGTTGACTCCTGGATCCTTCGGTGGCCTCCCAAGTCGTTTGCCAGATAGTCGGATATTGTTCCTCGTACAGAAGTTTCGATTCTTAGTGTTGATGTAGATGCGATCGGCGCAGATGCGCTCAGGGTAGCAGCCATGCTCTCGCTTGTACTTCTTGGTTTGTGAAATCAAGTCTTCGGACTCATTGTACGGATCCCAGCTGATCCTGTGAAGGAAGGCAAAGCCATTGCGCACGGAAACACTAATTTTGGCACCAAACTCAAAAGCGGCTCTTGCTTTGCCACGAGCAATGGGGCGAACATGTCGCTGAATCAAGTTGACGATGCGGTCGGGCATGCTGCGTGTCTTGGAGTACAGCAAGATCGTCTGCTGTCGGTGCAGCTCACTGATCACGAGAAGCTTCTGCCACCAATGCGTCTTGAGACCCGAAAGGCTTGCGCCAGAGGCGATCAGGGCATCGATGGCATCAAGATTGCGCTGCAGGTAGTCGAGCTGGCGGCGTATTGCGGCTTTTGTTTTGCGACGACGTGGCTTTTTCTGCTTGGCGACATTGAGGAAAGCAGCACGCGCCCTGCCTCGATCATATCGAGGCTTATGCTTACGCAGATCTGGGTGCTGACTGCGCAGATCATCAATGATTCGTTCGGTTGACTCCCTCGCCTCATTGAGTAGCTTCAGATCAGTGGGATAGGTGATGTCGGCTGGCGTGCAAGAGGCATCGATGGTCAATGTTCCACAGTTCTTGTCCTCGGGCCAATCTGCTGGCTTCACGAAATCGTCAATGGAGATCTGGGTTCCAGCATCAACACTTGGATCGTCGGGGGGGTCGTCATCTTGCCGTGACGACACAGCCTCGATCACCATGGCCTTACCGCGTTCTGCAATCAGTTCGTTGATCCGCTTGAGGTCGTCCTCTGAGAAACGCTTGCGGAAATGCACCATCATCGACGGGTCGAATGGTGATTTATTGGTGTAGCCGGCAAAACCCAAAAATACTGCATGTATGCATTTTCTCGGATCTGCTCGACGGTTTCCTCATCGCTCAAGCCAAGGCGCTGCTTAATGAACAGCGCACCAAATGCCAATCTCACAGACTTCGCGGGGGCACCAGTCGTGGGGCTGAACTGAGGGGCATACGTTTCTTCCAGCTCTTCCCATGGCATCAGAGAGGAGAAGATCACCCAGCGGTTGTCCGGGTCCAATGTTCCGCCAAAAGGGAGATGGAACGCCTCGATTGAAAGCTGCCCGTTATGGTGTTTCCGGTACATCCACTGGGTTGAACAGTTGCAGCAATCATCGATTGCCCCTTGCAAGGCCAGTTTAGCGAGCCTCGACCGCTGAAACCAGCTGCGCTGCAGTCGATCTGGCTTTTTCAGGAGTCCCGAACTGATGCAGAAGAATCTGATCGACGGTCCCCAGAGCCAGCAGATCGAGTGCTGGACCGCAAAACAGGTGTACGTCGCCCTGGGTACCTTGATGACCAGTGCGGCACTGCTGGGAGTGGACACCTGCCCGATCGAGGGCTTCTCCCCAGCCGACTACGACCGAATCCTGAATCTGGAGAGGAGCCCCTATCGCAGCTGCGTGGTTTGCGCTGCTGGTTATCGCGATTCATCCGACAAATACGCCGGACTGGCAAAGGTGCGATACACCCCCGCTGATCTGATTGAGCACCGTTGAATCAAAGGCGATGCCACCGCTCGACAAGACAGAAGCCTTCGGAATCAGCTCACCTCATCACAACAATCATGTCTCTGCATATGGTTCTGAACACAGGAGCGGAACACGCGTGACATTGGGCCTGCCGTTTCCGTCATGAAGCGGTCCATTCTGATACGCGACACCACCTCCTGAACGAGTGGGGCAGACAAATCGGCGACCATTTGTTTGCTCTGGAGCCTCTGGAGAGCCGAGAGCCTCCAGAGGCAAGGCGCAGATCCTTGACCGTGGTCAGGGGATCCCGTTAATCTCGAGGGCCGTGGGCATCGCCTGCTGGTCATTGAAATCCCGATCAGTAAGTCCGTATCGATCTTCCACCTGGAAGGACCGTCCTTGCGGAGGTCCTGAGAGGTTGCTCTTCGCCATGGAAACCACATGCCATCCCCGCCCGTGCCCCTTCAGGGAAGCGAGTACGTTCATGAAGAACAACTGTAATGGGAGACGCCACCAGCATGAAAGAACTCCTCGGGCCTGAGGCGGTCGTAGGTCCTCCCCACCTCCTCTGATTGTTCCTCATAGGGAGAGTTGAACACCGCCTGGAGATCCTTGATCAGGCGGAAATCGCCATGCTCCGCCTGCTGATAAGCAGGAACGACCAACCACTCGCGCCAGGTGAACTGAGGGTTGATCCGCTTCATCGCTGCGGACGCCGCTCTGGTGTCACCACCG
This sequence comes from Synechococcus sp. CBW1004, assembly GCF_015840715.1. NCBI lineage: Bacteria > Bacillati > Cyanobacteriota > Cyanophyceae > Synechococcales > Synechococcaceae > Synechococcus > Synechococcus sp. CBW1004. The sequence goes on along the minus strand of NZ_CP060397.1, from coordinate 658,353 downwards.
GCTGTGATCTGTGTGCGCCACCGCTGCAACCACTGCGCCCATCCGGTCTCAAGCTGCTCTGAGCTGGGTCGATAGAAGCTTCCCTTCAGGACCGAGATATCCTCTGGAATGGCTGACAGCCTGCGGAAGAAGATCGTGTAGTCGACCTTGGACGCCACCATGAGCTGCTGAAGCTCTTGGATCAGCATGGCGTCAGCGCTGGGCAGGCCGAGCTTGCTCGCCCACATGGCTTCGAGCTCACGGTTCATGGCAAGACGGAAGTCTTCCCGCAGCAGATCCAGCCTCGCCAGAGCATCGTTCTGCTCGGCAAGCAGCAACCGGATGGCGGCCCAGAACATGTGGTAATTGGCTTCGGCCGCGACAGGTTGGTTGAACCATGAAAAATGCTCGCCTCCCCCGGTCCAGGGCTGGAAGCGGGGATCAAACAGCTCACAGAAGCCGAAGGGCCCGTAGTCGAGGGTGAATCCACCGGCGGCACAGTTGTCGCTGTTGAAGTTGCCCTGGCAGTAGCCAACGCGTATCCAGTTGGCCACAAGGGAGATGAGGCGTCCCCGAAAACACTCGGCTAACGCCACCACCTGCTCGGTGAAGGGCAGCGTCGGATCGATGTCTGGCCGGTAGTTCCTCTCGATCAGATGGTGCACGATCATCTGCAGTTCGTTCAATGCACCCGGATGCGCATTGGTCCGCACGCGACGGGCAAACAGTTCCACCTGACCCACCCGCAGGAACGACGGTGCCACGCGGGTCGTGATTGCAGCAGGGTTATCCACCAGGATGTCGGGATTGAACGCCCTGGACTTCGGCCCGTACCAAGGACGACGAACCGTTTCCAGTCGCGAGACAACCAGGGTCAAGGAGCGCGAGGTGGGAACTCCAAGGGCGTGCATCAACTCCTGCGCCAGAAACTCGCGCACACTGGAGCGGAGCACGGCCCGTCCATCAGCCCCACGGCAATAGGGCGTCGGGCCGCCCCCTTTCAGCTGCATCTCCCAGCGTCTGCCATTGAAGAGGCCCTCGAACACGGAAATGGCGCGGCCATCGCCGTAGCCATTGCCAGTTCCGAACGGACACTGCTGAATGTATTCCGTGCCGTAGATCGACAGGGCGTAACCGGTCGCCCAGCCAACCGGGCGCATCGGCGCACGGGCGACACTGAGATCACCCGCGAAGAAGCGGAGGAAGGGCTCGTCATGGGCCAGCGCTTCACTGAGGCCGAGTTCACTGAACAGCGTGCTGCTGTAGGCGACGAGCTCTGGATCTGGAAGCGGCGTGGGCGTCACCGGCACATAGTGACCGGAGAACACCTCGCGGGCCTGGTGATCACAGCCATCCGCAGTCGCCTGCGGATCGGCATGCAGTGTATTCATCAGGGAATAGTCAGCCCGTTGGGCGAAGTCAGCGAAGCTTGCCGTTCCTGTTGATGGCGCAGTCTTCGAGGGGGCTGACATCGGATCAATCATCACGGATCTCGGGTCTGGAGTTGCGGGGAGCTGACCCCTCTGCTCTGGGCATCATCGCGACTGCCCCGCTTGTCGCGCCGGGCGGGAGCCTCTCTCCTGCGCTGGAATCGAACCACCGTCGAGCGTCGGCTGATCCACGGCGTGGAGCGACACGACGCCATGAGGTTTCAAAGAGGCCGCGATTCGGCCGGACCGACCTCACGGGTGAGCCGCTGCAGCTGCCGGGTTTCGAGTGCCAGGACGCGGCGGGCAAACTCGGGATCGCGCTCCAGGGTGGCGTCAAAGGAATCGACGGGTACGGCCAACACTCGTGTGCCATCCATGTCGGCAGCGATCGTGCTCTCGGAGTGGCTGTTGCTGAGGACCTCCAGCTCATCAAGCACCTGCCCCGGCCGCATCTGCTCCAGCCAGCACCGGCCGCCGTTGCGGTGCTCGACCCTCGCGCTTCCTTCGATCAGCAGCAGCAGTTCGCGACAGGTGTCTCCTGTCTCGGTGATCAGCTCACCGGACTGATAGGCACGGATCTCGGCCTTCTCCGCCAGCGCATCGAGCGTGTCGCTCCAGGTGTGTCGGAAGAAATCACTGGTGGCCAGCACGACACGCTTCTCCAGCTCCGGCATTGCGGCCAGCTGCCAGGGCCCCTCCAGGCTCAGCAGTTGCGCCGCTGTCTGCCGCAGCCAGGCCGGTGCCTGCGCATCCTGAGCGAGTTGGCCGGCACGATGCCTGCCGCTTTCCGCATCGAGGGCGGCACTCAGAACCACCGCCGCCAGAGCCAGCGAGGGGTTGGGATCGGCGGTGAGGCGATCCAGTTCGGCCAGGGCCTGGGCGGCTGAGAGCGTTGGCTGAGGGGGCTCGTTGCTGAACAGCGGTTGCTGGAGCACCTGGAGCACCTCCGCTGAGAGCTCTCGACGCCGGGCGTCGTCGGAGAGGACCTCCTCAACCAGGCCAGGCAGAGTTGCCGCCAGCCGTTGCGCCAGCTCAGGCACCAACGGATCGGAGCCCAGGGTGCCCAGTCCCCGCAGGATGCTGCGCCCGCAGAGTTCCTGTCTCTGGAGCAGCTGATCCCTTGCCAGAGCCACCAGGGGCTCGAAGCCGGACAAGGTGGGGTGCTCCAGGGCGGCAAGGGTCTGGCTCAGTTCGCCGAGCCGCTGCAGCAGCAAGGCCGTGCGACGGGCGGCCGCCTCCGCCGGAGCCAGCTGCTCTCTGGCCTGCTCGTCCTCCCCGGCACTGATCGAGTACAGACGACGGAGCGCCTCAAGAGCATTCGGATCGATCGGATCGGCGTCGACGCCATCCGCCAGGGCACGACTCACCTCGCGGTTCTGAAGGCGCAGGAGCCGTTCGAGCGAACGCCGGTAGCCGCTCAAGCGCACCTGATCCTCCAGGCTGCGACGCTGATCAGGGTCCAGCAGGGCGGGATCCTCGACGCCCAGCTGATCGAGAAGCTGGCGGTGGGCATCATCGGAAATGCCCAGCTCCTGACGCATGCGCCGCAGCACCTCAAGACTGCTGGCGGCATTGACATACCCCTCCTGCAAAGCGTCATGCACAACGCCCTTGTAGGCCTCCAGGCGTTGTTCACTGCCGAATCCCGGCAGTATCCGCGCGAGTACATACACCTCATCGGGACTGAGATCACGCAGACTGCGTCCCTCGAGGAAGCGGCTCACATCCAGACCGAGTTTCTCCAGCTGACGCCGGAAGCGCTCCGCCAGGTTTTCACGGTCGTACAGGGCGGGGCTGCGATGCCAGCTGCGCACCAGCCACAGGCTGCTCGTGACCACCACAGCCACATCGAACAGGTACTGCACCCAGTCAGGTGCCAGCAGCAGCAACGGCCGCCCCGCAAACAGAAAGAAGAGATTGAAGACCACAAAAGTGGCGACGACAAACACCCGGTGGCGGATCCGTGTCATCTCGGGCTGCTCGCCCTGATGGCGGGCGCCACGGCGCATCCAGGCTTCGATCGCACGGCCCGACAACCAACCGAGCCAGGTGAAGAACCCCAGGACCATCGGCACCGCCACAAGCCTCGGCAGATTGATCGCCTTGCCGAACAGAAACAGACCAGGACTCAGCAGATGGGCAAGCTGATCAGGCTGACGCACCCAGGCGCCTGAGAAATAATAATCCCAGTTTCCAGCATAGAGATAATAGTAGAGGAAATAACCGAGCACCAGACCGACGTAGGCATAACGCTCAAAAGCGAAGGCCGGTGTGGCAAGACGAGCCCAGTACATCCGCTCGGCATCGATATCGATGCAGGGCTGCTGACAAGCCACGCAGGCGCTCTGTTCGTCGCCATTCGGCAGCACCGTGCGGCACATCGACTGGGTGATCGACCTCGGGCTCTGATGGGCATGGCTGCCGAGCAGGCCAGCCGGTGTGGAATAGATGGCCTGCACCGGAGCCATCGGGCAGAAGTACTGACACCAGGCCTTGCCTCCATATAGCCAGCCCACAGCAATCGCTGCGGCAATGGTGAAGAGAAGCCACCCTGCCAGGACGAGCCGGTCGGCGTTGAAGAACAGAATGCGACCGCAGAGGCCGACGAACAGCCAGCCGAACTGCAGCGCGGAGTAATGGCGAGCCAGCCAGGAGGTGGCGGGGAGCCTGGCCACCTGCCGGCGCACCACCCCAGATTTCGGATTTCGGGTTTCGATCTGACGCTGCCAGCCGAGCGCACGGGGAATCTGCGACAGAAAGGAGAGCGGACAGATGCGGCGCCAGAGTTCATGCCCGAAGACCAGCAGCACGAAGATGGCGGAGGGCACGACAGCTCCCCAGAACAGCGTCGTACCCAGTGGATAGGCGGCTTCGGTCAGGCAACGCCCCTGCACCTCCACGCAGGTGGCAGGCAGGCGCAGTGGACTCCAGGGATGATCAGGCTCGGTGAAGCGGACTGTGAATGGATCAAAGAACAGCGAGCCGATGATCAACAGCCAACCGGTTGTGAGCAGCCAGCGCACAACATGGATGCGCTTCTCGGCCACCAGCGAGCCCGCCATGGGTCTGTCTCGGCTTGGGCGAGAAAGGTAGCGAGCCGGTCGCGACAGAGGGCGAAGCCCACACAACCGGTCGTGAGCGGAACGCCTGACCCGGATGCGGCGAACGATGGCCGCGACAACGCTGGGAAGACTGGTGCAGGCGGGCCATCCACGCCACCCAGCCCCATGAAGCTGAGGTGATGCGGAAGATTGCGGGCAACGACACGCCCGCAAGCGCAGGATGAACGGGGTCGCCCGCAGCTCCTGGCGGACGATTCCGGGAAGCCCAGGCGCCGCCGACGCGGCGCTTTTTGCTGGCGACGCCGTCCGGCGGCGGACAATAGAGCGACCGTCCACAGTTCTGGTGTAGGATTGGAGGGATTCAACGACCACTCTTCAGGGGTTTCTCCTCCAGACGGTGAGCACCGCGGGGTTCCACACTCCACGGGTTTCCACTCGGCCAGCGACTTTCTCCAGGGCTTTCGACGAATCGGGTTCATAAGTTCTACTTTTCATGACGATTTACGTGGGCAACCTCTCCTTCGATGCCGAAGTGGAGGACCTTCAGAGCCTGTTCTCCGAGTACGGCTCGGTGCGCAAGTGCAGCCTGCCCCTCGATCGCGAGACCGGCCGCAAGCGCGGTTTCGCCTTCGTCGAAATGGCCGAGGCCAGCGACGAGAACAAGGCGATCCAGGACCTCCAGGATGTGGAGTGGATGGGCCGCATGATCCGGGTCAACAAGGCTGAGCCGCGCCCCAGTGCCAACTCCGGCGGCGGTCGCTGGTGATCTGAGTTCCCTGCTGGGTACTCCCTGAGCCAGGCTTCCAGCCTGGAATCTGCCGCCCCTTGGGGGGCGGCTTTTTACTGGCAGCCTGCGGTCCAGCTGGGGAGTATGAGCAGGGTCCAGCCTCGGCAGACTCGGCCAGCTCCAGAGAGGCACCTCCCTCACACCTCCCTGGGCCGCTGCAACGATCACCCCCTCCACCAGGGGGAGGAAGGGCGCCCAGTGATCGCAGGAGGACAGCTGCCGGCGGCGGGCGAAGTGGCCGGAGAGTGTCGATAGGCTGCGGGTGTCACCGGACGAGGCTGGATGGCACGGAACCTGCTGCTGGCCATCGGGCTGCCGCTCGGGGTGTTCCTGCTGCTGGTCCTGGCCGTGGAGCACTGGGGGGATCGCCTCCCCAACTGGCTGCGACGCCTGAGCGGCCGGTCCGCGCTTCTGTGGAACATCGGCATCGGCCTGATCATCGCCCTGTCGCTTCTGCGCTGGCTCCTGCAGCGCTGAGGCTGATCCGTGGCCCCGGAGCGGCGCAGCCAGGCTGTCCGGGCTGCGCCAGCACTCGATGGCCCATTGCGCTCCAGGATCCCCTCTGGGGTTCCCTGGTACTGAACGGAAACGTCTGCGGGGGGGTGGAACGGGAGGGGGGTGTCGCTCACCGCGCCGACGCCCCATCCGACAAGCTGACGACGCTGGAGGCACGCTGAGAGACAGCCGGCGCCGCTGACGATCTGGGCTCAGGCGGAGGCCGGTGGAACCGTGCTGCGATTGCCGTTGCGGACGGCGTGATAGCCCGGCGAGAGAATCTCCACGCCGGCGGCGGCGAAGCGGTCCTGGATCGCTCCGAGCAGCCGCGAAAGGGATTGGCGGTAGAGGCTCACCTCCCGCACATGGGCATTGAGCTCATAGCTGATGTGGAAATCATTGAGGGAGGTCTGCAGCACAAAGGCAGCTGGATCGTCGCTGATGCCCTCCGTCTCGGTGGCGGCCTCCAGCAGCAGAGCATGGACCTGGCGCCAGGGCACGTCGTAGCCGATGGTGACCGTGGTGGCCACCGCCACGGGCACGCCGGACTCCCGCTGCGCAAGGCTGTAGTTGACGATCGAAGCCCCGATCACGGTCGCATTGGGGATGCTCACCACCTCCTGGCGCGGCGTGAGAATACGGGTGACGAGCAGCGCCCGGTCCTGCACCACGCCCAGGACACCGTTGATCTCCACCCGATCCCCCTCCTGGAAGCCTCGGGTGTAGATGAGCATCACACCGCTGATCACATTGGTGGCCACCGCACTCGATCCGAGGGCTGCCAGCACCCCCACGAACAGGCCCGCGCCCTGGAAGGTCTTGCTGCCGGCGCCGGGGACGTAGGGATAGGCCGTCACCAGCCCGGCCAGCACGATCAGGACCGCTGCGATCCGGCCCGTCGGACGGCCCCATTCCGGATAGAACCCCGGCAGGCGCACCCGCCCCTGGTCCAACGCCTGGAACCAGGCATTGCTGGCCCGCATCAGCAGGGCCGTGACCGCAAGGATCAGACCGATCGCCAGCAGCGCGGGCACCTGGGCGAGCAGAAGGCTGCCGAGCCCGCCGACGGCCGCGAGAATCTGGCCGCGCAAGCCCGCCGCCAGCTCCTGGGTGGGTGGAAAGAACCCGAGCAACAGCGGGATCAGCAGGTAGCTCACCAGGAGCAGCAGGGCCCAGTGCAGCAGGTTGAGCAGGATCAGCAGCAGGCGACGCAGCTGGGCCGGCTCCAGCAGCTGGGTGGGCCCGAGGCGCAGGCCCGGGCAGCGGGCCAGCAGGGTGCGGCGAAGGCCACGGTGCAGGCGCCTCTGCCAGTGCAACCAGAGCAGATACACCCCCAGCAGCGCTGCAGCGAGGGCGGTGCCTCGCAGCCAGGACTGCAGGCTGTGGCTGCGGCGGTAGCGGCGGATCGCCGCCCGCAGCTGATCGCGGTACCGCTCCGCCAGCGCCTGCTGTGACAGGCCGAAACTGCTCGCCGCCCGCGCATCCACCGCCAGCCTCGGCTGGGTGGTGCCATCGGCCATCCGCTGCGCCACCATCCAGTAGGGCGGATGCTCCACCACCACCAGCTGGTCCGGACGCAACAGCGGATCGTCCGCAAGCTTCTTCAGCTCCTGGGTGGCCTGGCGGGCCAGAGCCGCCGGTTCCTGGGCTCCGGCTGCCACCCGGATCTCGATCACACGCTGGCCATCGAGCGTCACCCAGTGCTCATCCGGTGGTGCCCCTGCCGGTCGGGACGCCTTGGAATTCCCTGCAGCCGGCGCCGGATCCAGGGCCACAGGGCCGGCGATGGGAGGGATGCCACCGGAGCCGGGCGACCCAGGGGACACCGCCGCAACGGCATGAACCGAAGGGATGAGCCCGCCAACGCCGGCGCCGGTGACCACCAGCAACAGCATCAGAAGCAGGGCGAGCAGCCCGGCGGAACGCGGCCCGCAACGACGGCGCAACCACGGCATGGTTCGTTTGGAACGCACTCCTCCCAGGATGGTGGGCCCTCGCTCTGGCGCCAGCACTCAGCAGGGGACTGGCACCCATCCATGGACTCTGCGCGGCAGCCCATCCGTGGCGGCTGCGGCTCCGTGCAGTGGCCGCCGTGCGGACCTGCTGTGCCGTCTCAGCGCAGCTCGAACAGGAGCAGGTCGGCGCCGTCCGCGCCGGCGATGAAGCGCTGCAGCGATCCGGCGGCGAAGCCCAGTCCATCGCCCGCCACCAGCGGATGTCCGTCCACGGCACCGGCGCCGCTGATCAGCTGGATCCAACCCTTGCTGCCGGCGGTGAGGGCCAGAGCCACCCCGTCGCCGGCCGCGGGACGGGCCCGCCACAGCCTCACGGGACGATGGATCGCCATCGCGCCATCGCGGCGGTCGGGATCGAGGAGCAGTGTCCAGTCCGAGCCGATGGCGAACGGCTTCTGCTCGTAGGCGGGGTCGATGCCGGCGCTGTTCGGTTCGATCCAGATCTGGAGCAGGCGGCAGGGCTGATCCCCTTCGTTGATCTCGCTGTGCACCACCCCTGTGCCGGCGCTCATGCGCTGCACCTCTCCGGCACGCAGCACCTCGGCGTGACCCATCGAATCGCGGTGGTTCAGCTGCCCCTCCACCATCACCGTGATGATCTCCATGTCGCGGTGGGGATGCATGCCGAAGCCGCGGCCGGCGGCGATGCGGTCGTCGTTGATCACCCGCAGCGGACCGAAACCCATCCAGGCCGGGTCGACGTGCGAGCCGAATGAAAAGCTGTGCCAGCTATCGAGCCAGTCGAGCTGGCTGTGAAAGCGCTCGCCGGCAGGGCGGAACAGCAGGCCGCTGGCGGTGGAGGGGGCTGCGGAGTGGCTCATGGCTGCGTGAGGTGGAGGTGCTGAAGGCGCTGGATCAGATCGGCGATCGAGTCGTCCTTCGCAGGCTGGAGCTTGTTGCTGACCAGCTGGCGGCCGACCACGTGGGCGCCGAGGTGGGCGAGCTGCAGCCGCAGGGCGGTCAGCACCGTGTGGCCGCCGCCGCCTGAGTGGGTGGCGATCGCCACCGGACGGCCGTTGAACAGGGCGCGGAAGTCATCGCCTTGCACGGACAGCCAGGCGATGGCACTGGTGAGCACCGGCGGGATCGAGCCGTTGTACTCGGGCGTGCAGATCACCCAGCGTGGGGCGGCAGCCAGCTGGGCCTGCAGCGCCGCCAGGGCCGGTGGCGCCGTGAGGGTGGCCTGGGAGCGCGGCGTGAACAGCGGCAGATCGATGGCGGTGAGGTCGAGCACATCAGCGCTGTGCCCGGCCTGGCGGGCGGCCGCTGCAAAGCGCTCGGCCAGCTTCAGGTTTTCACCGTTGCTGGCCGCGATCACCAGCACATCCGGGGGCATCGGTGCAGTCATGGCAGAGCTTGAGGATGGAGGCGCCGGTGGATCCTGCAGCCCGGCCTCACCGGCGCCAGCCAGAAGGTTCTCACCATTGGGTCAGGTGCGCTCGAGAACGGTGCGTGCTGATGAACACGCTGGTTACGGTCGCTGGCGGTGGTTGCAACGCAAAACCCCCGGGCAGTGCCCGGGGGTCGGCAGGATCCCGCAGGAGACGGAAGGGATCAGAAGCAGAAGGGCAGGAACTGGGTGCGGCAGGCGGCGTAACCGTCGACCAGGGCACCGAGGCCGATCTGGTGGGCAATGCCCGAGCCGGTGATCGCTTCGGTGAGGATGCCGATGACGATGCCGAGCATGGCGGCGCGACCGTTGAACAGCTCGACGCGCTTGAGCTGCTCCATATGGATCAGCTCCTCGGCGCGGTGCTGGAACCAGCGGTCATTGGCGGGGGTGTTGGTCATGGTGCCTCTGTGGGTGGGGTGAATGGACGGAAAGGATTCAGTTCGCGGCGCCACGCGGCAGCAGCAGGGCACTGACCAGCCACGTGCCGATGAGCAGAAGCGCCAGGGTCCCGAAGGTCATCGTTTGCCAGTGGGAGCGAGATCGCTGGGGCGGGTGAGCAGGAAGGTCACCATCCCCGTGAAGACGACCACCAGGCCGAAGACGCAGGCGATGGCGGTGGTGTAGTCGGTGCTCATGTGCTCAACCCAGACCGATCTGGGAGAGGATGCCCTGGCCGGTGAGCAGCTCGGTGGCGAGGCCGATCACGAAACCGAGCATGGCCAGGCGGCCGTTCCAGGTTTCGGCGAAGGCGACAAAGCCGAAGCGGGAGGAGTTGTCCATGGACATTTCAAAGTGTTACTGCAACTGTAACAGCATGTGAAGGCTCTGGGGTCGTGGTGGGGTACGGCTCTCCGTCATGAACGCGATCAGACGCAACTGGGAGAGCCACTCCAGGGGCAGCCGCAACGCCCGGGGAAGAGGGCCTGCATGGTCCCGGGCGTGATCCAGCCGAGAACCGTCGGCCCCAGCACGATCCCCGACAGGATCTCGCCGATCACCGGCGGCTGGCCCACCCGCGTCATCAGCGACCCGCAGAGCCGCGACAGGAAAAGGATCACGGCGATCTGAGCCCCAGCTGCGACAGCAGGACCTGTCTGTTCACTCCCGGGGTGCGGCGCCTCCGCACTGCGCAGCGGATCGGCCGGGATGCCCAGGACCGGACTCCCTACGTTGGAGCCCCTGGCTGGCGACCGGCATGTTGCGCTTTCTGCTGAATGTGATCTGGGTCGTCTGCGGCGGTCTGGTGATGGCGCTGGGCTGGTGGCTGGCCGGCCTGGTGGCGGCGATCACGATCGTGGGTCTGCCCTGGGCGCGCTCCTGCTTCGTGATCGGCAACTTCTCCCTGTGGCCCTTCGGCCGCGAAGCCCGCAGCCGGGCGGAGATCACCGGCCACAACGACCTGGGCACCGGACCGCTCGGGCTGGTGGGCAACGTGATCTGGTTCCTGCTGGCGGGCTGGTGGCTGGCGATCGGGCATCTCACCTCCGCCCTGGCCTGCTTCGTGACAATCATCGGCATCCCCTTCGGCCTCCAGCACATCAAGCTGGCGCTCATCGCCGTGGCGCCGATCGGCCTGCAGGTGGTGGAGCGCCGCTGACCCCCAAGGGGTCCGGGACCAGATGCGGCGACTCCACTGCGAGGCTGTGCCTGCAGATGCAGATCCCTCGGGATCCGCGGCGGCGGGACCGCCCTCACCGGCCGCTCCTAGCCTGAACGGGCTGCGGCAGGGTCACCCCGGCCTGCCAGGACCAGGGCCCGCCCGGCCGCGCCGTCAACCCCGCCTTCGATCCCATGGCTCTGATCCACCGGGACGCGCCCTATCCCCACTGGGAGTTCGAGGATCCCGCCACCGGTGATCGACTGCGGCTGGTGCCGGAGCGCGGTGGGCTGATCAGCGGCTGGCGTAGCCAGGGCCGCGAGCTCCTGTATCTCGACGAGGCGCGCTTCGCCGATCCGGCCCTGTCAGTGCGGGGCGGTATGCCGGTTCTGTTCCCGATCTGCGGCGGGCTGCCCGGCAACCGGCTGCCACTGCCCCAGGGAGACTTCACCCTGGCGCAGCATGGGTTCGCCCGCGATCTGCCCTGGCAGCTCGAGCCCCTGCCCGACGGGCGTGGTGTGGCGATGGAACTGGCCGATGACCCGACGACACGGGCGGCCTATCCATTCAGCTTCCGGCTGAAGTTGGAGGCTCGCCTGATGGAGGCCGGCCTGGAGCTGAGTGCCAGCGTGGAGCACCTCGGGACGGATCCGCATCGGGCTGGCGCCACCGACGCAGCAGCGGGAACCCCGCTGATGCCGTTCAGCTTCGGGCTGCATCCCTATTTCGCCGTCTCGAGCCTGGAGAGCGTCGCAGTGGAAGGGCTGCCGGACGCGTGCTTCGATCACCTGACAATGGCTCCGGCAACCACGGCCACGCAGCTGCCACGGCTGGCTGATGGCATCGATCTGCTCAGCCGGCCCGCCGGCCCGGTTCGGTTGCGGGATCGGGGCAACGGCCGGGTGATTGAACTGCAGTGCAGCCATCCCTGGGATCTGGTGGTGCTGTGGAGCGAACCGCCGCGGCCGATGGTGTGCCTTGAGCCCTGGACCGGGCCCCGCCAGTCCCTGCTCAGCGGCGACCGTCGCCTGGAGCTGGCCCCCGGAGCCACGCTGCACCTGCGCAGTCGCTTTGTGGTGCTGGATCCCGGACGGTGAGTCCTGCCGGTACGTCGGATCCGGGCAGCTGCGCCCCTGCTGATACACGGCCAGGGGGAGTGCGGCAGGGAACCTCCCCCACCCGACGCGGAACGATCGAAGCGGGGACGGACGGGAGGAGGCCGAAGGGATTGCACTCCAGCGACCGACCGGCTCAGGGCCTGGGACCGTTCTGCAGCTCCCGGCGCAGCAGGAAGAACAGCTGCTCGGGATCGCGATACTCCCGCGGCAGGCATTGATGCAGCGACTGCAGACGCGTCCAGCAGACGGTGCGGCGCGCTTTCTCCACCGTGGTGCCCTCGCGGACGAGGATGCGCAGGGCCTTGCAATACAGCGAGTAATTGGCGATGAGCTCGCCGATGCTCAGGGTGGAGGTGTACGTCGGTGTGGCGGCCATCAAGGAAGCTTCGGCACCTGTTCACTCTCCCGGGATCGTGCCGGCTGCGATGCTCCCGGATGGGGACATTCCGCACCGTTTCCAGGCCATCAGCGGCGCATCGCGATCTCTCACGTGCTGGCCTCCTGGCTGGGAGGGCTGGTCGCGATCGCAGGCGCCAGGGCTGGATCAGCTGCAGCATGGGCCCAGGTGATCAGAGCGTGGATGTCCTGTCCGAAATGCGGCAGCTGGGCCGTGAAGGCCGACCGCTCGCTGGGTGGGCGGATGGTGTGCGGTCGCTGCGGCGAGCCCCTCGGTGCGAAGGTGATCCCGCTGCGCCGCTCCCGACGACGACAGCGCTGGAGTCCTTCGGGCCGGAGCCCGGGGATCTGGTGGCTGGCGCTGATGGCCCTGGTGGGCCTCTCCGGCGCGCTGGCGGCCCTGCAGATCGCCGAGGAGAACCAGCGCTCCCTGCCGCTGGAGCGCCGGCGCCCGGAATCCCGCCAGCGGTTCTTCTGACCCTGATGGCGGATGCGGGTGGCATCGGCCGCATGCGGACACCAGGCCATCCATCGGCTCCACAGGACCCCTGGCTCGAAGAGGCCTTCACCGCTGAACCCGCACGACGGATGAGATGTCCCGGCTGGCCCGGGGAAGCCCCTCAGCCGGCCAGTTCGGCGTGATAACTGCTGCGCACCAGCGGGCCACTGCGCACATCGGCGAAGCCCAGGTCGCGGGCGATGGCGCCCAGCGCCTCGAACTCCTCCGGGCTCCAGTAGCGGGCCACCGGGATGTGGGCCAGGGACGGCCGCAGATATTGGCCGAGGGTGAGCCGCTGGCAGTCCACTGCCCGCAGATCCCTGAGGGTCTGCAGCACTTCCTGGTCGGTCTCACCCAGGCCCAGCATCAGGCCGCTCTTGGTGGGAATCCCAGGCGCCAGCTCGCGCGCCGCCGCCAGCAGACCCAGGGAGCGCCGGTAGGTGGCGCCGCGACGCACCTCTCCCTGCAGCCGCTCCACCGTCTCGAGGTTGTGGTTGAAACACACCGGCGCAGCGTCAAGCACCGTCTGCAGGCGCTGGCGCTGCAGCGCTTCGGCCCGTTCGGGGTCGCGCTCACCGCCCCAGAAATCCGGTGTGAGCACCTCAATGCGGACGCCGCCATCCACAGCCCGGATCGCCGCGATGGTGCTCGTGAACAGGCCGGCGCCGTGGTCGGCCAGATCGTCGCGGGCCACGGCGGTGAGCACCACGTAGCGCAGGCCCAGCTGCCGCACCGCCTCCGCCACCCGCTGCGGTTCAGCGGCATCGACCGGTGCGGGCGCCTGGCCCTTGTCCACCTGGCAGAAGGCGCAACTGCGGGTGCAGATCGGCCCCCCCAGCAGGAAGGTGGCAGTGCCGGCGGTGTAGCACTCCCCCCGGTTGGGGCAGCGACCCTCCTCACAGATGGTGTGCAGCCGCTGCTGCTTCACCACACCCTGCACTCCCTCCAGGGCGCTGGCATTGCCGATCGGTGATCGCAGCCAGCCGGGCAGCCGCTCGGCCGGCGGGATGGCGCTGTAACGGCTGTTGATGGGCACCGGGTGTACCGCAGTCAGATGAGCAGCAGTCTGTCCAGGAGGGTGCTCCAGCTGAGGGTGCCGCCGGTGTTCGCGAAAAGGCGCCGCCGCTCCTCACCTTGCAGCGGAGGCTGGCCGACACTGCGCAGCAACCGGTCGAACTCAGTCGGATCAAGGCGGTCATCGCTGTCGCGGTCCACGGGCTGGAGATAGGTGAACAGCCGCTTCCGGCCAGCGGCCAGCCGCCTGAGCCGAAGCATCAGCTCGGAGAACTCGTTCCGATCCACCCGGCCATCCCCATCAAGATCCATGGAGGCCATCACCTCGCGCAAGCGGGCACGGGTGGTGTGGGGGTCCCGGTCGGACAGGGCATGCATCCATTCCTCAAGGCTGACAGAACCGTCCTGGTCGCTGTCCAGGCGCGTGAACATCTGCCCGAGCTGCCTGCGCTGCAGGGGGGTGATCTGGGGAAGCAACCAGAGCCGGCGCTCGCCGTGCACCGCCCGGCTCAGACGACGGCAAAGGTCGCCCAGCAAGATCCTGGCCACCCTGTGGCGCTGACGGTGCTCCTCCGGCGTGACCAGGGCGTGCAGCGCCACGGGAAGCAGGGCTGGCAGATGACGACGCAGCGCCGGCAGCATCAGCAGGGTTGCGAGCACGAACGGTCCGGTCAGCGCGGGCAGGCCCACCACCCCGAGCGCCATGGCCAAGGGGGGAGCCAGCAGCGCGCTGGCGATGGCCGTGAGGAGGGCCATCACAACGCTCGCAGGAAGGGGGGCATGGAAAATGCCGCCGATGGCGATGGCACAGAGAACGCCGTTGTAGCTGCCCAGGCCCAGGGCCACGGACGCAGGATCCATGCCCAGCGCCAGGCTGGTGAGGCTCGACACCAGACCTCCCGCCAGACCCAGCAGAGCCGCCAGCGGACTGGCGGCCGCTACAGCCGCCAGCACCAGCAGAGCAGCGGATAGTGAATGGCAGAGAAACACCTGAGCGAAACCGCGCACCGTCCCGAGGGGCAGCATCAGAGCCATCGGCTCAGGCGGCGGCAGGAGAACGGTGTCCGCCAGGGGCAGCACGCCTGCGGGAAGGGCCTGCGCCACGGCAAGCAGCAGCCAGGTGACCAGGCAGAACGGCAGGGTGAGCGGGGGCACCCCGAATCGATGCAGCATCGAGCGCCCGAGGGTCTCGATCAGCAGCGTGGTGCAAGCGGCTGCCAGCAGCGCCGACAGCAGCCAGGCCAGGGTCGCCGCCGGACTGGAGAAAGCGGCGAAGGCCGCCACGGCGGCACCCACCAGAGCCCCGTTGAAGCCATGAATCCCCTGGCGACGGGCTGCCGCATCGGCGCCGATGACGCTGGCAGTGAGGTTGGCAGCGGCGATGCCGATCAGAGGCACCAGCGCCATCACCGGTCCCTGCAGCAGCAGGGCCAGGAGCAGCAGGAGACCACTGACCGGGTTGTTGATGAAGATCGCCTGGGCCAGGCTGCGGCCGGTCACGCACAACCCATGGGCGACAGAACCGCCGCCAAGGCGTCTCGCGAGGCCTGGCAATGTACCGGCCGTGGGCAGGATGAGACGGGGTGCGAATGCGGCATCGTCCAGGACGTCGTCGCTTCGTCCTGGAGAGCTCAGAAAGCTGTTGAGAAGCCCGAAGACATCGGGCGCTGACGGGTTCTCAGGCGGTCTCATGGCGTGGGGGCGAGGGACTCAGCCGCACTGAACAGCTGTGGCGGCAACAACGGGCCTCAGAGACGCCGCTGCAACACCTCGAGCACGCTCTGATAAATGCTCAAGGAGACTTCGGCCAACGTATTGAGGGTGTCGAGGTGAGGATTGATCTCGCAGATCTCCCAGCAGATCACCCTTGGATCAGCCAGAAGAGCGGCGTTGATGCGTCGTGCCTCATCAAGCCACAACCCTCCGGGAACGGGTGTCCCTGTGCCTTTGCAGATGGTGGCATCCATGCTGTCGACATCGAAGCTCACATAAATCAGATCACAGTTGCCGAGATAATCCAGACAGGACTGGGCAGTCGTTTCCGGACCATTGCGGCGCACGTCCTCGGTCGTGATGACAGGAATGCCGTGGGCACGCAGGGCATCATCCTCGGCTGGTTCGGTATCGCGCACCGAGACATAGATCAGATCAGAGAGTTCCATCGCGGCGCTTCCTGTCCCCGCGAGCTGCTTGCAGCGCTGCCATTGCGTCAGCGTGAAGGCATCCGGCTGCCGGATCGCCTGGCCATGATTGTCGTGAGCCGCTGCAATCGCAACCGGCATTCCATGCATGTTCCCGGACGGTGTGGTGAAGGGTGAATGGATGTCAGCATGGGCATCGATCCACACCACTCCGATGCGGCTGCCGGGATGGGCGCGGCGCAAGCCGGCGATTGTTCCCGCTGCTGTCGAGTGATCACCAGCCAGCACGACCGGGAAGAGTCCCTGACTGCGCACCCGGGAGACCAGTCCGGCGGCTTCGGTCATCACCTGTGCGATGCATTCAATGTTGCGGGCATAGGGCGTGTGAGCTGCCTGCTTCTCTGAACCGGCGCGGGCCGGCGCGGGCTGGAGGCCAGCATCGATATCGGCCAGCAGGCTGTCGCAGATCGCGCGCAGAGACTCCTGACGCGCAGCAGCCTGCTTGAGCATGTCGATGCCGGAGCCGGCCCCAGGGATCCCGGCACCGAGATCACAATCCACCTCCACCAGGGCGATCCGGGGGGTGCGGGCCGCCTGGCTGTACTGCATCGCGCTCTTCTTGAGGCGCTTCAGATCGGCGAGACGAATCGAGACTGCGGACTGCTCATTGAGCATGGCGATGAATTCATCCGGGCCGATTGTGCCGCTGTCATCATGATCATGGGCTGCGAGCAATGATTCGATCGCCTCAGGTGTGGCCTTGCAGTCCAACAGCTGCAGCAGTTCGCCGATTTCATGGCGGCTCAGGAATCCGTTTCCATCCAGATCGACCAGGTGGAACAACGCGCGCAGGTTGACCGTCAGATCAAAGCAGGGTTGGTCCTGGGTCAAGGCGACGAACTGATCGACCCGCAGCTGGCCCTGCTGAGAAACGAGGGCACGCAGTTCAGCGGCGCTTGCTGCCGGGATCACCTCCTGAAGGCTCGCGAGACTCCGTTCCAACTCAGTGGCAGTGATGATTCCGTCGCCATCGTGATCGAACAGATTGAAGAGGCTCTCAATTTCAAGTGCGATGGAAGACTGGCCACGCATCATCAAACCACCAACAGATCAGTTCTTCCCTATCGCATACTCAAAACCACCCATCTCTGCTGTATAGCTGATCACGAACCCCAAACATCCGTCACTCCAGCGGCCGCCGCCCCTCCATAGCCCGCGCCAGGGTCACCTCATCGGCGTATTCGAGCTCACTGCCCACCGGCAGGCCGTAGGCGATGCGGCTGACGGCGGTGAACGGCCGCAGCAACCGGGCCAGATACAGGCTGGTGGTGTCGCCCTCGACACTCGGGGTGAGGGCCAGGATCACCTCCTGGACGCCCTCGCGATCCACCCGTTCGATCAGCGGCTGGATCTGCAGCAGTTCCGGCCCGACGCCATCCATCGGCGAGATCAGCCCACCGAGCACGTGGTACCCGCCGCGAAATTCACGGGTGCGCTCCAGGGCCAGCAGATCGCGCGAATCGGCCACCACACACAGCTGGCCGTTGCGGCGCTCCTCGTTGCAGCAGATCTCGCAAAGCTCCTCGGCCGAGAGATGGAAGCAGCGGCGACACTGGCCCACCTGGCTGCGGGCCGCCAGCAAGGCCTCGGCGAACGCCTGAATCTGCTCACTGGGCTGGCGCAGCAGGTGCAGGGCCAGGCGCTGGGCGGTGCGGGGCCCGATGCCGGGCAGGCGCTCGAACTGCTCGATCAGCCGCGCCAGGGGTCGGGTGAAGCCGCTCAGCAGTCCGCCGCGAAGGGCCTGAATCTAGGCAGCTCTCGCCGCTGATCTCCGTCTGGTCCGCGCCCCGGCCGCCCTGGGGGGTGACAGCCAACGGGGCATCCTGCATGCTGGCCCGGATGCAGGCTCCATCTCCCCCCTCCGCCCAGTCGCCGCCGGAGCCGCTGCCCTCTCCCCGACGGGGCTGGGGCGGCCTCAGCGACCACGCCCAGGTCGGGGTGGCCCTCGCGGGCGTCAGCGGCGTGCTGGCGCTGTGGGCTCTGTTCTGGCCGGTGCCCACTGAGGTGAGCGGCACCGGCGTGCTCATCTACCCGGAAAACGCCGGCATCCTCAACGCCCGCGCCGGCGGCCAGGTGCGCGAGGTGGGAGTCAGGGTTGGCGAGCGGGTCCGGCGCGGCCAGGTGTTGATGACCCTGTATCTGCCGGTGCTGGAGCGCCAGCTCCAGCAGCAACGTGGCAACCTCGCGCAACTGCAGCGCGACAACGCCCGGCTCGATGAACGGGATGCCCAGCGGCTCGGCAGCGAGAAGCGCTCGCTCGAGACCTCCCTGGCCAAGTTCGCCAGTGACCGCGAGCGCTATGGCCAGTTGCAGGCCACCTACGCCTCCAAGCTGCGCCGGCTCGACTGGCTGGCGAAGCGTGAGGTGGTGGCCCCACTCTCGAGTGAGGTGGTCTCAGCTGAGCAGGGCCTGACCAGCACCGGCGTCAATCTCGACGCCATCAAGATCCAGGAAAAGGAGGTTCTCACCAACTTTCAGCAGATCAAGCTCAACATCGAGACCCAGGCCCTGCAGCGCCGCTATCAGATCGATGACCTGATCCGGGCGATCCGGGTGATCGAAGCCCGCATCGCCTTCGACGGCAAGGTGATCGCCGAACGGGACGGCACCGTGCTCGATCTGCAGGTCATTCCCGGCCAGACCGTGGGCACCGGCCAGAGGCTGGGCACGATCGGACGCCCGGAACAACCGGATGCCCGCGAGCGGCCCCTCAAGGCGGTGGCCTATTTCGCACCGGCCGATGCCCGCCGCCTGCCGCTGGGCATTCCCGTCGAGGTGGTGCCGCTCTGGAATCAGCGGGGGCGCTTCGGCGGCATCGTCGGCAAGGTCACACAGGTGCTCACCCTTCCCGCGACCGAGGAGGACATCTCCACCACCGTGGGCAACCCTCAGCTGGCCCAGGAGCTGGTCAAGAACGGCCCGGTGATGCGCAGTGAGATCGAACTGGAGCGCGATCCGGCCAGCGTCGATGGCTACCGCTGGACCCTCTCACGAGGCAGCGGTGTGTTCCCGATCCGCGATGGCCTCACCATCTCCACCCATGCCTATGTGGAATGGCGCTCGCCGATCACCTACGTGATCCCGGGCCTGCGTTCGCTCACCGGCGGCTACCGCACACCCTGGATCGACCGGCGCTGGAACCGACCGGACCTCAGGCAGCCCGGCACCCTCCCCTGACACCTCTGATGAACCGGCGTTGGCCCGTGATCGGTAACCCCCTGCTGCGACAGGAATTTCCCTGGCTCGTAAGCGAGGTGGTGCTGCTGGTGATCCTGTTCAACGCCAACCCGCCGGAACTGTGGTTCTGGCTGGTGGTGCTGCTGGTGGTCCTGCTGTATCGGATCGAGCGCTGGTGGTCGTCCCGGCCCGATGCCTGAGAGGCCGGATCCGGGGGAGCAGCCTCAGCGCAGCAGCGCCCGCCACTGGTGTTCGGTGGACGCCAGGGTGTGATCCATGCGATTGAGCAGCATCAACCGCGCCGCGACGGCGGAGAGCTGCCCGGGTTCGAGTCGACTCAGGGCCTCCGAGCTGCCCTGCAGCACCTCAAGCGGCAGCAGGGGCAGCGGCTCGGGGGGCGGCAGCTGCAGGTGCAGCGAACCGCGCAGCTGTTCCCGCCAGCGCCACAACCGTTCGGCGGCGCTGGCGATGAACCGCACGGTGGCGTCGTGTTCCCGCTCCAGCCCCCAGTGCTGCCAGGGCAGTTCACTCTGACGGCGCAGGGCGTCCAGATCGATGAGCAGGGCCTCGCAGGCCTGATCGAGCAGGTCCCACATGCGGGCGATGGGATGCTGCTCCGCGCTGGATCCCAGCTCGAGCAGGGCCGCCTGACGTTGCTCCCGCAGCCGCAGCAGGGAGGTGCGCAGATCCCTTAGACGGGGTCCCAGCAGCCTTCTGCGCTCGGCGGCGGGCAGGGAGGAACTGAAGAGATCAAGGGCGCCTCCCAGGTCCTGGAGCAGCGCCAGCAAGCCCAGACGCTGCTCCATGCGGGCCCGCGACGGCCAGAAGAGCCGCAGACTGAGCAGCGCCACCAGGATTCCGAAGGCGGTCCAGAACAGCCGCAGCGGGATCCAGTCGGTCAGTTGCTGGTCGTGCTCCAGCCAGCCCATCACCACCACGAAGCAGCAGACCGAGTACCCCACGGTGAGCCGCAGGGAGCCGGCGATCAGCCTGGCGAGCAGCAGCGCCAGGGGCAGGGCGATCATCAGCGGCAGGTGGCCCCAGGCGGTGTAGCCGAACGCCACCACCACACCGCCGATGAGGGTGCCGATGAGGCGCTGACGCCCCAGCTCGAGGGTGTTGCCGTAGCTGCCCACCGTGACGGTGAGCACGGCCAGGGAGGCGTAGGTGCCGAACGGCAGACCCGTGAGCGTGGTGAAACCGTTCACCGCCGCCACGGTCAGCGCGAGGCGGAAGGTGTCGCGCATTGAGGAGCCGCTCATGGCTCTGCGCCAAGCAGGCGCTCGAGGCCGCGACGACAGAGTGTGCGGCCACGTAGCAACTGTTCCAACTCCTGGCTCTGCGCCGCGAGGGCGAGCAGGAGCGGGGGTGACACCTGCAGATGATCGGCTTCCGCGATCCATGCCGAGGCGGGAGCGGAGGGAGCGACGGGGCTCAGAGCCTGCGGGGCCGTTGCATCGCCCTGCAACCTCGCCTGAAGGAGCTCCAGACGCCCGAGCAGCAGCAGGCGAGGCTGGGACGGGGGGAGCGGCGCGGGCAACAGCAGCAGCATGGGCTCGAGCAGCAGCCACTGGCGCAGCAGCTGGCGCCAGAGGTCGCCGGCCTGGGCCCAGCGCCGCAGCAGCCGCACCTTCTGACGGGGGGACGTCACTGGATGGGCGGCACTGCGCAGCTGCTGCAGCTGCTGGATCTGGGGCAGGAGCTGGCGGGAGCGGAGGGAGGCAGGGGGAGGACCACCCTCGCGCAGCCAGCGATCCACCAGGCGGATCTGATCGAGCAGCTGGGCGGCGAGACCGCGCTCCAGCTCAGGCAGCTGGCGCAGGGGGGAGCGGGGCCAGAACACCCAGGTGGCGACCTGGGAGCACAGGGTACCCACCACCACGGCCAGTCCCAGCTCGTAAGCCAGGGTCCAGGAGAAGCTCGCGGTTGCGGGAGTGGTGCCGATCGCCCAGCTCATCAGATAGCCCATCGACAGGCCCTTGAGCAGCCCGAGGGCCCGCACCAGGACTCCGGCGAGCAGCATCCCGATGGCCAGCATCAGCCAGCCGGTGGCGATGTGATGCACCACCAGCCCCGTGAGGAGGCCCACCATGGCTGCGGCGAGCAACTGCCCGATGCTGCGCAGGGGCGAGATGTCGTTCTCGTTGATGAAGATCACCGCCAGGACCAGCGCCCAGCCCAGCTGGCTGGTCTGGCCGCACCAGAGCATGATTCCGATCGCCAGGGTGGACGCCAGCCACAGCCGCAGCGCATTGCGCCAGAGCGGGCTGAGCGTCAGCGAACGGGACACCATCGTGCCGCTGCCGCTCAAGGGGCGGTGCCGCTGAGCTGCAGCTGGGGCACCAGCGGCTGGCTGGGATCCCTGGGCATCGGCAGGAGCTCACGCAACAAGCGCGCATACGTCACATTGACGTTCACCGTGGCGTTGAGACGCTGCACCAGGCTGCTGATCAGGCGATCCTGGGTGATCGAGAGATCCACCTCGCTTGAGAGCCCGCTCTGATAGCGCAGGCGCACATCGCGGAAGGCCTCCAGGGAGGCCGCCACGCCGCGGCGGGCGGAACTGAGCTTCGCGAGGCTGGCCTCGTGATTGAAGAAGGCCCGCTCGAGGCGCAGGCGGATGTCGTTGCGGCTGGCGGCGTACTGCTGGGCCACGGCCGCCTCCCGCCTGGAAAGCGCCCTGGCCTCGGCGGCGGTGGTGCCGGCATCGAAGAGCAGCCAGGTGAAGGTCAGGCCCACCGACCAGTCCCAGCCGTTGCCACTGCTCAGGGGGAGGGCCGTGGCGCCGCAGCAGCCTCCGCCACCGATCTCGAAGTTGCCCAGGCTCGTCTGGTTGCTGTTGCCTCCGGCATTGGCGAAGAGGGACAACTTCGGCAGGAGCGCGGCCGCGGTGGCCTGCTTCTGCTCCGCCAGAGCCGAACGGGTGGCCAGGATCGCCTCCAGTTCCGGGTTGCCGCGGTAGGCGGCCAGCAGGCTGGCCTCCAGATCGAGGGGCCAGCGGGGCTGCACCACGATCGGATCGCTGGCGCTGGGGGTGACCTCAGGCGGCAGGTTGAGCAGCTGGGCCAGCTGGCGCCGGGCGACGGCCCGGTCGGCCATCGCCTGAATCAGGCTCTCCTCGTCGGCAGCCTGGATGGCCCGGCGCCGCAGCACATCCAGCCGCGGCACCAGGCCGGCCTGCTTGAGGTCAAGGCTGTCGCGCAGGATCACCAGATCGTTGCGCAGGTTGGCGTCGTAGACGCGCACCAGCTGCTCGCTCTGCTGCAGCTGGTAGTAGGCCTCGCTCACCTGCAGCTGCAGGCTGCGCAACTGATTGGCGTAGAGGTTGCGCTGCTGCGCGAGCGTTGCCCGGGCGGCGCGCACCTTCGGGGTGCGGGCGAAGTCGAGCAGGGCGTAATCCAGCTGGACCCCGCCCTCGAAAGTGGCACTGCCTTCGGTGAGCGTCGCGTAGCCCCCCTCCGGCACATAGAAGGCGCCGTTGGGTGGATCGAAATTGGGGCCGAAGCCGAGGGTGTTGTTGCCGGCCAGGGAGGTGGTGATGCTGCGGCTGCGCTCGTAGCCGCCGCCGGCGAAGGCGGTGATCCGGGGCCAGTAGGAGCCCATGGCGGCCTGCAGCGTCGCCAGGGACGCCGCCACCTGCTCACGCTGGGCCTGCAGGCCGGCGCTGTTGGAGAAGGCGATGGCGAGCGCCTGCTCCAGGCTCACACCGGCGATGCCGCCCGCCTGGAGCTGCTGCGCACCAGGCAGAGCCAGCGGGGGGGCGGGATCGGTCTGCGCCGGTTGGATCGGACCCGCCGCAGGTTGATTGGCCCGGATCAGGTTGGGCGGCAGCTCCGGAACACTGAGCACGTCGCGCACCACCGGCTCCGGTTCGCTGGGTAACAGCTGATCGAGGGCACGCAGCTCCGCATCGAGGCGCTGCCAGCTGCGTTCCAGCGATTCCGTGGTCGTGGTGCTCAGCCTGCCGGGAGACGCTGATGGGAGCGGTGCGGCCAGCGCACCGTGCACGGGCAGCAGGCCGGCCAGGGCCAGAGTCAGAGCGCGAGTCCGTAGAGCCAAGGAGTGGGGGCGGGCGCCTGACGCGGCCCAGTCTGCCGAATGCGGCAACCATCCGCTCCGGCCGCTGGGCAGCCTCACGTCAGGCAGAACCCCGGACAGAGCGGAACCCCACCCTGGACTGCCCGGAACCGGACAGGCCGCGAGGTCCTCCCGACGGGTGGGTCCGCGGCCGGGGGAGAATGCGGCCCATCCGACGCGCCGCCATGGGTCTCGCCGCACGCCTCAATGCCTCCTGGAGCCGGCTGCCGCGCCTGCTGTTCAGTCTGGTCCTGCTCTGCGTCCTGGCAGTGGGGCTGGGGGCCTGCAGCGCCGCCGCCGCGGGCCTCAATTCCTTCAGCAGCCCCGATGGCCGCTACGCCTTCCTCTATCCCACCGGCTGGACGCGCGTGCAGGTGAGCAACGGGCCCCAGGTGGTGTTCCACGACCTGATCAACAGCGACGAGACACTGAGCCTGGTGATCTCCGAGGTGAAGCCCGATCGCGATGTCGAGAACCTCGGCAGCGCCGTCGCGGTGGGCGAGACGCTGCGGCGGGTGGTGATCGCCCCGGAGGGCAGCGGCCGTTCCGCCGAACTGGTGGAGGCGCGCGAACGGGAGCAGGGCGGCCACATCTTCTATGACCTGGAATACGCCGTGCATCTGGCGGACCGTGATCGCCACGAACTGGCCACGGTGGTGAGTGACCGCGGCCGGCTTTACACCTTCGCCGCCAGCACCAACGAGGTGCGCTGGCCCAAGGTGCAGGAGCTGTTCGAGCGGGTGATCACCTCGTTCACCCTTCAGATCTGAGGAAGGCGCTGATGGCGGCCTCCGGCGATCCGGCCCCGGTTCCGGATTCCGTCCCGGTGGCGGTGATCGGGGCCGGTCTGGCGGGGTCCCTGTCGGCCCTGGCCCTGGCCCGACGCGGCATGGCCGTTGAACTCATCGGGCCGCCGTGTAGCACCGATGACCTGCCGGCAGCCACCGCGCTCAGCTACGGAGCCGTGGCCGGGGTTGCTGCCGCGGAGCGCTGGCGGGAGCTGGAGGCCTTCCATGGCCCCCTGGGATGGCACACCAGCGCCGTGGTCACCCACGGGCTGGCACCCAGGCCCGGTTCGGCTCCCGGGGCTCGGGATCACCGGACCTGGATGGCACGGATGGGGGATCGGCCGCTGGATGGCCTCCTGGCGCGACTGCCACCCCTGCCGGTGCCGCTTCCCTTCTCACGCGTCGACACGGTGGCTCTGGCGGAGGCACTGCCTGGAGCGCTGAGGCGGGCGAGGGTCCAGCGACGGGAGCAACCGGTCCGCAGGCTGGAATCCCGAGGCAAAGGCTGGTCTCTGCAACTGCGGGACGGCAGCAGGCTGGAACGGCGGCGGGTGCTGCTGGCGGCCGGCGCGGCCTCTCGCGGTCTCTGGCCCGCCCTGACCGATCGGCTGCGCTGCAGCTGGGCGGGGGTGCTGGTGGAGAGGCACCGGCAGGGTGAGGGTCCCTGGCTGAGGGCGGTTCAGCGCGGCTGGCTGGTGTTTCCGCGCCACCTGCAGCGGCCGGGCCTGGAACGGCTGGGGCACGCCCACGGCGGCCGGCGCTGGGTGGTGGACGTGGGACTGGCTCCGTGGGGGAACGGGCTGCTGGCCGGGCAGATCAGCTGGTTGCCACCCGGCGATGCCCTCGGTGGTGACGAGGGCGAACCCGATGCACCCTGGCTGGAGCGCCTGCTGCGCCAGGAGCTGGCGCGGCTGGATCCCGCCCTGGCGTCGCGGGGACGCTTCCAGCTCATACCGGTGAGTTACTGCAGCGATGGATGTCCCATGAGCGCGAGGGTGGCAGCGGGGCTGTGGGTGCTGGCCGGAGCCAGTGGCGCCTTCTCGAGCCTGCCGGCCCTGGCGGAAGCCCTGGCGCAGGAGATTCACAGCGATGGGGGGCGGTGAAGCACCATCGTTGACGCCAGACAGCTGCCAGCGGAAGCCAGTGAAGGCCCAAAGTGGCGGAGCGCGGATCCGCGGCAGTCAGGAAGGACTGTTCGCCTTCGGCCTTCCAATCAGGGTCGCTGGAGAATGATGCGCCAGCTGGCTTCGCCATCGCGGATGGCCCGCTCGGCCTGGCGGCAGAGCGAAAGGCGCACGGCGACGCGCTCCAGCCGTTCGCTGCCGGCACTGTCGAGAGCCGGGTCATTGAGGCGTTGATCCACCTGCTGCCAGCTGCTGGGCAGCCGCATCCCCTGCAGGGGCGGCTCGGGGAGGCCGAGGCCGCCGTGATGGTGAGGCGACCGGCTGCGGATGCGCTGCTCCCACAGTTGCAGCTGCGCGGCCATGGCACGGAGAAGGTCGCTTTCGGCGCGATGGAGAGGCTGCAGCAGCGCCGGGGGCAACGGGGCGGGAGCGGAGCGCTCCATGGCACGCACCAGGGTCACCAGCCGCGACGCCGTGGCGTCCAGCTTGGCGAGCAGCAGGGCAGCGGGATGGCGGCCGGGCCGCGTCCCCAGTTCCTGCAGCAGGATCGGCCTGAGGCTCCGCGCCGCCTGCAACTGCCTTTGGAGGGCCCGGGAGCGCACCGGGTGGGCCCGTTGGGCATCCTCGCCTGCAGAAGCGACCCGCAGCGGCGGGCCTTCGCCCTCCATGCTCCCGGCCTGGAGGTCATCCGCCAGGAGCCCATCCGCCAGCTGACACAACGCCAGCTGCAGCTGGGCCAGCAGATTGGCGTAGGCCGAGAAGATCTGGTCGCGGCCGCGAGCCGGCCAGAACAGCCGCAGGCTGAGCAGGGTGAACAGCACCCCGAAGGCCATCCAGAAGAAGCGCAGCGGCAGCCAGCTGGCCAGGCTGCCCTCATGCACCAGCCAGCCCATCACGATGATCATGCCGCCAACCTTGTAGCCCACCTTCAGCTGCAGCAGGCCTCCCAGCAGCCGCAAGCCGCCGAGGGTGATGGCAAGCCCGAGCGGCAGCGGCAGCTCCTTGAGTCCCTCGTAGCCCACCAGCAACAACGCCGCGCCCAGGGCCGTGCCGAGCAGGCGCTGGCGGCCGAGCTGCAGGGCGCCCCCGTAGCTCCCCGTGGCCACTGACAGAACCGCCAGCGGCGCGTACTGGCTGTCCTGCACCCCCGACAGGCTGGCGAAGGCATTCGCCAGGCCGGTGGTGACGGCGGTGCGCAGGGCGGTGCGGTTGATCACGTCGTGGCGGTGCGGTGTAGTCCGCCCAGGCAGGCATGCAGCGGCCGCCACTCCTCAGCCAGCGCCAGAAGGGGCAGCAGCGGCAACTGACGCCCGGCGGCCAGCTGGCGCCACTGCTGTGGCTGCCGCGGCGGCGGCGGCCGAGGCTCACCCAGCAGCTGCTGCCCGAGGGTCAGCACGACCTGGCGCAACGGCTCAGACGCCGCAATCTCCTCCTCAGGCAGCTCCGCCAGAAGCCGTTCCCAGGCCACCCAGTGAAAGTGCGTCAGCTGCCACAGCCGCAACCGCTGCTCCCAGCGGCCCTGCTGCAGCGCATGGCGGCGGGGCCCAGCCTGCTCCTGGGCCAGCAGTTGCTCCAGCCGCTGCAGATCACTGGTCAGTGGCGCCGGATCGAGGGGAGCCGGCCGGCTGTGGCCCCGCTCCAGCCAGTCGCGGTAGCGCTGCAGCTGGTCGGCGATCTGGCGGCGCAGGTGCCCATCCGCCTGTTCCATCTGCGACCGGGCGTTGCGTGGCCAGAACAGCAACCCCACCCCGATCCCGACGAGGCAGCCCACGACCGTATCGAGACCACGGTTGAACACGTAGTCCCAGTTCAGCGCGACGTGGGTGGGGATCATCAGAAACATGATGCTGGTGATGCCCGCCGTTCCCAGGGCGCTCTGCCAACCGAGCAACTGCAGCACCGGAACCATCAGCAGCATCGACACCAGCACCCCGATCCAACCGCTGAGGACGGTATGGACCAGGAAGGTGATCAGGCCACCCAGCACGGTGCCCATGATCCGGCCGGTGGCGGCCTCCAGGGTGTGATCGTCGTTGTCATCCACGACAATGATCACCGCCAGCAGGGGGTACCAGACGTAGGCGATCCGCTCGCTCCAGACCGCGATCGCGGCAGTGAGGAAGGCGGCAGTGGCCAGCTTGAGCGTGTTGCGCAGCAGATCGGCAGTCACTTCAGCGCCTTCCGTAGCCGATCGTTGGCCGGGCCACGCCAGCAAAGCGCCGCCGCCCCGGACTTGCCACGATGCCAGCTGTTGTCACGATGGCAGCCATCCCTGGAACGGCTCACCGCCCGGGCCAACCGGGCCGCTACCCCGGCATCCCCGGTCTTCGGGTGGTCCTGTGGTCGCCATCTCCTCCATGATCCTGCAGCTCACTCCCGACATCGAAGCGCTGCTGCGCATGGGCCTGGCGGTGCTCTGCGGGATGGCGGTGGGGATCAACCGTGCCCATCACGGCGCGACGCCCCATCCCAACCGGCTGCGCGTGCATGTGCTGGTGGGACTCAGCGCCGCCCTGATGGTGATGGCGGCCGGATCCGATCCTCAGGCCCGCAGCCGCGTCATCCAGGGGGTGGCAACCGGGGTGGGCTTTCTGGGCGCCGGCGAGATCCTCACCCCCCGTCCTTCGCGCCACAACGGCAAACCGGAGGTGAAGGGACTCAGCAGCGCCGCCTCGATCTGGTTCACCGCCGCCCTGGGTGTGACGGTGGCCGCCTCCAGCCCGTTGCTGGCGCTGCTGGCCCTGCTGCTGGCCCTGATCACCCTCTCGGATCGCAGCAACGGCGACGAGGGAAACGGCAATGGTTCCGAATCGGCGAGCAGGCCAATGGTCCCCGAGGAGGATCCTGACAACCTGCACCGGGGCGAGAAGCACGCGGCTCAGAAAAGGAAGCGATGAGGACGCTCGCCGTCTCCGGAACCGCCGGGAGGGGAGGCAGCGGAGGACTCCTCAGCCGCCTCGTTGCCCCGGGGTTCATCAGCACTGGCCCAGTCGGCATCCCAGTAGCTGACGCCACCCTGATCGAAGGGGCGTCCATCCAGACGCTGGGCCTTGAGGGTGGTGCCGCCCATGCTGGTGATCAGCCCACCGAGCTCCATCGGACCGAGGTCGGTCTGGATGTCCTTGCCGTTCGCCAGCAGCAGGGCGGGCAGGCGGACCAGGTTCTGGGGCTCGGAGAGCTTGCGGAACAGGGATTTGAGCGCCAGCTGCTGACGTTCCATGCGGCCGAGATCTCCGGTCTCGTCATGGCGGAAGCGCAGGAAGCCCTCCAGGTCGCGCCCGCGCAGGGTCTGGACCCCGGGTTGCAGGTCGATGGACAGCCCCTGGCTGCGATCGACGTAGAACATCCGCTTCGGAACATCCACCTCGATGCCGCCCAGCTGATCAGCCATACGCCGGATCGAGGCGAGATTGACGACCAGATGGTGCTTGATCGATCGATTCAGCTGGGTGGAGAGCTCCGCCTTGATGGTGTCAACGCCACCGAGGCTGTAGAGAGCGTTGATCTTCACCGGCCCGAAGCGGGGATCCTCCACGTAGGTGTCGCGCGGAATCTGGGTGACCTTGGTGACACCGTCGGCGACATGCACCACGGCGATCACGTCGGTGTTGCCACCGCCCACGTCGGTTCCGAGGACCAGCAGGTTCTGGCGACCGATGCCCTGCCCCCAGGCGGAGAAGGGATTGGAGAGCGAGAACTGATCCTTGCCCTCCGGCTCGCTGAGCAGACCGGCCAGGGGCCGGGCCAGCACCAGGCCGGTGCCGAGGCCCACCAGCATGGCCAGCCCGACTGCAGCGGAAAAGGGTTGACGGGAACGAGGCCGCATCGGGCGCGGGGCCACGGGTGATGTCATCGCGAGACACTAGTTCACAGTCTGTGAACGACGATGTTCAGCCTGAGACGCTTCGGCAACAGGCTGAGAACGGCGCTCCGTTCCCCGCCGATCAGAGGCGGAGCTCCTCCTCGGGCCTCAGTCCGGCCTGGACGCGCCACAACCCGGCATAGGCACCGCCGCGGCGCAGCAGCCCGTCGTGATCGCCACTCTCGACGATGCGGCCGTGCTCCATGACCACGATCCGGTCGGCGTGACGCACAGTGCTGAGCCGATGGGCGATCACCACGGTGGTGCGGTCAGCGGTGATCCGTTCGAGGGAGCGTTGAATCGCCGCCTCGGTCTCGTTGTCAACCGCGGCGGTGGCCTCATCGAGCACCAGCACCGGCGGATCCTTGAGAATGGCGCGCGCCAGGGCGATCCGCTGGCGCTGGCCGCCGGACAGCCGCTGGCCGCGCTCCCCGACCACGGTGTCGTAGCCGTGGGGCAGAGCCTCGATGAACGCGGCGGCTTCCGCCAGCAGGGCGGCGCGTTCGATCGCAGCACGGCTGGCGGCGAAGCTGCCATAGGCGATGTTCTCCGCCACCGTGCCGTGGAACAGGAACACCTCCTGGCTGACAAGGCCGATGGCGCGGCGCAGGTCCCGCAGGTCAAGCGTCTGGATGGGCACGCCGTCGAGCAGGATGCGGCCGCCCTGAAGCTCATAGAGCCGCAGCAGCAGCTTCACAATCGTGCTCTTGCCCGAACCGGTGGCCCCGACGATGCCCAGGGTGCTGCCGGCCGGCACCCGCAGATCGAGACCCTCGAGCAACGGCTGACGATCGGCATAGGCGAACGTGACCGACTCGAAGCGCAGCTCGCCACGCACCGTGTCCGGCTCCAGCCGCCGCTCGCCGCTGGGAATGGCGATGGGGGTGTCGAGCAGATCGAGCACCCGGCGTGCGGAGGCCATCGCCCGCTGGTAATCGTCGAGGGTGCGGCCCAGCGTGGTGAGCGGCCACAGAAGCCGCTGGGTGACGAACACCAGAAAGCTGTAGGTGCCGATGGCGATGGTGCCCCGCCAGGCCTGCAGGCCTCCGATCACCAGAATCGCCAGAAAGGCGAACAGGATCGCAAAACGGATCAGCGGCACGAATACCGCCGACAGACGGATGGCACGGCGGTTGCTCAGCCGGTAGGCCTGGCTCTCCTCCCCGAGACGTTGCAGTTCCCAGGCCTCGGCCGCATAGCTCTTGATCGTGAGCATGCCGCCGAGATTGTTGGACAGGCTGGAGGCGATCGCGCCTGCCCGCTCCCGCACCTCGGCGTAGCGAGGGGCCAGGCGGCGCTGGAAACGCAGGGAGCCCCACAGGATCACCGGAATCGGCAGAAATGAAACACCCGCAACCATCGGCGAGAGCACCAGCATCGCTGCACCGACGGCCAGGACGGTGGTGATCAGCTGCAGGATCTCGTTGGCGCCGTGATCGAGAAAGCGCTCGAGCTGATTGATGTCATCGTTGAGGATCGTCAGCAGCCGTCCACTGCTGCCCGCCTCAAAGAAGGCCATCTCCAGATGCTGGAGGTGGTCGTAGCTCTCGAGCCGCAGTTCGTGCTGCACCGTCTGCGCGAGGTTGCGCCAGAGCAGGCCGTAGAGATATTCGAACAGCGACTCGGCGCTCCAGATCAGGAACGTCAGCACCGCCAGCACCGTCAGCTGGGCGGGAACGGTGCTGAAGCCGAAATTGGACAGCCAGGAGGTCTGCTGCCTGGCGACGACGTCGACGGCCAGGCCGATCAGGACCGGTGGCGCCAGATCGAAAAGCTTGTTGAGCACCGAGCAGCTGGAAGCCAGCCACAGGGTGCGTCGATGGGGCTCCAGGCGCCGAAGCAGCCTGGAGAGCCCCGGATCGTCGTTGCTGGTCAGCGGATCACCAGCGGTTGCCACCGCCACCGCCATAACCACCGCCGCCACCGCCGCCGTAGCCGCCACCACCGCTGCGACCACCACCGCCGCCGCCATAACCGCCGCCGCCGGAGCGACCGCCGCCGCCGCCGCCGCCATAACCGCCGCGACCGCCGCCGCCGCCGCCGCCTTCACGGGGGGTGGCCTTGTTGACGCGGATCATGCGACCCATCCACTCCACGTCCTGGAGGTCGTCGATGGCCTTCTGTTCGGAGGCGTCGTCGGCGAGCTCGACGAAAGCGAATCCGCGCTTGCGGCCGGTCTCACGGTCGAGGGGCAGGCTGCACTGGCGCACCTCGCCGTACTGGCCGAAGAGATCGAGGAGGTCTTCCCGCTCGGCCTGGAACGAGAGGTTGCCCACGTAAATGGTCATGAATGGAGCCTGGAACTGTTGAAAGCGAATGCGATTCGTCTGTTGCCGGGATGTCCCAGGGAGCCAGTTGAACAGTGAAGCCGGAGATCGAAGCCTGGAGGCAGGGTCGAGCCCTGAAGGGTCACAGCGAGCTGGGCGTGCCGAAGGGAGCCTGAACGCCTTGGAATCGAAGCCAGCCTACAACCCGGGATTCGCCGGCCCGGGTTGCGGGCCATGCGTGAAGAGGTTTGAAGCAGATGCGAAGCAAATCGGAAGATCGCCTCGCCATCCGCAAAACTGTCCCAATGTCAGCAAATCCTGATCCGCGATCCCCGTGATGACGGCCCCCGTTCCCTGGAGCCTCGCCTGGTGTGAGGACGGCGAGCTCTCTCGCCAGGATCAATTCGATCTGCTGCAGGCCCTCGTCGCCAGCGAAGCGGTGGAGGTGCAGCACTCGCTCGTCATGGCTGTGGAGCGCCTGTCACTGGCGGAGTTCTGCGAGATGTCCACCGGCGAGGTGACGGGTCTGTGCGCCTGAGCTCAGGCTGTGGCACACAGACAGAGGAGCCAGGCCCGCAGGGCCTTGCCCACCCTGTGGAGTCAGATCGGATAGCGACGGGCCGTCGCCTGGCGGCAGTCGCGCTTGGCGGACTCCAGCGCATTCCCACTGCGGAGCCGTTCCTCGACGCAGCTGCAGGCGAAGTTGGCCATGCCCTGGGGCGGGGTCCTCCCCGCCTGGGACATTTCGTTCTCAAACGCGGACAGACAGAACGCACGCACAATCGCCCCCATGGTGGAGCCGGCCCTGGCGGGCCGCTCCAGCAGGGTTGACGCAGACAGCGCCAGGGCGGTGATCACCGCTCCCGGCAACAGGAGCCACCGGGAGGGTCTCGATCGCCTCGGAGGGAGAACGTGGTCCATGAAGCGCTGTCGTGGGGAGGGAGGGACGAAGCCGTCCCCGCCTCAGGCGTCGAGGCGGGAGATCTGAAGTTCGCGGTTCATGACCCGCAGGCGCTGCAGGTCGCGGAAGACGTCCTCAGGCATGCCACGGGGCAGATCGATGGTGCTGTGGGCATCAAAGATGCGGATGCGACCGATGGCGCGACCCTGCAGACCGGCTTCGTTGGCGATGGCGCCCACGATGTTGCCCGGCTTGACCCGATCGCGCCAGCCCACCTCGATGCGGAAACGCTCCATGTGCGGTTCGGGCGGGCCGTCCTGACGCTCCGGTGCCTGCCGGCGGGAGCCATCGCGGGAGACGCGCTCCCGGCCGCCATCACGCACCCCCTCGCGACCGCCTTCGCGGGCTGAGCGCTGGGGGACTGTCCAACGGTCCTCCCCCTGGATCAACAGCGGTCGGCCCGCCAGGGTGAGCGCCAGGGCAGCCATGGCCAGCTCCTCCCCGGTGCAGCCCTGCTCGCTTGCCACCCGCTGCACGATCTCGCTGAGCAATGCACGCTCCTCATCGCTCACGGGCGCCTGGCGATGGGCCTCGGTGAGACGCTCGCGCAGGCGGTCGAGACGATGCTGGTTGATCGTGGCGTTGGCGGGCACCTCCATCGCTTCGATCGGCTGGCCGACGGCCCGCTCCAACCCACCCAGGAAGCGCCGTTCGCGCGGGGTCAGGAACAGGATCGCCTCACCGCGGCGGCCGGCACGGCCGGTACGGCCGATGCGATGGACATAGGCCTCGCCATCGAAGGGGATGTCGTAGTTGATCACCAGCTGGATGCGCTCCACATCCAGCCCGCGGGCGGCCACGTCGGTCGCCACCAGCACATCGACACGGCCATCGCGCAGGCGTTCGATCGTGCGCTCACGCTGGGCCTGGGGCACGTCACCGTTGAGGACGGCCACCTCGTAGCCGTGCGCTTCCAGCGATTCGGCCACGGTCAGGGTGACCGCCTTGGTACGAGCGAAGATGATCACCCCTTCGGAGCGCTCGGCCTCGAGCACCCGCTCGAGTGCCTCGAGTTTCTGAGAGGGATGCACCACCAGGTGCCGCTGACGGATCCGCTTGCCGTCGGCGTTGTTGGTGCGGATCGTGACCTCAGCGGGCTCGCGCAGATAGCGATGCGACAGCGCGCGGATCTCCCGCGGCATCGTGGCGGAGAAGAGCACCACCTGACGCTCGGCAGGCAGCTGCTCGAGCACCCATTCGACGTCGTCGATGAAGCCCATGCGCAGCATCTCATCGGCCTCATCGAGCACCAGGGTGCGCAGCCCACTCAGGTCGAGGGTGTTCTGACGCATGTGGTCCATCACCCGGCCCGGGGTGCCCACCACGATCTGAACACCGCGGCGCAGCTGCTGGATCTGCTCGCGGAAATCGGAACCGCCGTAGATGGCCGCCACCCGCACACGGCTCAGATGAGCGGCATAGCTGTTGATGGCATCGGCCACCTGAATGGCCAGCTCACGGGTGGGGGTCAGCACCAGCACCTGGGGGGTGCGCTGCTGCGGATCGAGGCGGTGCAGCAACGGCAGGCTGAAAGCGGCCGTCTTGCCGGTGCCGGTCTGGGCCTGACCCACCAGGTCGCGACCGAGCAGGAGTTCGGGGATGGCGGCCTGCTGGATGGGCGAGGGGGTCTGGAAGCCGAGATCGGCGAGCCCACGCAGGAGATCGTCGCCGAGACCGAAGGGTGCGAAACCGGCAGCCGGACCATCAGCGGCGGGTTCCGATGCCACCCCGGAGATCGGCTCGGCCTGGACGTCGTCAGCGACAGGAGCGGCCATGGCTTCACCGTGCACCGCGGGCAGTGAGCCGTTCTCGGCGTCAGATGCCGGGAGGGATCCGGAAGAGGCGGTCGGTTCGGTGTGGGCCGAGTCGAGCAGCAGGTCCGGGGCGATGTCCGGGCTGCCGGCGCCCTGGGGATGTTCCACAGGGGCCTGCGGGGTGCTCATCGACACGTCGCCACACTGGAGCGAGCTGTCGTCAACCTGAGCCGTTGCAGCAACAACCGTCTCGGGCATGGCAGCGCCGCGCACGGTGGCGCCGGCAAGGGCGTCACCCTGAATCGTCATGGTCAAGATCTGGGGCCTGATGAATCCTTCAACTCAGGCCGGCAACAGACCTTGGGGTGAGCGTCTGCAGCAGAATCCCCGCCGGTTGGACGCTCGATGTTGCCTTGCCCTGGTTCAAAGGCTGATAAAAGACTTTACCACACGTCCGAAATCATCGTCGAATCGCTCGATGTCCTCCTCGCTCAGCAGAGATCCCCGCTGGACCTCGATGATCTCCAGCGCTTCGACCCCGGCACTGGCGCGATGCAGGCCACCCACCGGGATGAAGACCGTCGTGCCGACGACGGCCTCGAGCTGCTGACCGCCGCATTCGATCGTGCCCTGCCCGTCCACCACCACCCAGTGCTCGCAGCGGTGACGGTGGCGCTGCAGGCTGATGCGCCGCCCGGCGTGCAGCCGCAGCCGCTTCACCCGGTAGCCCTCCCCCTCGGCCAGGGTCTCGAACCAGCCCCAGGGACGCTCGCTGCGGCCATGTCCCGCCACGGATGAGGCCAGGGCAAGAGGGTCCGGATCCATGGCGTCTCGGGCGTGCAAGGGTTGCGGCGGCAGCGCTTCAACGTAGGCAGAAAGCCCGGGTGGGGCCGTGGAACCCGCCGGACGCGGTTCGGCCCGATCAGGGCGCGCGGATGCGGCAGAACCGCATCCAGGACGGAAGTCGATCGCCGGTGATGAAGCGAACGCTGGCGAGTGGCGGAGGCCTTGGGGACGCTCCGCGGCCCTAGCAGGGGAAGGGGCAGCTCAGAGCTCGGTGATCAGCAGAGCCTGCTCCCGGGCGCGGGTGAGGGCGGTGTAGAGCAGGCTGGCATCGAGAGGGCGACCGGCCGGCAGCAACAGCAGCACCTCGCCGTACTGGCTGCCCTGGGACTTGTGCACCGTGAGCGCCAGGGCGGGCTCAGCTCCCGCCAGACGCGCCGGATGCAGCAGGCGCCGTCCGGGGAAGAGCACCAGGCAGCCCCCGCCCGCGCCAGCCACCAGCACCCCGATGTCGCCGTTGGCCAGTCCCTGCTCCGGCAGGTTGCGGCGGTTGAGCACGGGCGTGCCGAGGGGCCAGCCCTGCAGGGGTCCGGCCAGGTCCTCGCCCAGCAGGGCCCGGTGCACCCCTTCCACGCCCCAGGGTCCCTGGCGGATCGGGCTGAGCAGGATCAGCCGCTCCAGTTCGGTCAGCAGGGCATCGGCCCCATCGGGCTCGCCCCCGATCTGCGGATCGAGCCTCCCCAGTTCCGCCGCCAGCTCCGCCAGGCGCCGCTGATGCAGGGACAGACGTTCGAGCGCCTTGGACGGCAGGCGCCTGGCCGGCACCTCCAGCCACTGCACGTTGTCGCCGGGCTGGAGCTGCGCGAGCCGAGGGCGCAGGATCTCCAGCCCATCGGCACCCGGCCCGGAGCGGTGGCGCAGCGTGGCGGCCAGCGCGGCGATCGCTCCGTCATTGCGGTAGGTCGTGCGCAGCTCGACTGCGGCCGGGCCAAGGGCGGTGAGGGATGTCGAGCGACAGAGCTCCTGCAGCACCGCTCCAGGCCCCACCGGCGGTAGCTGATCCGGATCGCCGACCAGCAGCAACCTGGACGCTTCGGGCAGGGCTGCCAGCAAGGCCTGCATCAGCGGAAGGTCAACCATCGAGACCTCATCGACCACGAGCAGATCCAGCTCCAGCGGCAGCGCCGGTCCGCGGCGGAAGCCCGCTCCGTCACCGCGGGCCTCCAACAGCCGGTGCAGGGTGCCGCAGGGGAGATCCCGCAACCGCTCGGCCAGGCTGGGCTCCAGGGCCGCGGCCCCCGCCGCCACGGCGCTCCCCAGACGGGCGGAAGCCTTGCCGGTGGGAGCCGCCAGCTGCACTCGCAGGTCAGGTTGCAGGCGCCGGGCGGCCGCCAGCATCTGCACCACGGTGGAGGTCTTGCCGGTGCCAGGCCCGCCGGTGAGGAGCACCAGACGGTGCTGCAGCAGAGCCTCCACGGCTCCGCACTGCTGCGGATCGAGACCGGCAGCCGCGGCCCTCTGCAGGGCCTGGCCCCGCTGGGTGGCGCTCGGGGCGGGCGCCAACCTCGCCTGGCCACGGGCGATCAGGGTGGAGGTGCAGTGGTGCAGCTGCTGATGCCAGCGCCGCCAGCGCAGCCAGTGCCCATCGCGCACCACCGGGGCTTCCGGCGCCTCGTCGAGAGCGCTGGCATCCACCAGCCAGCCGCAGGCCTCCAGTGCCGCGAGATGGTCGTCGGGCCAGGCCGGCGGCGTGGGAGAAACGCTGGCCCTGGTGACAGGGCTGTCGCTCTGACTCGCGTCTGGGCTGCCCGCGCCGCTGTGGGCAGCGCCGGATGCGCCGCTGGTGCGTGCGGAACGGAACGGTCCCGATCGCGGTTCCGGCCCGGACTCGACCACCGTTGGCTCGCTCTCCGCCATCGGCTCGCTCTCCGCCACCAGGACGGCTTCCGGGGCAGGAGCGTCGAGATCGAGGCCCAGTTCACCGCGCTCGAGGGCAGCGGCCAGGGCCGTCACCACCTGCTGC
Source organism: Synechococcus sp. CBW1004 (assembly GCF_015840715.1). Taxonomy (NCBI): domain Bacteria; kingdom Bacillati; phylum Cyanobacteriota; class Cyanophyceae; order Synechococcales; family Synechococcaceae; genus Synechococcus; species Synechococcus sp. CBW1004. The sequence goes on along the minus strand of NZ_CP060397.1, from coordinate 621,551 downwards.
AGGGCGAGGTCGGCGGTCGCGTCCAGGCGGGCGGCCGTGGGGATGGGCAACAGACGCCGCAGGCTGTCGAGCAGAGCCGGGGCCAGGACACTCACGGCTGGCCCTCCCGCAGCAGCGCGTCGAGAGTCAGCAGGCGTTGCAGAGGCGGCCGCTCCACGAGCACCCCCGGTACGTCATCGGCGCAGATCTCGCCTGCCACCGGACCCGGCACGCCCCGCAGGAAGACGTAGGCGTAGCCACCCAGATGGCGTTCCGGGGCATAGCCCGGCAGGCGCCAGCGCAGGTAGCGATGCAGCGCCACCAGGTACAGGTGCGCCTGCAACGGGTAATGGTTGCTCGCCATCAGCTGCTCCATCGCCGCACCGGAGTAATCGGCCGGGCCGCAGCGGAGCACGGCACCGCCAGCATCGCGCCGGCCGAGGAAATTGCTCTTCCAGTCCGCCACCCACCAGCGCTCCCCACAGCGGAACACCAGATCGATCGAACCGGTGAGGAAACCGCGACTGGCCACACGCAGGGCCTGCACCTGGGTGGCGTAGTCCCTGCCGAAACGGCCGCCGTTGTGGCGGCGGAACACCTCCGCCAGGCCGCTGCTGCGCACCAGCCGCTCCGGGCCGATGGACAGGGGCAGATCGAAGGCCAGTTCATTGAGCCAGCCAGCCGGCTCGAGATCAGCCAGTCGCAGGCTGCCCAGCTCACCGCCCAGGGGGGTCTGCACCAGCTGCTGGAAGGCCGTGAGCACGCCGCCGGCCAGATCGGCCGCCAGGCCGGCGCGGTCCAGCTCCCGCGACACCACACCAGCGGCCGCCTCGAGGTCGCCGGCCGCCAGGGCGGGGTAGTCGATCAGCTCGAGCATGCGGTGCAGGGCATCCCCCGGCCCCGCCCCGCGGGGGAAGCGGGCCAGGGGGCCGAGGGCAGGCCAGGATGCGGATGCGGATGCGGATGCCGATGCGGGCAGCTGATCGTGGCTCCGTTCAGCGCCCGGTTCCACACCCTCGCCGACCTCGGCGACGGCGTCCTCGCCATCGCGGCTGAGGGCGTCGCTGTCGCGGCCTTCATCGCGCGCCTCCGGCGGCAGGGCGGCGGCGGCGTGGGTCCAGGCGGAATAACTGGCGCGTCCCCAGCGGCTGTCGAGGCTGCGCTCCGGCCGCGGTCCCGCCTGAAGCTCTCCGCGAGATGGACCGGGTCGCCAGCGTGGCCGGGCGGGTGGAAGGGCGTCGGGATCGATCCTGTGCAGGGGCAACCGCCGCAGACCGTCCTCCGAGCCTTCGTCCACCAGCCAGGGGCTGAGCGGATTGCCCTGCTGGGCCTGATCGGCACCCGGCCAACCGAGCACGAGCAGGTGACGGGCCCGCGTGCAGGCCACATAGGCCTTGCGCTCGGCCTCCTGACGTTCGGCCTCGGCGTTCTGGAGGGCGGCGTCGCGGCCCGGTCCCCAGCGAGGGTCAAGGTGCAGATCGAAGCGGGGGCGCCGGCTGCCGGGCGGCCGCCAGCGACGGCCCACGCTGGCGCTGCCGCCGCGGGTGGCCCGTTCGCCACGCCACAGGCTGGGGCAGATCACCACCGGATACTCCAGACCCTTGCTGCGATGGATGGTCACCACGGCGATCGCCGATTCGGCCGCATCGCTGCGGCAGCGGTGCTCCTCAGGCACCTCGCGCTCCTCCTGCAGGCGCAGGTTTCGCAGCCAGTCGGCGGCGGCCACCGGGCTCAGGCCCTGGCGATGCATCTGCTCCTGCAGCAGCTCGGCCGCCTGCTGCAGATCGGCCAGGGCGCGGCCGCGCAGGGCCAGCCGGGCCAGGCCCTCGCCGGACAGCAGCTGTCCGAGGACCGCGGTCAACCCCTGCTGCGGCAGTCGTTCCGCCAGGCGGGCGATCCGCTCTGCCAGCCCATCCCAGGCCTGGGGCGTGGCGCTGCGGATCCGCTCGGCGCTCCACCCGAGCAGGGTGGAGGCGGCCAGCAGCCGCAGGCGGCCCGGATCACCAGGGGCGCCGAGGGCATCGAGCAACCGCTGCAGGGCCAGGGCTCCCTCACTGGCGAACACATCCCCCTGGCTCACCAACCGGCTGGGCAGGCCGCGGCGCTCCAGGGCGACCCGCAGGGCCTCCGCCTCCTTGTGGGTGCTGACCAGCAGGCAGAGGTCGCCCGGCTCCAACAGCCGGTGGCTGGCCCCCTTGCAGAGTCGCAGATGGCGCTCGAGCAGGCTCTGGCAGAACGCCGCCACCTGCTTCTCCAGTTGGTCGGGCTCCAGCTGCAGCAGCTGCAGTGACGCTTCTCCGGCCTCCAGGGTCAGCTCCTCGCCACGGGCCCGGCAGAGGACTTCGGGAACCTCCAGCTCGGAGCGCACCAGACCGGGTCGCATCAGCGCATTCAGCCCGTCAATCAGGCCGGAACTGGAGCGGCGGTTCTCCACGAGGCCGTAGCGGGCCTCCGCCTGCACGGCGGCCCGGCGGTAGGTGGCCAGCTCACCACCGCGGAAGCGATAGATCGCCTGCTTGGGGTCGCCCACCATCACCAGCAGATGGCGGGGGGGATCGCCGCCGAAGGCTCCCTGCAGGATGCGCCACTGGATCGGATCGGTGTCCTGGAATTCGTCGATCAGGGCGGCGCGGTAGCGAGCGGCCACGGCGCGCAGCAGCGGTGTATCCGGCTGCTCGCGAGGCCCCAACGTGTCGCCAGGGTCAACCTGCTCGCCGGGATCGAGCTGCTCGAGCAGCTGGCCGTAGCCCATCTCGCCGCTGCGCTCGCGTCGACGCGCCAGTTCGGCGCGGCCCCAGTGGGCGAAATGCAGCAGCAGCAGCTCCGCAGGGCCATCCACCAGATCGGCGATGGCCTGCAGCAGCTCGGCCTGGGGCAGGCGGGTGCCCTCGGGGTGCGCAGCGCTCTCCAGCTTCTGCACCGGGCCGGGGTGGAAGTAGTCGCGCAGCGGCTTCACCTCCAGGAGATCTCCGTAGCCGGGAGGCTCCTCGAGGCCAGACAGCCAGCCATTCACGGTGTCGAGCTTGTCCGGCCTGGGCTTGAGCCGATAGGGGCGGTAGTCGATGCCGCTCGCCTTGGCGGCATTGGCGCTGGCGGCCAGGTTGTGCTCCAGCTCTTCGGCGTCGCGCCGCCAGAGCTCCGCGAACCGCGTCCAGCTCGCCTGCCAGCGGGCCTGCAGCTGGGTGGCCAGGGGTTGTTCCAGCTCCACACCCTCAGGAAGGGGATCGAGCTCCAGGGCCGGATCGCCATCGAGGGCCTGCAGCACAACGGCCAGACGATCGGGGCCGACGCCGCGACTGATCAGGCCCGCCAGGTGCCCGGCGGGCAGGGGCAGCACCTGCTGCTGCCAGTAGTCATGCACGATCTGGCCGCGGCGCTCGGCGGCGCCGCTCTCCAGCGCCACCGCCGGCCCCAGTCCCGCCTCCAGGGCCTGCCGCTGCAGGGTGCGGCGGCAGAACCCGTGAATGGTGGTGATGTCGGCGCGATCGAGCTGCTCCAGGGCCAGCAGGAGACGGCCACGCAGCAGCGGAGCCGGATCCGGCCCCTGGGCCGCCAGCCACTCGCGCAGCGGCTGATCCAGATCGGGCGGCAGTGGAGGCGCCGGATCGTCGGGGTCCGCGCTGGCTGCCGCGATCGCTTCAAGCAGCCCGAGGGCCTTCTGCAGACGGCCGGCGATGCGGTCGCGCAGTTCGGCGGCCGCGGCGGCGGTGAAGGTGACCACCAGCAGCTGCTCGATCGCCAGGGGCCGCGAGCCCTCGCTCACCAGCCGCAGCACCAGATGGGCCAGAGCGAAGGTCTTGCCCGTGCCGGCACTGGCCTCGAGCAGGCGGATGCCCGGAGTGAGCGGCATGGCGTTGGGCTCGAAGGGAGGCAGCGTCACGCCTTCACCTCCTGCCGGAGCTCGAGCATCGGCCCATGCAGCGCCAGGGCCAGCTCCTCCACCACTGGGGTGAGCAGCTCGGCCAGGGGCTGATCGCTGCCGAAGCACAGGGCCTGGACCGCATCACGTCGCTCGCCATCACTGTGGAAGCCCCCCTCCCAGGCCTCCCGCGCCTTGCTCCAGCCCCTGCCCTCGCCCGGTTTCGCCGCCTCGGCCGCGGCGTAGGCCCAGCCGGTCTCCGGAGGCAGGGGCCAGCAGCTGAGGCGATGCTCCTCGCGCCACTGGATGAGCTGCTCCAGCAGTTCGGTGGCGCGGGAGGGCGTTGGGGCCTGGATCTGCTCCAGGAGCCGGAACCGCTGCTTGTCGCGCCCCACCAGGGCGGCACCAGTCGGGGCATGGCCTGCGGCTGACGCCAGCAGCAGCTCCAGCCACAGCCGCAGTCGCTGGCGGCAGCGGGGTCTGGCGGTGTGCGCGAGCACCAGCTGGTCGCCCCGCCAGGGCAACACCGCCTCCAGGCCCTGCCAGCTGGCGGGCTCATGGTGGGCGGGCCCGAGACCCTCCAGACACGCCTGCAGCGATCGCCAACGCGTCTGCAGCTGGACCACCTCCAGCTCCCCGGCGGCCCGTGGCGGCAGCACGCCCCGGCCCCGCTCCAGTCCGGCCCAGTCGGGTTCGACCTCCGGCGGCGGCAGACCGTCGCCATCGAGCTGGGCTCGCAGCAGGGAGGCGCGCCGGCGTTCATCGAGCTGCAGATCCTCCAGGTCGCGCACCGGCTCGTCCCACTCACGCGGCCGCAGACCCAACTCCTCCAGCCAGCGGGCCTGCGGGGCTTCGATCCAGGCCCGCAGGTCGGCCCAGGCTTCAGCAGGCGATGCGCTCTCCGCGGGGAAGTGAGCAGCCGGCTCCGCCGCCATGGGCTGGTCGTCAGCAGGGCTCGGTGGCGCCACGCCGCCGCGACCGCTGTGCGCCTCGTCGACGCCCACGCTCGGCTCCGGCTCACGGCACGCGAGGCCCAACACCGCCGCCTCGGGCGCCTGCTCCAGCTGGCGGCGGGCCTGCAGCAGGCGCAGATCGCAGCTGGCGGGCGGCCAGGGCGGCTCGGCCAGGAAGTTGCGGCGCTCCAGCGGGCTGGCGGCGTGCTCGCGCAGGGGCAGCGGGCCTTTCAGCTGTTGCGCCAGCAGATCCAGCCACTGGCGCACCGGCGCGGCCGGTTCCTGGCCCTCGCCGGTGCGCTCATCGCGGTTGCTCCAGCTGATCAGCAGGTGCGCCCGGGCCGAGAGCAGGCTCTCGAGCAGCACGTAGCGGTCCTGATCGCCGCTGTTCGGATCGCCCAGGCGCCGCTGCTGCTCGAGGAGATGGAAGCCCGGCCGCTGCCGCTGGCGGGGGAAGGCGCCCGCATCGAGACCCAGCAGCACCACCACCTTGTGGGGGATGGCGCGCATCGGTTCCAGGGCGCTGATCGTCAGCGCACCGGAGCGATGGCCGAAGCGGCCGCTGCCTTCGCTCAGCCGCTCCGCCAGCACCTCCGCCACCACCGGCGCCTCGAGCAGCAGCGGGCTGTCGCCGGCGATCGCCTTCCAGTCGGCGAGCACCGCCTGCAGGCCCTGCAGCTCCCAGGCCCGTTCGCCGCCATCGCCGAACAACAGCGGCAGCTGGTCGCGCAGTCCCTGCACCCAGTCGGCGACGGTGCGGGCCTGCCCCAGCCAGGTGAGGCTCTGCCGCAGTTGCCGCAACAGGGCCAGCCAGCGGCCCTGTTGCTCCAGGGTCCCTGTCAAGGCCAGCGGCGCCGTCTCCGCCGGGGCCAGCCCCGGCGTCTCGGGCAGTACCAGGCCGAGCACCAGCCGGTCGATCGCCCAGCTGAAGCTGTGGCAGGGATCACCGGCGCGGGCACGGGCATCGAGGCCCCAACGGAAGCCGCAGCGCTGCAGCAGTGCCGTGATCTCACCGGCTTCGGCCGGGTCGATCCCCTGCCGCTGCAGCAGTGGCCCACAGCTGAGCACGGCCTCGAGGGCGGTGGCCGTGAGCCGGTCACCGGCCAGCTGCAGGAGGGTGAGCAGGCCCTGGCTGATGCCGGCTTCGCTCTGCTGGCTGCGGTCCGTGAGGCGCCAGGGCAGCGCCACCCCGGTGGCCTCGCTGTCGCCGAACACCGCCCCCACCAGCGGCGCGAAGGCCTCCACCTGGGGCGTCATCACCAGGATGTCGCGTGGTTCGAGCGTGTCATCCGCAGCCAGCAGCTGCAGGAGCCGATCGCGCACGATCTGCAGCTGGCGCAGTCGGCCGGGACAGGCGTGGAACTCCAGGGAACGGTCATCGGGGGCGCGGTGGAGGAGTCGCGCGGATCGGCCTTCGGCCGCGTCTGCAAGGGGGTCGGCGGCTGCACCGGTGTCGGCCTCCTCGCCCCCCGAGGCGCCGGCAGTCTCTGCCTCGTCTGTCTCCTCCTCCCCAGGGGGTGTCTCCCCCGTCGCCAGAAGCTCCTGCAGCTGCTCCAGCAGCGTTGCCGACCGGCCGTGAGAGGCGGTGGTCTGGCCGCGGGCGCCTTTGGCCGGGCCACGAGCGGCCGTGGCCGGCAGGAAAAAGGCGTCGTAGTCATCCCACGTTCCCGGCTGGGTCTCGCCGCTGGCCTCCAGCAACTGCTGGAACTCCGCTCCCAGCCGTCCGAAGCGGGCCTCCAGACCGGGCACCTCCAGCAACCAGTCGCTGCCCAGCGGCTCCCCGGAGCGGGCATCGTGGCGCTGCCACAGGTCGCGGCAGGGGGTGAGCAGGTAGAGCTCCACCGCCATCCGCTGCGAGAGGGCCTGCAGCAGCTCCACCTGCACCGGCGCCAGGCTGCTCAGACCGAACAGCCGCAGTGGCTGCCCGGCCCCGACGCCACCTTCCTCAGACGGGTGGCCCTGCTGCAGCAGGGCCATCGCCTGACGGGCGCGCAGGCCGAAGGGCAGGCGCGTCAACCGCTGCGCCAGCCGACGCAGCAGCAACGGCTGCCAGCGCAACGCCTCGGCCAGGGGCTGTCCGGCCGCATCGCAATCGCGGCCCTCCAGCCAGGCCTCAAGCATGGCGGGTCGGTAGAGGCCGTAGTCGTCGAGGGCATCGGCGATGGCACGGCCCAGCTGCCAGAGGGGGCGATCCAGCTGGCGTTGATCGGCGCCACGCCGCTCCAGCCACTGCCGCAGCGGTGCCGCCTCGGGTTCCTTCAGCAGGGCCGGCAGCAGCTCGAGCACCGGCCACACCAGGTTCTGGGCGCGCCAGGGGTCAGCCCCCTCGATAGCGGTCTCCTCGCCGGCCAGCAGCTGATCCACCAGCGCGCGCAGGCGGCTGGCGGGGAACGGGAAGCGCAGATTGGCAGCGATGCCGCCACCGGCGGGCTCGGCCGGATCGGGTCTGGCCAGGGCGATCTGCTCCGCCAGCCAGCGGCTCGTGGGCCAGGTGTTCACCACCACCTGGATCTGATCCAGAGGGCCGGGCGGCTCCAACCACAGGCGGGTGGCCAGCACCTGGGCGAGCAGCTCGGCGCGATTGCTGCGGTAGAGGGTCAGCACGATGGGCTGGGCTCCGGATCGGGCTGGAGCTGCCTCAGCTCAGGCTGCCGGCCAGACGCCCGGGCGAACCGGTCGTCCAGGAGGGGTCGGAGTGACGCGGGGCGGACAGTCCGGCCACTGAGCGCTCTTCCCCGGTGTCCGCGCAGAAGGCAGTCAGCGGACCGCCGTAGCAGGCGCCGGTGTCGATCAGCACGATGTCGCGGATCCGGCGCACCTGAGGCCCCGGCGTGTGGCCGACGATGACCGTCCCGAAGCGCCCGTTGTAGTGCTGCCAGAAGGCCATGCGCACGGTGAGGTGCGGCTGCCAGGTGAGCGGGTCGAAGCCTGCATGGGTGGCGGTCCAGCCCTCCCCCCAGTGCACCAGGGGAAGCTGTTCGAGGCGCTCCAGCCAGCGGCGGCACGACCGGCCGCCCAGCTGGCGGTAGGTATCGCTGCCGGCGAGCAGGTGGCGCTCCCCGCAGGCCTCGCCCCGCAGCTGCTGCACCAGCCGCTGCTCATGGTTGCCCATCAGCCAGACACCCCGCCCGCTCGCCACCAGATGCCAGGCCAGCTCCATGGCGGCCTCGATGCGGGGGCCGCGGTTGATCACATCACCGCAGAGCACCACCCGGTCGTCCGCAGGCAGCAGGCCGACCAGTTGATGCAGCGCATCGGCACAGCCGTGCACATCACTGATCACCCAGTGACGAGGCGACGGTGACGCCGGTGCGGCGTTGTCAATGGCCGGGCTGGGGCCTGGAGCCGGCCTGTTGCCGGAAGTTGGACTGCCCGATGGCGCGACCGGCGCTGTCGGGGTGATCGCTTGGGGCGACATCGGGCAAGTGCGATGCCCTACTTTTGCTCGCCGCGCGACCCGCTGTCAGCCCCCCGGCATGATCAGCGCCGCTGATCGGTGCCTCGCCCTGGCCGAAAACGCCCGTGCCGCAGACGACGGCAGCCGGTCATCGCTGATACGGTGCCGGTCCCGCCCGACGCCTGGATGGAGCGCGATCCCCGATCCCTGCCCGTGACCCAACGGGTGGCCCTGCTGGTGAAGGCACTGGATGGAGCCAGGCGCACCAACGAAGCACTGGCCGCCTGTCAGGACGGGGAGGCGATGCTGGACGTGCTGCTCAACGCCTCGGCCAGGCTCGGCCTCGGTCTCACCCGTCAGGAGCTTCAGAACACGCCGCCGATCCGGGACTGGGTGTGGTGGAAGAACAAGGAGGCGGTGTTCACTGTCGGCGATCGCAAGCCCCGCTACCAGCAGGATGCCCCGGCGGCCCAGGGGACCGCTGACGGACAGGAGGCACCGCGCCGGAAATTCCTGGGCCTCTTCTGAGCGCCACCACCGCGTGCGCCACCGGTGAGACGGTGGCCGCGCTGCCCGCCACCGCCGTCGCAGTGGCCAGGGCGATCAGGCCTGAGACGCCAGGGCATCGGGAATCGAGGGGCTGGGGGCCTCGAACCGGCCTCGGGCCACGAACTCCAGGCGCAGCTTCAGGAAGGTGATGAAGGTCTCATCGGTGGACACCACCGCCGCCGCCGGCCGAGGCACGTTGGACGCGGTGTCGGCCAGCTCCGGAGCCTCCAGGAAGGCGGGACGACGCACCAGCCAGAAGTCGATCTCCCTGCCCTGTTCGCCGTAGTGACGCACCCGCTCGCGCAGCACCTCCTCGAGCGGCTCCTCCTCACACAGGAAGGCCTCGCTGGCGGCGACGAAGTGGTAGGTGCTCATGGATGACGCTGGCCGAAGAGGGGTTCGCGGCGTGGATTCTGAACCAGGGCCTTCATCTGCCGCACCGCCTGCTCGAGACCGACCGCCAGGGCGCGGGCAACGATCGTGTGGCCGATGTTGAGCTCCTCCATGCCGGGGATGGCGGCGATCGGCTCGACGTTCTGATAAGTCAGGCCATGGCCGGCGTTGACGCGCAGGCCGAATTCGCGGGCCAGGGCCGTGCCCTTCTCCAGGCGCGCCAGCTCCTGCGGCTGCTCAGCCCAGGACGCCTCCGCATAACGACCGGTGTGCAGCTCCACCCAGCGGGCCCCGCTCTGGCGGCAGGCCTCCAGCTGGTCCGGGTCGGCATCGACGAACAGGCTGACGCCGATCCCCGCCTGCTGCAG